>NZ_JACUZT010000019.1:0-1518 GCF_014851495.1 Acidovorax sp. ACV01 | reverse complement strand
GGCTGGCGGAGCGATGCCGAGCACTGTGGAGCGAGGTGCGCCACCCCGAGCACAGCCAGTTCAGCGTGGCCGAGATGCTCGAGCACGAGCGTCCCCACCTGATGCCCATGCCTGAGCCCTTCGATGGCTACGTAGAGAAGCCTGCCCGGGTGTCGAGCACCTGCCTGGTGTCGGTGGCACGCAACCGCTACTCGGTGCCCTGCGAGCTGGCCGGGCAGATGGTCAGCACGCGGCTGTATCCGGGCGGCATCGTGGTTGTTGCCGATGATGCGGTGGTCGCGCGACACGAGCGCCTGAGCGCCTCTGGCGGCACCCGCTACGACTGGCAGCACTACATTCCGCTCATCCAGCGCAAGCCTGGTGCATTGAGGAACGGTGCGCCCTTCGCAGACATGCCCGAGGCACTGCAGCAACTGCGCCGCGGCCTGCTGCGCCAGGCCGGTGGAGATCGCGTGATGGCGCAGGTGTTGGCCATCGTGCCGACGGCGGGGCTGGACGCGGTGATCGTGGCGGTCGAGTTGGCGCTGGAGAGTGGTCCGCCATCGGGCCGGGTCAGCGTGGAGCACGTCGTTAATGTGCTCGGGCGGCTCGCCGCACCGGCAGCACCGCAGAGTGCGCAGACGGTACTGCAGATCGTCACGCCGCCGCTGGCCAACACGGCCCGATACGACGGCTTGCGTGGACAGGAGGTGGACCATGCGTGACGTGACAGTCGAACTCAAGGCGTTGCGCCTGCACGGCATGGCCAGTGCCTGGTGCGATCTGGCGGAGCAAGGTGCCGCGTCCGGCTTGGATGCCTCTCGCTGGCTGGTCGAGCACCTGCTGCAGGCGGAGACCACAGACCGTTCGATGCGTTCGGTCCAGCACCAGATGAACTCTGCGCGCTTCCCCGTGCACCGGGATCTGGCCGGCTTCGACTTCGATGCGTCGGTGGTCGACCAGAAGCTGGTCCACCAGCTCGCGACGCTGGAGTTCACCGAGGCCGCGCACAACGTGGTCTTGGTCGGTGGTCCGGGCACAGGCAAGACCCATCTGGCAACGGCTCTGGGCGTGTCGGGCATCGTGCGCCACGGCAAGCGCGTGCGGTTCTACTCGACGGTCGATCTGGTCAATGCCCTGGAGCAGGAGAAGGCCCAGGGCAAGGCCGGGCGTATTGCGCTGAGCTTGCTGCGAATGGATCTGGTGATCCTGGACGAACTGGGCTACCTGCCGTTCAGCCAGGCCGGCGGTGCGCTGCTGTTCCACCTGCTGTCCAAGCTTTACGAGCACACCAGCGTGGTGATCACGACCAACCTGGACTTCGCCGAATGGTCGACGGTGTTCGGGGACGCGAAGATGACGACCGCCTTGCTCGACCGCCTCACGCACCACTGTCACATCGTGGAGACAGGAAACGAGAGCCATCGATTCCTGCACAGCAGTGCTACGGCGAAGAAGCGCATCAAGGCCAGAGAGCAGACCCGCAAGACAGGCACCAAGGCCGATTCACCAGACGCCACCGATTGACGACTACCGCTC
>NZ_JACUZT010000018.1:0-5857 GCF_014851495.1 Acidovorax sp. ACV01 | reverse complement strand
TGGGCTGTAAGAGCCTGACGATGACCTACTTTCACACGGGAACCCGCACTATCATCGGCGCAAAGTCGTTTCACTGTCCTGTTCGGGATGGGAAGGAGTGGGACCAACTTGCTATGGTCATCAGGCATAACTTGGTGCTGGGCTGTTCATGGAACAGCCTGGCGAATTCATAGAGTTTGGAATCAGATTTTGTGTCTTTTGACTGCGTCAACTTGGCATAACAATCTTTGAGCTTTTCACACTTTCGTGTGTTGGCTATCAAAGTTATAGGGTCAAGCCGCACGAGCAATTAGTATCAGTTAGCTTAACGCATTACTGCGCTTCCACACCTGACCTATCAACGTCCTGGTCTTGAACGACTCTTTAGGGGGCTCAAGGCCCCGGCAGATCTCATCTTGAAACGAGTTTCCCGCTTAGATGCTTTCAGCGGTTATCTCTTCCACACTTAGCTACTCGGCAATGCCACTGGCGTGACAACCGATACACCAGAGGTGTGTCCACTCCGGTCCTCTCGTACTAGGAGCAGGCTTCCTCAAATCTGCAGCGCCCACGGAAGATAGGGACCAAACTGTCTCACGACGTTTTAAACCCAGCTCACGTACCTCTTTAAATGGCGAACAGCCATACCCTTGGGACCGGCTACAGCCCCAGGATGAGATGAGCCGACATCGAGGTGCCAAACACCGCCGTCGATATGAACTCTTGGGCGGTATCAGCCTGTTATCCCCAGAGTACCTTTTATCCGTTGAGCGATGGCCCTTCCATACAGAACCACCGGATCACTATGTCCTGCTTTCGCATCTGCTCGACTTGTCAGTCTCGCAGTTAAGCACGCTTATGCCATTGCACTATCGTCACGATGTCCGACCGTAACTAGCGTACCTTCGAACTCCTCCGTTACGCTTTGGGAGGAGACCGCCCCAGTCAAACTGCCTACCATGCACTGTCCCCGATCCAGATAATGGACCTAGGTTAGAACCTCAAACACACCAGGGTGGTATTTCAACGTTGGCTCCATGAGATCTAGCGACCTCACTTCAAAGCCTCCCACCTATCCTACACAGATCTGTTCAAAGTCCAATACAAAGCTACAGTAAAGGTTCATGGGGTCTTTCCGTCTTTCCGCGGGGAGATTGCATCATCACAAACATTTCAACTTCGCTGAGTCTCAGGAGGAGACAGTGTGGCCATCGTTACGCCATTCGTGCAGGTCGGAACTTACCCGACAAGGAATTTCGCTACCTTAGGACCGTTATAGTTACGGCCGCCGTTTACTGGGACTTCAATCAAGAGCTTGCACCCCATCATTTAATCTTCCAGCACCGGGCAGGCGTCACACCCTATACGTCCACTTTCGTGTTTGCAGAGTGCTGTGTTTTTATTAAACAGTCGCAGCCACCGATTTTTTGCAACCCCGTTGGGCTCGCCTTGTACAGGTTCACCTACTTGGGGCATACCTTCTCCCGAAGTTACGGTATCAATTTGCCGAGTTCCTTCTCCTGAGTTCTCTCAAGCGCCTTAGAATACTCATCTCGCGCACCAGTGTCGGTTTGCGGTACGGTCGTCAATAGCTGAAGCTTAGTGGCTTTTCCTGGAAGCAGGGTATCACTCACTTCGTCTGCAAGCAGACTCGTTATCACCCCTCATCTAAGCCCGGCGGATTTGCCTACCAGGCACGACTACAGGCTTGAACCAACATATCCAACAGTTGGCTGAGCTAACCTTCTCCGTCCCCACATCGCACTATTGATCGGTACAGGAATATTGACCTGTTTCCCATCAGCTACGCATCTCTGCCTCGCCTTAGGGGCCGACTCACTCTACGCCGATGAACGTTGCGTAGAAAACCTTGCGCTTACGGCGAGGGGGCTTTTCACCCCCTTTAACGCTACTCATGTCAGCATTCGCACTTCTGATACCTCCAGCATCCGTTACCAGACACCTTCACAGGCCTACAGAACGCTCTCCTACCACTTGCAATAAATTGCAAATCCGCAGCTTCGGTAACTGGCTTAGCCCCGTTACATCTTCCGCGCAGGACGACTCGATCAGTGAGCTATTACGCTTTCTTTAAATGATGGCTGCTTCTAAGCCAACATCCTGACTGTTTTAGCCTTCCCACTTCGTTTCCCACTTAGCCAATTTTAGGGACCTTAGCTGGCGGTCTGGGTTGTTTCCCTCTTGAGTCCGGACGTTAGCACCCGGTGCTCTGTCTCCCAAGCTGTACTCGTCGGTATTCGGAGTTTGCATAGGTTTGGTAAGTCGCCATGACCCCCTAGCCTAAACAGTGCTCTACCCCCGACGGTAATACTTGAGGCACTACCTAAATAGTTTTCGGAGAGAACCAGCTATTTCCAAGTTTGTTTAGCCTTTCACCCCTATCCACAGCTCATCCGCTAGTTTTGCAACACTAGTCGGTTCGGACCTCCAGTACCTGTTACGGCACCTTCATCCTGGCCATGGATAGATCACTTGGTTTCGGGTCTACACCCAGCGACTGATTCGCCCTATTCGGACTCGATTTCTCTACGGCTTCCCTATTCGGTTAACCTTGCCACTGAATGTAAGTCGCTGACCCATTATACAAAAGGTACGCAGTCACCCTTGCGGGCTCCTACTTTTTGTAAGCATGCGGTTTCAGGATCTATTTCACTCCCCTCCCGGGGTTCTTTTCGCCTTTCCCTCACGGTACTGGTTCACTATCGGTCGATTACGAGTATTTAGCCTTGGAGGATGGTCCCCCCATATTCAGACAGGATTTCTCGTGTCCCGCCCTACTTGTCTCTACCTTAGTACCACACGTCTGTTTTCGCATACAGGGCTATCACCTGCTATGGCCGGACTTTCCATTCCGTTTTGCTAACAGTCGTGCTATCAATAGAAGGCTCTTCCGATTTCGCTCGCCACTACTTTCGGAATCTCGGTTGATGTCTTTTCCTCGAGCTACTGAGATGTTTCAGTTCACCCGGTTCGCCTCGCATGACTATGTATTCATCATGCGATACCTCTTGCGAGGTGGGTTTCCCCATTCAGAAATCTCCGGATCAAAGCTTATTTGCCAGCTCCCCGAAGCTTATCGCAGGCTATCACGTCTTTCGTCGCCTGTAATCGCCAAGGCATCCACCACATGCTCTTAGTCACTTGACCCTATAACTTTGACGTTTCTTGCGAAACACCGCCGTCTAATCTTTCAAGGACTTGCCAGGTCTTTCACCTGACGCGTTATGCCGTAAACAACTTCAACCCTTTCGAGTTGTCATCGTATTACTTAAGAATTTCAAACTAGGTTTGAATATTCGTTTTGACGCAATCAAAAATTCTTGTTGCTAGCGGCACGGTCTGCACTAAACCTTTACGAATGTGCAGTTTCCGCTAGCAACTCTGATTCGACTCTATGAATTTTTAAAGAACAGCCGATTGATCAATCGATATTGATCAACAACAAAACAGCCTCGCATCATTTCTGATCCAAAGCCGCTTTGGTGTTGAGTAATCTCTACTCACTATTTGTTGTTGGTGGAGGATGACGGGATCGAACCGACGACCCCCTGCTTGCAAAGCAGGTGCTCTCCCAGCTGAGCTAATCCCCCAATCCGGTCTTCATCCCCGCAAATTTCTCTGCAGCTATCCGTCCATTGGAATTTGGTGGGTCTAGTTGGGCTCGAACCAACGACCCCTGCGTTATCAACACAGTGCTCTAACCAGCTGAGCTACAGACCCATTCCACATCCTTGCGAATGACTTCGCAAGTCAGCAGCTTGTTCCAACAACCGATAAGTGTGGGCGTTCAATATTGAATGCAGTTTTCCAGAAAGGAGGTGATCCAGCCGCACCTTCCGATACGGCTACCTTGTTACGACTTCACCCCAGTCACGAACCCTGCCGTGGTAATCGCCCTCCTTGCGGTTAGGCTAACTACTTCTGGCAGAACCCGCTCCCATGGTGTGACGGGCGGTGTGTACAAGACCCGGGAACGTATTCACCGTGACATTCTGATCCACGATTACTAGCGATTCCGACTTCACGCAGTCGAGTTGCAGACTGCGATCCGGACTACGAATGGCTTTATGGGATTGGCTCCCCCTCGCGGGTTGGCGACCCTTTGTACCATCCATTGTATGACGTGTGTAGCCCCACCTATAAGGGCCATGAGGACTTGACGTCATCCCCACCTTCCTCCGGTTTGTCACCGGCAGTCTCATTAGAGTGCCCAACTAAATGTAGCAACTAATGACAAGGGTTGCGCTCGTTGCGGGACTTAACCCAACATCTCACGACACGAGCTGACGACAGCCATGCAGCACCTGTGTTACGGTTCTCTTTCGAGCACTCCTCTATCTCTAAAGGATTCCGTACATGTCAAAGGTGGGTAAGGTTTTTCGCGTTGCATCGAATTAAACCACATCATCCACCGCTTGTGCGGGTCCCCGTCAATTCCTTTGAGTTTCAACCTTGCGGCCGTACTCCCCAGGCGGTCAACTTCACGCGTTAGCTTCGTTACTGAGTCAGTGAAGACCCAACAACCAGTTGACATCGTTTAGGGCGTGGACTACCAGGGTATCTAATCCTGTTTGCTCCCCACGCTTTCGTGCATGAGCGTCAGTACAGGTCCAGGGGATTGCCTTCGCCATCGGTGTTCCTCCGCATATCTACGCATTTCACTGCTACACGCGGAATTCCATCCCCCTCTACCGTACTCTAGCTATACAGTCACAAATGCAGTTCCCAGGTTGAGCCCGGGGATTTCACATCTGTCTTATATAACCGCCTGCGCACGCTTTACGCCCAGTAATTCCGATTAACGCTTGCACCCTACGTATTACCGCGGCTGCTGGCACGTAGTTAGCCGGTGCTTATTCTTACGGTACCGTCATGGACCCCAGGTATTAACCAGAGTCTTTTCGTTCCGTACAAAAGCAGTTTACAACCCGAAGGCCTTCATCCTGCACGCGGCATGGCTGGATCAGGCTTTCGCCCATTGTCCAAAATTCCCCACTGCTGCCTCCCGTAGGAGTCTGGGCCGTGTCTCAGTCCCAGTGTGGCTGGTCGTCCTCTCAGACCAGCTACAGATCGTCGGCTTGGTAAGCTTTTATCCCACCAACTACCTAATCTGCCATCGGCCGCTCCGTCCGCGCAAGGCCTTGCGGTCCCCTGCTTTCATCCGTAGATCGTATGCGGTATTAGCAAAGCTTTCGCTCCGTTATCCCCCACGATCGGGCACGTTCCGATGTATTACTCACCCGTTCGCCACTCGTCAGCATCCGAAGACCTGTTACCGTTCGACTTGCATGTGTAAGGCATGCCGCCAGCGTTCAATCTGAGCCAGGATCAAACTCTACAGTTCGATCTTGATTTTTTTCGCTCTTTCGAGCAACTCATAATTAAGAATTGAAGTGAACTTCACTTCTCTCTCATGAGCGTTTGTAGTGCTAAGCACTAGTTCCAAAGAACTTGGCACTCGCCATCAAACGCCCACGCTTATCGGCTGTATATTTTTAATGAACCGGATCACTCACAAAGACCGAAGTCTTTCTTTGCTTTCCCGACTTAGCTGCGATCAGCTGAGCCTTGAATTCTAGCACAGTTTTTGAAGAGCTGTCAAACTTTTGAAAACTTTTTCGTTTTCACCACCTTTCAAACCCAGTGTCTTGCAACACCCTGCTCTACTCAGCGAAGCCTTGAATTATATACCGGTTTTTACACCGCCTACAACTCAAAACCAAACTTTCTTCACCACCTTCTCAGCCCCTGCAGCAACAAGGCCTCAGCCCCATCACCACCCGAACAACCAGCTCTCTGCATTTCTGCAGAACCGCCTCAGTAGCGAAGCCCTCGACTATAGCACTAGTTTTAGGGG
>NZ_JACUZT010000017.1:0-17842 GCF_014851495.1 Acidovorax sp. ACV01 | reverse complement strand
GCTTTGTGCTGCAGCCCGGCCGCTTCGACGTGGTGGCCGCCACCAACTTGTTTGGCGACATCCTCTCCGACCTGGGCCCGGCCACCACCGGCACCATTGGCCTGGCACCCTCGGCCAACCTGAACCCCGAGCGCCACTTCCCCAGCCTGTTCGAGCCCGTGCATGGCTCGGCCCCCGACATCTACGGCCAGAACATCGCCAACCCCATCGCCATGATCTGGTCCGGCGCACTGATGCTGGACTTCTTGACCCAGGGTCAGGGCGCAGGACGGGCGGCGCACGATGCCATCGTCAACGCCATCGAAGAAGTGATCAAAAGCGGGCCGCGCACGCCGGACCTGGGGGGCACGGCCAGCACCACGCAGGTGGGACAGGCGGTCGCAGCGTTGGTTGGACGCCACTGAACGCCGCCCTGTTTCTGAAAGGCCAGACGCTCAAGAGAGCGCTCCGCGTATCCGATGGCAGACTATGGGCCTCCATTCCAACACCTGCCAGGAGAGTTGCTTTGAGCCTTAAAACCATTCCTCTTTTGTTGATCATTGGCGGCCTCGTCTGGCTCGGCGCCGAGTACGCAGAGAACCGCAAGCGGCCTTCGCGACTGACGGTTCCTACGGAAGCAGAGCTGAGCACCGTTTCCGGCAAGGCGATCAACGCCCGCGTCATTGAACGTAAGAGCAAAAAGAACGTGCTGGCAAGCCGCTTTACCGAACTCGACATCAAGGGTGCCGAGGGCATTGTCACCGTGCGTGTGGGGGAGCCCAATTCCGAGCGTGTACTGACTGGCCTGAGCGGTGAAACCGTGACTGCCAAATTCGACCCCAAAGACGAAAAGGCGGTGTTCAGCCTCAGCACGCCTACCCGCCAATTGATCAACTATCGCGATACAGCTGCGTACAAACACAAACTCGTCGAGGCCAACAGTAGCGGCTACACGGTGGGCTGGATTGTGGTGGCGCTCGGTGTCGCTGGCCTGTGGATCAGTCGCAAGTTGCAATAGGGTCAGTCTCCAACGAGTACACAACCGCACCACCCCGATACCTCGGTTCACTACATCTCCTTGGTTGAACGCTGGCCTACACCTTCGGACATGCGGCGACGCGTTTCCGAAACTGCAGCGGTGATGGCCGGGTACTGCGCCGCTTTGAGAACCCAGGCGGAGACGAGGCCCAGCAACCGCGTGTCGATCGGGGCATCGGCCTGCAGCGTATTCGCGGTTTTCCCGAAGACATACCGGAGCGTACGGCCGCAGATACCCATATCCAAGCTTTCCCTGCCCCTGGTATGGGCGATTTCGATGATGGACAGGACGGTGGCACCCAGCAGCGTCATCGCCTGCTCGATGCGGCGTGTCAGCAGGTAGCGGCGAGGCGGGATGCTAAAGGTCTCGCGAAATGAACAAGCACAAGCGCTTGTAACACCCAGTGGCCTGCACAAGCCGCTGCACCGACCAATCCTCGTTCGGGGTTGCATTCATGCGGTCCTTCGCGCGGAGCAGGCGGCGCAACAAGGCCGAGGATTGTGGCGCCCCGATTTCTTGCGAACCAAGAGGCTGGGTATGAAGGTCGATGAATGAAGCACAGACAGGAAGCAGCTTCTCTGCTTTCTTCAAGGCTGGTGAAAAGCACATCTTCCAGAATCTCCGCCCCGGAAACAGACATATGGACTCCTGGGAACGATCAATGCCAAGGTGCCCCAGGGGTGGTTGAACCAAAAAGACCTGGCGCTCCAACACAGGGACGCCACCAGCGTACTCTCAAGCCGACGCTATATCCTCGTGGAGGCAGAGGTAGTTGCCCTCGGTGTCCTTGAACCACGCCGCCTTCTCGGCCCCGAGAACGCACACGTGATTCACGGTCTTGAGGCCCGGGAAGTCGTAGTCCTCAAAGACCACCTTCGCGCGTTTCAGCGCGTCGATGGTGGCCGCTATGTCTGCCACCTGGAAACTGATGGCCGTGTGGTCGGCCTTGGTGCCTTCCGGCTTGGGGAACAGCGCCAGTGTGCTGCCACCTACCGCATAGATGAACTTGCCATCGGACCGGAACCCGCCGGGCTTCAGCCCCAGGCAACCCTCGTAGAAGGCACGGGCGCGGTCCATGTCCATCACAGGCAGCATGGTGGTTACGGAGGAATCGGACAACATACAAAGTCCTTTCGCTCAATCCGGCCCTGCATTCGGTCTTAGCGCCTCCTGGTGGGCACCAGGCTCCAGTCCAAGGCCGTCCGACCGGTTTTGCAGTGTAGGCCGATCCCCACGGCAGCACCAGTGCAGACAGTGCAGGTGCGCACCTCCATCACCCCCCATGGGGCGGTACCTTGAAGTTCTCGGTGATGTGCCTTTCGGCGCGCGCCAGGACGGCGCCCAGCGCCGCGAGCCGCCGCTGGCAAGCGATGCGTGCGCGCCGAAGCCAGCGGCCCTGTCCTGCCAAGGTGGGGGGTGCCTTCGGCACAGCGTCTGCGGGCGAATGGGCCGTGACGTCATCGGAAGTACGAGGGTTCAAACGGGTGGGATGCAACATGGCCCGCATGCTCGGGCTTGGCTTACCATCTGTAAAGTTGAATTCAATGAAGCCTCAATTCATAAAAACTGATGCGTAACTTCAACCTGGACCACCTGCAAACGCTGATCGCCATTGCCGACCTGGGCAACTTTGCAGCGGCCGCACAGGCGCTGCACCTGGCGCCACCCACCATCAGCCTGCACATCAAGGAGCTGGAATCCCGTCTGCAGGCCGACCTGGTGGTGCGGGGCCGGCGGCAGGCCGAGCTGACCCCCGCCGGCGAGGTGCTGGTGCAGGAAGGACGCCAGCTGCTGCTCGCTTGCGACGACCTGATGGAGCGCGTGCGCCGCCGCGCCTCGGGGCGCGAGGGCATCGTGCGCATGGGGGTGTCGGCGGGCGTCAGCACGCAGCTGCTGCCGCGCATGCTGGAGGCGCTGGCGGCGCGCTGCCCCGGGGTGGAGATCCGTCTGGAGGCCGTGGGCTCTGCCGATTCGATGCAGCGGCTCAAGGCGGGCACGCTCGACATCGGGATCATCGCCAGCCCGCAACCGCCTTTGGCCGAGGTACGACAGGCCCCCTGGCGCAACGACCCCATGGTGGCCCTGCTGCCCGCAGCGTGGGAGGCGCCCGAGTTCGTGACCCCTGACTGGCTGGCCAGCCGCCGCTGGGCATCGTTTGCGCCCGCCACACAGATGCACGGACTGATTGCCAACTGGTTTGGCCAGGCGGGCCACCACCCTCGCCCCTTCCTGGCCTTGAGCTACCCCGGCGCGCTCAAGAGCCTGGCGGTGGCCAGCCAGTGCGCTGCGTTGCTACCGCTGGAAGAGGTGGAGGACCAGCAGGGAGCGGACGACGTGCAGATCCGTCACCTGCAGCCGCCGCTCATGCGCCCCATGGCCGTGGCGCACCGCCACCAGCCACCGCCCTCGCCTGCGGTGGAGGGCGTGCTGCAACTGCTGGCCGACTTCGCAGACTAATGGCTGCGCGCCGCCGCCCGCCATCACGCGGGCGGTAAGCCCCGAGCGTCGGGAGAACGCCGCACCGCAGACCGCCGCAAATAGGGCTGCACAAACAGGTACAGCCCCGTCAACAGCAGCAGTGCCAGTGGCGGCAGGGGTGCATACGTCACCCAATCCGGCGGGTTGCCCGAGCCCTGCGCACGGGCCACAAAGTTGGCGACGACGGCCAGCGTGAACGCCATCGACACCCAGCGGTGAAGGCGCCGAATGCCCACGCCGGCGCTCATTGCGCATCTCCGGCGGCGAGCTGGATCATCTTCCAGCCATTGCCCGCCGGGTCGCGAAAACCCGCATCCACGTTGCCGTACCGGTCCACGGGCTCCTGCGTGAACTCCACGCCCTGGTCGCGCAGCCGGGCATACGCAGCGCGGCAGTCCGCCACATGCAACACCAGCGGCGGCATGGCGCCCTTGGCCACCATGGCGCGCAACGTCTGCGCCGTGGCGGCATCGTGGATGGGCGGGCCGGGTGTGAACAACCCCAGCTGAAAGTCCGGCTGATCGGGATGCTGCACCGTCAGCCAACGGTACGGCCCGTTGCGCACGTCGGTGTGCACACGAAACCCCAGCTTGCCCTCATAAAACGCCAGCGCCTCGTCCTGGTCGTCCACATACACACCCACTACACCAATGCCCTGGTTCGTTGTCATCAGATCTCCTTGGTTGCTGATGACGGGTTTGTACCTTCCGCCAGGCGGCGGCGCTTCTCCAAAACTGCTGTGGTGAGGTCGGGACGCTGTGCGGCTTTCAACACACAGGCGGGCACCTGGTCCAGGGGCGTGGCGGTAGCCTGGGCCTCCAGCCGTACCGCACTGGGGCTCTGCCCCGTGATGTCGCGAAAGATGCGTCCGAAGGTGCCCAGGCTTTCCCACCCGGTGGCAAAGGCGATCTCGGTGACGGGCAAGTCTGTATCACGCAGCAGCGTGGTGGCCTGTTCGATGCGCCGGGTCAGCAGGTAGCGGTGGGGCGGGATGCCAAAGGCTTGCCGGAAAGACCGGGCGAAATGCGCTTGCGACACGCCGCTGACCTCGGCCAGTCGCTGAACTGGCCAGGCCTCGTGCGACGCGGCGTCCATGCGGTCCTTGGCACGCAGCAGGCGGCGCAGGAGGGCGGGGTCCTGGGGCGCAACGGGGTCGCTCGGCGCAGGATTCGGATTGCGAATGGCTTCGCGAAGGGGCGGGGACTTCGAGGGCACAGAAGGCATGCGCAAAGCATATCGCCTCCATCCACGCTATCCCTTGGCGCCTCCCCCCTCTGGCGGACAGCCCCCAGCACGCCATGAATGGCCACGATCCCTTTTTCTTCGTTCAAGCCAGCAGCCCGTGAACAAAGTCACCGTCTGCCCGATCCGCCACACCCGCAGACCTTGGCGCTTGACCGGTTGCATGGAATCATCGCCACACCACCCATCGATGACCATCGGGCCGTCGGCAGGCAACATCCCCTCTCTTCTTCGCGATTCCTCATGAAGCGTCTTCTGATTCTCGGAGCCACGGGCTCCCTGGGCCGCCACGTGCTGCAGCAGGCCGTTGCGGCAGGCCACCAGGTGTCGGTGCTGGTCCGCAACCCCGCCAAGCTGCCCACCGAATTGCGGTCACGCATCACGGTGCACCAAATGGATCTCGGCACCGTGGCCATCGGCGCCCTGGCGGACATCATCCGTGGCCACGAGGCACTGATCAACTGCGCCGGCCTGGTCACCGAAGGGCGGGTTTTTGTGCAGCTCGTGGACCGGATTGTTTCCAGCGTTGAATCTCTGGCCCCTGCCGAGCGTCCCACATGCTGGTTTCTCGGTGGTGCCGCCGTGCTGGACATCGGCCCAACAGGGCGGCGGGGCGTCGAGCTGCCCAAGGTCCGCGACACCTATTGGCCGCACCTGAAAAACTTCGAGCGCCTGAGCGCCTGAGCGCCTCATCGCTCGATTGGCGCCTGCTGTGCCCCGGGCCGATGGTGGACCAGCCAGCACTGGGCACCGCCAATCTGCGCATTGCGTCAGACCAGCTGCCGACGCCCATCCCGGCTTTTGCCGGCAAGCTGCCAAGCCTGCTGATGTTGCTGCTGTTTGCGTCGAAGGTGCCGCAAATGATCATCCCCTATGCGGATGCGGCCGCCGTGATGCTGGCGCACCTCACCCCCCGGGACGCCATGTCGCGCCACCGGGTGGGGCTCGCGCTGCCCGTGGGCATGCGCGGTAAAAAAGACACTTGGGCGGCCCGGCCCGGCAGCACTGCCTGACACCTTGCGGACAAAAAAACCCTCGCCGTGGCAGCCATGGCAAGGGCCCTTTGGGGTGGAAGGCTTGCGTTCCGGCCTCCACACAACGGTGTCACGTCTCTGTGAGCGTCAGCTCCCCGCCACCTTCATGCGGTTCACTAGGATCGATCCTACCGTCTTGGCACCGTAGTTGTAGGCGTCCGCCCCCACGGCCTCGATGCCCTTGAGCATGTCCTTGAGGTTGCCTGCGATGGTGATCTCGTGCACCGGGTAGGCAATCTTGCCGTTCTCCACCCAGAAGCCGCTCGCGCCGCGCGAGTAGTCGCCCGTCACGTAGTTCACGCCCTGGCCCATCAGTTCCACCACAAAGAGGCCGGTGCCCAGCTTTTGCAGCATGGCGTCCAGGTTGTCGCTGGCTTGCGTGAGGCGCGAGGTCATCACCAGGTTGTGCGAGCCGCCCGCATTGCCCGTGGTCTTCATGCCGAGTTTGCGGGCCGAGTAGCTGGACAGGAAGTAACCCTCGACGCGCCCTCCTTTGACCACCTTGCGCGGCGCCACGCGCACGCCTTCTTCGTCAAAGGGCGAGCTGCCCTTGCCGCGCAGGATGAAGGGGTCTTCCAGGATGTCGATGTGTTTGGGGAAGACCATCTTGCCCAGCGAGTCGAGCAAGAAGCTGCTCTTGCGGTACAGCGAGCCGCCGCTGACGGCCTGCACAAAGCCGCCCAGCAGGCCGGCGGCCAGGGTGGATTCGAACAGCACCGGGCATTGCGTGGTGGGGATCTTGCGGCTGCCCAGGCGGCTCAACGCGCGCTGCGCGGCGTAGCGGCCCACAGCCTCGGGCGATGCCAGTTCAGTGGCATCGCGCATGGAGCTGTACCAGGCATCGCGCTGCATCTCGGCATTTCGGCCGGGCAGCGATGCGATGGGCGCCACCGAAAAGCTGTGGCGCGAGCTGGCATAGCCGCCGCGAAAGCCGCGTGTATGGGCGCTGAAGAAATGGCTTTGCTGCGCCGACACACCCGCGCCTTCGCTGTTGGTGATCCGGCGGTGGGTCTTGAGCGCGGCGGCCTCGCAGGCCTTGGCGATTTCAGCGGCCTCTTCGCTCGTGATGGCCCAGGGGTGGAACAGATCCAGGTCACGGTGTGTGTCCGCAGGGGCGATGTCATCGGCATCAGGCAAACCCGCCACGGGATCTTCGGCCGTGAAGCGGGCGATGTCGTACGCGGCCTGCACGGTCTGCTCGATGGCCTTGTTGGAGAAATCGGAAGTGCTGGCATTGCCACGGCGGTTGCCGAGGTAGACCGTCACGCCCAGGGATTTGTCGCGGTTGCGCTCCACGTTCTCCAGCTCGCCCTTGCGCACGCTGACCGACAGGCCGCAGCCCTCGGACGCCTCGCCGCCTGCGTCGGTGGCGCCGAGCTTTTTGGCATGGGCCAGGGCGCGGTCCACCAGGTCTTCAAAGAACGCGCGGCTGTAGCTGAAGCCGTTGTCAGGGGTGCGGGAGGTGGCAGGCGCTGGCGCAGCGGAAGCCGCGCTTTGGGCGCGCGCGGCGCGGGTGGAGGGTTTATTCATAGCGGCAGCTATGATACTTGCCGCTGTGGCGCGCTCTGCGCCGCTTCTCTTTTTGCCCCCACCCATGTCACGCAAACCCAAAAAAGGCTACTTTGTGCGAGGCCAGTTCGTTGCCGAAGGCAGCGAAATGGACATTCAGCTCAAGGCCGAACTCAAAGGCACGCCCGATGCCAGCCGCACCGATCTCAAGCGCGAAAGCGACGAACTTCAGGATCTCGGCAAAGAGCTGCTGAGCCTGCGCGCCGACCTGTTCGAGGCGGTGGGCCTGCCCGACAAGCTGGTGGACGCGCTGGCCGAGGCCAAGCGCATCACCAACTTTGAAGGCAAGCGCCGCCAGATGCAGTACGTGGGCAAAATCATGCGCAAGCTCGAACCCGAGCTGGTGCAAGCAGCCCGCCAGGCGCTGGAGGAGCAGCACAAGGGCTCGGCCACCGAAAAGATGCAGCTGCACCTGGCTGAACACTGGCGCGACCGCCTGATTGCGGATGACGAGGCCCTCGCACCCTGGATCGCCGAGCACCCCGGCACCGACACCCAGCAGCTGCGCGCGCTGATCCGCCAGGCCCGCAAGGACGCACAGCCTGCCGGCAAGGAGGCCAATGTCCAGGTCTCGCAAGGCCTGGCCCCCCGCAAGGGCCGCGCCTACCGAGAGCTGTTCCAGCTGGTGCGTGAGCACCTGGGCGGCACGGGTGCTGACGATGCCAGCGACATCGACGGGGAAAACGGCGATGAGTGAGCCCGTGGGCAGCCCTGCACCCCACCACGACGCCGTGAAGATCGGCATCGTGTCCATCAGCGACCGCGCCAGCTCCGGTGTCTATGAAGACAAAGGCCTGCCTGCGCTGCAGGACTGGCTCACGCGCGCGCTGCACAACCCCATCGCGTTCGAATCACGCCTGATCCCCGATGAACAGGATGGCATCAGCGCCGCGCTGGTCGGGCTGGTCAACGCAGGCTGTTGCCTGGTGCTGACCACCGGTGGCACCGGCCCCGCCCTGCGCGACGTGACGCCCGAGGCCACGCTGGCCGTGGCGCACAAGGAGATGCCGGGCTTTGGCGAGCAGATGCGCCAGATCAGCCTGAAGTTTGTGCCCACCGCCATCCTGTCACGCCAGGTGGCCGTGGTGCGCGACCAGAGCCTCATCATCAACCTGCCCGGCCAGCCCAAGGCGATTGCCGAAACGCTAGAAGGCCTGAAGGACGCCGACGGCAAGCAGATCGTGCCCGGCATCTTTGCCGCCGTGCCGTACTGCGTGGACCTGATTGGCGGCCCGTATCTGGAAACGCGCGACGAAGTCTGCAAGGCGTTCCGGCCCAAGAACGCGGTGCGAGCGCCCCGCCCGGCCTGATTTCTCAAGATTCAAAGAAAAATAGCTGCCAGTGCTTATCTCACAAGCGCTAGCAGCTATATTTTTTATAGCAATCTGATTTTTGAATACAGCGCTGGCAAGCCGCTACTTGCCCACCAGCTCGTTGAGCTTGCCCGCCTCGAACTGCTCCTTGAGCGCCGCATCACACGGCACGCAGTCCTTGTTCTGCGGGTTGGCGGACAGTTTCTCGATGGCCTGCCACAGCAGTGCAATCTGGTGCTCCTGCGACGAGGCGTTGTCGATCAGCCCGCGCATGGCCTGCGAGAGCGGATCGTCCTCTTGCGTGATGCCATAGGCCGTGAACTTGGGGGTCTGCTGGGGCTCGGTCACGTCGGCGCTCTGGCCTTCTTTGGACGGGATGATGCGTGCCGGAATGCCCACCGCCGTAGCGCCTGCAGGCACGGGCTTGATGACCACCGCGTTGCTGCCGATCTTGGCGCCGTCGCCCACTTCAAAGCCGCCAAGCACCTTGGCGCCCGCACTCACCACCACATTCTTGCCCAGCGTGGGATGGCGCTTGCTGCCCTTGTAGAGCGATGTGCCGCCCAGCGTGACACCCTGGTAGATGGTGCAGCCGTCGCCGATCTCGGCAGTCTCGCCCACCACCACGCCCATGGCATGGTCGAAGAACACACGCTCGCCGATCTTGGCGCCGGGATGGATCTCGATGCCCGTGAACCAGCGCGCAAAGTGCGAGATGAAGCGCCCCAACCACTTCAGGCCGTGGTGCCAGCACCAGTGCGCCGGCCGGTGCAGCCAGATCGCGTGCAGGCCCGGATAACAGGTGATCACCTCCCACGTGCTGCGCGCGGCAGGATCGCGGTCGAGGATGCACTGGATATCGGAGCGCAGGCGGGCGAACATTGGTTGTTATGGTTATTTGTAAATGGGCTGCACAGTCTATCGTTTCGCCTGCGCCGTCTCGATCATGGCTTTGGCGACACCTCTCAAGATGTGGATTTCCTCGGGGCTGAGCTGCGCGCGGTTGAAAAGCTGGTTAAGGCGGGGTATGAGCTTCTTGGGCGCGGCCGGGTCCAGAAAGCCGATGGTGGTGAGCGCCTGCTCCCAATGGCCCAGCATGCCCGCCACTTGGGCGGCGTCGGCCAGGGCGCGGGCGGGCGTGGCATCCAACACCGGGAACCCGCCCAGCGCCATGCGCCACTCGTAGGCAATCACCTGGATGGCGGCGCCGAGGTTGAGCGAGCCAAAGCCGGGGTTGGTCGGAATCGACAGTGCTACGTGGCAGCGGTACACATCCTCGTTGGTCATGCCAAAACGCTCGGAGCCAAACAGGAAGGCGACACCGGCCTGGCCGGCTGCCACCGATGGGTTGGGTGCTGGTTCCTCAGAATTTTGAGTGTTTTTGGCCTCTAGCGCTTGTCCTTCAATCGCTAATAGCTCTTGTTTTAATAGCATTTCGAAATGGGCACGCGGCGCTGCCGTGGGCGGCCCGAAGTCGCGCGGGGTCATCGCTGTGGCGCACAGGTGGCTGATGCCGTCCAGCGCCTCGTCCAGCGTGGCCACGATGCGGGCGTTCTCCAGCACGTCCAGGGCGCCGCTGGCGCGCTGGATGGTCTCCTCACGCCGCAACACGTTGGGCCAGCGCGGGGCCACCAGCACCAGGTCGTCAAAACCCATGGTTTTCATGGCGCGGGCGGCAGCGCCCACATTGCCGGCGTGGCTGGTGTTGATCAGGACAAAACGGGTCTTCATGGGCAAAGGCAGGACGAGGGCAAAGGGCGGGCGGTTAGGCGAAAAGGGACACTGCGGGTAAAATCCCGCCCTCATTGTCGCCGCCCGCATCGCCGGGTCGGATCGCACCGCTCCTGATTCGCAGGCTGCCCATGCCACCGTTGCATGCGGGCACCCTGCTCACCACCACAATTTATGTCGTCCAATCTGCACCCCATGCTTAACGTGGCCATCAAGGCCGCACGCGCCGCCGGCGCCATCATCAACCGCGCGGCCCTTGACGTGGAATCGGTGCGGATCTCGCAAAAGCAGATCAACGACTTTGTGACCGAAGTGGACCACGCGTCCGAAAAAATCATCATCGAGACGCTGCTCACGGCCTACCCCGGCCACGGCATCCTGGCCGAAGAGTCGGGCACCGAATACGGCGCCAAGGATTCGGAATTCGTCTGGATCATCGACCCGCTGGACGGCACCACCAACTTCATCCACGGTTTTCCCGTGTACTGCGTGAGCATCGCCCTGGCCGTCAAAGGCAAGGTCGAGCAGGCCGTCATCTATGACCCCTCGCGCAACGACCTGTTCACATCGACCAAGGGCCGTGGCGCCTACCTGAACGAACGCCGCATCCGCGTGAGCAAGCGCACCCAGCTCAAGGACTGCCTGGTCTCCACCGGCTTCCCGTTCCGCCCGGGCGACAACTTCAAGAGCTACCTCAACATGATGAGCGACGTGATGCAGCGCACGGCTGGCCTGCGCCGCCCCGGCGCCGCCGCGCTGGACCTGGCCTATGTCGCCGCTGGCTTCACCGATGGTTTCTTCGAGACCGGCCTGTCGATCTGGGACGTGGCTGCGGGCTCGCTGCTGGTAACCGAGGCTGGTGGCCTGGTGGGCAACTTCACGGGCGAAGCGGACTTTCTGGAGCAGCGCGAGTGCCTGGCGGGCAACCCCCGCATCTACGGCCAGTTGGTGCCGATTTTGGGCAAGTACAGCAAGTTTGCGAGCGCGGGCGACAAGGCGGCCGTGCGCCAAGCGGCTGCGGCAGACGCACCCGTCAGCGCTGAAGCCGAGGCTGCAGCCGATGTGGAGTCCGACACCACGGGTGCCGCCCCACAGGCCGACGCCCCCAAGAGCGAAGACGCGCCGTTCTGATGTATGCCTGAGCACCGTCCCCTATCGGGACTGTGCTCAGTTCGGGTCGGGGTATTTCTGGGCAATGCTGCGGAAGTCTTCCGCAATGTCCACAAACGCATCGACCATGTCAGGGTCAAAGTGCGTGCCCTTGCCCCGCACGATGGTGTTGCAGGCCTGGTCGTGCGAAAACGCAGGTTTGTAGACACGCTTGCTGATGAGCGCGTCGTACACATCGGCCACGGCCATCAAGCGCGCCGACACCGGAATGGCATCCCCCGCCAGGCCTTGCGGATAACCTGAGCCATCCCACTTTTCCTGGTGGCTGTAGGCGATCTCCTTGGACACGCTCAAGAACGCCACGCGCATGCCCAGGCGCCGCTCGGCTTCATCAATGGCGTTGCGGCCCAGCGTGGTGTGGGTTTTCATGATCTCGAACTCATCCACCGTGAGCTTGCCGGGTTTCAGCAAGATGCTGTCGGGGATGCCGATCTTGCCGATGTCGTGCAACGGAGCGGACTTGTACAGCAGCTCGATCATGCGGTCATTGAGCAC
Organism: Acidovorax sp. ACV01; assembly: GCF_014851495.1. Classification (NCBI taxonomy): domain Bacteria; kingdom Pseudomonadati; phylum Pseudomonadota; class Betaproteobacteria; order Burkholderiales; family Comamonadaceae; genus Acidovorax; species Acidovorax sp. ACV01. Next base: position 5,792 of record NZ_JACUZT010000017.1, on the reverse strand, counting down.
GGGCTCGAAACGCGGGTGGTGGCGCAGCCGCTCGGCCAGCGTCTTCACGTAAAGCTGGGTGCGGCGGATATGGTTGCCGGTTTCGTTGTCGCGGGTCTCGGCCAGCGAGGTCATGGCCATGATGGTCACGTCCTGAATGGCCTGCACCTCCAGCGTGCGCATGGCGACCTCGCGCTCCAGGTAGGAACTTTTGTCGCGCAGGAAATCCGCGGTGGCCTTGAGCGCCAGGTGGGTGTTCACCCGTGCCAGCAGGATGGGCGGGCTGATGGGCTTGGTGATGTAGTCCACCGCGCCCAGGGCCAGGCCCATGCGTTCGTCATCGGGATCGGAGCGCGCCGTGAGGAAGATCACCGGGATGTCGCGCGTGGCCGGTGCTGCCTTCAGGCGCCGGCAGACCTCGTAGCCATCCATCTCCGGCATCATGATGTCCAGCAGGATCAGGTCGGGAGGTGTGCCTGACTGCGCAATCTTCAGGGCCTTCTCGCCATGGTTGGCCACCTTCACCAGGAAATGCTCGCGCAGCAGGCTGCCCATGAGGGTGAGGTTGTCGGGCGTGTCGTCCACCACCAGCACCGTGGCGATCGGCTTGTCAACAAGAACGGCCTGCGGGGAGGCAAAGGGCGCGTTGTCCATGGAAGTTCCTGGGTGTGGTGCCGCTCAAGGGGTATGAACGGCAGGGTATTCGGGGCCTGACACGGCGGCCATTGCCTCCAGTGCCTGCTCAAAATCAAAATTCAGGGTGTGCATCTCGACCACCGCAAAGGTGTGGCCCAACGCGGGCTTGAGCACCTGGACATTGTGTTGGAAAAACTCGGAAGCCGCTGGGTCGTCCTGCTCCAGCAGGCCGCGCAACTGTTGCAGGGCCCCTTCGAAATCCAGCGCTTTCAGCCCCGCCGCTGCAGGGGCGTCCGGCCCGTGGGGCTGCCCGGGTTGCGACCCATGCATCCACGCCTGCAATTCCGCCAGCATGGGCTGCAACGCGACGCCCAGGTTGGCCCTGAGTCCAATGATCGCGTCTGCCGGAACCCCGCTGCGGATGGTCTGTTCCAGCGCTTCAGCATGGGCCGACACCTCCTGTGCGCCAATGTTGGCCGCCACCGAGCGCAGGGTATGGGCCAGGCGCTCTGCCAGCACCATGTCTCCGTTGGCGACGGCTTGCTCCAGGTCCGCAAGCACCGGCGACTGACCTTGCACAAACCGCCGCAGCATCTCGGCATAGAGCCTCGGCCTGCCCAGGGCGCGCTGCAGGCCCAGCGACGTATCCAGGCCCGCCACGGTGGGGAAGGACGGCGCCGGGGCAGCGTTGGCGGTGGCCAGAGCCATGGCGTCATTCTCCGTGCCTGCGCCGGTGCGGACCGCACCGTCCGACGACGCCTGGCCCAACCCCGGCCGGGGCCGAATCCATCGGCCCAATGCGGTCCACAGCGCCGCAGGCTCGATGGGTTTGGCCACATGGTCGTTCATGCCGGCGGCAAAGCAGCGCTGGCGATCAGCCTCCATGGCGTTGGCGGTCATGGCCACGATAGGCAGGTGAACATGGCGCGGGTCGCGGCGCAGTTGCCGCGTGGCGGTTTCGCCGTCCATGACAGGCATCTGCATGTCCATCAGCACCACGTCGTAGGCCTTGCGCTCGATGCGATCAAGGGCGATCTGGCCGTTCTCCGCCACATCGACGGCAAAACCGGCTTCGAGCAAGAGTTCAACCGCCACCATCTGGTTGAGCTCGTTGTCCTCCACCAGCAGCACCGACGCACCCCGGATTTCCAGCGGCAGCTCGTCTGCCGCAGGCGCGGGGGTGACCACGCGGCGTGGGCTGTAGGTGGAGTGTTCCAGCGGCTGCATCAGCGTGTCGAACAGCAGCGAGGCATTGACGGGCTTGATCAGCACCGTGTCGATGCCCTGCGCGCGGGCGGCGCGCATCACGTCCTCCCGCCCGTAGGCTGTCACCATGAGCATCTTGGGCACCTGCGCCATGCCCAGGCCCCGGATGTGGCCCGCCAGCTGGATGCCGTCCATGCCCGGCATGTGCCAGTCGAGCAGCAGCAGGCCAAACGGCTGGTGCCGTGCCATGGATTCGCGCAGGCGCTCGAGGGCTTCCAGGCCCGAATGGGCCTGCTCCACCTCAAAGCCCATGGCCAGCAGCATGTCAGACAGCACGGTGGCCGCCGTCTGGTTGTCGTCCACCACGAGCACGCGGCGGCCCCGCAGGTCAGGGGGTGGCAGCAGCACGCGCGCAGGCGCCCCGCGTTCAAGCGGCACAGCCACCCAGAACGTGGAGCCCTGGCCATAGGTGCTCTCCACACCGACCTCGCCCCCCATCAACTCCGCAAGGCTCTTGCAGATGGCCAGGCCCAGACCCGTGCCGCCATAGCGGCGCGTGGTGGAGGTGTCTGCCTGCTGGAAGCTCTGGAACAGCCGCCCCATCTGTTCCGGCGTGAGCCCGATGCCGGTGTCGCGCACTTCAAAACGCAGCATCAACCGATTGCCCGCGGCCTCCAGCACCCGCACGGCGATGCTGATCTCGCCCGTTTCAGTGAACTTGATGGCGTTGTTGGCAAAATTGATGAGAATCTGGCCCAGACGCAGCGAATCGCCCACCAGATTGGGGGGCACGTCGGCCGCCACATCGCAAACCAGCTCCAGGCCTTTGGCACCGGCCTTGTAGCCCACCACGTCGGACACACTCTCCAGCATGCGGTCGAGCACGAAGGGCTGCTTCTCCACCATGAGCTTGCCCGCCTCGATCTTGGAGAAATCCAGGATGTCGTTGATCACGCCCAGCAGGTGCTGGCCGGCCTGCTGGATCTTGCTCACGTAGTCGTGCTGGCGCTCTGTCAGGCCCGACTTGAGCGCCAGGTGCGACATGCCGATGATCGCGTTCATGGGCGTGCGTATCTCATGGCTCATGTTGGCCAGAAAATTCGACTTGAGTGCGGTGGACTCCTCCGCCAGTTCCTTGGCGCGGCGCAGGTCCTGCTCGGCGCGCTGCCGGTCGGTGATATCGACAAAGGTGCCGATGGCCCCACCCGGTGAGCCATCGGGCCGCGAGAAACCGTGCAGCCAGAACAAGGTGTGGTGCACCTTTCCGTCCGCATACGGCAGGTCCACCTCCTTGTGCACCGACTGGACCCCATGCAGGGCCTCCTGGGCATCTGCATCAAAGCGTTCCCGCTCAGCCTCAGGGAGGAACTTGAGGTCCAGCACGGTCTTGCCGATCAAGGCCTCGCGCTGTACGCCAAAGGCCTGCTCATAGGCGCGGTTGAAACCGATGTAGCGGCCATCTGCGTCCTTGTAAAACAGCGGCACGGGGATGGCGTCAATGAGTGCCTGCTGAAAATCAAGCTGCTCGGCCACACGGGCCTCCAGCAGCTTCTGGTCGTGGATGTCCACATTGACACCCACCACCCGCACGGGTTTGCCGGCATCGTCGCGGAAGATGCGGGCGGCCGACAGGAACCAGCGCACCTCGCCATCGGGCCGCACAATGCGCCAGGAATCGCGCAGATCGGGGGCGCCGCTCGCAAGGCATTGATCAAAGTACGACGCTGCGCGGTCCCTGTCGTCCGGGTGCAGGCACTCCATCCAGTCGCGCTTGCTGCGCCCCTGCGCCTGGGGCGGCAAGCCGAGCATGGCGACCAGTTTTTCACTCCACAGCACCTCGTCTGCCACCAGATCGATGTCGAACACGCCAATCTTGCCAGCCTCCTGTGCCAGCTCCAGACGGTCCTTCGCCTGCTGCATGGCGATCTCTGCCCGCCGCTGCTCGCTGACATCTTCGATCACCCAGATGGATGCACTCCGGAAACCATCCATCTGCAGGTTGCGGCCCGCCATCCGCGCTTCGAACCGACTTCCGTCCAGGCGGCACAGCGTTGTGGTTTGGCGCACGGCCCGCCCTGCGGTCAGCACCGGGCCCACATCGACGTAAAAACGCTTTGCAAATTCACCGCGTCCGAGCAATGCCGCCACGCTCAGTCCGAGCAGGTCTGCCGCGGAGCCCCCCATCAGTTCCACAAACGCGGGATTGAACTGCCGGAACTTGCCATCTCCCACCAGCGCGATGGGGGGGGCGTTGTCAAAGATGGCTGTCTGCTGCTCCAGCAACTCGTTGAGCAGTCGTTCGCGCCGCTCCAGCTCCTTCTGGGCCTGGATGCGCCCGGAGACATCTTCATGCAGGCCGACAATGGCAATGCGGTTGCCACGCTCGTCAAACACCGGCGACAGCGTGGCCTCATCGTGGTAGATGCCCCCATCCTTGCGGCGATTGACAAACTGCCCTTGCCACGAGCGGCCTGATAGCAGCGTGGACCACATCTCCTGGTAGGTTTGCGCGGGGGTCTGGCCACTGGCTACCACCGAAGGTTTCTTGCCCCGCACCTCTTCCAGCGTGTAGCCCGAGCTGCGCTCGTACTGTGGATTGACCCAGTCGATGCGGCCTTCTCCGTCGGTAATGACCACCGAGACCGGGCTGCTCCCGAGCGCGGCGCCCACAACCCTGAAGCGCTCGAGCGCAGCACCCATCCGCGCGCGGCTGCGCAGCAGATCCAGCAGCAGCAAGCCCAGCAGGAACAACAGCACGAAGGCGACCCCTCCCACCTTCATGCGCTCAGACCAAGGCACCAGGACACTCACATCGTCCAGCATCGCCAGTTGCCACTGGCCTCCCGGGTCACCCCAGTCGATGTGGCGGCGCTCTACCGCGTAGGACACCCCGTTGAGGACGACCTCGCCCGCATCCGGCGCAAACGGCAAGGAAGAAGCCAGCCCCTTGTCGAAGTGGCTGCCAAACTGGCGGGACGCCCGGATCGAATCAATGCGCGCCTGGGTGAGCGGCGGGGCCACGGCAAACAGCCACTCGGGCCGCGTGGAGGCAAACACCACGCCTTGGGGAGACAGCAGCACGGTGGGCATCTCGGTACGCTTGAGCACCTCGTCAAACAACTCGAAACCCACCTTGAACATCACCACGCCGATGATGGAGCTGGACGGCGTCTCGTTTTCATACAGAGGTGCAGCGTAGTAGAGCCCACGCTCCTGCGAGTTGCTGCCGATGGCGGCGTACACGCTGATGGCCCCCTTGATGGCCTGCTGGAAATATGGGCGGAACGCCAGGTTGAGACCGGTGGAGCGGGTGCCCGGCGTCTCGTGGGCCACCACGGTGCCGTCGGCGGACATGACATAAACCCCGTTGACCAGAAACCGCCCACGCGCTACCCCCAGCCGCGCAAGGGCTTCGGGGTCATCCGGCGCCAGCTGCCCCAGGGCCATGGCCTTGAGCATCGGTTCGCTCAGCCCGAGCAGCGACACCGCGCCCAGCATGCCACCACCCGTGATCCGGGCTTGCAGGGTGTCCACCGTCTGCTGCAGCAACTTGGCGCGCTCGGCTGCGCGCTCGGCACCTTGCCAGTGCATGGCCCCCAACACCACCAGCCACGCCCCCACCAGTGCCGCGGCCACTACCAGCACCAGGCCACGCACGCCAGGGGCATTGCGGTCCAACACCTTGTCCAGAAACCCGCCTACGCCCTCACCCACCCGCGTCACTCCGAACCTCCGACCAGGCCCAAGAAACATCTCTGGCAAAACTTAACGCGTGGGGTACAACAAGGCATCAATATCCCCCACCGGCCCGGGCCGGCCAAAAAGAAACCCCTGAAACCCCTCGCACCCATGCAGCCTCAGAAAACTCAGCTGCCCCGTCGTCTCCACCCCCTCGGCCACCACCTCCAGGTCCAGGCTCTTGGCCAGCGCCAGGATCGTCCTCACGATCGCCGCGTCGTTCGGGTCCGACA
>NZ_JACUZT010000016.1:0-39722 GCF_014851495.1 Acidovorax sp. ACV01 | reverse complement strand
ACTGGCAAGTGGGCCAGACCGGCAAGATCGTGGCGCCCCAGCTGTACATCGCAGCGGGTATCTCGGGCGCGATCCAGCATTTGGCCGGCATGAAGGACTCCAAGGTGATCGTGGCGATCAACAAGGATCCCGAAGCCCCGATCTTCAGCGTGGCCGACTATGGCCTGGAAGCCGACCTGTTCACGGCGGTGCCAGAGCTGGTCAAGGCCCTGTAAGAACACCCCTGTGCATACAAAGGCATCGCTTGCGATGCCTTTTTTTTGACGAAATTTCCCGGAGACATCCATGAGTTACACCGCACCCCTCAAGGACATGCTGTTCGCCATCGAGCACCTGGCCAACATTGAACAGATCGCCCAAATCCCCGGCTTTGAAGACGCGGGCCTCGACACGGCCGCCGCCGTGCTGGAAGAGTGCGCCAAGTTCAATGAAGGGGTGCTGTCTCCGCTCAACTTCGAGGGTGACAAGAACCCATCGAGCTGGAAAGACGGTGTCGTCACCACCACCCCCGGCTTCAAGGAAGCCTTCCGCCAGTACGGCGAAGGCGGCTGGCAGGGGTTGCAGCACCCGGCCGACTTTGGCGGCCAGGGCCTGCCCAAGACCATTGGCGCGGCCTGCATCGAGATGACCAACAGCGCCAACATGAGCTTTGCACTGTGCCCGCTGCTGACCGACGGCGCCATCGAGGCGCTGCTCACGGCCGGCAGCGACGAGCTCAAGGCTACCTACCTCGAGAAGCTGGTGACCGGCGAGTGGACCGGCACCATGAACCTGACCGAACCCCAGGCGGGCTCGGACCTGGCCCTGGTGCGCACACGCGCAGAGCCCCAAGCCGACGGCAGCTACAAGGTCTTCGGCACCAAGATCTTCATCACCTATGGTGAACACGACATGGCCGAGAACATCGTCCACCTGGTGCTGGCCCGCGTGGCAGGTGCGCCCGAGGGCGTCAAGGGCATCAGCCTGTTCGTGGTGCCCAAATTCATGGTCAACCAGGACGGCACGCTGGGCGCGCGCAACGACGCGCACTGCGTGAGCATCGAGCACAAGCTGGGCATCAAGGCATCGCCCACGGCGGTGCTGCAGTTCGGCGACCACGGTGGCGCGGTGGGCTACCTGGTCGGCGAGGAAAACCGTGGCCTCGAATACATGTTCATCATGATGAACGCCGCGCGCTACGCCGTGGGCATGCAGGGCATCGCGATCTCCGAGCGCGCCTACCAGAAGGCCGTGCAGTACGCCAAGGACCGCGTGCAGAGCCGCCCGGTGGACGGCTCCATTGCCGCCAGCGCTGCCATCATTCACCACCCCGATGTGAAGCGCATGCTCATGACCATGCGCGCCACGGTGGAAGGCTGCCGCGCCATGGCCACCGTGGCAGCTGCCGCATTCGACGCCGCGCACCACCACCCGGATGCCGATACGCGCAAGCAGAACCAGGCGTTCTATGAATTCATGGTGCCGCTGGTCAAGGGCTACAGCACCGAGACCAGCCTGGAAGTGACCAGCCTGGGCGTGCAGGTGCACGGCGGCATGGGCTTCATTGAAGAAACCGGCGCCGCGCAGTACTACCGTGATGCCAAGATCTTGACCATCTACGAAGGCACCACCGCCATCCAGGCCAACGACCTGGTGGGCCGCAAGACGGCACGCGATGGCGGCCAGGTGGCCAAGGGCATCGCCGCGCAGATCGAGAAGACTGAAAGCGAACTGCTGGCCAGCGGCACCCCAGCCGCCCTGGCCGTGGCCAAGCGCCTGACTGCCGCACGCAAGGCGCTGCTCGACGTGATCGACTTTGTGGCCGGTGGCACCAAAGCCCAGCCCAACGCCGTGTTCGCGGGCAGCGTGCCCTACCTCATGCTGGCAGGCAATGTGGTCGCGGGCTGGCAACTGGCGCGCAGCCTGCTGGTGGCGCAGGAACTGTTGCAAAAGGGACAGGACGCAGCCTTCATGCGCGCAAAAATCACCACGGCCCAGTTTTATGCCGACCACATCCTGGTGAAGGCCCCCGGTCTGCGCGACAGCATTGTGGAAGGGGCCGCCAGTGTGACCGAGCTGGCGCTGGAAGCGTTCTGAGGACCGCAGCCGCCAGCCGTTGAGGAGTGAGGCAAGGCCTGTACAGGGTACAGGATTTGCTATAAAAACAATAGCTACTTGCGCTTGTTGAATAAGCGCTAGAGGCTTATTTCAATCAAAAACCTGTTCCTGGAAGTTGTTGCCATGTCCAAACTGCCTCCCGTTTTGCAGAACCTCTCGCTCCCCGTCATCGGGTCGCCGCTGTTCATCATCAGCAACCCCAAGCTCGTGATCGAGCAGTGCAAGGCCGGCGTGGTGGGTTCCATGCCCGCGCTCAATGCCCGCCCAGCCGAGTTGCTCGACGAATGGCTGGCCGAGATCACCGAGACGCTGGCCGCCTACAACAAGGCGAATCCGGACAAGCCCGCCGCGCCCTTCGCCATCAACCAGATCGTGCACAAGAGCAATGACCGCCTCGAGCACGACATGCAGGTCTGCGCCAAGTACAAGGTGCCGATCATCATCACCAGCCTGGGCGCGCGCGAGGACGTGAACCAGGCCGTGCATGCCTGGGGCGGCGTGGTGCTGCACGACATCATCAACAACAAGTTCGCCCACAAGGCCATCGAGAAGGGCGCCGACGGCCTGATCGCCGTGGCCGCCGGTGCCGGTGGCCATGCGGGCGTAAAGAGCCCGTTCGCGCTGATCCAGGAGATCCGCCAGTGGTTCGACGGCCCCATCGCGCTCAGTGGCTCCATCGCCAGCGGTGATGCGGTGCTGGCGGCACAGGCCATGGGCGCAGATTTTGGCTACATCGGCTCGGCCTTCATCGCCACACACGAAGCGCGTGCCAGCGATGATTACAAGCAGGCCATCGTTGCGGGCAGCTCCGACGATATCGTCTACAGCAACCTGTTCACCGGCGTGCACGGCAACTACCTGGCCCCATCGATCCGCGCGGCTGGCATGGACCCCGACAACCTGCCCGAATCGGACCCGAGCAAGATGAACTTTGGCGGCGACGCCAAGAAAGCCTGGAAGGACATCTGGGGCTGCGGCCAGGGCATTGGCGCCGTCAATGCCGTCACCAGCACGGCCGAGCTGGTCGCCAAGTTGCGCACCGAATACGAGGCGGCCCGGGCACGGCTGAAGCTCTGACCCACGGCTCGTTGCGTTTCCCCCTTCATCGCCCGCATCGCGCCATCATGTGCGTGTTGCGGGCGAAGCCATTTGTAGGCTGAGCGCGACAGGGCAAACCCCCAATAGACGGTTTGGTTGCGGATGATGATGATGGTTTATAACCAGAAATCCACTCCGGGCTGTGCTGATCGGTGGGGCGCTGGGCAACTTTTTGAAAGCTGGGGGCCTGTGATGTTTCGTCCGTTTTTGGTGCTGTTGTTGGCCCTTGGCGCCAGTGGTTGGGTGCAGGCCCGCAACGAGGGCGTGACCGCCGATGAAATTCGCCTCGGGGCATCGGCTGTGCTGTCGGGCCCGCTGGGGCCCCAGACTGCCCAATACGGCGAAGGTTCGCGGCTCATGTTCGACGCGGTGAACGCTCAGGGCGGCGTGCATGGCCGCATGATCCGCTACACCACACTCGACGACGGTTTCGACCCACAAAAAGCGGTGGAGAACACGCGCCAGCTGGTGGAAGCCGACAAGGTTTTCATGATCTACAACAGCACCGGCACGGCGCAGACGGCGGCCATCCTGCCGCTGATCAAGGAGCACCGCACGCTGCTGTTTGGTCCGGTCACCGGGGCCTCGGTGTTTCGCGAAACCCTCAACCCCTATGTCTTTCACGTGCGTGCAGGTTATGCGAGCGAGGCAGGAAAAATCGTCTCGCAGCTGCGCCAGCAGGGCATGAGCCGCGTGGCCGTGTTCTACCAGGATGACGGGCTGGGCAAGACCTTGCTGGCAGAGCTCAAGAAAGCCTCCGACGAGGAAAAACTGGCCTTCGTGGCAGAAATCAAGGTAGACCCCAAGCAGCCCGACTTTGCCGCCGCGGCCCGGGCCACCGAAGCTGCCCAGCCCCAGGCAGTGATCGTGGCGACCGCAGGAACCACGTTCACCAGCTACATCAAGGCTGTGCAATCGACAGCGGCGCGGCCTGCGTACTACGGATTCTCCGTGGCCAGCATGGACGTGATCCACCGCGAACTCAAGGACAAGGCGCGCGGCATCATCCTGGCGCAGATCATGCCGTCGCTGCGCAGCACCACGGTGCCCGTGGTAGCCGAATACCTGGCCCTTCTGCGCGCCAAGTCACCAAGCGCCCAGCCTTCGGCCTCGCAGTTCGAGGGATTCGTGCATGCCCGGCTGCTGGTGGAGGGATTGCGCCGCACCGGGCGCAACCTGACCACGGAGTCCTTTATCAAGACGATGGAAGATGCCGGTGAAATATCCTTTGGGCGCTTTAACGTCAAATACTCGCCCAAGAGCCACAACGGCTCCACCTATGTGGAGCTGGCGATCGTGGATGCCGAGGGTAGCTTGAGATATTGAGCCCCCTTGGAGCCTGTTCACGATCTCGCAAGGGATTTCGTTCCAACCATCCGGGCAGCGCTCGTCACACAGGCTGGGGCGGGATGTGGCACCGTGTCAGCCGGATTGCGCGCCGCTCACAACCCATATGTCAGCTCCCGCGCCTTGCCCCAGAACACCCGGTACATGAAGATGGTGTAGAGAATGATCGCGGGCAGCGTGATGGCCATGCCGATGCCGATCACCACCAGCGATTCGGTGGCGCTGGCGGCTTGCCACACGGTCAGGCGGTCGATCACGATGTAGGGATAGATGCTGTAGGCCAAGCCCAGGAACGCCAGCACAAAGATCAACACGGTGGCCCCGAACACGATCCAGCCGTAGCCCGCCTGCACTACCCGTGGTGTGCCCAGTACGTGGCGGATGGCAAAGAAGGCCGCCACGCAGGCCAGCGGGATGGGCAGCAGCGCAAACAGCTCGGGCAGCACAAACCACTTGGCAAACACGGTGGGGCTGACCAGCGGTGTGGCCAGTGAGATGCCCATGAGCGCAAACCCCATGGGCCACAGTGCCCCCTGTCCCCACCGGGCGGCCTTGCGCTGCAGATCGCCATCGGTCTTCATGAGGAGCCAGCCTGCGCCGAGCATTGCGTAGGCCGCAGGCAGGGTGATGGCAATGCCTGCGGAGAACAGCAGGCCCCAGGTGTCATTCTGAAAACCGGTGATGTACGCCCCCAGCATCCAGCCCTGGGCCAGGGTGGTCGCCAGCGAGCCTGCCGCAAACAGGCGGTTCCAGGTAGTCTTGTGCGTGTCGCGGGCTTTCACGCGAAAGTCGAACGCCACACCGCGCAGTATCAGGCCCACCAGCATGACCGCCACGGGCAGGTACAGCGCCGACAGCACCACGCCGTGCGCTGTCGGAAAACAGATCAGCAGCACGCCCACGCCCAGCACCAGCCAGGTCTCGTTGGCGTCCCAGAAGGGGCCGATGCTGGACACCATCACGTCCTTCTCGGTGTCGCTGGCGAAAGGCAGCAGGATACCCACGCCCAGGTCGTAGCCGTCGAGGATCACATAGGCCAGCAGGGCCAGGCCCATCACGGCCATGAAGATCAGGGGCAGGGCGGTGGCCCAGTTCAGTGCATCCATGGGGACCTTCCTTAAGCGGTGCGAGGGGCCGGCGCGGGGTGGGGCACTGCAGGCGTGGGCATGGCCGGGTGTTCGGCCATGTACTTGATCACGCCCACATAGGCTACCAGCAGCAGCCCATAGACGATGAGGTAGGCGGCCAGCGTGCTGGCGACCAAGGCGGGCGCATGTGGGGCCACGGCGTCGGCGGTCTTGAACAGGCCATAGACCAGATAGGGCTGGCGGCCGATTTCGGTCACGTACCACCCGGCCAGCGTGGCCACCCAGCCCGAAAATGCCATACCCACCAGCGTGACGAGCAGGGGCCGGGGCAGGGTGGCCAGGTCTTGCTTTCGGCGGCGATACAGCACAAAAGCACCCACCCAGGCCACGGCAAGCATCAGCATGCCCACGCCCACCATCACGCGGAACCCCCAGAACACGGGCGCCACCGGCGGATGGGCGCCGGGGAACTCGTTCAACCCTTTCAGCTCCGCGTCGATGTCATGCGCCAGGATCAGGCTGGCAGCCTTGGGGATCTGCAGGGCGTAGTCCGTGCGGCTTTCCTTTTCGTTGGGCAGGCCGAACAGCGTCAGGGGCGCGCCCTTCTCGGTATGCCAGATGCCTTCGATGGCGGCGATCTTGGCCGGCTGGTGTTCCAGCGTGTTCAGGCCATGCAGGTCGCCCATGAAGATCTGCAGCGGGATCACCATGGCCACTGCGGTGATGGCCGTGCGCAGTGCGTTGCGCGTGCCTTCGTTGGCCACGCCCTTGATGAGCTGCCAGGCACTCACCCCGGCGATCAGAAATCCTGCGGTGAGGGCCGATGCCAGCAGCTTGTGGCCCAGCCGGTAGGGAAAGGACGGGTTGAACACAATCGCCAACCAGTCCACGGCGTGGAACTTGCCATCGATGATTTGGTAGCCCACGGGCGTTTGCATCCATGAGTTCAGGCTCAGGATCCAGAAGGCTGACAGCGTGGTGCCAAAGGCCACCATCAGCGTGGCAATCAGGTGCACTCGCTCGGACACGCGCCCCCGGCCAAACAGCATGATGCCCAGGAACGTGGCTTCCAGGAAGAAGGCCGTGAGCACCTCATAGCCCAGCAGCGGTCCGGCAATATTGCCCACATGCTCCATGAAGCCCGGCCAGTTGGTACCGAACTGAAAGCTCATCGTGATGCCCGACACGACACCCATGGCAAAGGTCAGCGCAAACACCTTGGTCCAGAAGTAGTAAGCCTGCTCCCAGCCCTGTGCGGCCGGTGTGCCCCGTGTGGCCGTGTGGCGCAGCCGAAAGAACACCAGAAACCAGCACAGCGCGATCGTGATGGTGGGGAACAGGATGTGAAAGCTGATGTTGGCCGCGAACTGGATGCGCGACAGTGTGAATGCATCCATGCTCAGCCGCCCTTGCCGGTCGCGCTGCCGCCCTTGCCGGTGAGCCGGTCCTTGAACTCGAGCACGCGGGTCACGGCTGTGCCCATGCCCATGAGCTGCATCGCCGTCTCGGGCGCCAGGCGCTGTACATCGTCAAACCAGGTCATGAGCCGGTCGATGAGTTCGTGCATCTCGCGCATACGCTCCTGGGCGTGGCGTTCCTCATCGGAGGAGGGTTCTTCGAGCAGCGCCATGCGCAGCATCGACAAGGTGGGTTCGATCTCGCGGCGGCGGCGTTCTTCAGCCAGCACACGGAAGATCTCCCACACATCCTTGGGAGCCTCGAAATATTCGCGCCGGTCACCCGGCTGGTGGCTCAGTTTTACCAACCGCCAGGCCTGTAGCTCCTTGAGCCCCATGCTCACGTTGGAGCGCGAGAACTCCAGTGTTTCGGCGATCTCGTCCGCATTGAGCGGGCGCGGCGACAGGAAGATGAGGGCGTACATCTGCCCCACGGTGCGGTTGATGCCCCAGCGGCTGCCCATTTCGCCGAAGTGGGCCACGAACTGGCGGTTCAGGGGGGGAAGGGTTTTGACATAGGTCATGGAGGCGTATTGTGCGCCAATTTATTGGAATTTCAGTATTTACTGAAAATTCAGTAAATTATGGAGTGCATCGCATTGACAAGGCGGAGACACGAAGGGCATGCAAAAAACCCCCTGACAGAGGACAATACCGGGTTTGCCCCAGGGTCATGCCGCGCTCTGGCTGGTTGAGTCCATCCACAACAACATGTCTTCCCCCACCTCCCGCACACCGCTGATCGACATGATCAAAGGCATGGCGTGCGCCACCATCGTCTGGCACCACCTGGCCTTTTACGGCCCGATGTCAGACATCGCCCATCCGCTGGCGCCCACATTGATGGCCTGGCTGTATGACTACGGTCGCATGGCCGTGCAGGTGTTTCTGGTGCTGGGCGGCTACCTGGCCGCCGCCAGCCTGGCGCCACAGGGTGTGGCACGTTTTGACCATGCGGGCAATGCCATTGCCAAACGGTTTGTCCGGCTGGTGGTGCCTTATGCCGTGGCATTGCTCCTGTCGGTGGTGGTGTCCGCGCTGGTCCGGCACTGGATGGAGCACCCTTCGGTGCCTGAGCAGCCCACGCTGTCCCAATTGCTGGCGAACGCCTTGCTGCTGCAGGACATTGTGGGTGAAGACGCGTTGTCCGCAGGGGTCTGGTACGTCGCCATCGACTTCCAGTTGTTTGCGTTGACCGTGCTGCTGCTTGCGGGCGTCAAGGCGCTGCCAGGGGCCTGGGCGCGGCGGCATGCGGCTGCCCTGGCCCAGGTGCTTGTGGTGGCGGGCACGGCGGCTTCGTTGTGGGTGTTCAACCGCATGGGGGCCCTTGACATGTGGGCACTGTATTTTTTTGGAGCCTACGGGCTGGGCATGCTGGCGTATTGGGCCGTGCGGGCGCCCCATGGGCACCAGGCGCAGGGCTGGCTGGCGGCCATGGTGCTGCTGGGTGGTGCCGCGCTGGCGATGGATTTCCGGGGCCGCATTGCTGTGGCCGTTGTCACGGCGCTCTGCCTGGTCGCAGCCATGCGCTCCGAGCGTGTGCGGTCATGGACAGGGATTGCGCCACTGGTGCAACTGGGACAGATGTCCTACTCGGTCTTCCTGGTGCATTTCTCGGTGTGCCTGCTGGTCAACGCAGTTGTTAGCCAGCTGTGGCCGGACTCGCCGGTGCTCAATGCGCTGGGCATGCTGCTGGCCTTTGCTCTCTCGCTCGCAGCGGGGCGACTCTTGTACCTGCGGGTGGAGCGGCATGTGCCGTCGTGGGCCACGGCCCTGCGCTGGCAGGCGGGACTGGTGGGCACGGGTTTGTTGGTGGCGGTCTCGAACAACTGGGCCTAAGCATTCGGACCATTCCCCGGAGGCGCTGCGCACCATCTCCCTTCTCCCGAATGGCTCCGACATTGGGGAAGGAGGGCGCAGCCAGTGCGGCGGGGCGGCCCTTAGACGTGTTCACACCGTGGGCCGCAAAGGGGCGGTAAAACCGGAGTACGCGTCAGGTGGGCGGCAAGCGCTCGCGGCGTTTGCGTTGCTGGTCCAGAAACCAGGCCATGAAGGGCAGTAACAGCATCGATCCTGGAATCACCCAGATGAACAGGTAAGGGCTGACGGAAGACGCTGACCGCATCACATCGCGCAAATGGGCGCGTTCCGTGGCGTCCCAGTTGCCCTGGCGCCGCTGCTGCACGAGCCACACCACAGAACCTTTCATTGTCGCCATCTCGCGTTTGAGACGGCTTTTCTCGCGGCTGTTGCCGGCGAGGAAGGAGCAGAACCACTCGGGGGCCCGTTCCATCCGCCGCTGGAATGCGAGGGTGGAATCCGGATCGAACGTTTCAGGCAGCGCGGTGGGATCTGGAGGGGGCGGCGTGGTCATGGCGGGTGCCATTGTCGCGGCACATGGCACTGCGCGCTACCCCCCCACCTGCGAAACCGGCGCTTTCCTGGTCAGGGCCGCCGAGCAAGGGCTGCCCCGCGGCGAGGGCTGCGTATCCCTGCGCTCAGCGTAGCGATGCGGGAGCGAGGGGAGGGCTCGTAGGGCCTCAGGGGACAAATTCAGCGGTGCAGCTCGCCCGCACTTTCAGGCTGGTACAAGATGTCTTTCACCTGCACCGTCATCGACTTGCCGCCTGGCCCGGGCCAGGCCAGTTCATCGCCCACCGCCAGGCCCAGCAAGGCGCTGCCCACGGGCGCAAAGATCGAGAGCCTGTCCGTGCTGCCATCCATGTCGCGCGGGTAGACCAGCGTCAGGCAGAACTCCTTGCCGGTCTCCAGAATCGAGAACTGCACGGTGGAGTTCATCGTGACCACATGGGGCGGAATTTCTTCGGGC
Source organism: Acidovorax sp. ACV01 (assembly GCF_014851495.1). Lineage (NCBI taxonomy): Bacteria > Pseudomonadati > Pseudomonadota > Betaproteobacteria > Burkholderiales > Comamonadaceae > Acidovorax > Acidovorax sp. ACV01. The sequence continues at coordinate 29,805 of NZ_JACUZT010000016.1, read as the reverse complement.
GCCACCACGTCTGCCCGGTCCAGCTCTGCCTGCAACTCGGCCTTGCCCGGAAAGACGCTGGCCGGGATCGCGGCCAGCAGGGCCTCGATGCGGTCAACGTCGAGCGACGACAGGATGATCTGGGGCTTGCGCGCCATGGCGGTACCTCGGTAGGTGGTTGCAAAGCGCGGGACTGTAGACCATCGCGAATCTCGCACTGCCGTGCGCGGTCAATCTCCCTGGATGTTGCGCGCCTTGATCAGTGCGCCAAACCGCGCGCTGTCGATGGAGGCCCGTGCGTTGAAGTCGGCGGGCGACATGGGGGCGGGTACCCCGCCCAGCGCCGCGATGCGGTCCTTGACGGCCTGCGTGCCCAGCACCTTGTTGATCTCCCGGTTCAGGCGTGTGACCACGTCGGGCGGAGTGCCCGCGGGTGCATAAAAGCCAAACCAGGTGTCTGCGTCAAAGCCCTTCAGGCCCACTTCGTCCAGTGTGGGAACGTCGGGGAACAGGGGCGAACGTCTGGCGCTGCCCACGGCCAGCAGCCGGAGCTTGCCCGCCTTCACGTGTTGCAGGCCGATTCCGGGGTCGAACATGAAGTCCAGCTGACCCCCCAGCAGGTCCTGCATGGCGGGTGCCGCGCCCCGGTAAGGCACATGCACCGCAAACAGATTAGCCTGGGCCTTGAGCATCTCTGCCGCCAGGTGGGGCGAGCTGCCATTGCCCGGGGTGCCAAAGCTCAGCTTGCCAGGGTTGGCCTTCAAATGGGCCAGAAACTCCTGGATGGTGTTGACCGGCAGCGAGGGCCTCACCTCCAGAAACACCAGCACCCGCGCTGCGGCGGCCACGGGTGTCAGGTCCTTGACCGGATCAAACGGCATCTTGGGATACAGGTGCGGGTTGACCGACACCATGCCGCCCGAGCTCATGAGCAAGGTATAGCCATCGGCCGGGGACTTGGCCACGGCCTCCCCGCCGATGTTGCCGCCCGCACCGCCACGGTTTTCCACCACCACCGGTTGGCCCAACGCGGCCTGCAGGGGCTGGGTGACGGCGCGCGCAATCTGGTCGGCTGCGCCCCCTGCGGGAAAATTAACGATGACCTTGATCGGCTTGCTGGGCCAGGTGTCTGCCATGGCTGCGGTGGTGAGCAGCAGGCTGGCGGCGGCGCATGCCAGCGCGCTCAGCAGGTGGCGGGTGGTTGGGGCGGGCGGGTTGTGTACGGTTTGCATGTTTGTCTCCGGTCAAGGTGAGTGCCCGGTTGTGCCGGGTCTGGTGTGTCGGGGTGATGCGGTGAGCAGGGAGGGCCGGGTCGTGTGGGGACTTTCAGGCCACATCCACCTCGACCAGGATGGCGTGCTGGCTGGCCAGCGCGTCGCGCAGCACCTGTTGCAGCAAGGCGGGGTCGCTCACGCGCACGGCCTCGCAGCCCTGGCCACGGGCGAGCGCAAGGAAGTCGAGGTCTGGCAGGTCTGTGCCTTCGAGCTTGTCGCCTTCGTGGAATCCGAAGGTGGGCGCGAACTCCTGCAGCGCCGCGTAGCGCCGGTTCTTGAGGATGATGAAGGTGATGGGTAGCTTGAGCTGGGCCGCACTCCACAGGGCCTGGATGGAGTACATCGCCGAACCGTCACCTAGCAGCCCGATCACCTTTTTGTCCGGTTTGGCCAGTGCCACACCCACGGCGGCGGGCATGCCATAGCCCAGGCCACCGCTGCACATCGTGTAGAAAGTTTCGCTCTGCACAATGGGCAGGTAGGCCTGCATGGCCGCGCGCGAGCTGGGGGCTTCTTCCACCACGATGGACGCCGCGTCGCGCACCTCGGCCAGTGACTGCATCACATACGGAACGCTCATCAGCGGCCCCAAGGGTTCCACGCGCGGGCGCGCCGGGCGGGGTGGGGGCAGGGCGCGCGGCGGTGGTGCCGGGCGTGCCAGCAGGTCCAGCACCCCCAGACGGATGCCACCCACGGCCGAGGTGCCTTCGGGCGTCCAGGCGGCGGTGCCGGGGTCTTCGATCAGTTGCACAAGTTGTGCACCGGGTGGCACATGGGGGCCGAACCCTTCCACGTGGTATGTGAAGGCAGCGGCACCCAGCGCAAACACGAGGTCATGGCCCGCGAGCAACGACACGATCTTCTCGCGCATGGGGGGCAGCACCCCGGCGAACAGACGGTGGTCCTGCGGAAAACCACATCGGCCCGCCATGGGGGCAATCCACACGGCTGCGTGGTGCCGCTCGGCTAACTGCACTACAGCATCCCACGCGTGATCTCGGTCCACCGCCGCACCCACCACCAGCACGGGGCGCTGCGCGGCGTCCAGCGCGTTGCCAATGGCGTCCAGCACGCGGGGCTCGGGCCGCGTTTCGGTGCTGACCATGCGGGCCTTCAGCGGCTCGCAAGGCTTTTCCCAGTCGTCGGCAGGGATGGAGACCAGCACCGGCCCGCGCGGCTGCTGCATGGCGATGTAGTAGGCCCGGGCAATGGCCAGCGGCACGTCTTCGGCGCGGGCGGGCTCCACGCTCCACTTCACGTAGGGCTTGGGCAACTCGGTGGCCTGGCCCGAGAACAGGAATGGGTCGAACGGCAGGATGGACCGGGCCTGCTGGCCTGCAGTGATCACCATGGGCGTGCGGTTCTTGTGCGCCGTGAAGATGTTGCCCATGGCATGCCCCACACCGGCCGCCGAATGCAGGTTCACAAACGCGGCGTTGTGGGTGGCCTGCGCATAGCCATCGGCCATGCCCACCACCACCGATTCCTGCAGGCCCAGGATGTAGCGGAAGTCGCTGGGGAAATCGAGGAACAGCGGCAACTCGGTGGAGCCCGGGTTGCCAAAGATGGTGTTGATCTGGAATCCACGCAGCAGGTCGAGCACCACCTCGCGTACCGAAGGGCGGACGGATGCGGGGCGCGTGGCGGTTGCGGCTTTTTGAGGAGAGGCCTGGTGCATGGCGGGGGTGTTGCGTGATGAAGGCCTTGATCTTCGGCCTGCATGCTCTATCCATCAATACAATGAAATGACTAAGCAGTATTCAATCAATGCATATCAAGGACATCGACCTCAACCTGCTGCGGCTGTTCGATGCGGTCTACCGCACGCGCAACGTGAGCCGGGCCGCCGAAATGCTGGACCTGACCCAGCCAGCCGCCAGCCAGGCGCTGACGCGGCTGCGGTTGCTGATCAAAGACCCGCTCTTTGTGCGCGCGGGCGGCGGCGTGCAGCCCACTCCCAAGGCCGACCGGCTGGCTGACGCCGTGCGCAGCGCGCTCGGTTTGCTGGAAGAGGCCCTCAACGAGTCGGCCCTGTTCGACCCCCTGCAGTCGCGCAAGGTGTTCCGTGTCCACATGAGCGATATCGGCGAGGGGCGATTTCTGCCTGCCCTGATGGCCGCTCTGCAGGCCCAGGCGCCTGGTGTGCGGCTGGAGACGCAGCCCGCGCCGCGCAGTGACATTGCGCCCCTGCTCGACAGCGGCCGCATCGACTTTGCGTTCGGTTTTCTGCCCACCGTGAAAGACACCCAGCGCGTGGAGCTGCTCCGGGACCGGTACATCGTGCTTCTGCGCGCGGGCCATCCGTTCACCCAGCGCCGGCGCAGCGGGCCCGCCTTGCTCCAGGATCTGCGGCAACTGGAGTTTGTGGCGGTGCGCACCCACTCGGACACCTTGCGTATCCTGGAGATGCAACAGCTGCAAGACCGCCTGCGCCTGACCACTGAGCATTTCATGGCGCTGCCCTCCATCGTGCGCGGCACGGACCTGGCCGTGGTCATGCCCCGCAACATCGCCCAGACCTTTGCTGCCGACGCGGGCTACACCATCATCGAGCCCGCGCTGCCGCTGCGTGACTTCACGGTGTCGCTGCACTGGAGCCGCCGTTTTGAAAGCGACCCCGGCAACCAGTGGATGCGCGGTTTGATCGAAAAACTCTTCAGGGAGTAGGGCTGCGGCCCTTCCTGGCTCGGTGCGTGCATGGGGAATCAAATAACTGTATATTTATACAGTTATGAAGCACAGCTCCGCCACCGATCCTGACCTGCCAGAAGGGCCGGTGGAAATACGCATACCGGTCCAGGCCATCCGTGGCAGGGGTGCTGCCACAGCCATGCCGCACCGGTTCACGCGCGATGTGCGGGAGGTAGTGGATGATGGCTGGGGGCGCGTTGGCCAGGACGCTAGCGGGCAGGGAAATGGTGATGATGATGCTGGTGAGGACTGCGCGCCGGCGCCCGCCACCACCGTGCACCTGGAGACCGCGCGCAGTGCCATCTGCGCCAACGATTCGCCCGACATCTTTTTCGAGCTGTCCGTCAATCCTTACCGGGGCTGCGAGCACGGCTGCATTTACTGCTACGCACGGCCTACACACAGCTACCTCAACTTCTCGCCAGGGCTCGACTTTGAAACGCAGATCGTGGCCAAGCACAACATTGCCGAGGTGCTGCGCAGCGAGCTGAGCGCACCGCGCTACGTGCCCCGTCTGATCAACATCGGCTCGGCCACTGATTGCTACCAGCCTGTGGAGCGCGAACTGAAGCTCACCCGCAGCCTCATCGAGGTGATGCGCGACGCACGCCACCCGTTTTCGCTCATCACCAAATCCAGCGGCGTGGAGCGCGACCTGGATTTGCTCGCCCCCTTGGCCGCGCAGCGCCTGGCGGCGGTGTACGTCACCATCACCACGCTCGATGCCGCCCTGGCCCGCCGCATGGAGCCGCGCGCCGCAGCGCCCCACCGGCGCCTGCGCACCATCCGTGCGCTGGCCGAGGCGGGTGTACCCGTGGGCGTGAGTGTGGCGCCGCAAATCCCCTTCATCACCGAAGACATGGAACAGGTGCTGGAGGCCGCTCGCGATGCGGGAGCGCGCACCGCCTTCTACACCGTGCTGCGCCTGCCGTGGGAGCTGGACACCCTGTTTCGCGAATGGCTCACGGTGCACTACCCGCAGCGCGCCGCCCGCGTGATGGCGCGCGTGCAAGACCTGCACAACCTCACGGACGCACAGCGTGGCGCAGGCAAGGCCTACAACAGCGACTTTGCCTCCCGCATGAAAGGCAGCGGCCTGTGGGCCGACCTGGTGCGCCAGCGTTTTGCCACCACCTGCCGCCGCCTGGGCCTGAACCGCGAGCGCGAAGGCCTGGACCTGGGCCAGTTCAGGCCCGGGCTGCTGCGAGGGCAGGGCAGCCTTTTTTAGAAGCCTGCTTCCGGACTCTCCGGGCCTGCACCACCAAGGTGACGCCACGCCTTGCCCTGGTGCCCTTCTCACAATCTGCGCAGCAGGCCCCCAAAAACGCAATTCGCTGCTGCGGCACCCCGCTGGTTCAGTGCCCGCTGGCGGGCACCCGCTCCTAAGCTTCTTACACCCCGATGTGGCGCTGGCCGCGTCGACAAAAGTTTGCTTATTTGAGGAGTACCCATGGCCTTGCGTGATTTCAAAGTGCTGACCTTTGATGTGGTTGGCACCCTGATCGACTTTGAAGGTGGCATGCTGGCCTACCTGCGCCAGGCGGTCCCCGCCAGCCCTGTGACCGATGAGCAGTTTTTGGCCGCCTACCGGGCCGCCCGCAAAAGCCCCGACACTGACTGGTACCCCAACGACCTGGTGCGCTGCTGGCACGCCATCGCCCCGCAGTTGGGCCTGCCCGACAGCAACGCGCTGGCCGAAGGCTTTCGCGACTCGGTCGCGCAGTGGCCCGCGTTCCCCGACTCCATCGAAGCCCTGGCCCGCCTGCACAAGCACTTCAAACTTGTGACCATGACCAACGCGCAAACCTGGGCGTTGCAGCACTTCCAGAAAACGCTGGGCTCGCCGTTTGACCTGCTGCTCAGCTGCGACGACGCCCTGTGCGAAAAGCCCGATGCCCGCTACTTTGCCTACGCCCGGGGCCGCTACGAAGGTGCCTGGGGCTACACCCAGGCCGGCAATTTGCACGTGGCGCAAAGCCAGTACCACGACATCGGCATCTCCAAGAAGCTCGGTATCACCACCTGCTGGATCGAACGCCGCCACGGCCTGACCAGCTCCGGCGGCACCATCGAATCAGAGCACACCGTGCCCGACTACCACTTCCACACCCTGGCCCAACTGGCGGACGCCGTGGAAGCGGGCCAATGACCCAGGCACTGGATATGGCCGCGCTGGCCGAGCCTGTGGCAGACCTGCTGCCCGATCTGGTCGCGCTGCGGCAAGACCTGCACGCCCACCCCGAGCTGGCCTACGAAGAGCGCCGCACCGCAGGCATCGTGGCGCAATCGCTGCGCCTGCTGGGCCTGCAGGTGGCCGAAGGCGTGGGCGGCACCGGCGTCGTGGGCACGCTGCATTGCGGCGGTGCCGGTGCGGGCCCCAGCGTAGGTTTGCGGGCCGACATGGACGCCCTGCCCATGGTGGAACTGGGCCAGCACGCCTACACCAGTCGCCACCCTGGCACACACCACGGCTGCGGGCACGATGGCCACACCAGCATGCTCATCGGCGCGGCGCGCCAGCTGGCCCGCACCCACCAGGCGCTGGGCCTGTGTGGAACGGTGCAGTTCATCTTCCAGCCTGCCGAAGAGGGCAAGGCGGGGGCCGCCCGCATGATCGAAGACGGCCTGTTCGATCGCTTTGCGTGCGACAGCGTCTATGCCTTGCACAACTGGCCCGATCTGCCCCTGGGCCACGCGCAAACGCGCCCCGGCCCCATCATGGCGGCGGCCGACCGGTTTGACATCACCGTGCGGGGCAAGGGCGGCCATGCGGCCCAACCCCACCACACCCCCGACGCCATCCTGGCCGCCAGCCAATTGGTGGCGCAGCTCAACACCATCGTGGCCCGGCGCATCGACCCCAGCGAATCGGCCGTGCTGTCCGTCACGCGCATCGAAGGCGGTCACAGCCACAACGTGCTGCCCGCCGAGGTGCAGATCACCGGCACCGTGCGCAGCTTTGATGCCGCTGCGCAAGACCGCATCGAAGCCGCCCTGCGCGCCACCGCCCAGGGCGTGGCCCTGGCCAGTGGCACCGAGGTGCAGGTCAGCTACCAGCGCTACTACCCCGCCACCATCAATACCGCCGCCGAGGCCGCGCTGGCGCTGCAGGCTGGCCAGGCCGTGGGCCTGCAGGCGGAGGTGGCGTCCCGCGCTGCCTTCACATCGGAGGACTTCGCCTTCATGCTGCAGCGCAAGCCCGGTGCCTACCTGTGGCTGGGCCAGGGCCGCGCCAGCCCTGGTCCCGAGGGCGAACGCGCCCTGCACCACCCTTGCTACGACTTCAACGACGACGCGCTGCCCTTGGGGGTGCGCTGGTTATGCGAAATCGCCGCCCGCGCCCTGGCGGCGCAGCCCACATCCCGCTAACCCTGCTTTGCACGGTTTGCCAGCCTCAGTTTTTTCAGACACCCGCCATGAGCATCACCATTCTTCAAAACACCGCCACCGTCAACGGCCTGCAAACGCAGGGTGGCCCTGCACGCCCCATCACCCAGCCACCGTGCGCCTTCAGCGGCCTCGACATCGACCTGCCCGGTGTGGGCTCCCACCAAACCGGCATCTGGGAATGCACCCCTGGCCGGTTCGAACGCCAGTTGCCCAACGCCGAAGTCATGCACATCGTCAGCGGTGCCTGCACCTTCACCCCCACCGGCGGCGAGCCGCAGCACATCCAGGCGGGCGACACGCTGTTCTTCCCCGCCCACACCACGGGCGAATGGCACATCACCCAAACCCTGCGCAAGGTGTTCTTCATCGTGGCGCAGTAGGCTACCTACGGGGTATTAAAATTCAAGGAAAATTGGCTTTCAGCGCTTATTGGTAAAGCGTTAATTGCTATAAAAATAATATTAAATGAGCGTGGCACCACAAAGCCTGCGCTACCCCACCCACAGCCGCTGCACCATCTGCGTGTACAGCGGAATGCCCAGCACGATGTTGAGCGGAAACGTCACCCCCAGCGACAGGCTCACATACAGCGACGGGTCCGCCTCCGGGATGGCATAGCGCACCACCGCAGGCACGGCGATGTACGACGCGCTGGCCGCCAGCACCATCAGCAGCACTGCGTCACCTGCGGGCACATTTGCCAGCCACGCCAGCCCCAGGGCCAGCGCCGCATGCGTGATGGGGGCCAGCACCGCATACGCCAGCAGCCAAGGCGACTGTTGCCGCACCGAAGGCAGGTTCCGCGCGGTCGACAGACCCATGTCCAGCAAGAACAGGCACAGCATGCCCTTGAACAGGTCGCCCGAAAACGGCTGCATGGCCACCTTGCCCGCGTCGCCCGTCAGCAGGCCGATCACCATCGCGCCCAGCAGCAACAACTGCGTGCCATCGGTAAACGACTCGTGCAGGATCTTGCCCACCGACAGGCTGGGGCCCACCTTGGCAGGGCTGTGGCAGCCCAACGCGGCTGCACCCGCAGCCGCCATTGCTACCACCTGCGGAGCGCTAGCGGCTACCGTCTGCTTTTGCCGCATGGCATTGGCCAGCAGCACCGCCAGGATGATGGCGGGCGACTCCATCAGCGCCATCGCCGCCGCCATGTAGCCACCGTAGGCAATGTGTTGCGACTCCAGGTACTGCGTGGCCGTCACAAACGTCACCGCGCTGACTGACCCATACGTGGCCGCCACCGCCGCCGCGTTGAAACCCGACAGCACCCGCCGCAACAACACAAAGCCCATCAGCGGCACGACCACGGCCAGCAGCACCGCCAGCCCCAGGCTGCTGGCCACGCTGGGCGTAAATCCAGACGCTGCCAGCGCAAACCCGCCCTTGAGACCTAGCGCCATCAGCAGGTAGATGGACAAGAACTTCGAGATGGCTGCGGGCATCTCCAGGTTCGACCGCACCAGGCCCGCAAATACGCCCAGGGCAAAAAACAGGATCGCCGGGTCCAGCAAGCTTTGCATCATTCAACTCCTTGGGCGGCAATGCTATGCAGGGCTGGGTGCAAAGTAAAATCGATTTGATTGTGCTTATCTATAGATAAAAATCTATGAACATCACCTTTCGCCAGCTTCGCCTTTTTCTGGCACTGGCCGAAACCGGCAGCGTCAGCGCCGCCGCCCGGGTCATGCATGTCACCCAGCCCACCGCCTCCATGCAGCTGCGCGAAGTGACCCAGGCCGTGGGCCTGCCGCTGTACGAAGTCATCTCGCGCCGCGTGCACCTCACCGAGGCGGGCCACGCCCTGGCCCGCACCGCGCGCGCTATTGCGGGCGAGTGGGATGCATTTGAGCAACGGGTGTCAGGCGCCAAGGGCCTCACCAGCGGGCGCCTCAAGGTCGCCGTGGTCAGCACCGCCAAGTACTTTGTGCCCCGCCTGCTGGGCAGCTTCTGCAAGCTGCATCCGCAGATCGACATCTCGCTCGAAGTGCTCAACCGCGACCACGTCATCACGCGCCTGCGCGCCAACCAGGACGACCTCTACGTCATGTCCATGCCCCCCGCTGACTTGCCATTGGAGGACCAGATCCTCATGCCCAACCCCCTGGTCGTCATTGCCCCTGCAGGCCACAAGCTGGCCGCCAAAAAACGCATCCGGCTGGAGCAATTGCAGGAAGAGCGCTTCATCCTGCGCGAAAAAGGCTCCGGCACCCGCATGGCCACGGACGCGCACCTGCGCCAGCTTCGCTTTACCCCCAACGCCGTGCTGGAGCTGGGCAGCAACGAGGCCATCAAGGAATCGGTGGAAGGCCAGCTGGGCGTCTCCATCGTCTCCTGCCACAGCCTTGGCCCCCACCATGAAGGGCTGGCCGTGCTCAACGTGTCGGGTTTCCCCATTCAGTCGCAATGGCACCTGGTTTGGCCCAAGGGCAAACAGCTGTCACCGATTGCGGAGGTGTTTCGGGGGCATTTGATGGGAGAGGTCGAGGGGTGGATGGGCAGGTGAGAGTGCCGTTTTTTCGATCGAACGGCTGTACCTGGCCAGAAGCAGCCGTTGGTACGTATGGAAGCGGGCGCTCAACGCTCGATGTCAGGTGCCTGCCGCAGGTAGGCCCCCTAGGCGGAGGGGCTAGCCCTCAGTCTGTAGAACAGTCTCAACAATCTTTCCCTTCGCAAGTGCCTCAACTGAGTGGGCAAAGGTGCGTAGCTGCTCGTAGTTGGTATTGAGCTCTACTGCGACCATAGACTGTGCTTCGGGCCGATCTTGACCCTCGTCGACTGGGGTCGCCAGGGTGACTCGACAGCCAATCTGCCCTATCGATCCGATGGGATAAAACCTGAGGCCGAGATGAAGCTGCTCGAGGACTGACCCTGACTTCGCCCAGTAGCCTCCCTCCAGCGAAAGTGGCGCGTCAGACGGCAAGGGATACGCAGAGACAAGAGTCTCCGCAAATTCAAAGAGTCTTTGAGCATCGAACCATGCGGAGCCAATGCCTGAGAATTTCCCTGATGCGACCTCGGCGAACAGCTCACCCGTTCCATCGGAGTCAGACTCGAACCACAGACGCAGAGTACTTGGCATGGTGATGATGCTTTACTTAATCCTGTGACATGAACTGGAGGCTGCGAGATACCAATCCATTTTGAAACAATGACCGCTTTAGGAAAGGGCGCCCACTGCTGGCTCAGGGCCCTGAGCAGATCCTTTCCACAAACTGCGTAATCGAGCCCTGTTTTTCAGGTAGCAAGCAGCACTCAAAAATATGACGAAATTGGCCTCCAGCGCTTATCTGTAAAGCGTCAAAAGCTATTCATTCAATAGCATCTGCCGTCTCAGACCAGTACGTCCCGAATAGACCCGTCCTTATCAAACTGTGCTTTGGCAAACGGGCACAGCGGAACCACCTTCGTGCCCGTCGTCCGGGCCCACTGGACCAGTGCGCCCAGCAACGCGCGCCCCACGCCCTGTCCGCTGAGCGAAGGGTCCACCTCGGTGTGGTCCACGATGACCATCGTTGCGTTGGTGCGGCTATAAGTCATCTCGGCAAGGCGCTGACTGTCCTTCTCCAGATAGAAGGCTCCTTTGGCGTCGTGCTCCTGGTGTTTGATGGTGTGTTCCATGGCTTTCATGTGGACAGGGTGGGTGTTGTGTGGCCTGGCGGAGGGACGAAAAAAGCAAGCTCTATGGTCCCCTGCGCCGTTCGATCAAATCGGCCCGGTCCATGAACCCGAAATGATTGCCGCAGTATCCGTACGAGCTTTCGCTCAGCGGATTCGAGTATGGCGCAAATGACCGCGGCGATTGGATATTGCAGAGCACTTGAAATGCATTTTTGGTCACCACTGGAACCTTGTTTTTCTTTCGTCATGCACATCGTCTTCTGGCTCGCAGAGATCCGGGTCAAGAACTCGCAAGTGCTTCGGCGAGCGCACTGACACCTGTGAGCTCGGCGCCCTGCGGTGTCATGCAGATGAGCAGTTTCCTTCGGGCCCACGTGTCAGACAGCGCAACAATTCGGGTTTTCTTTGGATCGCTGAAGCGCGACGCTGCGCTCTCCGGAACAACCGCTGCACCCACACCGGCTGCCACCATGTGTGCAATGGCATCAAAGCCGCCAAGCCTTACGCGGTGGCGCGGGACACGGCCACTGCGGCTTGCCTGGGATGCGAGGAAGCGGCTGAGCCCGCTGTCGCGGGACAGGCCCACCAGCGGATGCTGCAGCAGCTCGCCAAAAGCTAGGGAACGCTGCGAGCCCCAGGGCCCGCGCCGGGGCAGGAGTGCCACAAGGCGGTCGTCCTTCCAGGGCTGCACAACAAGCCCCGATGTGTCTACATAGTCCGCCAGGATGCCGAGGTCTGCCGTTCCACGGCGCAGCGCATCCAGCGCGGCATCGCTGGAAAGCTCTTGCACATCGACATCCAGCTCGGGGTTGCTGACCAGGAAATGCCCGAGTACGCGTGGCAGGGCCTCCGACATCGCTGCTGTATTGCAAAGCAGGCGCACGGTGCCGCGCAAGCCGTTGCCAAAGCTCGCCATCTCGACGTGCAGGGACTCCAGCTCCGCCAGCACCCGGCTGGCGTGGCGTGCAAAGGCCCGGCCTGCGTCGGTGGGCACCGCACCGGCTTTCGAACGGTCCAGCAGACGGGCTCCAGTGGCCGCCTCCAGTGCCTTGAGGCGTGCACTGGCCGCTGCGAGCGACAAATTCACCGCTTCGGCGGCCGAGGTGATGGTGCCGTGCGCCACCACCGCCGAGAAGAGGTGCAGGTCGAAAGGATTCACGCGGTAGTCTGTGGTGCGGCGGGTGGCGATAACCATGGTCGTCGTCTTCCTCTTGAAAAGCCGAAGGATAGGCGGTGATCTACTGAATGGACAAGGCACCGTGCGACCGACACCATGCCGCCATGGAAACCAATCAGGTGCTGCTCGTGGTCTTGGTGTTCGCCCTGGCGGGCGGTGTGAAAGGCATTACCGGCATGGGACTGCCGACGGTGGCCGTGAGTCTGCTGGGGCTGTGGATGGCGCCAGCGCAGGCGACGGCACTACTGGTGCTTCCATCACTGGCGACCAACATCGCGCAGTGTCGGGGGCCGCACCTGTGGCCACTTGCCCGGCGCCTGTGGCCGGGATGGGCCGCGATCGTGGCGGTCACGGCTTTCACGCCTGGCCTCGGCGCGGTAGGGGGCGGTGGCTCTGCCGGCCGTTGGCTGGGCGCCGTGCTGGTCTGTTATGGGTTGTGGGGCCTGTGGCGGCCCACCTTGCCGGACCTTTCGGGGTGGGGGCGCTGGGCCGGCGCAGTGGTGGGGGCTGCAACGGGGTTCGTCACTTCGCAAACCTCCGTCTTCGTGGTGCCCTGGGTTCCCTACCTGCAATCTCTGCGTCTGCAGAAGGACGAAATGGTGCAGGCCCTGGGTCTTTCATTCACCGTGGCGACCTTGGCGTTGGGGGCGAGGTTGCATGCGTCAACGCAGGCCGAATGGTGGTCGGTGTCGATGGGGGGCGCACTGTGCGGCGCATTCATGGGGGCGTTTGTTGGTTTGACATTCGGCGAGGTGTTGCGCGGCCGGCTCGCGGGGCCGGCTTTCCAGAAAACGCTGTTCCTGGTCTTTACTGCACTCGGGGTTTCCAACCTCGTGCAGGCCGGATGAGACGGGCATGAGCCCCGTTGCGAATTTGCAGGCGGCTGCCGCCCTGCTAGAGCGGGCGTATCGGTTGGCGCTGGTGCTTCAGAACGTCCAACCGTGCGATGGTGAAAATGCAGGGTTCGTTGCTGCAGAACTTGTCGAGGTGCTGGACGAGGCACGCGTTGCGCTGCTCAAGGCCTGAGTGATGGGCGGGACGGGGTGTGAAGCAACGGCTGGGGCTGAGCTGCCCCACGTCAATTTCAAGCTGCTTTCACGGCCTCTGTCCTCTGCGCCCCGGCGCGGCCAATCGAATACGGCGAGAGCGGAATCTCCGTGTACCCCGTCGCCATCAACTCCGCCATGGTCTCGCCCACGCCGGGGCTGATGGCAAAGCCTTCGCCATTGAAGCCGAACGCGTAGTGCAGCCCGGGCACCTTGGCGCTAGGGCCCATGATGGGTTGCCAGTCGGGGGTGTAACCCTCGATGCCGCTCCACACGCGGATGAGTTGCACCTGCTCGAAAGCCGGCACAAAGCGGCGCAGTTCGCGCAGCTGGCGCAGGATGTTGTCCGGCCTGGCGTAGGCGCGGATGCGGTCGGCATAGGCCGGGCCTTTGAGGCCGCCGCCAAACACGATGTTGCCGCGCGAAATCTGGCGGAAGTACAGGCCTTCGTGCTCGATGGGTGACGACAGGCCGATGGACGGGCCGATGGCGTAGGGCAGAGGTTCGGTCACGCCCATCTGGGGGCCGCGTGGTTCCAGGTAGACGCTTTCGCCAAACTGCTCGGCCATGCGGTTGGACCAGGCGCCACAGGCCACCAGCATTTGCGCTGCGCGGTAGCGGCGGCCGTCGGCGGTGTGGGCGGTAAAGCCGTGGCCATCGTGTTCCACCTTCAGTACCTCGGCATGCTCCACGATGTTCGCCCCGGCGCGGCGGGCGGCGCGGGCAAAAGCGGGGCCCGCCAGGCGCGGGTTGGCGTGGCCGTCCTCGGGCGAGTAAGAGCCCGCCACCACGCCCGGCGCAAAGATGCCCCAGCGCGTGCGCAGTTGCTCGGCGGTGACCATCTCCAGGTGCAGGCCGTAGGGCCTTACGTCGTGCGTGTGCTTTTCGATGATGGCGGCCTGCTTTTCGGTGTAGCACACGCGCAGGTGGCCATAGGGCACAAACTCGGCGTCTTCTCCCAGCAGCTCGCGGATGCGGCCCCACACGGCGCGGGCGCGGTTGGCCAGGGGCAGCTGGTGCAACTCGCGGCCCTGGCGGCGCACGTTGCCAAAGTTGGTGCCGCTGGCCTGCCGGCCCACCAGCTCGCGCTCCAGCAGCGTGACGGACTTGCCATGCTGGCGAAGGAAGAAGGCGGTGGTGGTGCCCATGAGGCCGCCGCCCAGCACCAGCACGTCGCTCTCCTGAGTGTTCTGAGGGGTGTACGCGCTGTTCATGGCTGCACCTCGCGGGTGTTCATCATCAGGGGTTTGACGGGCGCTTGCGAGCGCAGGCGGCCCACCTGTTCAATGGGAATGCGGCAGGTGTGAGCGATGACCTCGGCTGCCGCGTGACCACAAAAGCGCCCCTGGCAGCGGCCCATGCCCACGCGGCTGAAGGCCTTGGCGCGGTTGACTTCCTGGCTGTCCAGTTCGGTCACGCAACGGCGCAGCTCTCCCGCCGTCACCGATTCGCAGCGGCACACCATCGCGTCGTCGGGCAGGGTGGCGGCTTGTTGGTGTGGCCAGGGAAAGGCGTGCACCAGCCCCTGGCGAAAGCGGTCCATCTGGGCCAGGGTGCCACGCAGGTGGGGGGCCTGAGCGCGGAAGGCGGCCTGGCCTGCAGCATGGCCTACGTCGCTCAATGCGGCCAGCGCCGCCAGGCGGCCAGCAGCCTCGGCCCCATCGGCGCCCAGGATGCGCGTGCCGTCTCCCGCCAGGTACACGCCCTTGGTGGTGCTGCGGCCATCTTCGTCAATGCGGGGCAGCCACTGGCGGCTGAGGGGTTCAAACGCGAATTCGCACTGGGCCAGATCGGCCAGTTGGGTCTCGGGCCGCAGGTGCCAGCCCAGGCCCACGGCATCGCATTCAAAGCGCCGTGGCTGGCCCTGGGCGGTGCGCACCGTCACGGCCTGCACGCCCAGGGCGTCGTCGCCGTCGATCTGCACGGGGGTTGCTCCTTGCAGCACGGGCACACCTGCAGCGCGCAGGCTGCGGATCAAACCCAGCCCGCGCAGCGCCAGAGTGGGCCGGGCCAGCAGGCCGATGAGGGCTTTCCAGGGCTTGCGTGCTGGTGCGGTGTCGAGCACGGCGGCCACTTTGGCGCCAGCCTGCACGTACTGCGAGGCCACCAGATACAGCAGCGGCCCGCTGCCCATGAAGACGACCTGTGAGCCAATGGCGCAGGCCTGTGCCTTGAGCGCAATTTGCGATGCGCCCAGGCTGTAGCAGCCCGCGCGGTGCCAGCCGGGCACGGGCATGAGCCGGTCGGTGGCGCCGGAGCAGATGAGCAGCGCGTCATACGCCAGCGTGGCGGGCTCGCCGTTGCTCACCACATGCAGCTCGCCTGCCGTGTGGTTCCAGGCCAGGGTGTCGGGCCGGTAGTCGATATGGGGGCGCAGGGCATCAAAGCTGCTGTGCAGGGCCTGGGCCTTGTCGGCCTCGGTGCCATAGAGTTTGCTGTACGGGCGCTTGAAGCCATCGGGCTGGCGGCGGTAGATCTGGCCGCCGTCGCGGCGGCCTTCGTCCACCACGGTGGGGCGCAGGCCGGCTTCGACCACGGCCTGGGCGGCGCGCACGCCGGCGGGGCCGGTGCCTACGATGACGATGCGGGGGTCTGTCATGGGGTGTTCTCGGTGGACACAGGCTGGCCGTGGCGGGCCAGGGATTCCCGCAAGTCCTGGGTCATGGGCCAGTGCAGCGCCGGGGGGCGCGTCAGCACGGCCATGCCTGCCGTGGCGGGCGTGGAGCAGGCGCGCAGTCGCTCGCCGCCCGGGGTCCACACCCAGCAGTCCTGGCAAGCGCCCATCAGGCAAAAGCCTGCGCGCGGGCCGTCGCCAAACTCGCTGTCGCGGGCACGGCGGCCATTGCACATCAGGGCGACCAGCAGGGTGTCGCCCTCGAGGGCGGTGCAGGGCTGGCCGTCAATGGCGAGGGGGATGGCGGGCCGGTCGGCCTCGGCCAGCCGCACAAAGCGCGGTGGTGGGGTGTGGGCGGGTGCAGACATGGGTAGGTGTGCCAGTGGGGCAGCGCTGGATCAGGGCTTCAGGTCATCCGTGCATTCACGAATCAGTGCATCGGCGCATCAGTGCATCAGCGCTGGTGCGGAAACAGGCGTTCGATGGGGCAGTGCGTTTTGATGAAGGGCGACTTGATGACGATGTAGCTGAAGTACTTGGAGATGCCCAGGTTGCGCTCCAGCAGGTCTTCGATCACTTCCTGGTAGTGGTTCACGCCACGGGTCAGAAAACGCAGCAGGTAGTCGTAGCCGCCGCTCACCAGATGGCATTCGAGCACCTCGTCCACCTCGCGCAGCGCGGCTTCGAAGCGGGCAAAGTCCTCGCGGCGGTGGTCGGACAGAGTCACCTCGGTGAACACGGTGAGCGTGTCGCCCAGTTTTTCCAGCCGCAGGTGCGCGCCGTAGCCTGCGATGTAGCCCGCTTGCTCCAGCCGCTTGACGCGAATGAGGCAGGGGCTGGGCGACAGGCCGACTGCGTCGGCCAGGTCCACATTGGTCATTCGCCCGTTCTTTTGCAGCTGCGCCAGGATGCGCAAATCCAGGCGGTCGATCTTGAAGGCTTCGTTCATCATGGTGTGCGGGGGCGTGAAGAAGAAAATGCTTCCATTCTGCGGCTGCGCAGGGGGCTGTTGCGATGTGGTTTACACCTGCCAATGGGCGCGGGGTCAGTCCTTCAATGCGGCACGCACGTCGGGTGCGGCCAGCACGTCGTCCAGCGTCTTCTTGAGGCGCTCGAACATCAGGCCAAAGTCCGCTTCGGTGAACGTCAGGGCCGGGGCAAAGCCCAGGATGTTGTCGCCAAACGCGCGGAACACGATACCGTTGCGATAGCTGGTGGCCGCCATGCGGCCGGGCAGGTCCAGTGCGGGGTCAAAACCAGCCTTGGTGGTTTTGTTGCTGACCAGCTCCAGCGCACCCAGGAGGCCCCGGTGGCGCGAGTCGCCCACCAGCGGATGGGCCAGCAGGTCGTCGAGACCCTGGCCAAAGGCGCGGGCCACGCGCTGTCCGTTGGCCAGCACGCCCCCTTCTTCATACAGGCGCAGCACCTCCAGCGCCACCGCCGCGCTCACGGGGTGCGCCGAGTAGGTGGCGCCGTGGCCGATGGGCGCGCCCTTGGGGGCACCATCGGCAATGGCGGCATAGACCTTGTCGCTCATCAGCGTCGCGCCCATGGGAACGTAGCCGGAGGTCAGGCCCTTGGCCACGGTCATCAGGTCGGGGTCCACACCTTCGGCGTCGCACGCAAACATGGGGCCGGTGCGGCCAAAGCCGGTGATGACCTCGTCCACCACGAACAGGATGTCGAGCGCGCGGGTGGCATCACGCATGGCCTTGAGCCAGCCCTTGGGCGGCACGATGACGCCGCCCGAGCCCTGGATGGGCTCGCAGAAGAAGGCCGCCACGTTCTCGGCGCCCAGCTCGGCCACCTTGGCCTTCAGGGCCGCGACCGACGCATCGATGATGGCCTGGCCATCGGCCGGGTTGGCGGCGCGGTAGGGGTTGGGCGAGGGAATGTAGTGCTGCGTGGGCAGCGGAAGGTCAAACCCGCGATGGAACACGGGCAGTGCCGTGAGGCCTGCGCCGGTGGACGACGAGCCGTGGTAGCCGCGCTCCAGCGCGATGAAGTGCTTCTTGGCGGGTTTGCCAATGGCGTTGTAGTACTGCACGATGAAGCGCACCGCAGCGTCCACCGCTTCCGAGCCTCCCAGCGTGAGGTACACGTGCTGCAGCGATGCGGGAGAAATCTGCACCAGCTTGTCGGCCAGGCGAATGGCGGGTTCGCTGCTGAAGTGGAAGTAGCCGGTGGCGTAAGGCAGCTTGCGCATTTGCTCGGCTGCGGCCTGCACCACACTCTCTTGTCCATAGCCCACGTTCACGCACCACAGGCCCGCGAAGGCATCGAGCAGCTGGTGGCCCTTGCCGTCGGTCAGCCAGATACCCTGCGCGGCGGTGAGGATGTTGGGGCCGCGTTCTTCATGCGTGCGCCAGGGGGCCACGGGGTGGATGAGGTGGGCACGGTCCAGCGCGTCCAGCGCGGCAATCTGGGGAAGGGCTTCGGAGTGGGTCATGGCGGTATCCGTTGGTGGCAAAGTGCAAGGGACAAAAAAGGGCGGAGGCCACAGGTGCCGCTGCACCTGTTCATGGGACCAAGGTTAGGGGGATTGCCGGGCAACGTGGTGCTGCTTTGGGGGCCTTGCGCACAGCACGCTGCGGTTGTTGGGGGCTGTACAGCACATCGTTTGGTGGTTACCGCCGTGGTGCACGGAGCTGCTGCATGCGCAGTCTGGTGACCCCCTTTTCAGTAGCCCCGCGTGCGGTCCACCAGCCCTGTCATGGGCGTGCCTGCGTGAAAGCGGTGCAGGTTGTCGATGACCACGGCGGCTGCACTCAGCGGTTGCGTCATGCTGGCGATGTGTGGGGTGATCTGCACGCGGGGGTGGAGCCACATCGGGTGCGACGCGGGCAAGGGTTCCGGGTCGGTCACGTCAAGCACTGCCTCGGCCAGTTGGCCCGTGGCCAGGGCGGCCAGCAGGTCGGAGGTGACAAGCTGCGGGCCGCGCCCCACATGCACGAGCGATGTGCCTGGAGGCAGGCGGCTGAACAGGTCGGCGTTCAGGAATCCCCGGGTCGAATCGGTCAGCGGCAGCAGGCACACCAGGATGTCGAGCTTTTCCAGAAATGCGGGCAGCTCGTCATTGCCTGTATAGCAGCCAATGCCCTCGAGGTGGTGGCGCGAGCGGCTCCAACCCGCGCAGGCAAAGCCCATGCCCTGGAGTTGCTGCAGCACCGCCTGGCCCAGCGAGCCCAGGCCCAGCACGCCCACGCGGCGCTGGCTGGCGGGGCGCACGGGCAGCGGGCACCATTCGCCGCGCTGCTGCTGGCGGCGGTACTGGGGCATGTCGCGGTGCAGGTCCAGCACCGCACGGGTCACGTACTCGACCATGCCCTGGACGATGCCCGGCTCCACCATGCGCACAACGGGCAAGTGGGTGGGCAGTGCATTGAAATTGAACTGGTCCACTCCTGCGCCTGAAGAGAACAGCACCTCCAGGTGGGGGAAGCGTTCTGCCAGTTGCTCAGGCGGTTCCCAAGCCGCCAGAAACCGGACCTTGGCCGGGTCGCCAATGTCGGGCCAGATGCGAAAGTCGATCTCTGGGGCGCGTTCGCGAAAGACATCCGCCCACTGATGGCCACGCACCGGGTCAGACTTGTAGAGAAAGGTGGCCGGAGGGAGGGGGGCTGTGGAGCTCATGCGCGAAAAAGGAGTGGAGCGTAGGTGGCCTGGCCGTGTGGCGGGCGGAATGTGGCCCGGGAGCGGTCAGCCCACGGCCTGGGTCACGATGGCAAAGAGCCGGGAGGCACCTTCCGGGTGCTGCAGGGGCGTGCCACGCACCATGGTGGTGGGCGCGTCTACACGCAGCAGTCCAATACTCTCCAGCCATTCGGCCAGGCCGGAGTCAAAGTCAATGTCGATGCGGGTGAAGTGCCCGGCGTTCATGCCCGCCAGGTGGGCGATGAGGGCTTTGGCGCTGTCGGCATCGGGGGCCACCACGGGGCCGATCGCGTGCCCGCGACCAAAGCGGCGCAGCATCGCAAAACCTTTCTGGGTGCCATCGTGGTCCAGCACCACGCAGGCGTCTGCCTGCGCCAGCAGGTCGTCGATGAGGGCGGGACGCGGCATGCCACGGGCCTCGGCGTCCAGCTGGTGCAGGGCATGCGCCTCGTTCAGGCCTGCTGGGCGCAGGCGCCAACCGGCAGGCAGCCCGATCAGCGGCGTGGGTTGCGCCACGCCCTGGTGCTGGCGGACTTCCCCAATGCGCACAAAGCCCAGCCGCTCATACAGGCCCCGGCCCTCGGCTGTGGCGTGCAGCAGCACCGTGCAATCGTCCAGGCCATCGAGCAGGGCCGTCATCAGCCGGTGGCCGATGCGGCGCCCCTGGCACGCGGGCGTCACGATGACCAGGCCCATCGTGGCGTGCCGCTCGCCCCAGCGCCAGCGCTGGGCTGTGGCGATGATCTGCCCGTCGCGCTCGGCCACCAGGCCTTCGGCGTGCGCAAACACCTGCTCCCAGTCGATCGGGCGATGGGGCCAGCGCAATTCTGCCGACAGTGCCTGGGTGTGGGGGAGATCGGCTTCGGTCATGGGGCGCAGCAGCACGCCGTCGTCGGTCGCCGTGGCGTTTTCGAGGGCCGGGAAAGGGGACTTCAAGCGCATGAACAGCAACCTTGTGTCATTGAAATTGCTGTCTATCTTGGACGACAACGCGCCTGCACACCAGCGCGAATAAGGGTTTGCCAGCAACTTGCAAGCTTTGCCTGTGTGGCCCGTGGCTTTTGCAATTCGCTGCGGCGCAAGAGGCTCTTACGGCCACAAATGCTGGGGCTTACTGCCTAGCATCAATGACAGTTTTCGCCAGTGCGTTCACGCGCCTGGCGACGGGTTTTTTGCCTCCAAGTTTGCTCATCTTCCTCTTCGGTGCCTGTATGCAGTTATTTGATCCCCGCTCCATTGCCGTCACCAGCGGCCACTTCATCGGTGGCCGTGTGGTGCCCGACACCGCGCGCCTGAGCGTGCTGCGCCCTTCGGACGGGCAAGAGCACGCCGGCCTGCCACTGGCCGACGCCAGCACCGTGGATGCCGCTGTGCAGAACGCCTGGCAGGCTTGGCGCAGCAGTGACTGGGCGCGGCGTGCCCCGCGCGAGCGGGCCCGGGTGATGCGGCGCTGGGCCGATCTGATCGAGGCCGACGGGGAGCATCTGGCCGCGCTGGAGGCCGTGTGCTCCACCCGTCCTGTGCGCGATGCCATGGCGTGGGATGTGCCGTTCACGGCCGAGGGGCTGCGGTTCTTTTCAGAATACGCCGATAAGCTGGGGGGCGAAGTGGCAGCCACGCGCCATGACCACTTGGGCATGGTGGTGGCCGAGCCCTATGGCGTGGTGGGTGCCATTACCCCGTGGAATTTCCCCCTGGTCATGGTGTCGTGGAAGGTGGGCGCCGCCCTGGCAGCAGGCAACGCCGTGGTGCTCAAGCCCTCGGAAATGACGCCGTATTCCGTCATCCGCCTGGCGGAGCTGGCCATCGAGGCCGGGGTGCCCGCAGGCATCTTCAACATCGTGCAGGGCGATGGCCGCACCACTGGTGACGCCCTCACGCGCCACCCGCTGATCGCCAAGATGACGTTCACAGGCTCCACCCGCACGGGGGCCGCCATCATGGCCAGCTGCGCCTTGCAGGGCCCCAAGCCTGTGACCTTGGAGCTGGGTGGCAAAAGCCCGCAGCTGGTGTTTGACGATGCGCCCGATGTAGACCGCCTGGCGGGCATGGTGGCGGGGGCTATCACGGGAAATGCGGGTCAGGTATGTGTGGCTGGCTCGCGCCTGATCGTGCAGCGTGGCATCGCAGAGGCGCTGGTTGATCGCATTGCGCAGCGCTTTTCGGCGCTGCGGCCCGGCGCGACCTGGGATGCGCAGGCCACCTTGCCGCCCATCATCTCCGCGCCGCAGGCCGCACGGATTCTGGACATCGTGGAGCGCGCGCGGGATGCGGGTGCACAACTGCGCTGCGGCGGGGGGCTGTTTGACGGCGGTCCCGGTGGAGCGTATTTTCAGCCCACCTTGGTGGAAGGCGTGACGGCCACCAACCCCGCAGTGCAGGAGGAAATCTTCGGCCCCGTGCTGACCGTGCAGACCTTTGACACCGAAGATGAGGGACTGTCGCTGGCCGCGCACGAGCACTATGGCCTGGCAGCGGGTGTACACACCGCAGACCTCAGTCGTGCCCTGCGTGGCATGCGCAGCCTCTCGACAGGCACGGTGTGGATCAACCGCTATGGCCGCAGCGCGGATTTTGTGATTCCGACGGGCGGGTACCACCAGTCGGGCATTGGCAAGGACCTGGGGCGCCAAGCGGTGGAAGCCAATCTGCGCTTCAAAAGTGTGCTGATCGACTTTGCTGCGGCGCACTAATGGTGCGGAGGTGCACGCATGCAGTGCACACCGCACGGGATGCCGCAGGCCCCCACGCAATGCGCAACTTTCTCGCGTGGATGCCCCCCATTTCCCAACATGTTCTGCGCGCTTGCGTGCTCCAATGAATTTGTAATAACTCTGTCGCAAACGGTGATTAAACGATGCGACCCGCCACGGTCGGTGACCGTTCCAACAAGGATTCGAGACCATGACTTTCCGCCCCAAGTACGTGACCTTTGACTGCTACGGCACGCTCACCCGCTTTCGCATGGGCGAGATGACGCGCGAGCTGTTTGCCGACCGCATCCCGGCCGAGCGCATGGAGCAGTTCATTGCCGACTTCACGGCCTACCGGTTTGATGAAGTGCTGGGCGACTGGCAGCCCTACGAGGTGGTGCTGAAGAACGCCGTGCGCCGCCTCTGCAAGAAATGGAAGATTCAATACTTCGACGCCGACGGCCAAAAATACTACGACGCCGTGCCCACCTGGGACCCGCATGCCGATGTGCCCGCCGGTTTGGCCAAGGTGGCCAAGGAGATCCCGCTGGTCATCCTCTCCAACGCAGCGGACGCACAGATCCAGAAGAACGTGGCCATGCTGGGTGCACCGTTTCACCGCGTGTACACCGCGCAGCAGGCCCAGGCCTACAAGCCCCGCCTCAAGGCTTTTGAATACATGCTCGATTCGCTCGGATGCAACCCCGAGGACGTGCTGCATGTGTCCTCCAGCCTGCGCTACGACCTCATGTCGGCCGACGACATCGGCATCAAGAACAAGGTGTTTGTGAACCGTGGCCACGGCCCCGGCAACCCGGCCTACGGCTACACCGAGATCCGAGACATCGGCGGCCTGCCCGGTGTTGTGGGCCTTTGATCCCTGGCGCGAAACCACGAACCCACGGCACACCATGAAGCTCGACTCCTACTGGAACGACTCGCTGCCCGCATTGCCTGGCGCGGCGGCCCCGGCGCTGCCTGCGCAGGTCGATGTGGCCATTGTGGGTGGCGGCTTCACGGGGCTGTCTGCGGCCCTGGCGCTGGCCCGGCGGGGTGCCCGTGTGGTGGTGCTGGAAGCCGGCGCCACGGTCGCCCCCGAGGCCTCAGGCCGCAATGGCGGCCATGTGAACAATGGCCTGGCGGTGGACTACGCCGATGTGGCCGCCAGGGTGGGTGTCGACCAGGCCCGCGCCTGGTACCACGCTTACGACGACGCGGTGGATACCGTGGCCCGCCTGGTGCGCAAGGAAGGCATTGACTGCGACTTTCTGCGCCACGGCAAGCTCAAGCTGGCCACCAAGGCCTACCAGATGGACGCACTGCACCGCAGCGCCGAGCGCCTGGTGGCCGACGGTGTGGACACCGACGTGCAGGTGCTCGATGCCGCACACGTGCAGGCCGAAGTGCAGAGCGAGCGTTTCATGGGCGGGCTGCTGTACAAGCGCAGCGCGCAGATGCACATGGGGCGCTTTGCCCAGGGCCTGGCCCAGGCCGCACAGCGCCATGGGGCGCAGGTCCACACCGGTACGCGGGTGAACCGCGTGGAACGTGTGCAGGGGCAGGTGCACCGCCTGCACACCGACCGTGGGGTGGTGCGGGCCAACCAGGTGCTGTTGGCCACAGGTGCATCCCGCCATGGCGGTTACGGCAGCTTTGGCTGGCTGCGGCGGCGCATCGTGCCGATTGGCAGCTTCATCGTGGTGACCGAGCCTCTGGGTGCCGACCGTGCCAGCGCCTTGTTGGCAGAGCGCCGCACCTACACCACCATTGCGAACATCCACCATTACTTTCGCCTCACGGCCGACCACCGCCTGGTATTTGGCGGTCGTGCACGGTTTGCCATCTCCAGCCCGCAGTCCGATGCCGCCAGTGGCGAGGTCCTGCGTGCAGGCCTGGCCGCCACGTTCCCTCAGTTGGGCAAGGTGCGGCTGGACTACTGCTGGGGTGGCCTGGTGGACATGACCCAGGACCGCCTGCCACATGCGGGTGAACGCGATGGCCTGTTTTATTCCATGGGCTACAGCGGCCATGGAACGCAGATGTCCGTCCACATGGGTCAGTGCATGGCCGACGTGATGGCGGGTGATGCCAGTGCCAACCCCTGGAAGGGCCGCGACTGGCCTGCCATTCCCGGTCACTTCGGGCCCCCCTGGTTCCTGCCCGCGGTGGGCCTGTATTTCCGGCTCAAAGACCGGTTGGCTTGACGGCGAGACGACCGAAAGAGCCCACATCCGTTTGATTTTTTGACGACAACGATCCCACGACCCCCTCCCTTTTTTTCAACCAGGAGCATGACCATGAGCGATAGCCACAAACAGTTCCAGAAACTTGTCGGTCCCAGCGAGAGCCTTCGCGTGATGGACTCGCTCAAGCGGGGGGCTACCCGGCGTGACGTGCTGGCCATGTTGACCGCTTGTGGCATGCAGGCCACGGTGGCTGGCAGCATGGCCGGGTTGGCCACATCGGCCCATGCCCAGACGCCCCGGCGCGGTGGACGCATTCGCGTGGCGGGCGCCACGGCCGCTGCCACCGACACGCTGGACCCGGCCAAGCAGTCCAACCAGACCGACTACTCGCGCGGCAACATGCTCTACAACGGCCTGACCGCGCTGGATGGTTCGCTCACGCCCCAGCCCGCGCTGGCCGAATCTTTCAACACGCAGGATGCCAAGACCTGGGTGTTCACCCTGCGCAAGGGCGTGGTGTTCCATGATGGCAAGGCCTTGTCGCCCGCCGACGTGGTGTTCTCCATCCTGCGCCACAAGGACCCGGCCACCGCGTCCAAGGCCAAGGTGCTGGCCGACCAGATCGAGGCCGTGCGCGCCAGCGGCCCCAACGAAGTGACTGTCGTGCTGTCGGCCCCCAACTCCGACCTGCCGGTGATCCTGGGTACTTTCCACTTCCACATCGTCAAGGAGGGCACCACCGACTTCAATGCTGGCATTGGCACGGGGCCCTACAAGCTCAAGGAGTTCAAACCGGGCGTGCGCTCGCTGGTGGTGCGCAACGATGCCTACTGGAAGCCTGGCAAACCGTACCTGGATGAAATCGAGTTCGTGGGCATTGGCGACGAAACGGCCCGCGTGAATGCGTTGCTTTCTGGGGGCATGGACCTCGTGGCATCGGTCAATCCGCGCTCGGTGGCGCGTGTCAAGGGCACACCCGGTTTTGGCATCTTCACGACGCAGTCGGGCCAGTATTCCGACCTCATCATGCGCAAGGATATGGGCCCCGGCATGAACCCTGATTTTGCGCAGGCCATGAAGTTCCTGTTCGACCGCGAGCAGATGAAGAAGACCATTGCGCTCGACTACGCAGTGCTGGGCAACGACCAGCCCATCGACCCCACCAACCGTTTCTACTTCAAGGACCTGCCGCAGCGCCCCTTCGACCTGGACAAGGCGAAGTTCCATCTGCAAAAGTCTGGCGTGACGGGCAAGGTGCCCATGGTGACTTCGCCCGCCGCGATGTACTCGGTGGAGATTGCGCTGCTGCTGCAACAAGCCGGGCAGCGAATCGGGCTCGACATCGATGTCAAGCGCATGCCCGCCGATGGCTACTGGTCCAACCATTGGCTGAACAGCCCCGTCGGCTTTGGCAACGTCAACCCCCGCCCCAGTGCCGACACCATCCTCACGCAGTTCTTCAAGTCGGACGCCGCCTGGAACGAGTCGCGCTGGAAGAGCGCTCAGTTCGACCAGTTGCTGCTCGCTTCCCGCGCCGAAACGGACCTGACCAAACGCAAGCAGATGTATGCCGACATGCAGACCATGATCCACACCGAAGCCGGTATCGGAATCCCGCTGTTCCTGGCCAGCATTGACGGGCACAGCTCCAAGCTCAAGGGGCTCGCACCCATTCCGCTGGGCGGCCTGATGGGCTACGCTTTCGCTGAGCACGTCTGGCTTGATGCTTGACGCGCGGGGCTGGCAATCTGCAACGGAAGGCTTTGCATGAACCGCGTGATTTTCTCGCTGCTGGCCAAGCGCCTGCTCATTGCGCTGTTGTCGCTGCTGGCGGTGTCGGTGATCGTGTTCTCGATCACTGCCGTACTGCCTGGCGACGCCGCGCAAGAGCAGCTTGGCCAGGAAGCGACCCCAGAGGCCCTGGCTGCATTGCGTGCGCAGATGGGGCTCGATGTGCCCGCCCCCGAGCGCTACCTCAAGTGGCTCTGGGGTGCGGTGCGCGGCGACCTGGGGCAGTCCGTGACCACGCAGATGCCCGTGGCCGACCTGGTGGGCAGCCGGTTGCCCAATTCGCTGCTGCTGGCTGCGGTGACCGCGCTGTTTTCCGTGCCCATCGCCTTGTTGTTCGGTATCTCGTCCGCAGTCTGGCGGGGTTCGTGGTTGGACCGCATAGCGTCGAGCCTGTCGGTGGCGGTGGTGTCGGTGCCCGAGTTTCTGGTGGCCACGCTGGCGGTGCTGGTGTTTGCGGTTCAGCTGCGCTGGCTGCCGGCGCTTTCGTATGTGAGCGACATCGAATCGGTGGGGCAGATGCTGCGCGCCTTTGCCATGCCAGTGCTCAGCCTGTGCTGCGTGATCGTGGCGCAGATGATGCGCATGACGCGTGCGGCGGTTATCGACCAGCTCGAAGCCCCCTATATCGAGATGGTGCGCCTCAAGGGTGCTTCGCCCCTGCGCATGGTGCTGGCGCACGCGCTCCCCAACGCGGTGGGCCCCATTGCGAATGCGGTGGCGCTGTCGCTGTCGTACCTGCTGGGTGGTGTGATCGTGATCGAGACCATCTTCAACTACCCCGGCATCGCCAAGCTGATGGTGGATGGTGTCACCCAGCGCGACATGCCGCTGGTGCAGACCTGCGCCATGATTTTCTGCACCGGCTACCTGCTGCTGGTCACGCTGGCCGATGTGTGCGGCATTGTGGCCAACCCGCGTCTGCGCCACCGCTGATGCTCAACGACTGGGGACTTTTCTGATGGATACGCTTCCTCCTTCTTCTGGCGCCTCCGCGCTGGTGCATGCGCCGCTGCGAGGCGGGGTGCTGCACTGGTTGGCCGGTTTTGGTTTCTCCGGCCTGGTGGGGCTGGCCATTCTGGTGTTCTGGCTGTTCGCAGCGCTGGCGGGCCCTGCGCTGCTGCCCGCTCACCTGGTCAACCTGCAGGCCTCGGTCGTCTATGCGCCCATGGATGGCATGCACTGGCTGGGCACCGACTATCTGGGGCGCGACATGCTCGTGCGCGTGGTGCAGGGGGCCCGCTACACGGTGGGCGTGGCCTTGGTGGCAACCCTCATCGCCAGCGGCACGGGCACGGTGCTGGCACTGCTGGCGGCGGCCAGCGGCACGGTGCTTGATGCTGTCCTGAGCCGATTGCTCGATACCCTGACCTCCATCCCGAGCAAGATGTTTGCGCTGGTGCTGGTGGCAGGGTTTGGGTCATCGATTGGCATGCTGGTGTTCACCGCTGCGCTCATCTACGTGCCAGGCGCCTTTCGCATTGCCCGTTCGCTGGCCGTGAACATCAATGCCCTGGACTATGTGACCGTGGCCCGCACGCGGGGTGAGGGCACGCTCTACATCATGCTGCGCGAGATCCTGCCCAACATCCTGGGGCCCATGCTGGCCGACCTGGGCCTGCGCTTTGTGTACGTTGTGCTGCTGCTGGCCAGCCTGAGTTTTCTGGGCCTGGGCATCCAGCCCCCCGAGGCCGACTGGGGCTCACTGGTGCGTGAAAACATCGGGGCCTTGCCCGAGGGCAGTGCGTCGGTGATCGCACCGGCCATGGCCATTGCCAGCCTCACGATTGCGGTCAATCTGGTGATCGACAACCTGCCGGGCCGTGCCGCCCGTGAACGCTAAGGAGCTATAGATGGGTGCTTCGGTCATCGTAGAAGGTCTGCACATCACGGCGGGGGATCAGACTCTGGTCGATCACTTGAGCTTTGTCATTCAACCCGGCGAGGTGCTGGCGCTGATTGGCGAGTCGGGCTCGGGCAAGACCACCACGGCCCTGGCCTTGATGGGCTATGCCCGGCGCGGCTGTGCCATTTCGGGCGGCAGCGTGCGCATTGGTGACACCGATGTGCTGAAGCTTTCGGCCGCAGGGCAACGGGCCTTGCGCGGCCGCACCGTGTCGTACATCGCGCAAAGCGCGGCGGCCTCGTTCAACCCCTCGCGCACCATCATGGACCAGGTGGTGGAGCCTGCGCGCATCCATGCCACCCTGTCCCGCGCCGAGGCTGAGGCCAAGGCGGTGCAACTGTTTCGTGAACTGGCGCTGCCCGACCCCGACACCATTGGCCAGCGCTACCCGCACCAGGTCTCGGGCGGGCAGTTGCAGCGGCTCATGGCGGCCATGGCGCTCATCACCGACCCCGAGGTGGTGGTTCTGGACGAGCCCACCACGGCGCTCGACGTGACCACGCAGATCGAAGTGCTGCGCGCCTTTCGCCGCGTGGTGCGCGAGCGCCGCGCCACGGCGGTGTACGTGAGCCATGACCTGGCCGTGGTGGCGCAGATGGCCGACCACATCCTGGTGCTGCGCGGCGGCAAGGCGCAAGAGGTCAACACCACGGCGCGCATCCTGTCCGAACCCGCGCACGAATACACCCAGAGCCTGCTGGCGGCCGCCCGTCCGGCACCCCGTGCCGCCGAGCACTGCAAGGGCGAGGGCGAGCTGCTGCTGGAGGTGCGCGAGCTCTCCGCCGGTTACGGCACGGTGGACTCCAAGGGACAGCCCGCCACGCTGATCCTGGAGGACATCAACTTCAAGCTCTACCGGGGCCAGGCCGTTGGCGTGATTGGCGAATCCGGCTCGGGCAAGACCACGCTGGCCCGTGCCATCGCCGGGCTGATTGCTCCGTGCAAGGGCAGCATGCTGTTCAACGGGCGTGAGCTGCTGCCCGACCTGCGCCAGCGCAGCAAGGAAGAGCTGAGGCAGGTCCAGATCGTCTTCCAGATGGCGGACACGGCGCTGAACCCGTCGCAGACCATTGAACGCATCCTGGCGCGCCCGTTGCAGTTCTACAAGGGGCTGAAAGGGCCTGCGCTGCAGCGCCGCATCCACGAGCTGCTGGACCTGGTGCGCCTGCCGCACTCGGTGGCACAACGCCTGCCTGGCGGCTTGTCGGGTGGGCAAAAGCAGCGGGTGAACCTGGCGCGTGCCCTGGCGGCCGAGCCCGACCTGATCCTGTGCGACGAGGTGACGTCGGCGCTGGACACCGTGGTGGGCGCGGCCGTGCTCGACCTGATGGCCGACCTGCGGCGCGAACTGGGCGTGTCGTACCTCTTCATCAGCCACGATCTGCACACCGTGCGGTCGGTGTGCGACGAGATCATCGTCATGCAGCACGGCCGCAAGCTGGACCAGGTGGCGCGTGCCGACTTTGACCGGGGCCCCCACCATCCGTATTACGAGCTGCTGGCCGCCTCGGTGCCTGAGCTGCGCCAGGGCTGGCTGGAAGAGCGCGACGTGCCGCGCCCTGTGGTCGCACCCACCCTGGCGGTGGCCGCCTGAATGCTCCATTGAGAACGAAGAAGGAAAAATCCATGATCCCCGCGTTCCGCATTGCAGTCATCGCCGGAGACGGCATAGGCAAGGAAGTGATGCCCGAAGGCCTGCGCGCGGTACAGGCCGCCGCAGCACGCTTTGGCTTCGAACTCGAATGCCACACCTTCGAATGGGCCAGCTGCGACTACTACG
>NZ_JACUZT010000015.1:0-48301 GCF_014851495.1 Acidovorax sp. ACV01 | reverse complement strand
AGCTTTGAGCGCTGCCCGCATAGTGACCGTGCTGGGTGCGTTGCGGCCCATGTGCTCAGCCCAGGCCAGGGCCAACTCGGGCAGTGTGGCCTGTGGGTTAGCGCGCACCACTTCGCGCAAGGCCGCGGACTCACCGGGAGATATCACCGGAGGTCGGCCGGTCTTTGCCATCGTATTGCTCCTGCGGGATCAGCACCCCAGGAGCATAGTTTATTTCTTCGACACCCTCTTGGCGAAGCAAAAGAAAGTTACTCGCACGCCGGGCGACTCCCGGCTCCCGCACTCCACACGGGCATGCAGTAGCCACCGCCAAAACAAGCTTCGGTAGGCTAAACCCGAACGGATGGGGCGAGAACGAACTATAAAAACAGTAGCTGCCAGCGCTTTATGTACAAGCGCCAGCAGCCCAAAAACCCTCAGAACTAGCGAATCAAACCGCGCTGAAATCAGGCTTTCTCTTCTCCATAAAAGCCGAGAACGCTTCCCGCGCTGCAGGCTCACGCAACATGCGCCCAAAGCTCTCGCCCTCTTCCGCCATCACCTCCAGCACCTTCGCCGTCTGCCCGCCCTTCATCAACCGCTTGGTTTCGATGAGCGACGACAACGGCTTGGCAGCCAGCTTCTTCGCCTGCGCCTGTGCGACGCCATTGCACTCGGTGGGCGGCACCACACGATTCACCAGCCCCACTTCCAACGCGGCCTCGGCCATGAAAGGCTCGCCCAGCAGCAGCGCTTCCGCAGCGCGGTGGTA
Organism: Acidovorax sp. ACV01; assembly: GCF_014851495.1. Taxonomy (NCBI): domain Bacteria; kingdom Pseudomonadati; phylum Pseudomonadota; class Betaproteobacteria; order Burkholderiales; family Comamonadaceae; genus Acidovorax; species Acidovorax sp. ACV01. The sequence goes on along the minus strand of NZ_JACUZT010000015.1, from coordinate 47,550 downwards.
CCCCAGCATCTGCGGCACCAGCAGGCTCGATGCGGCCTCGGGGCACAGGCCCAGGTTAACGAACGGCATGGAGAACGCCGCGTTATCGCCCGCATAGACCAGGTCGCAATGGAACAGCATCGTCGTGCCGATGCCCACGGCCGGGCCGCAGACCGAGGCGATCACGGGCTTGGGGAAGGTGGCGATGCCGCGCAGAAAACGGAACACGGGCGAATCCTGCGTGGCGGGCGGCTGCTGCAGAAAGTCGCTGATGTCGTTGCCCGCGCTGAAGATCGCCACGTCGCCCTGAAACACCACCACGCGCACGCTGGCATCGGCCTTGGCGGCATCGAGCGCATCGGCCATGGCGGCGTACATGTCGCGCGTGATGGAGTTCTTCTTATCCACGCGGTTGAAGGTGATGGTGGTCACGCCCGCTTCGGTGTGAGCAAGGATGTCTTGGGTGGCTTCGGTCATGGTGGTAAGGGTTCCGGGGGCTGATGGATGGAGGAAAGAGTGCACGTGCAGAGCAACGGGCCGACTTCCTATTCCTTGTAGTAAACGATCTGGTGGCTGGTGGCCAGCATGGTGCCAGCCTCGTTCCACAGCTGCACGGTCTGGTCAAAGAATCCGTTGCGGAACTCCTGCCCGCGCGCCTGGCCGAGCAGGAAGCCCGTGCCCGTGGCATGCAGTTGCTCTGCCGTGGCGTGAAAGTACACGGTGATCGACACCGTGCCCGCAGGCACCTGGCGCGCACGGCGCAGCCACACGCGGGGGAAAAACACATCGGCCAATGCGGACAGCGCGATAAAGTCGAGCGGCCGGGGCGGCGCATCGCGCATCCACAACTGCGTAAGGCTGTGGTCGCCGCTGCCGTCCCAGGTGCGCGGAATAAAGCCAGCGATGGGACGCATCTCATACCGGTTGAGCCACTCGACTGCGCCCGGGGGCGCCACGATGGCCTTGTGCTCTGCGGGCGGGGGCACCTCGGGCATGGGCACATCGCCCACACTCCAGGTCTCACGGCGCACCGCCGTGACGGCCGTGGCGGTGGTGGTGACCACCTGCGCGCCGTCAGCACCGGCCTGCAGGATCGACAGCGTCCAGTGCTGGGTAGAGCGGTTGGTGCGCACGGGCGTTGCCTGCACGGTGAACGCACCGGCTGTCAGTGCGCCCGCGTAGTTGACGGTGAGCGACAACGGGTCGCCGAGCCGGTCAGGGTGCTGCAGGATGGCCTGTAGCAGCGTGGCGGCGGTGATGCCACCAAACGGGCCCACCATGTTCCAGTAGCCGGGGTGGGTCTGCCCTTCGTACTGGCCGGTCGGAACGGACGAGGCCGTCAGTTGCAGCGCCTCGTCCAGCGGGTGGGCTGCGGAGGACGAAGACGAAGAAGTGGATGAAGAGGAAGTCATGCTGCGAGTGTGCCGCGAAACGACCGCTCAGGCCGTCGTACCGGAGACTTCGCCGTGGTGCACGCCGCCACCCAGGGCGGCCAGCGCAGCCGCCGCGCGCGGCCACAGGCTCTGGCGAAACTGGTCGCGAAAGAAACCGAAGTGCCCGATGCGACGCACCTGCAGATCGGCCGGCGTGATGCTCTCCACGCGGCGCTCGGTGTTGGCGTACAGGTTCACCAGATTGTGTGTGCCGCGCAAGGTCATCAGCTCATCGTCGGCCATCGACAGCGCCACCACAGGGAAACGCACCGCGCCATAACTCTGCGCCACCGCAGGCCCCTCGGCGCCCACCATGTAGGCTGGATGCAGGCACCAGCGGCGCCACTGCAGGATCACCCCCGCAGGCAGGTCGCCCACCTTCTTGAGCGTACGCCCCGGAAAGTACCCGCACAGCCGCGTGGCCAGCGGCACCAGCACCCACCAGAAATACGGAACGATGCGCTTGAGCTGGGGCGCGTTATCGCGCCAGTAGCCGCTGCCTGCGGCCACGCTGAGCAGACCATCGACCTGCTCGGGCTTCTTCAAGAGACCGGGCAACTGCGCGCCCAGACTGTGGCCCAGCAAGTACAGCGGCTGCGCAGGCAACGCGGCCTTGGCGCCAGAGATCACCGCCTCATAGTCCTGCGCCCAATCAAACAGATCCGCCTTCACATCGCGCATCGCGCCCTGCAGCGAATCGCCATGGCCTCGGTAGTCGAACGTGGTGACCCGAAACCCCTGCTGCGCCATCCACAGCGCAAAGGCCTCGTAGAACGACTGCCGCACCCCCATCGCGCCGCCAATGACAACGCTGGCGCGCGGTGCGCCCTCAGGTTCGTAAACACGCAGTGCCAAAGACACCGCCCCGTTGACCTGCAAGGTTTGCTTGTTCATGTCTGTCTCCTTGTGTCGAAACCGATCTGCGTCGGCTTGAAAAGAAAACTATCGCTGAGGGCAGAACCCTGGCTTCGACAAGCTCAGCCCGAGCGGTTTGAGTGGGAGCGATTCAAGCCTTACCCCGACCGCTCCCCTGCCTTAACACCCCACCCTCCAGTGCGTAGCGAGCGGGATCAGCTGCTAGGCGGACGGAGCACAGGAACCGGAACGTACTTCCTGTACGTGAGGATTCCGAGCACCGCCCAACGACGCAGATGGTCCGCGCAGTAGCCAGCTAACTCACAAAGCTTCGATGATGCCGGCGGCGCCTTGGCCGGTTCCTACGCACATCGTGACCATGCCGTACTTCAGCTTGTGCCGACGCAGCGCATGCACCACCGTCGCCGCACGGATCGCACCGGTGGCGCCCAGCGGATGCCCCAGCGCAATGGCGCCACCCATGGGGTTCACGTTCGCAGGGTTCAGACCCAGCGTATTGATCACCGCCAGCGACTGGGCCGCAAACGCCTCGTTCAGCTCGTACCAACCAATGTCATCGCTCTTGAGACCCGCATAACGCAGGGCCGCAGGAATCGCTTCGATCGGTCCAATGCCCATGATCTCTGGCGGCACGCCACGCGCGGCGTAGCTCACAAAACGCGCCAGGGGCGTCAGTCCAAACTGCTTCACGGCCTTCTCGCTGGCCACGATGAGCGCACCCGCGCCATCGCTGGTCTGCGAGCTGTTGCCCGCCGTGACGCTGCCGCGTGCGGCAAACACGGGCTTGAGCTTGGCCAGGCCTTCGAGGGAAGTGTCGGGGCGTGGACCTTCGTCCAGGCTCACGGTGCGGCGCTTTTCCACCACTTCGCCGGTGGCGAGGTTGGGCGAACGCTCCACGATTTCGTAGGGCGTGATTTCGTCGGTGAACTCACCGGCCTTTTGCGCCTTGATGGCACGCAGGTGGGATTCGAGTGCAAAGGCATCCTGTGCCTCGCGGCTGATCTTCCACTGCTGGGCCACCTTTTCAGCCGTGAGGCCCATGCCGTAGGCGATGCCCACGTTTTCGTCGCGCGCAAAAATTTCTGCGTTGAACGAGGTCTTGTTGCCGCCCATGGGCACGAGGCTCATGGACTCGGCGCCACCGGCGATCAGCACGTCCGCCTCGCCCACGCGGATGCGGTCGGCCGCCATCTGCAGCGCGGTGATGCCGGATGCGCAGAAGCGGTTGACCGTCACGCCGCCCACGGGGTGGTCGAACGCAAGGCCCACGGCAATGCGCGCCATGTTCATGCCCTGCTCACCCTCGGGGAAGGAGCAGCCGATGATGGCGTCCTCGATCGCCTTGGGGTCCAGCGTGGGGACCTGCAGCATCGCGCTCTTGATGGCGGCGACCAGCAGGTCGTCGGGACGGGTGTTCTTGAAATAGCCGCGGCCCGAACGCCCGATGGGCGTGCGCGTGGCGGCGACGATGTAGGCGTCTTGGACTTGTTTTTGAGCCATGGTGTTGAAACTCCTTCAATTCTTGGGGGGGCGGCTGGAAGGAATCCAGGCCCACGTAAATACACATTCGACCGGCTCTACACCGGCTTCGTCGGTCACGGTGACCGCAACCTGCACCTCGCCCTTGTCGCTGGCCAACATGGCGGCGCGCTGCTCGGCGGTCAGCATGGCCACGGCTTTAAGGCCGCCGGTGGCGCGCTTTTTGAACGCCATGGACAACTCCTTGGCCAGCGGGATGCAGTCGTCGCGCACGTTCATGCCCACCACCATGCCCGTGGCCGTCTCGGCCAGCAGGTTCATGGCCGAGGCGTGCACGCCGCCGATGTGGTTCTGCACGCGGTGCTCATTGGCCAGGTGCACCTCGACGCGCTCGGGCGTGAGCGAGACGAACTTCACCCCGGCCGTGCCGGTAAAGGGCACAGCCCGGCGCAGGATGATGTTCTGCACGAAGCCACGCATGAAGGCGGGCGCCTCGTCCAGGCGCATCAGCGAGCGCTGGAGTTTGTTGGGGGCGTGGTCCGTCATGGTGATGGCGGTCAGTTGCGAACAGGCTTACCTGTCGAGAGCATGCCCAGGATGCGCTCGTGCGTCTTGGGCTGGGCGATCAGGTGGCAGAACGCCTTGCGCTCCAGCGTGAGCAGGTATTCCTCGCTCACCAGCGCGCCAGCGTCCACATCACCCCCACACACCACCTCGGCGATCATGGTGCTGACCTTGAAATCGTAGGCGCTGATGAAGCCGCCGTCGCGCATGTTCACGAGCTGTGCCTTGATGGTGGCCAGGCCGCTGCGGCCCGCCACGGGGAACAGGCGCTTGTGCGGCGCGCGCCAGCCGCTGGCGGCCATGGACTTGGCTTCGTTGATGGCCACAAACAGCAACTCGTCCTTGTGCGGAACGATGATGTCGGACTCCAGCAGGAAGCCGAGCTTGCGCGACTCGATGGCGCTGGTGCCCACCTTGGCCATCGCGGCGGCGGTGAAGCCCTCGGTCAGGAAGGGCAGGATGTCCTTGCCGGTAGAGGCCGCCATGTTCTCGGCAGCGCGGCGTGCGATGTAGGTCAGGCCGCCGGCGCCAGGCACCAGGCCCACGCCCACTTCCACCAGGCCGATGTAGCTTTCCATATGGGCCACACGCTTGGCCGAATACACAGCCAGCTCGCAGCCGCCGCCTAGGGCCATGCCATGGATGGCAGCGACGACGGGCACCTGGGCGTAGCGGATGCGCAGCATCAGGTTCTGCAGTTCCTTCTCGATGCTTTCGACGGCGTCTGCACCGCCCACCACAAAGGCCGGCATCGTGGCTTCGAGGTCGGCGCCCACGCTGAACGGCGCGTCGCCGGACCAGATGACCATGCCCTGGTATTCGGCCTCGGCCAGCTCCAACGCTTCCATCAAGCCTTCCATCACTTCGGGGCTGATGGCGTGCATCTTGTTCTTGATGCTGGCGATGAGTACCTGGCCATCCAGCGTCCACGTGCGCAGGGCTTTGGACTCTGCAATGGTCGTGCCGGCGGTGTGCCAGTCGGGCAGGTTGGTCTCGCCCAGCAGCGACTCGGGGAAAATCTGGCGCTCGTACACCGGCAGCTGGCGGCGGGGCACGAACTTGTTCTGCGATGCGCTCCACGAGCCTTGCGCGGTGTGCACGCCACCGGCTTCGGCCACGGGGCCCTTGAAGACCCACTCGGGCAGCGGTGCCTTGCACAGCGCTTTACCCGCGTCGATGTCTTCCTGGATCATCTTCGCCACGTCGAGCCAGCCGGCTTCCTGCCACAGCTCGAAGGGGCCCTGCTTCATGCCGAAGCCCCAGCGCATGGCTTGGTCCACGTCGCGCGCGTTGTCGGCGATGGTGCCCAGGTGCACGGCGGCGTAGTGGAAGCCGTTGCGCAGGATGGCCCAGAGGAACTGGCCGGGCGCGCCTTCGGCGTTGCGCAGCAGGCGCAGGCGCTCGGCGGCGGGCTTCTTGAGCATGCGGGCATACACCTCGTCGGCCTTCTGGCCGGCGGGCACGTACTCTTCGCTGTCCAGCTCGAAGCGCATCACGTCGCGGCCGACCTTCTTGAAGAAACCGGCCTTGGCCTTCTGGCCCAGGTTGCCCAGCTCCAGCAGCTTCTTCAGCACCGCGGGCGTGCCAAAGCTTTCGTAGAACGGATCGGTCTCGATGCTCAGGTTGTCCTGCAGCGTCTTGATCACGTGGGCCATGGTGTCCAGGCCCACCACGTCGGCGGTGCGGAAGGTGCCGCTCGATGCGCGGCCGAGCTTCTTGCCCGTGAGGTCGTCCACTACGTCGAAAGTCAGGCCGAAGTTCTCGACCTCTTTCATGGTGGCCAGCATGCCGGCGATGCCCACGCGGTTGGCCACGAAGTTGGGGGTGTCGTGCGCGCGCACCACGCCCTTGCCCAGGCCGCTGGTGACGAAGGCTTCGAGCTGGTCGAGCACTTCAGGCTGCGTGGTGGGGGTGTTGATCAGTTCCACCAGCGTCATGTAACGCGGGGGGTTGAAGAAGTGGATGCCGCAAAAGCGCGGCTTGATGCTCTCGGGCAGCACTTCAGACAGCTTGGTGATCGACAGGCCCGAGGTGTTGGACGCCAGGATGGCGTGCTTGGCCACATGGGGCGCAATCTTGGTGTACAGGTCGAGCTTCCAGTCCATGCGCTCGGCAATAGCCTCGATCACGAGGTCGCATTCCTTGAGCAGGTGCATGTGCTCTTCGTAGTTGGCCTGCTGGATCAGTGCCGCATCCTCGGCCACGCCCAGGGGCGAGGGCTTGAGCTTCTTCAGGCCTTCGACGGCCTTGGTGACGATGCCGTTCTTCGGGCCTTCCTTGGCCGGCAGGTCGAACAGCACCACGGGCACCTTGACGTTGACGAGGTGGGCGGCGATCTGCGCGCCCATCACGCCTGCGCCGAGCACGGCGACTTTTTTCACTTGGAATCTTGACATCGGTATTTCTCCAGAAGGGCGGCCGCGGTGGGCGCCCTGCCCTCGTTGTTGTGCACGCCGTGCCTGGGCGCGGCGCGCACGGTGTTGTCGTCTTTACTGCACCCGGATCCAGGTCTGCGTGCGGCCAAAGGGGCCGATGGAACCGCGCACTTCCAGCTTCTTCCCGCCCTCGATGGGCGTCATGCGCAGGGTGTAGTTGCGGCCGTTCTCGGGGTCGAGAATCTTGCCGCCCTCCCACACGTCCTTGCCCTCGGCCTTCTTGGCGCCACGGATGATCTCGAGCCCCAGGATCGGCTTGCCCTTGCGGTCGTCCGAGCACTCGTCGCACACGTCATCGGCCTTGGCATCCTTGGACAGGCGCTTTTCCAGCGCTCCGTTCAGCACGCCGCCGCCAATGTCGCGGATACGGATTTCGGCCTTGGCCTCGCCGGTCTTGTCGTCGATGTTGCGCCACAGGCCTTCGGGCGTTGCCTGCGCCCACGCGGGCAACGCCGACGCTACAAAAACAATAGCTACTACCGCTTTATACATAAGCGCTCCGTGCCAAAAAAGCTTGAAATCCGCAGATCCACCGGTCAGGCCAGGGCCAGATCCGTGTCCATCAGCACCTTGCTGCCCGCACGGGCCGTGCGCATCAGCGTGACGGTTTCGGGGAACAGCTTGGCGAAGTAGAAACGCGCGGTCTGCAGCTTGGCGCCGTAGAACGGGTCGGTGTTGCCGGCAGCGATCTCACGCAGCGCAACCTGGGCCATGCGGGCGAACAGGTAACCGAACACCAGGTGGCCGGCCACGCGCAGGTAGTCCACGGCCGCGGCGCCCACTTCGTCGGGGTTCTGCATGCCCTTGAAGCCGATTTCGGTGGTGAACTTGGTCATCTGGTCGCCCAGCATGGCCACGGGGTTGATGAACTCGGCCATCTTCTCGTTCACGCCTTCTTCTTCCACCAGCTTGCCGATCAGCTTGCCCAGCTTCTTGAGCGTGGCGCCGTTGTTGCCCAGGATCTTGCGGCCCAGCAGGTCCAGCGACTGGATGGTGTTGGTGCCTTCATAGATCATGTTGATGCGGTTGTCGCGCACGTACTGCTCCATGCCCCATTCCTTGATGAAGCCGTGGCCGCCGAAGACCTGCATGCACGCGTTGGTGCTGATGTGGCCGTTGTCGGTGATGAAGGCCTTCACGATGGGGGTGAGCAGCGCCACCATCTCTTCGGATTCGGCACGCACCTTTTCATCGGGGTGGCTGTGCACCTTGTCGAGCAGCAGCGTGCAGAAGATCTGCAGCGCACGGCCACCTTCGGCATAGGCCTTGGCGGTGAGCAGCATCTTGCGCACGTCGGGGTGCACGATGATGGGATCGGCGTCCTTGTCCTTGGCCTTGACGCCCGAGAGGCTGCGCATCTGGATGCGGTCCTTGGCGTAGGCCAGCGCGTTCTGGTAAGCCACTTCTGTCAGGCCCAGCGACTGGTTGCCCACACCCAGGCGGGCGGCGTTCATCATCACGAACATAGCGGCCAGGCCCTTGTTGGGCTGGCCCACCATGGTGCCGATGGCGCCGTCGATGGCGATCTGCGCGGTGGCGTTGCCGTGGATGCCCATCTTGTGCTCGAGGCCCGTGCAGAAGATGGGGTTGCGCTCGCCCAGCGAGCCGTCGGCCTGGATGTTGAACTTGGGCACGACGAACAGGCTGATGCCCTTGCTGCCTTTGGGCGCGTCGGGCAGGCGGGCCAGCACCAGGTGCACGATGTTGGCGGTCATGTCGTGTTCGCCGGCGCTGATGAAGATCTTGTTGCCGGTGATCTTGTAGGTGCCGTCGGCCTGGGGTTCGGCCTTGGTGCGCAAGAGGCCCAGGTCGGTGCCGCAATGGGGTTCGGTCAGGCACATGGTGCCGGTCCACTCGCCGCTGGTCAGCTTGGGCAGGTACAGGGCCTTTTGCGCTTCGGTGCCGTGGGCGTGCAGGGCTTCGTATGCGCCGTGCGACAGGCCGGGGTACATCGTCCAGGCCTGGTTGGCCGAGTTCATCATTTCGTACAGGCACTGGTTCAGCACAAAGGGCAGGCCCTGGCCGCCGTAGGCGGGGTCGCACGACAGTGCCGCCCAGCCGCCTTCAACGTACTTGGCGTAGGCGTCCTTGAAGCCCGAGGGCGGCTTCACTTCGTGGGTGGCCTTGTCGAGCACGCAGCCTTCGGTGTCGCCGCTGATGTTGAGCGGGAAGGTCACTTCGGCCGCGAACTTGCCGGCTTCTTCGATCACGGCGTTGATGGTGTCCACATCCACCTCGGCATGGGGCGGCATTGCCTTGAATTCATCACTGACCTTGAGCACTTCGTGCATGACGAATTGCATGTCGCGCAGGGGCGGCGTGTAGATAGGCATGGGGTTTACTCCTTGGAGGTGGTGGTTTGGTTGGAAACTTTGCGGCGCTTGGCGGCAGCAGGCGGTGCTGCAGACGCGGCGGCGGCCGGGGTCGTGGCCTGGGCACTGCTGTAGCGCGCCAGGATGTTGTGGAAGCCCTGCACGGCCCGGCCCATGGAGCCAGGGGTCTGCAGGAACCGCGCTTCGTAGTGCAGCGCAAGGATGAGGCCGTGGATCTCAAAGAGCATCTGCTCGGCATTGGTGTCCGCGCGCAGCTCGCCCAAGCCCTTGCACTGCTCGATGGCGCGGCGCATGGCGGCATGCCAGGTCAGCACCGAGCTGGCCAGCGCGTCGCGCACGGGGCCGGTGCGGTCGTCAAATTCGACCGCGCCACTGATATAGATGCAGCCCGAATCGATTTCGATGGAGGTGCGCTTCATCCAGTTGTCGAACATGGCGCTGAGCCGGGCCAGGCCACGCGGCGCGGACATGGCGGGGTAGAACACTTCCTGCTCGAAACGCGTGTGGTATTCGCGGACCACGGAGATCTGCAGCTCTTCGCGCGAGCCAAAATGGGCGAACACGCCCGACTTGCTCATGCCCGTGACATCGGCCAGCGCCCCGATGGACAGGCCCTCCAGCCCGATGTGCGTGGCCAACCCGAGGGCCGCCTCGACAATGGCCGCCTTGGTTTGCTGGCCTTTTTGCAGGGCACGGCCGGTTCCGCTGCGAGCGCGCGGGATGCGAGTGACCTGGCTGGATGAAGAGGTGGCGGACATGCGGGCAAATAAAAACGAACGTTCGTTCTATTTTGCAGCAAATTACCCCTCTGACCAAAACCCCCGAAAAAAATAGGGAGGCCCACCCAAATCGCCCGTTGCAGGAACGCAACCGCGTCTCTGCGTCCCCGGACCTGCACGTTGCAGCCAATGGGTGAAGGCCGCAAAGCAACCTCAGCGCAACGGAGCGCTTTCGAGCCCGGCGCAGGGCGCAGCAACAACGCCAGAAGCGTTTTGGAGCGCCCTTAAAGCATCAGCGCCAAGCTGGCATCCAGGTGCTCGGTCGGCAGCCGCTTGAAGCCCGAGCGGGCGTAACGCTGCAGTCGACCCTGGGCAAACGCCGTGAGCACGCTGGCCGCCACCTGGGCATCGACCGTGGGCGTTGCAGAGCCCGCTGCAGCCGGGCGCAGGCACTGGCGCAAGGTGGACTCGATGCGTTCAAAGAACTGGTTCATGCGCTGCTGAAGGCGCTCGTGCTCGAACACCAGCGCATCGCCCACCATCACGCGCACCATGCCCGGGTTGCGCTCGCCAAACTGCAACAGCAAGGCCACGATGCGCGCGGCCTGGCGTGCACCCACCTCGGCAGGCTGATCCGGATCGGGCACATCGCGGCCAGTGATTTGCTGGACCAGGGTGAACACGGTCTGCTCGATGAATTCGATCAGCCCCTCGAACATCTGCGCCTTGCTGGCGAAGTGGCGGTACAGAGCTGCCTCGCTGACCGACAGGCGCGCGGCCAAGGCGGCGGTGGTAATGCGCTCCGCCCCGGGCTGTTCCAGCATGGCGGCCAGTGCCTGCAGGATCTGCACCCGCCGCTCGCCCGGCTTGGGCCGCTTGCGCGCAGCGGGCGTTTCGCCCGCATCGTCGGTACTGGCTGGCTCGGGAAGGGGCGAAAGTTCGGACATGCAGGAACAGGGGCTCGGGTAGGGCCAGACGGCCAATGGCGCCCTGCACCTGGTTCACATGCCGGATGGGCATGCACAGGCCTGCGGCAGGGCGTAAATCATGTGTGGAAATGATTCTCGCACAGGCCCCGCACCCGGCCGTGCAGGCACAGGCCGGGATGGCGCCGCAGCCCCGCTTTACAGCGGAAACACCACAGTCACCAGCAGGCCGTGCCCCTGGGGACCGGCGCCCAGCGTGAGGGAGGCGCGGTGCACGCGCGCGATTTCGTCGGCAATGGCCAGCCCCAGCCCGGTACCCTCACCCACCGTGCCTGGCACCCGGTAAAACCGTTGCATGACACGGCCCCGTTCGGCATCGGGCACACCCGGTCCGTCGTCTTCCACCTCGATGAACACGCGTGGAGGCCCCGCGCGCCACTGGCGCATGCCGCAGCGTATGGTGACAATGCCACCCGCCGGGGTGTACTTGATGGCGTTGTCCACCAGGTTGGACAGCAATTCGCGCAGCAGCCAGCCATGTCCGGTGACATGTACAGGCTGGACTTCCAGGCCCAGGTCCAGTCCTTTGCCGGTGGCCGGGTCGAGAAAGGTCTCCAGCAAGGTTTCGCACAGGTCCTTGAGGTCTACGCGCTGGGGCGGCTGCGCGTCCAGGCTGCGCGCATCGGCGCGCGACAGTGCCAGCAGCTGGTGGGCGAGCTGTGAGGTGCGGCGCGTGGCATTGCGCAGCTTCTCAATCTGGTCGACTCCCAAAACAATAGCACCTTTCGCATGTCCATCATGCGCTAGCGGCACTTTTCCATCAAAACTTGGCAACGACACCCGGGGTGGCGCCGCCGCCTTGGCCATCATGGCCCAGGCTTCGACCTGCGCCTGCAGGCCCGCCAGCGGGGTGCGCAGCTGGTGCGCCGCGTCGGCCACAAAGCGGCGCTGCCCTTCCGCCTGCGCGTTGACCAGCGCAAACAGGCGATTGAGGGAATGCACGAGCGGGCGCACCTCGGCGGGCGACGAGGCTTCGTCGATGGGGCTCAGGTCACGCGGCGAACGGTGCTCTACCGCTTCGGCCAAATCCACCAGCGGTTTGAACGCCCGGCCCACCGCCCAGTGGATGGCCAGCGCGGCAGCGGCCACCAGCACCAGGTTGGGCAGCAGCACCCGCAGCAAGAGCTGTTGCGCCCACTGCTGGCGCGGGTCCGACCCGTCGGCCAGCGCCACCACCATTTCGCCGGCCCCGGTGCGGCCGCGCTGCACGGCCACCCGGTATGTCACGCCGCCAAACTCGACGCTGTGGAACTCCGGCGCTTGCGTGGTGGGCACGGCCCCGTGCACCCAGTCATCGCCCAGCAACAGACGGCCAGAGATATCGCGCACGCTGTATCCGGCAAAGCCGGTGTTCTGCCGCAGAAACTCTTCCACCGGTGGTGCCAGCAGCAACAGGGGCGGCTCGTTGTCACGGATCGACGGGGCCAGCACCGAATCGGCCAGCGCGGGCAATAGCCGCAGCAGGCGCTGGTCATGCCGCCCGGCGGCCTCGTCGGCGGAGCGGTAGTCCAGCCACACACCCACAAGGGCCAGCGCGCACAAGGGCAGCACCAGCAAAAGCAGCAGCCGGTTGCGCAGATCGGAGGTCATGGCGCGCAGGCGAGGCCGTTGCGAGGGGGTGGTCCGATCCGGCGCCGTCATCATCTTCACCGAAGGGTTTCAGCCTGACCGATTCCGCTCAGGCAGTCTGGAGTTCAAGCCGATAGCCGAACCCGCGAATCGACCGGAGCGCCACGCCGTGGGGCTCCAGCTTGCCGCGCAGGCGGGACACATACACCTCCACCGCGTTGGGCGTGATCTCCTTGTCCCAGCCCGTCAGGGCCTGCAGGAGCTTGTCCTTGCTGGCTGGCTTGGGGGCATTGATGAGCAGGTACTCCAGCACAGTCCATTCACGGGGGCCGAGTTCGATGACCTGCTCCCCATCCCCGGTGCGGATGCTTGCACGGCGGCCGGCCGTGTCCAGCTCCAGCGGGCCAAAGCTCAGGACCGCCGTGGTGGCGGCCTGCGAGCGGCGCAGCAGGGCGCGCAGCCTTGCCAGCAGTTCAGGCAACTCAAAGGGCTTGACCATGTAGTCATCGGCCCCCAGGTCCAGTCCCTGCACGCGGTCGTGCAACGCGTCGCGCGCAGTGAGGATCAGCACCGGCAGGGCCGGGGTTGCCATGTCGGGGCGGCGCAGGCGACGGGTGAGCTCCAGCCCATCCATGGCCGGCAAGCCGATGTCGATGATGGCAGCGTCAAACGACTCGGTACGCAGCACCTCTTCGGCACGCTCACCGCTTCCGACCCAATCCACGGCATACCCCGCATCGGTGAGCCCCAGCTTGATGCCACTGGCCACCATGACGTCGTCTTCGACCAGCAACAGCCGCATGTCAGTGGCCTCCTGCGTTGCGTGAGGCCCACAGCCAACGACACTGGCGCGGCAAAGACCAGTGCCACCGTGGAACTGGCTCTGCCAGGCCACTGGTGGCGTCCCCCTCCCGAGAAACGAGAGAGGGGGAAGACGCGACGCGGCTCAGGGGGTGCATTTCAATGACTGCGGATCATGGTGCCGTAGGCCTGGTCCGTCAGGATTTCGAGCAGCATGGCGTGCGGCACACGGCCATCGATGATGTGCACCGCCTGCACACCCGCCCGGGCGGCATCCAGCGCACCGGCAATCTTGGGCAACATGCCGCCGGAGATGGTGCCATCGGCAAACAGCGCGTCGATCTCGCGGGCGGTCAGGTCGGTAAGCAGATTACCCGCCTTGTCCAGCACGCCGGGCGTGTTGGTCAACAACATCAGTTTTTCAGCCTGCAGCACCGTGGCCAGCTTGCTGGCCACTACGTCGGCGTTGATGTTGTAGCTCTCGTTGTTCTCGCCAAAACCGATGGGGCTGATGACGGGAATGAAGGCGTCGTCCTGCAGCGCCTTGACCACGCTGGGGTCGATGGACACGATATCCCCCACCTGCCCCACATCGTGCTCAATGGATGGGTTTTTGTTGTCCACCATCTTGAGCTTTTGCGCGCGGATCATGCCGCCGTCGCGCCCCGTCAGGCCCACGGCCTTGCCCCCGGCCTGGTTGATCAGACCCACGATGTCCTGCTGCACCTCGCCGGCCAGCACCCACTCAACCACTTCCATGGTTTCGGCATCTGTGACGCGCATGCCCTGGATGAACTCGCCCTTCTTGCCCAGCCGGTTCAGGGCCGTCTCGATCTGCGGGCCGCCGCCATGTACGACCACGGGGTTCATGCCCACAAGCTTGAGCAGCACCACGTCTTCGGCAAAGTCGGCCTGCAGCGCCGGGTCGGTCATGGCGTTGCCGCCATACTTGATGACCATGGTCTTGCCATGGAATTTGCGGATATAGGGCAGCGCCTGGGCCAGGATTTCAGCCTTGTCGCGTGGGGCAATCGAAAGAAGGTCGGTCATGGAGGCGGGCCATCCAGAGAAAACGGTAAGGCGCAAATTGTGCCGCATTCGCGCGGCGCGCTGGGTTTGCCAGCGTACCCACCGTCAGTGGCGCAACCAGTTGGGCACCTTGAAACGCACAATGGCCAGATAAGCCATCACATAGCTGATGACAAACAGGCCGCAAAATGCCATCAGCAGCGGGGTATTGCTCCAGAACAGCACCGCCGGGACCACAGTCAGCAGGGTAAAGCCCCAGAGGTAGGGGGAGGTGCGGTTGTTGCGCATCAGTACCCTGCGCGATTCGTCGTCATGGAAGACGCCTCGCACGATACGGCGGTAGATCAACTGATGAAAGTGCAATGCATCGGCCACGCCAGGAGACACCCCCCGCACGGTCTTGCGGTAGATCGAGAAGATCGTTTCCCACACGGGGTAGATCAGCAAAAGCATCGGGAACCACGGCGACACATCGGCGTTGCGCTGCACCAGGGAAATGCTGGCCAAGGCAATCACGCCACCCCACACGTAGGCACCGCCATCCCCCGCGAACAACATGCCGCGCGGGTAGTTCCAGACCAGAAAACCGCCCGTCGCCGCTGCTGTGGACACCAACAGGGCAGCCAGTGCACGGTCTCCCACTTGCAGGGCCACGTGGGCCAGAGCCAGGCAGACGATGAGGGCCACCATGCCGGCCAAGCCGTTGTAGCCATCGATGATGTTGAATGCATGGGGAAGCCCCGCAACCGCCAGAACAACCACCGCAACGCCCAGCCACGGTGCAGCGGCCAGCAGGGCGTCCAGCCAAGGCCACCCCATGCGCGGCAAAGTCAGATCCAGCAGGATCACCGCCAGGGCGCCGGATGCGCCGGTCAGACTTAACCGGTATCGCACAGACAGGCGCTGGGTCATGTCCTCCGCGATACCCCCCAAAGCAGCCGGCAGCAAGGCCACCAGCCAGCCCCCCACCCAAGCCCCGAGCTTGAGCGAGCCGGGGTCCCCCCAATGAGTGGATTGCAGAACACCGAGACCCCAGCTGCACCCAATGCCCAGCAGCAACGCGGCACCGCCCAGACGGGGAACATCCCCCAGATGAAAGCGCTGGGGCATGCCATTGCCATAGATGGAAGCATGGCTGTGCATCCACCGCACGATGAACCCTGCCGCCAACGCTGCCACGATGAATGCCACCACAGATAACCAGATCATGAGCGGCCGATGGTACCCGCACTCGGACAAGGCGCCTGTAAGAAAGCGCTAGCCGGCCGCCCCTCTGCTGGATGCTTGGGCACGTTGGTGTGGAATATTGCCATCTGGTGCGGAGAACCCTGCAGAAAGAAGCCACAAAGATCTGCGACCGAGATCAGCCCAACCCTCGGCAGCTCCCAGCAGGCCATGGCAAGGTTCACGTGGTCAAAAACCTGGCGCGCTACCGAAGCATGCCACGGTAAAAACGCATCACCTTTTCCACATACTGCTGTGTTTCGGGATACGGTGGGATTCGCCGACCATGCTTGATCACAGCACCTTCACCAGCGTTGTAAGCAGCCAGCGCCAGCTCCTTGTCGCCATCGAACATGCGCAGCAGATCGGCGAGGTAGCGGGTGCCAATCTGGGCATTCACCTTAGGCTCCATCGCAGCATGCTCTCCTTCCGAGGATGGGCGCGCAGCAACCCCATAGCGTTCTGCCGTTGCTGGCATGACCTGCATCAGCCCCAGTGCACCTTTGCGCGAAACAGCCTTCACATTGAAAGCCGACTCTGCAGCGGCAACGGCAATCACAAACGCAGGGTCCAGCGACTGCGCCACGGCCGCTGCTTCCAGGTGCTGCTTGACGTCGTCGTAGCCCGAAAACTGCAGTGCAGAAGGACCACGATCCTTGCCCTTCATCGCCGAAGCAGGTGGCACACGGTTGAGCCAGATCACGCCCCGCGATGCAGCGGAAGGGGGCACATTGCCGATGTGGGTCACGCCGTCCCCATCCACAAACTCCCACACTTGGTCGGCCCAAGAGGACGGCAGCAGTCCCAACAGCAAGAAAATCGAAAGCACGGCGCTGCGTAGGCTTGGCGCTTCACGAAACAGGCGCTCAGCCCCTTCAACCACCTGGCAAAACACACTTTTTGTTGTCATTTGATCTCGCGTTCTTGGCGAAAGAAACGTTTCAGTTCAGCACCGGCCCGTTGAAACCAGGGGGTGGGAGTCTCCGCTACGGGCCATGTATCCCCCTTCCTTGAACGGATCAGCCGAGCGGGCATGCCTGCTGCCACCATCCCCGCAGGCACGTTCTGCCGCACCAGCGCCCCCGCTGCCACCACGGCACCCCGGCCAATGGTGACACCCTCCAGGACAATGGCACCCGCACCTATCCAGGCGCCATCTTCTACAACGATTTTTGCCCGGGTGATACGGTTGCGCGCAATGACAGAATCACCTTCATCGATGGCGTGGCCTGCAGACAGCAGCTTGGCATGGGGACCAATCAGGACATCGTCGCCAATCTCCAGACCACCCTCACCAGACAGGTACCCACCCACGTTGACGATGGTGCGGGCGCCGATGTGGATACCCACGCAGGGGTCTGCCACCACATCCCCCAGCACCAGCCGTGTCTGGGCATAGATGCTGACGCCATCGGCCAGGCACAACACATCGGCACGTTGCCCAAACCGCATAACGGAAACGGACGGGTCGATCCGGCAAGCGACACCCATTCTGTCCACACCCGCGTGTGACGTCGTGAAATCGGGAATTCCCAGCAGCATGTCCGTCGCTCAATAGCTGCGATGCGAACCCATGAGCCTGCGCCAACGGCTGCGCCAAGCACGGTCAGTCAGCTCCGCCGTCCTGGCCTGCAACTCTATTCGCGTCTTTGCTAGCTCCGACTCCACAACAGCCTTTTCGGATCGCAGCGAGCCCACATCTGTTCGCAATTCATTAATCTCTTCCTGGAGTCTTGCAATGTCTTGCTGGAGTTTAGAAATGATGTCCTTGGCTTCCGCAAAGGCCTTTTGATGCTCCAGTAACGAAGCTCGTTCGCGTTGGTGCAGCACCGTGAGTGCCTGCAACTCACCGCGCAAGCTGTCCGCCATGCCCCGAGCCTCTTTCAGTTCCCACGTTGGGGTAGCCACAGAAGGCGTGACCACCACCATCCACTGGTAGACGTCAAAGTCCTGCCACCCAGCCAGCAACGCCTGACGCTGGTCGCCCGACAGGGCGCTCCAGTACCCGGCGAATTCGCTGCACTCAACGGGTACCCTGTTGGCCTCCCATACCCGGGGAGCCCATCCGCAGTCCAGCAACACCTTTTCGATGCTGCGTTTGGTAAAAAACCGGACATGGGTCCTGTCCAGTTGACCCTTGTCAGAATAGTCAAAGATGCCACTACGCATTGAAGCCAGCACCCCAGCATAGGCGATGTTGGGAACGGAAATCAGCAGACAGCCCATGGGGGCGACAAACTCATTCAACCGCTGCAACACGTCTTCGGGTTTTCTGAGGTGCTCCAGCACATCACAAGCCATCACCGTATCAAACTGCCGACCCTTGACCGCATCCAGCCAGTCCGTCCCATCCAGGTTTCCGGAGATGATCTCCACATCCAATGTCTTGAGCACTTCCAGTGCCTCGGGGTCGTTTTCCACCACCGTGACCCGATGGCCTCGCGCCAGCAAAACCCGGGTCATGGCGCCAGGCCCCGGCCCAAGCTCCAGCACCGAGCCTCCGCTAGACGGTACGCGGCGCAGCAAGCGGGCAGCCCATTCCTCGCCGTCCGGGTCGAATGCGTAGTCGTATCGCTCAATATTGGTCATGGATTTCCCTCCGCCTTTGGCCCCGGTTCCGGTTGCCACATCTGATCCCACAGCCCCCACTGCCACCAAGCCCAGGGTCTGGCCAGCACATCCTGTTCAAGCCGCTGAATGACTTTATCCATCGCCTCCCTGGGATCTTCCGGCAATGGTTCCACGACGACCTCCAGGCGGTCAGGGCGCCGCGAATAAGTCACAGCATGCAGCAGCGGCACGCCCGTGGATTGCGCCAAGCGCTCAATACCAGTGGGCAGGTTCAGTCGCCCGCCCAGAAAAGGACTACCGCGCAGACGGCCAAACTCGGGCCGCCATGCATCCGCCAGAATGACCCACCCTTGCCCCGCCCGCAGGCTTTCATGCACCGAGCGCAGCCCTTCACTGGTGGTATGCCATTTTCCACCGGTCACCTCGGTATAGCCCTGAATTTTCCGCAGCAAGAACCGGCGCTGCGCCACCGCAAGCTCCGGGTTGTCCAAGACCGGCATGGTCAGGACATTGGTGACAATCCCCTCTCTTGCCAAGGCAACCGGAGCAGTCAAGAGCCGGTCATAGTGATTCAGAACCAGGATAAAGCCCTTGCCTTGGCGGACTAGTTCCTTGGCAAATTCCGCGCCCTGCAGGCCAATGGCCGGTCCCCCGGGACGGCCCAGGCGGCTGAACGCCATGGCATCCACCATCTCCTGCGCCAACATCGCCAGATGGGCACGCGCCCATTGCACATGCTGCTCTGCCGTCGCTTGGGGGAACACCCGCGCGAACAGATTTTCAAGCCAGAGCAGCAGGTGCTCGCGCTCGGTCGCCGACTCGCCACGCCCCACCCGCCCGGCCAGCCTCCAAGGCAAGGTTGTAGGCAGTCGGGCAATGCAGGGGAAAAGCAGGTCCAGGGACCAGGCACGGGTCATTCCGCCAGCACCCACTCGTGCTCCAACCAAGCGACACCAAACTCGCGGTGCTTCTGATTCAGGACGGTAAAGGGCTGGATCAGCTCGGCCATGTCCAGCACCTGGATGCCCGAATCATCCAGGACATACACACTCCACAGGTATTCGCCCGATAGCAGTGGCAATCGTGGAAATCTGGCACGAATACGGTGGCTGCCGATGCCCTGCAGCGGCGTGCCATCAGCACGGAACTGCGTGCTGGTGCCAAACACGTTGTCCTTGTCGGGGCGAACGATCGCAAACAGTACATGAAACGGCGCATCCCCATAGGACTCGATTTCAATCTCCACCGACAGATCCTGGAACGAATCCACCTGTGCCGGATTGATGCCGTCCCCGGTCTCGATCGTCAGTCCCGCGATTTTTACCAGAGGGGCGCCCGATGATGCGACGGCTGTGGGCTGTGCAGCGGCGTCCTTCTTTTCAGCCTCATGGGCCTCAACCCGCAGATGGGCATACCTGCGCCGCTCATGGGATTCGTAGGCAGTCACCACATCCTCGGTCGCACCAATCGCCTGCACGTGGCCGCCATGAATCCAGGCGGCCCGCTGGCATAGGCTTCTCACTTGGTACAGGTTGTGGGAGCAGAAAAGCACCGTCGCGCCCCGCTCGCGCAGCTCCAGAATGCGGTTTAGGCTTTTCTTCTGAAAGTGCAGGTCACCCACCGACAGGGCCTCGTCCACGATCAGTACATCCGGATCAATAGCGGTCGCGGCGGCAAAAGCCAAGCGCATGAACATACCCGAGGAGTAGGTCTTCACCGGCCGTTCAAGCGTTTCCCTGGTCAGCTCCGAGAATGCCGTAGCTCGGACAATGAAGTCCTCCATCGCCAAACCCTCCAGGCCATGCAGCGCGGCCATGAAGCGGATGTTGTCGTAGCCCGACTCCTCGGGATGAAAGCCCGCGCCCAGCTCCAGCAACGCGGCAACGCGACCTTCTTGTGACACCTGCCCACGGGTGGGGCGGATAGTGCCTGCGGCAATCTTCAACAAGGTGCTTTTGCCAGCACCGTTCTCGCCGATGAGGCCAAACGTTTCACCCGCCTGTACTTCAAAATCCACACCCGTCAAAGCTACGTGAACGCGGTGGCGCTGCTTGCGTGTCACCCACTCCCACAGCCGGTCCTGCGGACGGCTGTAAACCATGTAGGTCTTTTCAATGCCCTCAAAGCGTATCGTCATGGCTTTACAAGGCCTCGCCCAATGCAGACTTCATCGAGCGAAAGAACCACCATCCGCCGCCACCGAGCAAGACCACCCACACAACCAGAGCGAGGGGTGTTCCCGATGGCACCGGCATGTGCAATACAGTGCTCTGCACCATAAGCACCAAGCACGCCACCGGATTGAAGAGAAACCAATTGTGGAACTTCTCTGGCACCTGGGACAACGGGTAGACAACAGGCGTCAGGTAGAACCAAAGCTGCAGCGCAAAGGCCACCATGGAACCCACATCCCGCCACAGGAAATGGGCCATGCTCAGCAACAGCGTGAGGCCAAAGGTCAGGGCAATCTGGGCCAGCACCAGCACCGGCAGCCAAGCCAGCGACGCATACGGCCCCACGCCCTGCGAAACGGACAGAATGAGCAACAACCCATACCCAATGCCCAGGACCAATAGACTGCCCCCCACCGACACGGCGGGCAGAATCTCCGCAGGCATGGGCTGTTTGCGCAAAAAGTCCTCATATGCGGCCAAAGACCCCACGCCTCGCCCGATTGCATCTGTAAAGGGCAACCACACGGCCAGCCCTGCCAAAAGGTGCAGCAGATAGCCGTTGCTGACATCCAGCCCAGGCACACGCACCGCCAAGACCAGACCGAAAAGAACGTAAAAAATTGCCAACGTGGCGAGAGGCTGGACAAAAGCCCAAGCAAAACCCAACACCGAACCGGCGTAGCGGGTCTTGAACTCGCGCACCATCCAATATCGCCAAAGCACCCACAACTGGCGCGGGTTGCGTGGCGCTGCCGATGACACGGCTGTGGAGTGGGAAGCTGGGCGCGTCATGCTACCGTCCGTAGCCATTCGACCGACTTGGCCACCCCATCCTCGAAAGCCATCGTTGGTTTCCAGAGCAGTTCTTTCTGGGCACGCTGAATATCCAGCACGTTGACCGGTGGATCAAAGGGACGTGCCGAGAACACGCGCCGCTCTACGGTACGCCCCAGTAATTGCTCCAGGGTACGGACAATGTCATTCACACTGTGCCCGGCGCCACCGCCAATGTTAAAAATACGGGTCTCGCCCTCATGGCGCGCTGCGGCTGCAAATGCATGCCCCACATCAGCGGCATAGACGAAATCTCGTACCACGGACCCGTCCCCCCAAACATCCAGCGGCTGTGAATGGAGTGCACGGTGTGCAAACACAGCAATCACACCCTGGACACCATGGGGCTGTTGCCACTCGCCGTAAGGATTGCTCAAACGCAGAATCCTGCATGGCAGACCATGCTGAGCCTCCTCTATGCGCAAGTGGTGCTCAATCGCCAATTTGGTTGCCCCGTAGGCGCCCATCGGCATCGTAGGGTGAGACTCGCACAAAGGCACAGATTGCGGCCGTCCGTACACAGCCCCGCCGGATGACGCGAACAGCAGCTTGGGCCGCGCAGCCTTTTTGCGCAGTGCTTGCAGTAGGCGCAACGTACCTACCAAATTGGTCTGCACGTCCTGGATGGGATCCTCACTGGCCGTGGCCGGCACGGTGGAAGATGCCAGATGAACAATCACATCCGCACCACCCACCACATCCCACCAAGACGAGAGGTCAAAGCAGTCGGCCTGTACTTCACCAGCTAGCCAAGGCGCACTACCCGCGGCCGGCAATGAACGGTCTACCGACCACACCTCAGCGCCTTCCGACGCCATGGCACGTCCAATATGGCGGCCTAGAAACCCAGCACCTCCCAGAATCGCGCAACGCATCAAAAAGTCTCCCGCGGATCCTGGGCGCGCGCGTGCAGCAGGGCCGCCTCAAAGTCCTTTGCGACCATTTCCCACGTCTGCGCCCGCGCGAACTTCTCGGCACGTTCGCTCAGTGCGTGGCGCCGTTCGTCATCCCGCAGCAGGTCACAAACAGCATCCGAGAGCCCCTCAGGGGAAGACTCTGCCAAAACGGCCACCTCCTCATTGAGCAGCCACTCCACATTGGGGCCTCGGTTGGAAACCACGGCGCAACCGGAGGCCATCAGCTCCAGGGGCAACAGGGATGCGTTCGTGAGCGATAGAACCAGCGCCACGTCACACTGGCTGTAAAGATCCGGCAGGTCATCCAGCGCCACCGTGCCACAGCCCAGGTGCGGAAACGGAATGTGATAGCCGGCAGTGTCCCAGCCTGCCAGCACAAACTGCACCTCAGGCATGCGCTCCCACACCGCGTTCAGCACCAGGAGGCCTATTTCAAACGCCCTGCGGGGCGTGGGGGGGCGCGCGTAGAAAAATACCCGGCGAATCTCCGGTTCCCTGCGCGGCAGGCGTCGATAGCGCTCGAGCTCCACGCCAAAACCTACAGAGTGAGTGGCCATGCCATAGTCGTTCGCCAGCTTGCTGGCCAGCCAGCCACCCGCCGTGATACCGAAAAATCCGAAGTGGTAAGTGTTCTGTGCCAGCACCGACTCGGACCCCACGGGATAGAAATGTGGCTCGTAATCCTGCACAAAATACAGCTTGTGCATGGCGCCCGTGAAGGCACGTACTGCATATGCCGTGTCCCAGCCAGTGGCAAGAGCAAACTCGCACGGCGGCAGATCGTCCAGACCCAACAGAATCTGCGCCTGCAGCGGGAAAAAATTTTTTCGGATGGACTCTCGAGCCTCCTGCGCATCGTGGTGCATGACGGGCTTGCCAATCACGATGCTTGAGGCGTAGCCCATCTGCTCCAGATGCCAGATGGTGCGAAAGATGTTCAGATGTCCACCGGACCCGACGTTGAAATCAGGAATGAACCACAGCAGAGTTCCCCGCTTGGCCTCACCGGGCTGGGCAGGCAGAACATAGGGGAGGGCAAAGTCGTAGTGTCGAAAGACATCCACATACCGCCCTGGCCCTTGGCGGAGGCGACGTACCACCGCGCGAAGAGCGGCAAAGACGCCTTCTTTGCGCGCCATTTCTTTCACACGCCATATCTTTTTTGACAGATTCAGCGCCATGGTCACACGGCTCCTGCGCGCTGCAATTGCTCATCGCGCGACACAGAGCGCAATAGCCATGTGGGCAGACGGTCGTGCCGCGTACCCAGATATTGGCCTGCAACCCGGGCCATTTCAATAAAACCCATGTAGACGGCATTCTTGAAGAGGCGCCAGCCGCGCAAACCACCGTTGCGCAACCAGCCGAGGTCTCGCTTCGCCAAGTACACACCAGACCTCAAGGCCTGCAAGAGACTGTCCTGGATGCGGTAGCCAAAATAGAGATTAAACGAACGCGCTTCGTCGAAATTGCGCTGCAGCGTTTCCCAGACACCAAAATCATGTGAGTGATAGACCACCGCGTCTGGCACAAAGGCCTTCGCGTGCCCAGCCTCAATGGCGCGCAGCGCCCATGTCTGGTCCTCGGCAAACGCGACCTCGGGCAACGGCAGTTGCTCCCACACGGAGCGGCGGATACAGGAGTTGTTGCTGGAAAAAAAATGCAGCCATTGGCGATAGCCAGGGTCGTTGGCAAATCGGGCGCGGTCTTCGAGACGGACCACTGAAAGCTTGTCCCCGAAACCTGCAAAATGTTGGTTCAGTTCGCAATGGGTGACGTGCCGAGCCTGGGGATGCGCCCGATGAGGGCCAAAAGCCCCCGCCACACTCGGATCAATATCGCAGCCTTGCACCATGTTGGCAAGCCATTGCGGGCTGGCCGGCCGCGCGTCTTGCGTGATGAACACAAGAAACTGTCCCTTTGCCATGGAAGCCATCAAATTGCGGGTACGCCCATGGCCAAACTCTGAGGCTGGAATGCTTTCCACATGGATGCCACGCCCCCTCGCACATTCCACAGAGCCATCAGATGAACCGGAATCCACTACGATGACCTCAAACGGCCATGGTGTTTGCTGGGCCAGCACGGCATCCAGCACTTCGCCCAGCAAAGGCCCCCCATTTTTGACGGGGATCAACACAGAGGCGCGTATTTGAGTCATTGTCTAAGTGCTGCAAGGATCTTGGTCGGAATACGGCGCCATATGCCCCGCGCCCAACAGCGACTCAGATGGCAAGCCTAGCAATCCGCAAAGCCGTCGATTGTACCGTGCACCGTTTTGGAGACAGCAACCCCAAGAGTGCCAGGGAATGCCAAGTGCAGATTATTTTGCTGCAGACTGTTTCGAGAACAACGCACGTATCGCAGCGTTGTCCAGCTCCACACCGTATTTCTTGAAAAGATCCTCTCGAACCTTTTTGCTGGCCTCCTGACGACAGTAGGTGACTGCTCGGGCAGGCACCGACACTGCGACATCCCCCCAGGCCAATTGACGCCCGTCACGCTTTTCATTGACCTTGAAGAGATAGGCAAAGTCGCCTTCACGGATAGGCCCCACCATTTCCCCTTGGCTGGCGGTTGCCAGCACGCGCAAGACACTGGAATCCTCTTCGAAGAGAGTAACCCAGCCCAGATCACCCTGGGGATCAAGCTTGTATACAGATTCCGCCTGCTTTACCAAGTCATCAAACGATTTCGTTCCGGAGGCCACAGCCTGGGCTTGCTTCATAAGCCAAGCCGCCGCGGGCTCGCCTTCGAGTGTTTCGGCAGCGGGAAGAATCACGCGGCTCAATCGCGCCATGGGGGGCACTTTGAAGGCTTGGGGGTGTTCCTTGAAAAACTGCCGGGAAGCCGCCTCATCAGCCGGCGGCTTGCATTGTGGCGCTAGCTTGGTATAGATGGCCTGGGCATACACATCATCGAAGCGCTGTCCGTCCTTTCCCTCCTGGCGGGGCTCCCCCATTTGCGCGCCCTCCAGGGCCAGCACGCGAACCATGGCCATTTCACGCAAGGTTGTTTGCACCCCCCATACGTTGCGGCTGGAGGAACGCAGATCGACTCGACGGTCCAGATACACCGAGAGGTCCTCCTGGGTAATGGTCTCACCATTGGAGAACCGGACCAAGGCTTCCGATGCCCTAGCGGCTGATGCGGCCGATAAAGCAACTGTCAAAGCCACTGCGGCAAAGGCGGAAGGCCAATTCATACGAAGCGAAAAATGACTCATAGCTATTTTTGAAAACCCATCTTCAATTTCACAGGCGCTCGGCTGCGTTGCCCCAAAGCGGACCATAGATGACGTCCACCACGGCATCCACCGAGTTGAGCACCACCAGATCGCGCTCACCATCACCATCCAGATCAATCAACTGTAAACCCGTTGAAAACCCGCTGGTCTTCAGCCAACGCGTTTCAAGCACCTTGGCTTCAGAGTCAAGACGCTGTAAGTACAGTTTGCCATCCTCACCCCAAACCACAAGATCGTCGGACAATGGCGCAACCGCGACGCTGCCAGTCAGAGGGGATTGGATCCACTGGAGTTCCCCACTTTGCATATTGATGCGGGCGTTGCGCGCCCCTGTCTCTAGCGCGACGTAAAGCCATTGGCCCGACGGCGAAGGCCGAGCTTGGCGAGCGACACCCCCAAACGTCGCAAGAACCCGTGGGGGCGCCAGCAGATCCGAGTCTGAAACAACCACTACCTTGCGGTCGTCAAGACACGCCACAGCAAACCCGCCCCCTTGCACCCCAGGAATCTTGCTCACGCGTACCGGATGCCATGGGGCCTCGCACCATCGCACTTTTTTCGAGGTAGCTGCCTGGCGATTGTCCTCGTGCCAATCGATCCAAGCCACCTCCTTGCCACTGTACGGCGTAGCCAGAAACTTGTACTGCCCTTGTGAGGCACTGGCCAAGATGACATCGCGTGGTGCAAAGCCTACCTGTGCCTGATGGATGCGCACCAAGCGCTCCCCCTCTACGCGGAAGATATCAAGGCTGCCCGTGTTTTCCACAGCCGCAGCCACCAGAGCGTCTGACAACCATATTGCAGAGTCAGGATGGTAGGCCACAGGTTGGCGATCAAGCAACCGTGACGTTCTGCCATCAATCCGGTGCAAAGCCACTTTCCCCTCTTCATGCTCAATGAGCACGAGGCGGCATCCCTCCGTTACAGCGCAGCGTGCTTCCCCACCCCAAACCATGTGCGCCCCAATGGTGATACGGGCAGCATTCCCCTGGGGCATTGGCGCCGCGGCGAGCGCAGCCCGTCCAGCAACAGAGACTGGCTGCATCTGACAACCCACAGTCACAACGGCAACAACCACGCCCAACCAGTGAAAGCGAAAAGGACGAGACAATTTCATGAAAACTCCACAAGCAAAAAAAATGGCGCCAAATTGGCGCCATTTTTTTTGGCAACACCCACAAGTGGATATTGCCAAGTTTTGTTTTTCTTTTTACATACGGCACCAAAGCACCGCATGCATGAAGAAAAATTAATTGTGCGAACCGAGAACCGATTGCACAGCACCGAAAGCAGGTGCGCTGATCAGGCTGTACGTGAACACAGAACCGCCCAAGGAGAACAGCGATGCACCAGCGTCGCCTGGGTAGTCAGACGGCTGAGCAGCCACTGGAGCCCACTCGATGAAACCATCGGTGAAGTTCGCAGGACGGCCAGGGATGGTTTCTGGGTTGAAGAACGACAGCTCGGCTTCTGCCAGAGCGAAGTTCACCGACTTACGGTTTTGGGCCGCATCGTACATGTTGACCGTGTGGGTACCACGATGGTCACCAGTCGACCACACCACGATGCGGGTTTCCAGACCAGCATTCAGAGCTGCGTCAACTGCATAACGCATGCTGAAAGCAGGCGTAGCCGAAGGACCAGCCGTCACTGCACGAGCACCAGCCACGGACAGCAGGTTCAGTGGGCCCAGAGTCGTCAGATCGGAACCAGTAGCGAAGGTCAGGGGACCGTCAATCACTGGCGTGAAGGACACGTCTTGAGCCGTGGTATTCACTTGGAAAGCGTTAGCGCCGATACCGCCGGTGAAAGGACCACCAACAGCGTTAGCAACGTTACATGCGCCAGCAGCCGTGGTGGATGCAGTGTTAGCACCCACAGCGAACACCAGGTAACCAC
This sequence comes from Acidovorax sp. ACV01, assembly GCF_014851495.1. NCBI lineage: Bacteria > Pseudomonadati > Pseudomonadota > Betaproteobacteria > Burkholderiales > Comamonadaceae > Acidovorax > Acidovorax sp. ACV01. The sequence goes on along the minus strand of NZ_JACUZT010000015.1, from coordinate 20,481 downwards.
GGGTGCCAGCCAAGCCGGTACCGGATTGTTGCGACCAGATGAAGGGCTCGTAGTCCTTATTGGTCAGAGGGAAGCAACCGTCGGTCACGTGGTTGGAGTTCGCATCAAAGAACGTCCAGAACACAGGCACAACGTTGCCGGTTTGGTTGATGATACCCACAGCAGTGGTATCGGTGTCGCCATTGTGGATCACGTTAGGAACCACGAAACCATTGCTGAACGTACCCACGGTGTACGCCTGCGCCACACCAGCACTCAGCGCAGCGGCTGCAACGGCTGCCATTGCAAATTTTTTCATCTTCTCAGTCCTTAGATAATTGAAGGAAGCTTTCCCACCCTGTGCGGGATCTGCAACCCATCCGTACTCCGTTTGGGTTGATGCAATCTTATACTGATACCTTTGATTTTTTCAACCTATTTCCACCAGAAACCCACTGCACGCGCGTTTGTTGCACTCAAACAACGAAGTATCACTGAGCTGTTGGAAACATGACACTGCGACGCTGCACATGGTGCCACGCGCCATCAATGCGGCGCCATTCGTCCTCAGCCACAGCCTCTTGGTTTTTCACGCGCAGCAATGGCAACGAGTAGCGCATCCACACATTCACCATTGCACGGTCACCGTCGATGCTGCGCACTCCACGAACTTCCACTCCATCAAATGCAATGCCACCGCGCTTGAGATAGGCCTCCAGCGTAGCATTCGGGTCTTTTGACAGTTCCTCATAGGCCCACGCGCTTACACGATCATTTTTTTGGATCAGCGCCCAGTACGCTTTTGCACGCGTCAAAAGTGACGCCTGATCATCTTCGGCCGACACCACTGTGCCACCTGTGGCGGCACAGCCCCCAAAGGCGGCCAAAACCAGAGGCACGGCCACAGCCACAACCAGATGACGACGGGTAACAGGTTTTGTCATGTAAAGAATCTCCTGATTGGCTAACGATCTATATATATGCGCCCGATGCATGCGGACACTGCACCAACACCGAACTTAACGCCAGGGCTGGAGCGGTACATCTGCCGGGCGGAAACTCATAGGCTGCGCCTGCAAGGACAAGGAACGCATGCGCTCCCGCATCTCCGCACTGGCGGAACGCAATTGATCGTCATCCTCCAGGGCTCGGGGCGTCATCAACACCAGCAGCTCCGTACGATTGCGAAGATTCGCGCTTGTAGAGAATAAGGAACCCAAAAGAGGAATGTCCGCCAAGCCAGGGATTCCGCTGCGGGTGCTAGTGTCGTTTTCCCGTATGAGCCCCCCCAGCACAATAGGCTCACCAGAGCGCACAGCAACACGCGTTTGGATCTGACGTGTCTGGAAAGCACGCTGACCCGTAGCCGTATCACGGTCACCTACATCGGTGACCTGCTGGGAAATATCCATTGTTATCAATCCACCCGCATTGACAGACGGCGTGACTGAAAGCATTACCCCCGTGTCCTTGTAGGTGATGGACTCGGTCACTAAATTGCCCGTGGTGACGGCAGTGGATGTTTTGATCGGCTGCTGCTGACCGACCTGAATGGTGGCATTGTGGTTATTCAACACCAGCACCGAAGGACTGGACAGCAGGCGCACCTGAGATTTCTCGGCCAACGCATTGAGCGTGGCTCTAACCACATCCGCCTTGTTGAGGATAGTGTAGGAAAAGCCTGGTTGCCTCGCACTGATGGCCCCCGAGGTATTCATGTTCAGCGACGCCTGCCCTTGGCGGCCATTGCTAAGACCATTTTGCAGATACCACTCCACCCCGTATTCAAGGTTGCCCGTGAGTGCCACCTCCACAATACTCGCCTCTATTAGCACTTGCGATGGAGCTTTGTCGAGTTCGCGCAGGGCTTGCTCGATCCGGCGGTATTCGGTGCGCGGAGCGCGGATCAGCAGAGCGTTGCGCTTCTCATCCGCAACCACACGAACATTGCCGTCCAATTGGCTCGTCGATGTGAGGGAAGTGTTGTTGGATGATGTCCTGTTTCCACCGGCCCCGAGTGCAGCGCCCATGGGACTGCCGCCCGTCCCAGCACTGCCGGTATTGCCATAGAGACTGCTGGAACTACCCGTATTGCCCGTACCCAAGCCGGAGCCCCCCATCCCCGCCCCCTGGGAGAACTGCGTGGGCGCCGACCCTGCTGCCACGCCTCCCGACTTGGCTTGCCCGGACTGGCCACCGAACAAACCATTGAGCATCTCCGCCAACTGCAAAGCTGAACCGTTTTGCACCGGATACACAAACAGGCTGGCTTCCAGAGTGTCGGTAGGGCGGTCCAGGCGGCGAATCCAGGTTTCCACCTGTGCCAACAGGTGGCTGCGCGGCGTGACCACGACCAGAGCATTCAGGCGTTCAACTGGAAAGACGCGAATCAAGCCACCCAGTGGGGTCGCCATCTGGGCGCCGGCACCGCTGGCGCTGCCACCTGCGGCCGCGCCACCTGCGGCGTTGGGCGCGGCGCCCCCTGCAGGAGCGGCACCACCACCACCGTAGGGATCGGAGGATTTGTCGGAACCTAGCATCGCCTGCAGGGCATCACGCACCACATTGACGTTGGCGTTTTCCAGTACGAACACCCCGAGCGACATGCCTGAGAGAAAGTCCACGTCGAACGCTTCTACCATTTCCAGCCAGCCACCCAACTGGGCCTTGCTGCCCTGCAGCACCAGCAAGTTGCGCATGGAGTCCACGTAGACGATGGCCTCACGCGGTGCGATGGGCGCCAGAATCTTGGCCATTTCGGCCGCTGCAATGTGATTCAAGGGAACGATGACCGTCCCGGCACCCGAGAGGTCCTTGAATTTAGACGCCCCGACCACCGGACGCGCGCCCAGGGTGACTGTGCGTTTGGTCACGTGGTAGACCCCCGCGTTGTCGCGAACGATGGCAAGGTCGTGGGGCAACAGCACTGCATCCAACACATCCAGCACCTGATTGCGCGCCAGCGGTTGGCGCGTATGCAGACTCACCACCGTGTCTCCGCCTGCATCGATGGTGTAGTTGAGTTTGAGCAGATCGCCCAGCAACGCCACCGCCAAGTTGCTGACAGTGACATTTTCGAAATTGAGCGCTACCTTGTCGCCCTTGGCAAGGACTGGATCAACCACAGGCGCCTTATCGCGCTTGAAGAACTGGTCGTTGCCGGGATAAAGCTTCGTACTGGAAGATGCACTCTTTTGCGCTTGCGCCCCGGCCGATGATGCTGCCTGTACGGCGTTTGGCGCCACCGGCGTAGGCGCCACAGTAGCGGCAGCTTGCGATGGACCCGAGGCCCCTGCAACCGTGACCTTGGACTCTGCCGCGCTGGACGCCGCAGGACCACCCTGCGTACTGGCACAGCCTGCCGCCAGCAACGCGAGCAAGAGGATGGAAGGCCGAATGTTCATAGAGATAGCTCCAATATTGGGGTATGCCACAGGGGCTTACTGATTTGCTGCAGGCCTGCGCAGGCGATCACCGATCGGCCCGGCCTTCACGGTCGCAGCACTTCCTGCTTCCAGTGGGCGCTCCACGCGTTGGTCATCTGCAGACACAAAGAATGCCTTGCGGCCATCAAAGGATTCAACTCGCCAGGGTTTGGTTTCCCCGGTGATCTTGAGGGTGCTGCCATCTGGGCGCTGCAAGATGGCGACCCGGTCGCTGCCAGACTCCAGCACGGCGGTGAGGCGTGACTGCATCAACTCTGTGACCAGACTGCTCTTTTTCACATCCACCGCCACCGGACGCCGAGACATCCACAACAAAGGCTGCTCGACAGCCTGCTTCGCACGGACCTTTATCGCTTGCGGCATAGGCTCGACCTTCGGCAGATCAGGTCTACGTGCCGGCGGGGGGACCCAGCGTTCTTTTTCGGCATGCCACCAGTAGACGCTCGCAGCCAAAGCTACGGCACCCAAAACGGGGCCAAGGTACCAAGGTTTGATCATGGCTTGGCCTTCTCTGGCGCCAAGGGGGCTTCCAGTTGCAAAGACAGGCGCGCATTTTGCGGACCAGCGCCAGAACTAGCCCCCTCACGCGTGATGTTGGCAGTGCGCACCCAGAAAGGAGGGCGGTGCGTCTGGAGACTTTCCATGAAACTCACCAGCTTGACCCATTCGCCGCTGACGGTCGCAGTAAGTCGTATGCGCGCCAGCTTGCCATCCACTCCAGGCTCCAGCGCAACCTGGGATGAAACCAGCGTGCTGCCAGAAGCCATGATCATTTGGCGAAGCTTTTGCTGGATATCGTTTTGCGAAGTTTCACCAGCAGGGTGCAACAAGGGCGCCACAGTGCTGCTCGCAGAACCAAGCAGCGTTTCGATTTCGGAACCGGCATTCACAACCCCTTCGAGACGTTCGCTGCGAGGCTCCAACTGCTGCAGAGCGTTGTCGTAGCGAACCCAGAGGGTTCTATAGATCAATGCGGCGCAAGCCAGCGCACCAACAAACAACAGCAGCAGAAAAACCACCGAACGGCGACGCCACACATTCATTTTCATGGCTTTGCTCCCTCACCTCGCCAGCGCATCTCAAAGGTAAAGCGCTCCTTGTTCAGGGTGCCATCGCGCACGTTGGCCCCCGTAGCACGCACATCGACCAAACCAGGCTGGCGCCCCAGGTGTCCAATGAGTTCCGTGGCGTTCGCCGTCAAACCCGTAATCTTGATCTCGCTGCCATTGACCTCAATGCGGTCCAGCCACGTGTCGGCAGGAATGGCTGCCGACAGCGCGTCAATGACACTGGCGAGAGGTAGATCCGTACTAATGTTCTTGCGAAGTTCGTCCGCCAGTTCGGCCTGGCGACGCAACTCATCCATCTTCTGGCGCAAAGGCGCCGCCTTGGGCTCCAGCATGCTGACATGCTCAACGGCACGCACCACCGCCTGGCGCTTCAAGACCAGTGGCATGAGCGCGGGCAACGACAGCACTGCGAGCAATACCAGCAGCAATATGCCCCCCCCCCAATCCATCCAACGCTGGTGGCGGTCCTGCTTGCGCCATGCAGCGCTGCGGACAGGGAGGGCTCGCCCCTGGCGCATCAGATAGACAGGCGCATTCTCTGCAAAACCGTGGTTCGCCATTTGTTGGGTCAAGGTGGTGCGCCGGCACATACCCCACTCCACCACCCATCCACCTTGGGCTTGGGGCTCGGCCCGCCAGGCAGCCACAATCTGCTCCGGAGGCATCGGAGAAACCCGCCAAAGAGCTTCTTCAACCCCCCCCGCCAAAGAGCTCCTCGGCATGTTCGGCAACTGCACTGTGCCCCACAGGCAATCCGACTCCGGCACCAGCAAGCTGGAAGCCTTTCGGTTGTTGGATCGCTTGCGCACGTGGGTTGCTGTGACAGTCCACCTCCCACCATCGGACGCCATCGCCGCACTCGCAACCGCGGGCCAGGCGCGATGCTCCATGAGAACGCGTTTGAGATCGCCGAAACCCCAGGCCATTCGGTCCAGCGCTGTTTGCGCACGAAGAGATAGCTGCCCCCAACCTGTCATGGCTTGAATTCCTGTTCCGGCTTGTTTAAGCGGCGTGTTGGCTCCAACGAGAGCGTTGTCCAGGGGGTCAATCCGCCAGGGCGCTCGCTGAGATCGACCCATGCTTCACGCTGCCACCAGCGATCGCCTTCGGCCCGCACCAACGCCTTGAGGCGCACCGTTAGCCCCCCCCCCGCCCGGGCAGGCGCGAAGAAATCTGCGGCGGCTCCGGTCAAGAGCACGCCAGCCCGCGTTTCCGGTGGGGAGTTGTGAATGCGCGCCCCTAAACCTGGCTGTCCCGTCAGGACATCGATCAGGGCAGGGGGGGCTGAATCGATTTCGATGCGTTGCTGCCCGTTGATACCCAAGTGGGGCGCGATTATCTCATAGAGCTCAGACGTCATTCCCAGAACCGACCTCAGCTCGGAAAGATCGTCCAGGGCTCCGTTTCGGGGCATGGAGGGCCAGCCAGCCGCGCGGTACTGAGCAGACTCAGCCCCACCCACGCCGCCTGGCGTATCGTCAGGGTCGAGAAAGTCCCGCACACGTGACGTCAGAATGGCTGCCTCCCCCGACGAAAGACGCCCGGCTCTCTGAAACAACGCCTGCATCAAGGCTTCGCTGGCGACATTGACATCCACCAGCCCTCCAGATGGCGTGATCTCCACCCAGATGTCATTCGACCCCATGGGTAAGCGCTGAATACGGTACCAGCTTTCTACTGTCTTCTCGGCCATCATTCGCTGCGCTGTTAGCTGGATGGCCGCATCCAGCACGGACTCTACGCGCAAACGCTCCAGATCCAGGGCCGCGCGCTGCGTCTGCTGGCGAACCCCACGCGCGCTCGCCATCACCACCAATGACAGGGATGCCACCAACCACAGCACCAGAATCAGCGCAGCGCCCCGGCTGCCCCGTGCCCACCTGACCATCATCTTGCCCTCACCAGAGGGAACACCAATGAAGGCCAATCGCCCCGCGCATCGGCAACTTCAACCCGAATCCGGGCTGGGTAATAAGCTTTGGCGGAGTCCCATTGCTGAGTCCACTGGCCCGTTTGACCGTCTTGGTAATGCCATTGAAGGGTCCGCACGTCTGTCAAAAGCGTCTCGCGCAAGGCCCGACTCCAATCTAGCGCCATCAGCGCGCCGTCATAAGGAACGGCCTCTACCGACAGATCGACTCGCCCATCCCCATGGCGCAGGGGGGTCGTACGGAATACATAGAGCCCCCCCGCATCCCCACGCTCCGGCAAAGGCGCCACCCAGATCGCACCTGCCGCATTGCCGCTGAAAAAATTCACAAAGATGTTTTCGTCGCGCCGGCTCAACAAGCGGAGGGTATCGAACTTGCGACCGAGCCACTGACTGACCACCAGCATGCGTTCAGAGCGCTCAATGACACGTTGGTTGCGCTCTTGAGAACGCCCGATCACCCCCACGCCCGCGAACATCAATGCAACCACGGCAGACGTGACGGCCAATGCAATCAGCAACTCCAGCAAGGTAAAACCCCGGGAGGATTTTCGAGAGCCGCGGATCATGGTGCAGACCTGTAGGGCTTCCACGTCGTCCACGTGACCGCTGTCACTCCGTCTTTGCTGACCTCCACGGTGACCCTCGCGGCACGCAAAGGCGCCCCCTGCGCCGGACGGCCACTCTCTTCCATCAGCGGAACCTGTTCAGGCGTCACCTGAATGCTCCAATGCCAAACGCCCGACTGACCGGAGTCCTGCCGCATCAAATCTTCGGCAAAGGTTCCTGCGGCCAACGCCGACCGGGCCACCAGGGATGCCTCCACGCGAGCCTCCACGTTCACCACATTCTTGGAGCCTTGCCCCACGCTTCGATAAAGGCTTGCCAGCGCGATGGAAGCGATTGCCATGGCCACCAGGGCCTCCAGCAAACTAAAACCCCACTGCTTCCGAGGCACTCGCCTAAATGATGGGAGAGGCAGATCAAACAAAGGCGTCAAACGGCACGTCACGGTCATGACTGGGGCACGGCCATGCCTTGCTCCACGGTTCCAAGCAGCCAGTTCACACGAAAGGTGACACCCTGCCCACCTCGCAGCACTGCAAGCCGCCCACCGCGAGCTCCACCGTCAGAATTGAACACAAAAATTGGCTCTCCGGCTGCCACCGCGCCCTTGCCAGACCGAGGGTTGCGCTCGATGGCCTCCCACTGGACCACCAGTGATTCCGGCACCCCCAGAGACTCCCGACCATCCACCACCAACTTGCGAATTTCTGGCTGGTAGGTCACGGTCACCGACCGCCCCTCCTGGACGCTGAGTGCGCGCGCCTTGTTGAGCTGGCTGGACACATCCCGTACCGTCTGGTTGTAGCGCGACCGCTCCATGAATGCCTGTCCTCCAGCTCCGACCACCGAAACGGTAATAGCAGCCAGCACCAGTACAACCAGCAGCTCCAGCAGGGTGAAACCACGGGAGCGGAAGGCTGGCGCCAACAAACAGCGTCTCATGCGAGGCAAGTTACTGGACAGCACTGCAAGGTGACAAACGCGAGAGGACGGTCAGTTGAAAACGTCCGCGCTCTCACCATCACCACCCGGCTTGGCGTCTGCCCCCAAAGAGAACACGTCCGGCCCACCATTGCGCCCCGGGTTCTTGTACAGGTAGGCAGCGCCCCAAGGATCGGAAGGCAGGCCCTTCTTCAGGTATGGGCCATTCCATCCCTGGGCCGTTGCGGGCCGGTCCGCCAGAGCGCGCAACCCTTCGGCATCATTGGGATAACGGCCCACATCCAATTTAAAAAGGTCCAGGCTCTGCTCAATTTCCGAGATTTGAATACGGGCTGTCTTGGACTTGGCGCCGCCGAGCTGATCGAGCACTTTGGGCCCCACCAGCCCTGCAAGCAGCGTCAAGATCACCAGAACCACCAGCAGTTCAATCAGCGTGAAGCCCGAAGAGCGTTGCGCTCGTGCCATTACTTTGCGGCCAGAATTCTCTACATTCATATCAAAATCTCTCAAACAATTCACAATCAAATCGTGTCGTTAATCGACAAGACACCGCCCAAAATTGCAATAATGATGAATGCAACCAAGGCCCCCAAAACAATAATGATCAAGGGTTCCATGGCCGCCAAAACACGCCCCATGGTGCGCCGACCTTCATCCTCGTAACGATCAGCCAGCCCCAGCAGGGTGATATCGAGTTGGCCGGTTTCCTCCGCAACACGAATAAGCTGCGGTGTGCTGGATTTAGCGAAGTATGGAGACACAAACCCCGTGGAAAGCCGCTTGCCGGTTTTCACAATACCGACCAGGGGTTCAATATCCTTGCGCAATGCGGTATTGGTCAACGTGTCCACCGCAATTCGCAAGGCATCCACCATCGGTACACCCCGCTGCAGCAGGATACCGAACGTCCGGAAATAGATAGCGAACTGCAGATTTCGCAACACCTTTCCGAACAGCGGAAGGTCCAACAGCACGCTATCAACACGCAAACGCCCTGCGGGCGTGGCACTCCAACGCGAGCCCAGGAACAGGACAACCGTTAAGCCTAACAGGATTGCCATCCAATGCGAGCGGATCAGATCACTGAGATCGACCACCAACCGAGTGGAGTAAGGCAGCTTGTCACCCATGGAGTCAAAAATCTCTCGAAACTGGGGAACCACAAACGCCAGCAGAAGCACGACAGACATCACAGCAACCACCAACAGGATCACTGGGTACGTCATGGAAGAAATGACGTAGTTGCGCAACTTGTCTTCCGCCTCCAGCTGCACCGTGAGTTCTTTGAGGACCACCGCCAACGAACCTGAGGTTTCCCCCGCCCGGATCAAGACGAGGTATTGGCGCCCTAGATCCCGCTCAAACGGTAGCAGCGACTGGTACAAGGACTTGCCGCCCCGTACCCCTTCCTCCACCTTGGCAATGAAGGCTTTGAGCCGCTCCGTGTTTGCGGTCTCTTTAAGCATGACCAGCGCCTTGTCGAGCGGCATGTTGGCCTGCTTGAGGTGCGCCATCTCGCGACTGAACAAAAGTATCTCGCCGCGCTTGAGCTTGCCGCCCCGGCTTTGCTGTTCATCTTGGGCGACGGCAGCTGACTCGTCCGCAATACGAACCGGCGTTACGCCCTGCCCGATGAGCCGCAGCCGCGCAGTCTCCACGTTTAGCGCGCGAATCGTCCCTTGGCAAGCCTTGCCATCGGACGTGATTCCATCGTATTGAAATTCAATCATTTTGACGCGCGACGCGCAGGACTTCTTCTGCGGTTGTCAGACCCTTGAAGACCTTGGTGGCGCCATCCTGCAACAAGTTCCCCCCAGCATAGGCGCCGTCTCCGCCCCCAAGGGAAGAACCTCTTTCGAGAACCACCTTCTTCACGTCTTCCGTCATGACCAGCAACTCATGAACCGCCAAACGCCCCCGGTAGCCGGTGCCCCGACAGGCAGGACAACCGACGGACCGATAAATGGCCTGCCCCTCTTCCATGGCCACACCCAGGGACGCTGCGGCGGCTTGTGCCTGGTCTGGCAACAGAGGCGCCTTGCATTCCTCGCACAGCTTGCGCACCAGGCGCTGGGCCAACACGCCGATCACAGACGCCGTGATCAGATAGGGCTCCACGCCCATGTTGATGAGCCGCACAATGGCCCCGAGCGCGCTATTGGTATGCAGCGTGGACATGACCAAATGACCCGTCAACGCCGCCTGGACCGCAATCTCAGCGGTTTCCCCATCGCGCATTTCGCCGATCATGATGACATCAGGATCCTGGCGGAGAAAGGAGCGAAGTACCTTGGCAAAGGTGAGTCCGATTTGAGGTTGGACCTGCACCTGGTTGAGCCATTGCAGCCGGTATTCGACCGGGTCTTCCACCGTCAGTATCTTGAGGTTCTCACCCTCCAGCTCCTGCATCGAGGCATACAGCGTGGTGGATTTCCCGGAGCCAGTGGGCCCGGTCACCAGAAAGATGCCATGGGGCACGCTGAGCAACTGGCGCATGGTCTTCAGCGTGGGCGGCGTGAAGTGCAGGCTTTCCAGCGAGAGCAGGTCGAAGTTTTTTTCCAGCAGGCGCATGACGACCGACTCGCCAAACATGGTGGGAATGGTGGACACACGAGAGTCCATTTCCTTGCCATGCACACGCAGCTTGGTACGCCCGTCCTGCGGCATACGGCGTTCTGCGATGTCCAACTGCGAGAGGATCTTGATGCGGGAGACGACAGCAGGTGCATCCTTGTTATCAATCTCGTCAATGGGATACAGCTCCCCGTCCACCCGTATGCGGACCACCGATTTTTCCTCGTAGGTTTCGATGTGAATGTCCGAGGCCTGCGCCGCAACGGCCTGGGATAGGATTTGACTCACGCGCTGGATGATGGGCGCCTCCGAGGCCATATCCCTCAGGTGCTCAATGAACTCCGAAGCCTCGAACTGGTCCGCAACGACCTCTCCGTCGGGCTCCGACTCCTGGACGTACCAGGCATTGAGCTGATTGGATATTTCGGACTCAAGACCAAAAAAGACCCTGGGAGCATCCCCAAAGACCAGGCGCAATGCATCGCGCAATGCGGCGCTTTTCGGATCTACCGACGCGAAATCAGGCGTGAACTCGGCATCCTCCGCGTTTCCCAAGGGAAGCAGATTGTTGGCCAGCAAAAAACTGGTGTTCAACCGCGATGTATCCGGTTTTTCCTTCGGGAAGGCGTCCTGGCGCACCAAAGGCAACCCTGCCTGCCGGGACAATGCAGAGTACACGTCAATCTCAGACACCAGCCCCAAGCTGATAAGCAGACGCCCCAGACGCCCGCCCATGGAACGCTGAACCTCCAGCGCCCTCTCCAGGTCATTGCGTGACAATTTCTGGTCCGCAAGGAGCATCTCCCCGAGCCTGGGCGCAGCGAGGTCAACGCTTTCCACTTCACCAACTTCAGCCGAGAGCTTCATTACTAACGCCTTTGAACATTCTTCCAACCACCAAATAGCCGGGGACGATGCATATCACCCAAAGAGTCGAATCACTTGAACCACAACAAACAGCGGCTTATTCGATCAAGTTCGGGGCCCACATAATATTGTCGATATCCCACCATCCTCACCCAGAAGGGTCGGCCTCTCCACGCAAGGTATTCTGACACGTAGCCCCCATCCAACCCCACGGCTCGCAATCGCAGTTGCAGCGCCTGCGCCTGCAAGTAGGTGGCGCCTCCGAGCACCCTGACGCGCCCAACGATCCCTGCGCCATTCGTCAATAGACGCAGCAAGCGTGTCTTCAGGCTGCGGTCTTTGGCACCCACCTGGTTGGCACCATGCTGACGGTACAGGATCAATGGGGCCGACACGAAACGGCGACGGCCACTCCCGCTCACCAAGCCGCACCACCAGTCATGCATGATGGTCTCGCGCGGCAAGGGCAAGGCCATTTGCAACAGGGTGCGATTCACCATCATCGTGCATCCCGTCACCTGATTCACACTGAGAAGTGAAAGCGGCGAACACTGCCGTGGATCCATGCGCTGGTATCTGGCGAAGGAGTCCGAGATGACATTCAGACTCTCATCGACGACCGTCAGGTCGGAATGCACCAGGCAGGGCAACCCTTCACCCCCCTCTTCCTCCATCCGCACCATTTCGTTCAAGCATCGCTCAATTTTTTGAGGAAGCCAGACATCGTCCTGGTCCGAGAAAGCAACCCATCCCGCCTGCCCGTCTTGCAGGCTGGCCACCATGAGGTTCTCAAAGTTCCGGACCACTCCTTGCCCGCAATGGGGATTGGGCACCACTACCAAACGCCCCTCGAAGCGCGCCCGGTAGTTCTCCAAAATCTCAAGCGTCGCATCCGAAGATCCATCATCACTGACCAAGACGCGAAAATTATGGTGCGTCTGGACCAGTAGGGAATCGAGCTGGGCATGGAGATATTTCGACCCGTTGTATGTCGCCAGCAGCACATCCACCAGGGGCTGTGCGGACGGGACAGCCCCGGCCAACCCGCTGTGCAAGGCTGATCCATCCCTCGGGGCAATCACACTACGCCTGTACCTGTTGTCGCCGTGCGATGAGGCTGGCATTCAGAATGCATCAGTGCTTCATACGCATCTGTGATTCCGTCCCATGTGTAGTGCTCTGCCACGATGTCGCGGGCACGCTGGCTTCGCTGCGGCCGCATGGCTTCCGACTGATCCACCACAAGGTCCAAGCAGCGAGCGAGTTGCTCGGGGGTCTCGAAGTAGTCGGCCGCATCGCGTGCCACTTCGCGATTGAACGGGTTGTCATGCGCAATGACCCAGTTTCCACAGGCCAGCGCCTCCAGAAGCGAAGGGTTCGTCCCGCCCACCGAGTGGCCGTGCAGGTAGCAGGCCGCATGCACACGCAGGCTCGCGAGCTGCCCTGCATCGTAGATGCCGCCAACAAAACGCACACGCGCACTGGCCTGCTGCCGCAATTGTTGCTGATAGGCCGTGGCACCAGACACGTCTCCCACGACGACCAGTGGCCAATCACCGCCATGCATCCCATAGCCCTGGATGATTTCAAGGATATGGTTTTCTGGCTCTGGCCGCGCCACGACCAGCATGTACCGATGGGCCTGAAGTCCCCACACAGACAGCAAGGAAGGGTCTGCGTCCTGGTCTTGCACCAATTCAGCACCGTAGGCAATGAAACTCGACGGTGCCCCCTTGGGATAGGTCTGGCGGAACCTCTGTGCAATGGCCTCGGCATCTGCGATGAGGCGCGTGGCAACCCGGCTGGCCACCCACTCCATGCAACGCAGGTAAATGCGCGCGCCCCGCCCCCATTTGCTGCGGGCCCATTCCAGTCCGTCTACGTTGATCCAGACCGGAACCCCAAAAACCCGGGGCCACCAGCAGGCCCACGCAGCGCCATAACCCAGCATGTAAACCAGATCGTATCCCCGGCGGGCGTCCCACAGGCAGGCACAATCGTAGGCCAGGACCGAGGCAGCCCCCCACTGGGGTCGGCGCTTGTGGCACACGCGAACACCTTGGTAGAAGGTGTCTGCGACGGACGACTCGCTGGATTCTGCATACACAGTGACCTCGTGGCCACGCGCCGCCAGGCGTGTCGAAAGCTGTTCGGCGAATGTCTCGAAACCCCCATAACTTGCAGGAATGCCCCTGGCTCCCAACAGGGCGATCCGCAGCTTGGCAGGACCGCCCGAAGGACCGGTCACAGGCCCCAACGCCGTCGTCAAAGGTCAGCCTCAGCGAACCAGCGCCCCGCCTGATCTTTTGCCGAAAGCTGAATGGCGGCCTCCACCGCAGGCCAGGCGATGGCAAGCTGTGGATCGTCCCAGCGAATGCAGCGCTCGTGCTCCGGGCTGTAGTAGTCAGTGGTCTTGTAAAGGAAGTCTGCTGATTCGGACAACACCAAAAAACCGTGGGCAAGCCCCGGCGGCACCCAAAGCTGCCGGTGGTTGTCTTCGGTCAGTAGCGCCCCTACCCACTGGCCAAAGGTGGGCGAACCCTTGCGGATATCGACCGCCACGTCAAACGCAGCGCCGCGCACCACCCGCACGAGCTTGCCCTGCGCCCTGGGGGGCAACTGGTAGTGCAGGCCGCGCAGCACGCCCTGGCTACTGCGGCTGTGGTTGTCCTGCACAAATTCGCACTCGACACCCGTGGCCTCCCGAAAGGCCTGCTGGTTGAAGCTTTCGTAGAAAAAGCCACGGCTGTCGCCGAACACCTTGGGTTCGATGAGGACAACGTCTGGAATGGATTGCCGGATGGAGTGCATGGGGTGATCAATAGACTTTGTCGTTCAGCAGGCGCTGGAGGTACTGGCCGTAACCGTTCTTGGCAAGAGGCTGTGCCAGGCGCTCCAGCTGGGCGCTGTCAATCCAGCCGGAACGCCACGCAATTTCCTCGGGGCAGGCGATCTTGAGGCCCTGGCGATGCTCCAGTGTCGCAATGAACTGGCTGGCCTCCAGCAGGCTTTCGTGGGTGCCGGTATCCAGCCAGGCATAGCCACGGCCCATGATCTCGACGTTCAGTTGCCCCTGCTCCAGGTACAGCCGGTTCAGGTCGGTGATTTCGAGCTCGCCGCGTGGCGATGGCTTAAGGCTCCTGGCCATCTTTGCGACCTGGTTGTCGTAGAAGTACAGCCCGGTAACGGCATAGCTGCTCTTGGGTTGTGCAGGTTTTTCCTCCAGCGACAACACTTTGCCCTGGGCATCGAATTCGGCGACACCGTAGCGCTCCGGATCGTGCACATGGTAGGCAAACACGCTGGCACCCGCCGTGCGCTGCTGGGCACTGCCCAGCAATTCATGGAAATCGTGCCCATAGAAAATGTTGTCTCCAAGCACCAAGGCACTGGGTGCTCCATCCAGAAAAGGCTCTCCGATCACAAACGCCTGCGCCAACCCGTCCGGGCTGGGCTGCACGGCGTATTGCAGATTCAAGCCCCATTGACTGCCGTCACCCAGCAGCTGTGCAAAACGCGGCGTGTCCTGCGGAGTGCTGATGACGAGGATGTCCCGGATGCCCGCGAGCATCAGCGTGCTCAGTGGGTAGTAGATCATGGGCTTGTCGTAGACCGGCAGCAGCTGCTTGCTGATGGCCAACGTAGCCGGGTGCAGCCGAGTGCCGGAGCCTCCTGCGAGGATGATGCCTTTGCGTTGCGTCATGGTCTGGGGTCCGTTCAGAGAATTTCCGTGAGCATGCGCGCCACACCGGTCTGCCAATGGGGCATCTGCAAGCCAAAAGTGGACTGCAGCTTGTGGGTGTTCAAGCGCGAATTTTGGGGGCGCACGGCAGGTGTCGGGAACGCGCTCGTAGGAACAGGCGCCACCTCTTTTGCTTTTATTTCGATAGCATTCTGCGCTTTCTGCGCCTGCGCCAGCACGTATTTTGCGTACTCATTCCAGTTGGTCTCACCACCGGCCACGCAGTGGTACAACCCGGCATCCTGCGGGCGCTGCTGCAGGTGGCGCAGCGCGTGGGCGGTCACATCGGCCAGCAGGTCGGCGCCGGTGGGTGCACCCCATTGGTCATCAATCACCGTCAGGCGTTCACGCTCTTGCGCCAACCGCAGCATGGTCTTGGCGAAATTACCGCCGCGCGCGGCATAAACCCAACTGGTGCGCAGGATGAGGTGCTTGACGCCCGACTGGACAATGAGCTGCTCGCCTTCGAGCTTGGTGCGGCCATACACACTCAGGGGTGCGGGCGCATCGGTTTCCACCCAGGGGCGGTTGCCGCTGCCGTCGAACACATAGTCGGTGCTGTAGTGCACCAGCCAGGCACCCAGCTTCGCAGCCTCCTGCGCAATCGCGCCGGGGGTGGTGGCGTTCAACGTACGGGCGAAGTCACTTTCGCTCTCGGCCTTGTCCACGGCAGTATGGGCTGAGGCATTGACGATGACGTCGGGACGGAGCGCACGCACCGTCTCGGCCACGCCGGCCGGATTGGAAAAGTCACCGCAGTGTTCCGTAGTGTCGAAGTCCAGTGCCGTGACTGTGCCCAGCACCGACAGGCTGCGTTGCAGCTCCCATCCCACCTGACCACCCTTGCCAAAGAGCAGGATGTTCATGCGCTGGCGCCCACCACGGCTGCGGGCTCCTGCGCATACTGGGCTTGCACCCAGTCGCGGTAGGCGCCGGTCTGCACGCTGGCCACCCAGTCGGCATGCTCCAGGTACCACTGCACGGTCTTGTGGATTCCCGTATCGAAGGTCTCGGCGGGCTTCCAACCCAGCTCGCGCTCAATCTTGCGCGCGTCGATCGCATAGCGGCGGTCGTGGCCCGGGCGGTCTTTCACGTAGGTGATCTGGGTGCGGTAACTCTGGCCGTCGGCGCGGGGACGCAGCTCGTCGAGCAGGCCGCAGACCATGTTCACGATCTCGATGTTGGGCTTCTCGTTCCAGCCGCCCACGTTGTAGGTCTCACCCGGAGCCCCGGCCTCCAGCACTCGGCGGATGGCGCTGCAGTGGTCCTTCACGTACAGCCAGTCGCGCACCTGCATGCCGTCGCCATACACCGGCAGCGGCTTGCCGGCCAGTGCGTTGACGATCATCAGCGGGATCAACTTCTCAGGGAAGTGGTACGGCCCGTAGTTGTTGCTGCAGTTGGTGGTCAGCACCGGCAGGCCGTAGGTGTGGTGCCAGGCGCGCACCAGGTGGTCGCTGGCGGCCTTGCTGGCGCTGTAGGGGCTGTTGGGCTCGAAACCGCGCGTTTCGGCGAAGGCCGGGTCCGTGGGTGCGAGCGACCCGTACACCTCGTCGGTAGAGACGTGCAGGAACCGGAATGCCTCGCGCTCACCCCCGGGCAGTGCGCCCCAGTAGGCGCGCACGGCTTCCAGCAGTCGGAAGGACCCGACGATGTTGGTCTGGATGAAATCCTCAGGGCCATGGATGGAACGGTCCACATGCGATTCGGCCGCAAAGTTGACCACCGCGCGGGGCTTGTGCTCGGCGAGCAGGCGTGCGATCAAGGCGGTATCGCCGATATCGCCCTGCACGAAGAGGTGCCGCGCATCCCCCTGGATGCTGTCCAGGTTGTGCAGGTTGCCCGCGTAGGTGAGCTTGTCGAGGTTGACCACAGGCTCGCTGGAGGCAGCAAGCCAGTCAAGAACGAAGTTGGCGCCAATGAAACCCGCGCCGCCAGTAACCAGAATCATAGGGAGGGCTGTGTGAAATGCCAGCTCGGCAGAACCCACGATTATCCCACCCCGCCCGGCCCCCGGGTAACAGAGTTCAACGCGGGGGTTTCTGCGCGGGCCGGACAGTCATTAGAAGTGGATGCCCCGCATCATCTGCTGCAGCGCCACAGCCTCGGCCGACAGCTGCGGCTTGGCGTCCTTGCTGCCCTTGGCGGCGGTGGAATCCGGGAACATGCGAAAGCTGGTGTTCATGGTGATCTGCGCCACACGCGGCACCAGCGCATGCAGCAACTGCCCGGTGATGCCCAGGCGCGTGGCGATGCGCACCGGCTTGAAGATGCAGGCCTGGGCGATCATGTCGGCCGCCTCCTCGGGGCTCAGCGTCGGCACGTTGTTGTAGATCTTGGTCGGCGCGATCATGGGCGTGCGCACCAGCGGCATGTTGATGGTGGTGAAAGTGATGCCCTGGTCGGCGAACTCGCTCGATGCGCAACGCGTCCAGGCGTCGAGCGCCGCCTTGCTGGCCACATAGGCCGAAAAGCGCGGTGCATTCGTCAGCACCCCGATGGAGCTGATGTTGACCACATGGCCCTTGCGCTTTTCCACCATGCCGGGCAAAAAGCCCATGGTCACGCGCAGGCAACCGAAGTAGTTGAGCTGCATGGTGCGCTCGTAGTCATGAAAGCGGTCGTAGCTCGACTCGATGGCGCGGCGGATGGAGCGGCCTGCGTTGTTGATCAGGAAGTCCACGCCGCCGTGGTTGTCGATGAGCAGCTGCACAAAGCGGTCGCAGTCGGCCATGTCGGCAATGTCGGCCGAATACGCGATGAACGCATAACCCTTGGCCTTGGCTTCGGCACAGGCCTCGTCGAGCTTGTCCTGGTCGCGCCCGCAGATGATGGTGGTGGCGCCCGCCTCGGCAAACTTGTGCGCCGCCGCCAGGCCGATGCCCGACGACCCGCCCGTGATCAGCACCACCTTGCCGGCCACCGTACCCTTGAGCGTGCGGTCGATGAACAGCTCGGGGTCGAGATTGCGCTCCCAGTAATCCCACAGGCGCCAGGCGTAGTCCTTGAGGTTGGGGCAAGTCACCCCCGAGCCCTTGAGCGCCGCCAAGGTCTCGCGGCAATCGAAGCGCGTGGGGTAGTTCACGAAGGTCAGCATGTCCTCGGGCAGGCCCAGGTCCTTCAGCACGGCGTTGCGCACGCGGCGCACGGGCGCCATGGCCATCAGGCTCTTCTTGATGCCCTTGGGGATGAAGCCCAGCAAGGCTGCGTTGATGAAAAGGTTCATGCGCGGCGCATGGGCGGCGCGGCTGAAGATGTCCAGGACGTCGCCCACCCGGTAGCCCACCGGGTCCACCAAGTGGTAGCACTTCTTGACGATGTCCTTCTGGTGGCTGATCACATTGAGCGCGTTGACCACGAAGTCCACCGGAACGATGTTCACGCGCCCGCCTTCCAGGCCCACCGTGGGCATCCAGGGCGGCAGCAGCTGGCGCAGGCGCTGGATCAGTTTGAAGAAGTAGTAGGGCCCGTCGATCTTGTCCATCTCGCCGGTCGTGCTGTCACCCACCACCATGGCGGGGCGGTACACCGTCCAGGGCACCTTGCAATCCTGGCGCACGATCTTCTCGCTCTCATGCTTGGTCTGGAAGTACGGGTGGTCCAGGCCCTCTGCCTCCTCGAACATGTCCTCACGGAACACACCCTCGTACAGGCCGGCCGCCGCGATGGAAGAGACATGGTGGAAATGCCCGGCATCGATGGCCTTGGCCAGGTCGACCGTATTGCGCGTGCCCTCGATGTTCACGGCCACCTGGGTTTCCTCATCCGCCCCAAGGTCGTAGACCGCGGCCAGGTGGTAGAAGTGGTCGATCTGGCCCTTGAGCTTCTTCACATCCTCGGAGGCCACGCCGAGCTTCTTGGCCGTGAGGTCGCCGAACACCGGCACCGCCCGCGCGGCCGACACGCCCCAGTAGCTGCGCAGGTCGGCCACCTTGTCCGCGCTCTCGCGCCGGATCAGGAAATGCACCACGGCCCCCTTGCGCTCCAGCAGCTTCTTGACCAGCCGCTTGCCAATGAACCCCGTTGCCCCCGTCACGAAATACTGCATGGATAACTCCTCTGAGATAGCTTCATTCTTGCCCAAGGCCTGCGCGCACCGATTCAGCAGAAACCCGCGCCGATGCTAGGCGCCCCGCCGGCAGGCGGGCTTGGGCCTGTTCGCACTATTTTTGCCAGATGCGTTGCGATGCCCAAGGGCCAAGCGCAAAGCGCCGAACGAAGCTGGAGTACGGCCCCAGCGAGGCTTGGCAACGCCGCAGATGGCCCTTGGGCATCGCAACCCGAAGGGAAGGCCTCCCCCGCCACGCCAATCTAGGCGCGCGACGACGCCAAGGCCGGGGCCTTGGCTGGGAACGCAACGACGAGTGGCGTGGCGGGGGAGGCCTTCGCGCTGGCAAAAATAGTGCGAACAGGCCCTAGATGGCACGCTCTACATTTTTAGGAGCGCGTGCCTACACCTGTCGCGCCGTGCGGCGTACAGTGCGGCCATGCGTCGAAGGCAACCCGCCCCGGCAAACCCAACCAACCGCACAACGGAGGCCCCATGGTCAAGAAACTGCAGAAACTCAGCGCCGACAAAAAGAAGAGCAACGCCCAACTGTCCAGCACCGTCAAGGAGTCCGCCCAGCAGATCTGGCTGGCAGGCCTGGGTGCCTTCTCCAAGGCACAGGAAGAAGGCGGCAAGGTGTTTGAAGCCCTGGTCAAAGAAGGCTTGACCATCCAGCGCAAGACCCAGGCCGTGGCCGAAGAAAAGATCACCGAAGCCACCAGCCGTGTGACCACCATGGCCAGCGATATCGGCTCCAAGGCCCAGGGCCAGTGGGACAAGCTCGAAAACATCTTTGAAGACCGCGTGGCCAAGGCCCTCGCCAAGCTGGGCGTGCCCTCGGCCCGCGACCTCGAAGCCCTGAGCGCCCGTGTGGACGCCCTGGCCAAGGGCAGCAAGACTGCACCCGCCAAAGCTGCTGCCAAGGCAGCCGCCAAACCCGCAGCCAAGGCCCCCGCCAAGAAGGCAGTGGCAAAGAAGGCGGCTCCTGCAAAGGCCGCCGCCAAGCCTGCAGCCAAGGCCCCCGCCAAGAAAGCGGCCGCAAAGAAGACCGCGACACGTGCCGCAGCCGACGCAGCCACCAGCACGCCATCGGCCAGCTGATCACGGCTTGCCACCGGCAAGCACCCAGCCCGCTCCAAGCGGTCCACGCGCCAAGGCGTTTGGACCGCTTTTCTTTTTTTGGTGAAACCCAAGAGGGTGTCGAAGAAATAAACTATGCTCCTGGGGTGCTGATCCCGCAGGAGCAATACGATGGCAAAGACCGGCCGACCTCCGGTGATATCTCCCGGTGAGTACGCGGCCTTGCGCGAAGTGGT
>NZ_JACUZT010000014.1:0-72639 GCF_014851495.1 Acidovorax sp. ACV01 | reverse complement strand
TGACTTCGGTCACCAGGCCTTTTTCTTTCAGGCGCACGGCCTCTTCGACGGCGATTTCGTCAAAGGGGTTCATGCTCATCTTCACGTTGGCGATGTCCACACCCGTGTTGTCCGACTTGACTCGGACTTTCACGTTGTAGTCCACCACGCGCTTGACAGGGACCAAGACCTTCATTGCTGCGGCTCCTAGAGTTGGTTGAATTGACGTTTACGTAAACTAGAACATTCTATGCCGCACTGCAACGAAAGCGCTACGGAGCCAGGACACAGACCACACAATCGAAAAAACGAACGATCGTGCTTTTTGTGGATTATAGGCGAGTGAGCACCGCATCTGTCTAGAGTTTGCTGTCGCCTGGGGCACCCGGCGGGAGCATGGCAAGGGGCGATACGGCTTACTCTGTGCCGGATGCCGCCCGGCCCACAGCCGCGCCCTGCATCGCGGCGGGAAGCGGCCCTTCGACCTGCACATGCATGACCCGCTGCGGGTACGGGATATCGATCTTGTGGGTGCGCAGCGCACTCAGGATGGCACGGTTGATCTCCGAACGCAGGCCCAGCGAGCCGTTCTCGGGATCGGCAATCCAGAAACCCACGGTGAACTCCAGCCCGTCGGCACCAAACGCCGACAAGGCCACACTGGGGGCCGGATCGCGCAGCACGCGGCTGCTGGCAAGGGCTGCCTCGCCCAGCAGGCGGATGACCAGGTCCACATCACTTTCATAGCCCACGCTCACCACGGTGGACAGCCACACCCGGGGGTCTGCCAGCGACAGGTTCTCCACCCGCTGGATGATCAGCATCTCGTTGGGCACGATGGACTCGCGCCCCGTGGACGAGCGCACCACGGTGTAGCGCGCGTTGATGTCGGTGATGCGCCCCTCGAAGTTGTCCACCCGCACGTTGTCGCCAATGCGCATGCTGCGCTCGGCCAGAATCACAAAGCCGCTCACGTAGTTGGACGCCAGCTTCTGCAGGCCAAAGCCAATGCCCACGCCCACGGCACCACCCAGCACCGACAGCGCGGTCAGGTCAATGCCCACGGCCGACAGGGCCATGATGAGCCCGACAAAAATCAGCAGCGCCCGCACGGCATTGCTCACCGCCTTGCGCAGTGAAAGCTCGGCCCCGGTGGCAGAGCGCAGCAGGCGCGACTCGATGGCTGCAGAAATCCACAGCGCGATCAGCAACACGGCAGCAGCCGTCAGAGCCCCTTCGATCATGGTGCGCACCGACAGGGTGGCACCCCCTACCTTCCAGTGGATCTGGTCCAGCTCATCGAGCACCAGCGGCAACAACCCCGTGACCCAAAGCACCATGCCCAGCCAGGCCAGCCAGGAGATAGAGCGCTCGATGGGCCGCACCCAGGCAGCCTCCGGGTATGCCACCTGCAACACCTTCACCCCGATGCGGATGACCACCAGGGACACCAGCACCGGCACGGCAACCTTGAACACGGCCAGCGGAATCCATTGCAGCAGCACGGTTCGCGCCACATAGGCGAGGCTCAGCAGCGCGAGTGGAAACAGTGCGCCATCGACAATCCGCGCGCCGAACAGGATGGAGCGCGGGTCACCCCGGTGCAGTCCACGCTGCAGCAGCGACACCAGCAACCAGGCCAGCCCCAGGCAGGCGGCCAGGGCGGCCAATTCCACCAGCACCGTGGGCCGAAGGAACGCTTCGGCCCAGCGGCCCACATCTTCGAGCATGGAAATTTCTGTCGTCGCCATGGCTCTCAGCGCTTCCAGGTGGGCTGGCGCTTTTCGGCGAAGGCACGCGCACCCTCCTGCGCGGCGTCGTCCATCATGTTGGTGGCCATGGCCTGGCCTGCCAACTGGTAGGCCGCGTCCATGCCCAGCTCACGCTGCTGGTACACCAGCGCCTTGCCCATGGCCACGGCCACACGGGGCTTTTGCAGGATGGACTCCACCAGCTTTTCGACCTCGGCATCCAGCGCGTTGGCGGACACCACACGGTTCACCAGGCCCTGCGCCAGCGCGGTGGGCGCATCGATGAAATCGCCGGTGAGCAACATTTCCATCGCCCGCTTGGCGGGCACATTGCGCACGAGCGGCACGCTCGGCGTTGCGCAGAACAGGCCGTAGTGGATGCCACTGGTGGCAAAACTCGCGCTGTCGGCCGCCACGGCCAGGTCGCACTGCGCCACCAGCTGGCAGCCCGCCGCCGTCGCCATGCCTTGCACGCGCCCGATCACGGGCACGGGCAGCTTGTGGATGGTCAGCATCATGCGGCTGCATTGCGCAAACAGCTTTTGGTAGTACGCCAGCTCCGGGTTCGCCGCCATGTCCTTGAGGTTGTGCCCCGCACAGAAGGCCTTGCCCGCCGCGGCCAGCACCACCACGCGCACAGATTCGTCGCGGCCCGCTTCGTCCAGCGCCTGTTGCAGGGCTGTCAGCATTTCAGAGCCCAACGCATTGAAGCGTGCAGGGTCGTTCAAAGTGAGGGTGAGCACACCGCGCGTATCACGGGTGATCAGCAGCAGCTCGTCAGAATTTGGAATCGTCATGTTGTTTCTCCTGTGCACAGCAATGCGAGGGGCGTTTGAAACAGGCGCGCATGAGGCCAGCGCCACCGTGGAGCTGGCTCCGCCAGGCCACGGGTGGCGTCCCCCTCAGGGGGAAGACGCCGCAGGCGGCTCAGGGGGAGTCAAAGATCAGCCAGGACCCGCAAATGCGCCTCCACACTGCGTGCCAGCGGTCCCATCACATAGCCGCCCTCCAGGCACGACACGATGCGGCCTTGGGAATAGCGGCGCGCCACATCCTTCACGCGCTGGGTGATCCAGGCATAGTCCTGCTCGGTCAGGCCCAGCTGGCCCATGTCGTCCTCGCGGTGGCCATCAAAGCCCGCACTCACAAAAATCATCTCGGGCTTGAAGGCCTCCAGCCGGGGCATCCACATCATCTCGATGATTTCGCGGATGTCCATGCCCCGTGTGTAGGCGGGCACGGGCACATTGACCATGTTGGGCGCGGGATCGTGGTCGCCGCTGTAGGGGTAGAACGGGTGCTGGAAGATGCTGACCATCAGCGCCCGCGGGTCGCCCGCCAGGATGTCCTCGGTGCCATTGCCGTGGTGCACATCAAAGTCCACCACCGCCACGCGCTGCAGGTTGTAGCGCTGCAGCGCGTACTTGGCCGCCACGGCGACGTTGTTGAAGAAGCAAAACCCCATGGCCTTGTCGCGGCAGGCATGGTGGCCGGGGGGGCGCACCGAGCAGAACGCGTTTTCCACCTCGCCCGCCATCACCGCGTCGGTGGCGGCCAGCGCTGCCCCGGCGGCGCGCAGCGATGCCTTCCAGGTGTGGGCATTGATGGAGGTGTCGGTGTCGATCTGCGCGTAGTTGGGGCCACCGGCCATCAGCTCTTCATTGAGCCGGTCGGACATGCCGCGCAGTGCCGCGATGTGCATGCGGCCGTGGGCCAATTCAATATCGGCCAGCGAGGCCTCGGGGGCGTCATAGCGCTCCAAGGCATCGCCCACTCCGGTGATCAGCAAGCGGTCTTCAATCGCATCCAGCCGTTCGGGGCATTCGGGGTGACCCGGGCCCATCTCGTGCTTCCAACAATCCCGATGGGTGAAATAGCCCGTCTTGCTCACAGTCTTGTCCCCGCGTGTCGCATTTTTCTCGGTTTTTCGGATAACGTCGTGCCATGAACGCACAGCACAAAATCAAATCACTTCTGGATCAGCTTAACACGGTGATCGTGGGCAAACAGGCCCAGGTCCAGGACTGCGTGGCCTGCCTGCTGGCGGGTGGGCACCTGCTGATCGAAGACGTGCCGGGGGTGGGCAAGACCACCCTAGCCCACGCCCTTTCGCGCACGTTTGGCCTGCAGTTCTCGCGCGTGCAGTTCACGGCCGACCTGATGCCCAGCGACCTGACCGGCGTGTCCGTGTATGAACGCGGCAAGGAGGCCTTCGTGTTCCACCCCGGCCCGGTGTTCGCCCAGGTGTTGCTGGCCGATGAAATCAATCGCGCCAGCCCCAAGACGCAGAGTGCGCTGCTGGAAGCCATGGAAGAAAAACAGGTATCGGTGGAAGGCGAAACACGCGCCCTGCCCCACCCGTTCTTCGTGATTGCCACCCAGAACCCCCACGACCAGCTGGGCACCTTTGCGCTGCCCGAATCGCAGCTGGACCGTTTTTTGATGCGCATCTCTATCGGCTACCCCGACCGCGCGGCCGAGCGCGTACTGCTGGCGGGCGCCGACCGAAGGGACATGGTGGACACCATGCTGCCCTTGTTGTCCGACGAGGAGCTGGCCGAGTTGCAGCGCCAGGTGCAGGCCATCCACACGGCCGACCCGCTGCTCAACTATGTGCAGGACCTGATTGCCGCCACGCGCTCGGGCCGGTGGTTTTTGCAGGGCCTGTCGCCCCGCGCGGGCATTGCGCTGGTGCGTGCGGCCAAGGCGCAGGCCCTCATCAGCGGGCGCGACTATGTGGCCCCCGACGACGTGCAGGCCGTGCTGCCCCAAACCATCGCCCACCGCCTGGTGCCCGTGGGCGACGCCGGGCGCGGCGCGGTGGAGCAAGTCCGAGCGATGGTCGAAGCGGTGCCCTTGCCCTGATCCATGGAATCCGCTGCCCCGCTCTCCCTGTCACCCACTGCCCGCTGGCGCAGCCTGGCTGCCCGGCTGAACCCCTTTGCGCCACTGCGCCGCCGCTTCCAGCGCTGGTGGCAGGCGCGGTTGCCGCTGAGCGACACGCTCGCGCTCACCCAGCGCAATGTCTACATCCTGCCCACGGGCTCGGGCTGGATGCTGGCGTTGACGCTCATCGTGTTGCTGGTCGCATCCATCAACTACCAGCTCAACCTGGGCTACCTGCTGACCTTTTTGCTGGCGGGCAGCGCCGTGGTGGGCATGCACATCTGCCACGCCAACCTGCGCGGCCTCACGCTGCACCTGAAGGCCCCCGAGCCGCACTTCATGGGCACCAGCACGGCGTTTGACATCCAGCTGTCCAGCGAACGCAAGACCCCGCGCTACGGCATTGCGCTGTCGGTGCACGGCACGGGCAAAGAGGCGCACCACTGGGCCTGGACCGACGTGCCTGCGCAGGGGCAGTCCAGCGTGCAGGTGGCCTTCAGGCCGCCGCGCCGTGGCCTGCACCGCGTGCCCACATTGACCGCCGAGACGCGCTTTCCGCTCGGCACTTTCCGCGTCTGGACCTACTGGCGCCCCGCCGCCCAGGTGCTTGTCTACCCTGCGCCCGAGACCCCCGCACCGCCCCTGCCCCCTGGCGAACCCCGCGCGGGCGGCACGGGCAACGCGCAATCCCAGGGCATTGGCGAATTCGACGGCGTGCGCGCCTACCGCCGGGGTGATCCGCTCAAGCTGGTGGTCTGGAAGAAGGCCGCCAAATCACTGGGCACCGGCACGGACGACCTGGTGAGCCGCGACGCCCAGCAGGCCCAGCGGCACGAGCTGTGGCTGGACCTCGCCCGCGCGGCGCTGCCCGACCATGAAGCCCGCATCTCGCGCCTGACCGCCTGGGTGCTGCAGGCCGACCGGCTGGGGCTGGACTATGGCCTGCGCCTGCCGGGTGTGGAGATCGCCCCGGACACGGGGGCCGCACACCGAAGAAATTGCCTGGAAGCGCTGGCACTGTGCTGATCCTCTCGTCAAAATTCGCATCAAATTGGCACCTAGCGCTTACCATCAATGCGTCAATAGCTATATTTTCAATAGCAAACCAATCCCCACCAGCCGGGCGTGAACCTTTGCCATGAACCTGCGCCAGACCCTTGTTTCCCTGCCGCGCGACGCCCGCGACACGCTCTTTCTGCTGTTCGTGATCGTGTGGGTCATCGCGCCGCAGGTGTCCAACCTGCCAGTGTGGACCAGCCTGCTGGCCAGCGGCCTGCTGCTGTGGCGCGGCTGGCTGGCCTGGGTGGGGCGCCCGCTGCCCAGTCGCTGGACCGTGGCCGCCCTGCTGATGGTGGCGGTAGCGGGCACGCTGTTCACGCACCGCACCATCCTCGGGCGGGATGCGGGCGTTACCCTCATCGTCATGCTGCTCGCGCTCAAGATGCTGGAGCTGCGCGCGCGCCGCGACGCGATGGTGGTGTTCTTCCTGGGCTTCTTCACGATGCTCAGCAATTTCTTCTTCTCGCAGTCGCTGCTGACAGCCGCCGCCATGCTGGTGGCGCTGCTGGGCCTGCTCATGGCACTGGTCAATGCCCACATGCCAGTGGGGCGCCCGCCCCTGGCGCAGACCTTCCGCATGGCGGGCACCATGGCGCTGCTGGGGGCGCCCATCATGGTGGCGCTGTTCATGCTGTTTCCACGCATGTCGCCGCTGTGGGGCATGCCCGGCGAAAACCTCTCCGGGCGCAGCGGCCTCTCGGGCACGATGAAGATCGGGGACATGGCCGAGATCGCACTGGACGAGCGCGTGGCCATCCGCCTGCGCTTCGAGGGGGCGCCCACCGATGTGCCTGCGCAATCCACGCTGTACTTTCGCGGGCCCGTCATGACCGCGTTCGATGGCCGGGAATGGCAGGCTGAGCCCTTCCGCGAAGACAGCGCCTGGGCTGCGCGTGCAGCCCTGCCCGCCAATCTGCAGGTCAGCGGCCCGGCGGTGCGCTATGAGGTGACGCTCGAACCCCAGCGACAACCCTGGCTGATGGTGCTGGAGGCGACGCCCGAGGCGCCACAGCTGCCCAATCAAATGCAGGCCTACATGACCCAGGACCTGCAGTGGATGACCACACGCCCCATCACCGATGTACTGCGCTACCAGGCCGTGAGCTACCCAGAGTACCGCCATGGCCCCCAGCAGTCCGTGCGCCAGTTGCGCGTATACACCGAGCTGCCGCCCGGCTTCAACCCCCGCACCCTGGCGCTGGCCGCGCAGATGCGTGCCGACCCCGCACTGGCCACCGCCAGCACCGGCACGCTCGTCAATGCGGTGCTGGAGCGCCTGCGCACGGGCGGCTACAACTACTCCCTGGATCCCGGCGTTTTTGGCGAACACACCGCCGACGAATTCTGGTTTGACCGCAAGGAGGGCTTCTGCGAGCACATTGCCTCGGCCTTCGTGGTGCTGATGCGCGCCATGGATGTGCCCGCGCGCATCGTCACGGGCTACCAGGGGGGTGAACGCAACCCCGTGGATGGCTACTGGACCGTGCGCAATGCCGACGCCCATGCCTGGGCCGAAGTCTGGATGGAGGGGCGTGGCTGGGTGCGTGTAGATCCCACAGGCGCCGTCTCGCCGAACCGCGTGGGTCAGTTCCAGCGTTTGCGCGCACCCCAGGGAGCGTTCGCCAACGCCCTGGGCACCCTCAGCCCGGGCATGGTGCAGAACCTGCGGGCCGTGTGGGAAGCCGTCAACAATGGCTGGAACCAGTGGGTGCTCAATTACACCCAGAGCCGCCAGATGGACCTGCTCAAAGCGCTGGGGTTTGAATCTCCCAGCTGGCAGGACCTCACCACCGTGCTGGGCACCCTGGTCATCGCGGCTGCACTGGGCGGCATGGGCTGGAGCCTGTGGGAGCGCAGCCAGCACGACCCCTGGCTGCGGCTGCTGGCCCGCACGCGCCAACGCCTGGCGCGCGCCGGGCTGCCACTGCCAGAAACCCTGCCCCCACGCGCAATGGCAGAACGGGTGCGTGCACAATTCGGGGCGCCGGCCGCTGAAGTGGCAGACTGGCTGCTGCGGCTGGAGCGATTGCGCTACGCCCCCCACCCCGACTCCGAACTGGGTGCCCTGCGGCGCGAGTTCCGCACCTTGCCCTGGCCAAAGAGATGAATCATCCCCCTGAGCGGCTTCGCCGGGAAGGGGGACGCCGCTGGCGCGGCGGGGCTGCCCTTGCGCGGCGGCCCTGGCCTGGGTCGCGCCGGTTTCGAGGCGCAGGGACACAACAAAGTAACGAACACCCGAAATGACGAAGACAGCTCCATGGATCACGGTTGCTATATTTTTAATAGCATTTTGCACAATACCAGTAAGCGCAAGCCCCCAAAAACCCTCTAAAACCGCCACCACAAAGCAAAAACCAGCGGTGCTCTACGCATCGCGCACCGAGGCGCTGCAGTTTGCCGACGATCTGGCCGCACGCCGCGACCTGGACCGCGAGTGGGTGCGCCAGGCCATTGGACAGGCGCACTTCCTGCCACAGGTCCCACGGCTCATGCTGCCGCCGCCCAAAGGCACAGCCAAGAACTGGCGGGTGTACCGCAGCCGCTTCATCGACCCCATCCGCATCCGCGCCGGCCAGCGGTTTTGGCAGGAGAACCAGGCGACGCTGGAGCGGGCTGAGCGCGAGTACGGCGTGCCCGCCGAGATCATCGTCGGCATCATCGGCGTAGAGACCATCTACGGGCAGCAGATGGGCACCTTCCGTGTGATGGACGCGCTGGTCACGCTGGCGTTTGATTTCCCGTCAGCCCATCCGCGCGCCAAAGAGCGCACCGAATTTTTCCGCCGCGAGCTGGAGCAGTTCCTGAGCCTCACCAACCGCAGCAACACCGACCCGTTCGAGCCCCGCGGCAGCTATGCCGGCGCCATGGGCCTGGGCCAGTTCATGCCGTCGAGCTGGGTGCGCTATGCCATCGACTTCGATGGCGACGGCCGTGTGGACCTGTTCAAGAGCCCGGCCGACGCCATCGGCTCGGTCGCCAACTACTTTCGCGGCCACGGGTGGACGCCGGGCATGCCCACGCACTTCGGCGTGCAGTTCGACACCGCGCGCCTGCAGCTCGATGACCTGATGGCGCCTGACATCCTGCCCACCTTCAGCGTGGCCAGCATGCAGGCCAAGGGCGCGGTGCTGGACGCCGCGGGCGTGCAGCACACGGGGCCACTCGCCATGATCGAACTGCAAAATGGCGGCGATCCCGCGAGCTACGTGGCAGGCACCGAGAACTTCTACGCCATCACGCGCTACAACTGGTCGAGCTACTACGCGATGGCCGTGATCGAGCTGGGTCGCGAAGTGTCGGCCGCACGCGCCGGACAGTGACTGCCGAGGGCCCCGGGCCCTGCATCAGCCGGTGACCAGCCGAGTTCCGGTGCGATGTACCGCGCGGTGTCGCTCAGGATCTGCGCATAGTCTTCGACGCTGAAGTCGTACGGCAGCTCCAGCCGTAGCGCCTGCACCTGCGGCACGATGGGGTCCTGGCGCAGGCTCTCCAGAATCTCGTCCGACGTGCCGACCAGGTCGCGCGCGAACAGCGTGCGGCGATCGCCTTGCGGCCCCAAAGTGCGCGGCACTCTGAGCGCAGCCCAGGCACGGTAGCGGGCACGCGTGGCGGCGTCGGCACTATCGAGCGGCACGATGACCCTGCCCAGCGCCACGCGCGGCGCATACGGCGCCGACCAGTTCGCATGGAACAAATTCAGCTGACTGCGCTGCGCCGCAAAGAAGTCGTCGGTCTGCTCACCGCGGTTAAGGTTGCCGATGAGCAGGTGGTAGCCCTGCGCACCCGCCCACTGCGCAGACCTCAGCGACCCGCCGCCATACCACAACCGCTCCACCAACCCTGCAGCATGCGGCTGCACCCGCGGGCGCTGGCGGCCTGCGGGCGACTCCACGAAAAAGTCGTCGTCGCCGACGAAATCACCGCGCAGATTGCTTCGCAGGCGCTCCACCCGGGCGTGCGAGAAATCGATGGCCTGCGCATCGCCGTCGAACAAACGCCCGCCCAACAGCGGCCCGTACGGCGGCGCCCCCGCACTCAGCCCCACCTGCAGGCGACCGCGCGACAGCACGTCCACCGTGGCCAGGTCCTCAGCCAGCCGAAAAGGGTTCTCATACCCCATCTGGATCACCGCCGTGCCCAGCGCGATGCGCCGCGTGCGCTGCGTGGCGGCGGCCAACAGCGTGGCCGCGGACGACACCGCCCGTTCCAGATGCCGCTGGCGCACCCACGCGCCCTGGTAGCCCAGGGCTTCCCCGTGCTCGAACAAGCGCAGGGTGTCTTCCAGCCCTTGCAGCGGGCTGTCCTCGGCATAGTTGCCAGGGGTCAGGAATGCGAGATGCGCGATGGCCATTTTCAAAACTTCGGTAGTCCTGGGGGGTTGGTTTCGGATTTGGGCAAAGCCTCCTCCAGCAGGCTCCAGCGCTGTAGCGCCTGCGTGTACTTGCCGTTCTTGATGAGCCCGTTGGTGGCCAGCGTCAGCGCATCGGCCAGGCCCGAGCCCTTGCGCGTGGTGATGGCCACGTCGGACTTGAGCGGCCAGCCCGCGTTCACCGTGCCCACGAGCTTGATCTTGCCGTCCTTGGCCGCGTGGTAGGCCTGCGGCGCGTTGGGGTTGAAGTTGGCGTCGGCCCGGCCCAACACCACGCCCAGCAGCCGCGCGGCGTCGTCGTCGAAGTACACGGGCTCCACGGGCTTGAGGCCTGCAGCGACGTTCTGCTTGTTCCACTCCAGCAGGATGCGTTCCTGGTTGGTGCCCGAGCCGGTGATGACCTTGAGCCCGGCAATGTCCTTGGGCTCCTTGATGGAGGTGATCTTGCTGTCGGCCCGCACATAAAAGCCGTGCAGCCCCAGGCGGTAGGTGGAGAAGTCGTACTTCTCTTTGCGTAGCTCCGTCACGCCCACGTTGGAGATCACCGCGTCGTACTTGCCCGACGTGAGCCCGAGCGGCCAGTCGGCCCAGGCAATCGGCAGCAATTCGAGCTTGAGCCCCAGCGCGTCGGCAATCAGCTGCGCATAGTCCGGATCGAACCCCACCACGGTCTTGGCGTCGCTGGCATAGGTGGCGATGGGCGGCGCAAACGGCGCAATGGCCACGGTGAAGACGCCCTCCTTCACGAACTTGAAATTCTTCGGAATGGCCTGCACGGCCGCTGCGTCTTTCTCGGCACGGATGCGGCCCTTTTGCTCGGGGCTGAAGTCGAACGCGGTGGCAGCACCGGCCACGGTCCACGCGCAGGACAACGCGCACGCCGAGGCCAGGGCCACCAGGCTGCGGCGCGATAAGGAATGGAGAGTCATGATTAGTCCTTGAACGCCGCAGGCTTACTTCTTGGGCAGGCCGGGAGGGTTGGTGCGCGAGACCTGGATTGCCTCGGACTGCAGGTTCCAGCGCTCCAGGGCCTTGGCGTAGTTGCCGTTCTTGATCTGCGCATTCAGCGCCGTGGTGATCGCGTCGGCAATGCCCGAGCCCTTGCGCGAGGTCACGGCAATCTCGGCCGCCTGCGGCCATCCGCCCGAGAAGGTGCCTACCAGTTTCGTCTTGCCATCGCGCGCGTTGTGCGCGGCGATGCCGTTGGGGGCCAGGTACGCATCGGCACGGCCCGAGGCCAGCGCCAGGTACAGCACCACATCGTCGTCGTAGTACTGGATGTCCACGGGTTTGAGGCCCGCGGCGATGTTCTGCTGGTTCCAGCGCAGCAGAATCTGCTCCTGGTTGGTGCTCGCGCCCACAACGATCTTGAGGCCCGCCACATCCTTGGGTTCCTTCACCGACGTGATCTTGCTGTCGGCCTTCACGTACACACCCAGCTGGTCATTGCGGTAGGTCGAGAAGTCGAACTTCTCCTTGCGCTCCTCGGTCACGGTGACGTTGGAGATCACCACATCGAACTTGCCCGACTGCAGGCCCAGCGGCCAGTCGGCCCAGGCCACCGACACCAGCTCCAGCTTGCGCCCCAGGCTGTCAGCCACCAGCTGCGCGATGTCCGGCGCGTTGCCCACGGGCGTCTTGTTGTCGGTGGCGTAGGCGCCGAATGGCAGGCGGCCGGTGGTGGTGCCCACGGTGAGCACGCCGTCCTTGGCGAACTTGAAATCCTTGGCAACGAGCTTGATCGCCTCGTCCACCTTCTGCGAGCGGGGGCGCGTGGGCTGCTCGGGGCTCAGGTCGATGGCCTGCGCAGCAGCGTGGATGGGCGCCAGTGCGGCGATGGAGGCAGCGGCCAGTGCCAGGGCTGCGAGGGTTCGGTTCACAAGGGTCATGGATCGGCTCCGGGGATGAAATGGATGGTTCAAGAAAACAGAAACAGGAAGAACGAAATCGCGCAGATCAGAGCGGCGCCCATGCCGCAGCCCGGCCTGGGCTACAGGCCGGTTGGCCCAGAAAGGCCGCTGCGGGTGAGGGAATGTGAGGCGGCCGACTGCTCAGAGCACCTTGGCCAGGAACTCCGCCGTGCGGGGGTGGTCGGGCTGGCTGAAGACCTTGGCGGGTGTGCCGGTCTCCAGCACGCGGCCCTGCTCCATGAAGACGACGGTGTCGGCCACCTCGCGGGCAAAGCCGATCTCGTGCGTCACGATGATGAGCGTGGTGCCGGTGCGCGCCAGTTCCTTGATCACGTCGAGCACCTCGCCCACCAGCTCGGGGTCCAGCGCAGAGGTGGGCTCGTCGAAGAGCAGCACCTTGGGCTTGAGCGCCAGGGCCCGTGCGATGGCCACGCGCTGCTGCTGCCCGCCGGAGAGCTGCCGTGGATAGCTGTGCGCCTTGTCGGACAGGCCCACGCGCGCCAACAGCTCCAGCGCCAGGGCTTCGGCCTCGGCACGCGGCAGCTTGCGCACGGTGACCGGGGCTTCGACGATGTTCTCCAGCACCGTGAGGTGCGGGAACAGGTTGAAGTTCTGGAACACCATGCCCACGTCCACCCGGCGTTGGAGGATGTCCTTCTCACCCAGCTCGTACAGGGTGTCGGCGTCCTGGCGGTAGCCGATCAGCTCGCCATCGATGGCGATAAAGCCATCGTCCACGCGCTCCAGGTGGTTGATGGTGCGCAGCAAGGTCGACTTGCCCGAGCCCGACTGGCCCAGGATCACCGTGACGCTGCCGGGCGGCACCGTCAGCGTCACATCCTTGAGCACGCGCAGGGCGCCGTAGCTCTTGGACACGCCGTGGATGGTGACCTCGCCACCGCGGTTGCGCTCGCCCGTCCAGCGCGGCACGGTGGCGACGGCGGGCGTGGGCGCTGCTGCCGGTGCGGCCACGGCCGTATCAGCTTGAGTAGCCACGCGCCGCGCAGACCACAGGCGCTGCGCAATGCCGCTGAAGATCGATGGCGGCGGGCTGCGCAGCGCGCCCTTGGAAAAATGGCGCTCGATGTAGTACTGCAGCAGCGACAGCACCGTAAGGATCACCAGGTACCACACCGTGGCCACCATCAGCAACGGGATCACCTCCAGGTTGCGGCGGTAGATGATCTGGATGGTGTAGAACAGCTCGGGCAGGGCCAGGATGTACACATTGGACGTGCCCTTGGCTAGGCCGATGATGTCGTTGAAGCCCGCGGGCAGGATGGACCGCATGGCCTGCGGCAGCACGATGCGAAACGCCTGGCGGCGGCGCGGCAGGCCCAGGGCAGCAGCGGCTTCCAGCTGCCCCTGGTCCACCGACAGGATGCCACCACGCACGATCTCCGATGCGAAGGCGGCCTGGTTCAGCGTGAGGCCGATCAGCGCCGCCACGAACGGGCTGATGAGCTGCGTGGTGGGGTATGAGAAGAACGTCCAGCCGGTGAAAGGCACGCCCAGGCTCACGGTCTCGTACAGGTAGCCCAGGTTGTTGATGATGAGCAGCAGCACGATGACCGGGATGGACCGGAAGATCCAGATGAAGGTCCACGACAGCCCCGCCAGCAGCGGCGAGCGCGACACGCGGGCCAGCGCCAGCGCCGTGCCCAGCGTGAATCCGAACAGCGCCCCCAGTGCGGTCAGCAGCAGCGTGCGGCCCAGGCCCACCAGCACAGGCTCCGAGAAGAAATACTCGCCGAAGATGCTCCAGCCCCAGCGCGAGTTGGTGAACACCGAATACAGCACCAGCGCGATGACCACGGCGGCAAACACCGTGCCGGCCGCCCGTGCCCGGTAGCGCGCAGGCACGACTTTGTAGTGTGAATAGTCGCCCTTCATCGGGGCGGGCGATGGGGTGGCGGCCGGCGCACTGGGCGCATGGCCGCTGGCCGCAGGCGGCGCGGCAGGGGTGGGCCCCAGCGGCAAACCGGCAGCGGCGTCCAGGGTGGTGGAGGTGGACATGGTGATCGGGTCTCGCGGGCTGTCTGGATTTCGTAGGGATAGTGAAGATGGCGGTGACGGCAGTAACGGGCCTGGCAGGTGTCCGTGTGGCCAATCAGGCTGCTTGCGCCAGGACGGCAGCAGGGCCAACTCCCAGAAGGTGCGGTGCAACGGTCACCGTCGTCGCGGGGTTCAGGCCGTCCGCGGCGCGCAACGTCTTCTCGAACGGCAGATGGCGGTACGTCTCGTGCGGCAGCGTGGTGTCGAACAGCGCCGTATACCCATGGCCCAGGTACAGCCCCACGGCCTCGGGCTGGCGAAAGCCGGTGGTGAGGTACAGCCGCGCATAGCCTTGGCGCAGCGCCTGCGATTCGAGCTCCAGCAGCACCTTGGCGGCGAGGCCCTGGCGGCGGTGGGCTGAATGCGTCCACACGCGCTTGAGCTCCGCCGTGTGCGCGTCGCTGTGGCGCTTGAAGGCGCCGCCGCCAATGGCCTGCCCGCCGCGCAGCAGCAGCACAAAGCTGCCGCCGTGTTCCGGCGTGAACAGCTCGGGCGGGTACTTCTCCATCTCGCGCTGCCCGCCTTCGCGGTCGTAGAACTCGCCGTAGCGCGACTCGTACTCGTGCGACAGCTCGTCGATGAGCGGGCGGGCCAGGGGATCGGCAGGCGAGGTGTAGATGAAGCTGTCACTCATGGAAAGGCTTTCTCGTGAAAGGGGTCTCAGGCCAGAAACCGCTCGGCCAGCCGCACCCAGTACGTGGCCGAGGGCGCCAGGATGGCGTCGTTGAAGTCGTAGTACGGGCTGTGCAGCGATGCCCCATCGCCATTGCCCACGAACACGTAGCTGCCCGGGCGCTTGAGCAGCATGAACGCGAAGTCCTCGCTGGCCGTGCGCGGGCGAAACCCGGCGTCCACGCGGGCTGCGCCAAAGGTGTCGATGGCCACACTGCGTGCCAGCTCCGTCTCAGCCTCATGGTTCAGCACGGCCGGGTAGCCGGGCCGGTACAACACATCGGCCGTGGCACCAAAGCTCTCGGCCTGCGCGCGGGCGATGGCTGGAATGCGCTCCTTGAGGACCTCGCGCACCTCGGGTTTGAAGGCGCGGGCGGTGAGCTTGAGCTCAACGCTCTCGGGCACCACATTGGGCGCGTTGCCGCCATGGATGGAGCCCACCGTGACCACGCCCATGTCGAGTGGATCGACATTGCGCGATACCACCGTCTGCAGCGCGGTAATGATGTGGGCACTGGCCACCACCGGGTCCACCGTCTCGTGCGGCGCGGCGCCGTGGCCGCCCTTGCCGCGCACGGTGATGGTGATCTGGTCCACCGAGGCCATGGCAGGCCCGGTCACGCAGCCGAAGTGCCCCGCGCCCACGCAGGGCCAGTTGTGCAGGCCGAACACCGCGTCGCACGGAAAGCGCTCGAACAGGCCCTCGCCGATCATGCGGTTGGCGCCGCCGCCGTTTTCCTCGGCGGGCTGAAAGATGAGGTTTAGCGTGCCGTCGAATCGGCCCGACTCAGCCAGGAAACGTGCGGCCGCCAACAGCACCGTGGTGTGCCCGTCGTGCCCGCAGGCGTGCATCACCCCGGCATTGCGGCTGGCATAGGGCAGGCCCGTGGCCTCGGTGATGGGCAGTGCATCCATGTCGGCACGGATGCCCAGGGTCTTGGTACCCTGCCCCCGGCGCAGCGTGCCTACCAGGCCGGTGCCCGCGATGCCGGTGGTTACTTCGTAGCCCCAGGACGCGAGGCGCTCGGCCACAATGGCCGAGGTGCGGTGCTCCTGGAACGACAGCTCGGGGTGCTGGTGCAGGTCCCGGCGCAATGCCTGGAACTCGTGGATGAAAGCGGCAATGCCCTCTTCCACACTTTTCACCCGCTGCACGTCGTGTGCGGAAGCTGCGGCCGGCAATGCTGCGCCCATCACGCCACCTTCTTCTCTGGCGCCGTGGCGGCATCCACATCGGCCTGCGCATACCGGCTGGCCTTGCGCGGCAGTCCCAGGTGGTCGCGCAGGGTGTGGCCCGGCAACGTGCGCTGGTAGCGGCCGCGCGCCTCCAGCGCCGGGATCACATGGGCGATGAAGTCATCAAGCCCCTGCGACAGCACGGGGAAGCCCAGGATGAAGCCATCGGCCGCGCCCTCGTCCACCCAGCGGATGATCTCGTCGGCCACACGCTCGCCGGTGCCGACGAACTGCGAGCGCGGCGTGGCGGCCTCCAGCGCCACCTGGCGCAGCGTCAGGCCGCGCGCCTTGGCATCGGCCTTGATGCGGTCGGTGGTGGAGCGAAAGCTGTTGCGGCCGATCTCGCCCAGCTCCGGGAAGGGCTCATCGAGCGGGTACTGGCTGAAGTCGTGGTGGTCGAAGTAGCGGCCCAGGTAGGCCAGCGCTTCATCGACGGTGAGCAGCTCGCGGATGGCCTGGTACTTGGCGTCCGCCTCTTCCTGCGTGGCGCCCACGACGGGCCCGATGCCGGGGAAGATCTTCACATCGTCGGCCTGGCGGCCATGCACCACGGCGCTGGCCTTGACCTTGCGCAGAAAGCTGCGCGTCTCTTCCACCGACGGCGAGTGGGTGAACACCGCATCGGCGTACTTGCCCGCCAGGCCAATGCCCGCGTCCGATGAACCCGCCTGAAAGATCACCGGCTGCCCCTGCGGCGACCGGCCGATGTTGAGCGGACCCGCCACCTGGAAGAAGCGGCCCTTGTGGTCCAGCGTGTGCAGCTTGGCGGGGTCGAAGAACTGGCCCGTGGCGCGGTTGCGCACCACGGCGTCTTCATCCCAGCTGTCCCACAGGCCTTGCGTCACCTGCAGGTATTCGTCGGCGATCTCATAGCGCAGCGCATGGTCGGGGTGGTTGCGGCTGTAGTTGCTGGCCGTGCCCTCCAGCGGTGTGGTCACCACGTTCCAGCCGGCGCGGCCCTTGCTGATGAGGTCCAGCGACGCGAACTGCCGCGCCACCGTGAATGGCTCGCTGTACGAGGTGGAGATGGTGCCCGCCAGACCGATCTTCGACGTCGCCACGGCCAACGCCGACAAGATGGAGATGGGCTCGAACCGGTTCAGAAAGTGCGGGATGGACTTCGCATTGATGAACAGCCCGTCGGCCACAAAGGCGAAGGCGATGCCGTTGGCCTCGGCCTTCCGCGTGGTCTCGATGTAGAACTCGAGGTTGACGCTCGCGTCCGCGGGGCCTGCGGGGTGCTTCCACGAATTCATGTGGCCGCCTGCGCCATGCAGCATGACGCCGAATCGGATGGGTTGTGGGTTGTTGCTCATAGTTTCTGTTCCTGGGAAAAGGGGGCGGCCAGCGGGTCAGGCCTCGGTGGTGGCGTAGGCGCCGGCCAGCAGCTCGACC
The DNA here is from genome assembly GCF_014851495.1 of Acidovorax sp. ACV01. Taxonomy (NCBI): domain Bacteria; kingdom Pseudomonadati; phylum Pseudomonadota; class Betaproteobacteria; order Burkholderiales; family Comamonadaceae; genus Acidovorax; species Acidovorax sp. ACV01. Next base: position 55,327 of record NZ_JACUZT010000014.1, on the reverse strand, counting down.
GAGGCCAGGCGCTCGGCAAAGCCTGTGACGGGTGTGTCGACCACGAACTCTTCGATGCCGTAGCGCTCGCTGAGCGCATCGAGCTGCTCGCGCACATGCTCGGGCGAGCCGGAGATCACGTGGGGCCGGGTTTCTTCAAGCCGGTAGTCCGCCACGCCGGCCTGGCGCGCAAACTCCGCAGCGGCCTGGGCGCTGGGCAGGTTCACGCTCTGCCCGGTGGACAAATGCAGCTTGAAGACGCGCAATGCGCCCACCAGGCTGTCGGCCTGCGCTTGCGTAGGGGCCACTAACGCATAGAGCGCCAGCGAAGGGGCCCGGCCAGCGGCTTCGCGGTACACGCGCACCGTGCGTTCGATGTTGACGGGGTCGCCATTGAAATGGCCTGCGTATGTGAAGTGCCAGCCATGCCGCGCCGCCAGCGCCGCGCTGTCGGGGCTGCCGCCGAGCAGATGGCGCTCGGGCAGGCTGGGCGGCGCGGGGTAGGCCACAGCGCCCGCCAGCGCGTGGTCCGGGTCCAGCGTTCCGTGCAGGAAGGCGTCCAGCTCCGCAAAGCGCGCGCTGAAGTCGGATGGCCTGGATTTGTCGTGCAGCGCCTGCAGCGCCCGGGTGGACAGCGGCAGGCCGCCGGGCGCCTTGCCTACGCCCAGGTCCACGCGGCCTGGGGCCAGGGATGCGAGCACCTTGAACGCCTCGGCCACCTTGAACGGGCTGTAGTGCTGCAGCATCACGCCGCCAGAGCCGATGCGAATGCGCGAGGTACGCGCCAGCAGGTGGGCCACCAGCACTTCGGGCGCCGAGCCGGCCAGGCCCGGGTTGCCATGGTGCTCGGCCACCCAAAAGCGGCGGTAGCCCAACTGCTCGGCGCGCTGGGCCAGCGCTACGGTGCGCTGCAGCGCCTCGGCCGCCGTGGCCCCTTCGGGGATGGGACTTTTGTCGAGCAGGGAGAGGGCGTAGGACACGGTGGAGGCAGCGATTCGCGCATGGGTGATCAATGCGACAAATTCTGTGGCCCGACGGCCTCCACCGGTTGCGCTAACTTTTCATATCGATATGCGGCGCGCGCTGCGCGAGGCAGCACCGCACACACTCGCAAGGCTCTGCACCTCCCTCTGACGCGCGCTCCGCGCATGAGCACGCGCCCCGCCAGAGCCACCGTGGAACTGGCTTTGCCAGGCCACGGATGGCGTCCCCCTGCGGGGGAAGGCGCCGAAGGCGACTCAGGGGGGTTTAGAACCTCGTCATGGTGCAGCTGTGCGGCTGCTGCGCCTTGGCGGCGGAGATCTGCCGCACCACGCGAAAGCCGTAGCCCGAGCCTTCCACGTCGAACTTCACGCCCGGTGCGCCCTTCTTGTCCATCACGCCCACCACCAGCGCCTGCTGGAACTGGTGGTCCGCCGCGCGCATGCTGCCGCCCTGGCCCGAGAGCTGCACGTTGGCGCTCTCCATCTGCCGCGCCACGGCCACGGCGTCGGTGCTGCCCGCGCGTTCGATGGACTGGGCCAGCGCCTCGACCATGAGCTGCATGCGCATGTGCACATAGTCATCCTGCGGCTTGGGAAAGCGCGTGCGGAACGACTGGTAGAACGCCTCGCTCTGCGCGCCCGGCACGTTGGGCAGCCAGTCGGCCACAGCCACCACCTTGCCGATGCCCGCGTCGCCGATGGCGGCAGGCGCACCCAGCGCGTTTCCGTAGAAGGTGTAGAAGCTGCCTTCGTAGCCCACCTCGCGCGCGGCCTTGACCAGCAGCGTGAGGTCGTTGCCCCAGTTGCCGGTGACCACAGCCTGCGCGCCGCTGGTCTTGATCTTCACCGCATAGGGCGCGAAGTCCTTCACGCGGCCGATGGGGTGCAGCTCGTCGCCCACCACGGCCACATCGGGGCGCTGGGCGGCCAGCTGCTTCTTCGCCTCGCGCAGCACGGCCTGGCCGAAGCTGTAGTCCTGGCCGATGAGGTACACGCTCTTGATGGCCTTGTCTTCGCGCATCACTTCCATGAGCGCGGCCATGCGCATGTCGGCATGGGCGTCAAAGCGAAAGTGCCAGAAACTGCACTTTTCGTTGGTGAGGATCGGGTCCACCGCCGAGTAGTTGAGGAAGATCACGCGCTTGTTCGGCTCGCGCTCGTTGTGCTTGTTGATGGCTTCGATCAGCACCGCCGCAGTGGCCGACGAATTGCCCTGCAGGATGACCTGCGCGCCATCGTCGATGGCCGCCCGCAATGCCGACAAGGCTTCTTCGTTCTGGCCCTTGCTGTCGTAGCGCTCCAGGCTCAGCAAGCGAGGCCCACCCGCGCTGGCCGGCAGCTGCACGCCGCCACGCGCGTTCACGCGTTCCATGGCCCAGTAGACGTTGCGATACACAGCCTCGCCCGTGTTGGCAAAGGCCCCCGACAGGCTTTCGATGAGGGCCACCTTGACCGGTTTGGCCTGCGTCTGAGCTGTGCCTGCAGCGACGCCTGGCGCGCCCTGGGCATGGCTGGCAGACAAAGGCATCAGAGCGCACACCAGCGCTGTGGCGGCCGCCAAAACCGGTTGACGTAATGCCGCTGTGGCTGTTTTCAAGCCCACGGAACGCAATTTATTCATGCCATTTTTCCCTTGAAAAGCAACCCGGCCGTACACAACTCCTTGGCATGCGGCGACCACGTCGAGAGCCGCGCAGTTTATAGGAGTTACCCATGATCTTCGCCCCCGTGATCCGCCGTGCCGCTTACGCCCAATCCCCCCGTTCTGCAGACCTCGCGCTGCAGCGTTTTCTGATGGGCGCACTGGCCGCACCTGCTGCTGCCACCTCTGCCGGCTGCACCGTGACCCAGGACGAAAAGACCACCACCTTGCAGCTGGATGTACCCGGCCTCGCCCGCGAGCAGCTGTCCATCAGCATCGAAGGCAACCAGGTTCGCCTGCAAAGCGTAGAAGGCGCGCCCCGCCAAGTGCAACGCGCCTGGGAGCTGGCTACCGACATTGACGCAGCCAACAGCTCTGCCAAGCTCGAAAACGGCGTGCTGACCCTGACGCTGGCCCGCCTGGAGCCCGTGAGCCGGGCCACGTCGCTGAGCATTCAGTAAACGGCTGAGCTTGTTGCACAGTTGCCCGCCCGCTCAGGGGCGGGCAGCCAGCCGCCAGCACGACTGCTATTGATTCAATAGCTGGAAGCGCCCTTACCGCAAGCGGTAGGGGCGTTTTTTCTTATGAAACGACCTGCCGACAGGCCTGCGCAGCGGCCCGGGCACGCGCTCAGTGTGGCAGTGCCGGAACCCGGGCCCGCACACGGTAGTCGCTGGGGCTGCAGCCCACATGGGTGCGGAACACGCGGCTGAAATGCGCGCTGTTCGAAAAGCCCCAGGACAGCGCAATGTCCGTCACCGACCGCTGCGCCTGCGCGCTGCTGCGCAGGTCGCGCAGGCAGGCCTCCAGCCGCCGCCGCTGGATCATGGCGGCCAGCGTTTCCTCGTCGTCGGCCACTGCGTTGTACAGGTGCCGCTTGCTGCAGTTGAGCGCCTGTGCCATGCGGTCGATGGTGAGTTCGGGGTCGCCCAGGTGCCGGTCGATGAACTGGCCGATGCGGTCACGCAGGGCCTCGCGCTGCGACACGGCGCTGTGCTGGCCGTTTCGCTCCAGCAGCGACAGCTGCACCAGGTGCGTGATCACGTCGGCCACGCCGTCGGCAGCGGCATCGGACATGCTGGGCAGTTCGATGAACGCCGCGCGCATGGTGTCCCACGCCAGGCGCGACACGCCCGTGGTGCCGGAAAACCGCTGCACCATCAGGTCATCGAGCTTGAGCTTGCGCTCGGGCAGTTGCTCCTTGGGGATCATCAGCACCATCTGGCGCACGGCCTCGGGGTTGCTCACGGCGTAGGCGCGCGTGGTGTCGTACACGCTCCATTCGCCGGGCGACAGCCACACCTGGCGGCCGTTCTGCTCGAAGCAGGCGCGCCCTTCGAGCTGCGCCACCACCTTGATGTAGGCCCGGTCGCTGCTGCGGATGAGGCTGGGGGTGCGCACCACGCGGTGGCGGCTCACGTCGAGCTGGCACAGGTTGACGTAGCCCACCTGGCCCGACGTGATGTGGCCCGCGAAGGCTTCGTCGCCAAACGCATCGGATTCCAGCCCGCCAATGAGGCGCCATACCGCGTCGCCCCACAGGTGCAGGCGGTCGCGCGGTGGCACGGTGTCGGTCGATACCTCGGTCAGAGGGTGGGCCATGGGTGTCTCCAGTCGTCATGCAGACGGTGCTGCCTGTCTCAGCGGGATTATCGGCCGCGCCGCTATTCCTGCGGCGGGGGCGGAAATCCGGGTAAACCCCCTGCGCCGTGCACGCTGGGACAAGGCTTTTGTGCACGCTCAGCGCAGCGTGCCAGGCGGCGTCTTCCTACGATCCGGGTACGGCCTGCGCTGCGCGGGCCTCCCATCCGAGGAGACACACCATGACAACGCACCAGCCTTTTCAACCCTCCAAACGCCAGTGGATCAAGGGGGCCGCCGCCACTGTGGGCGCGCTGGCCGTAGCGCCGCAGTTGCTGGCGCAGTCCGGCCCCGTGCGCATCGGTTACGCCATCGCCCGCACAGGCCCCTGGGCCGCGGGCGCACAGGTCAGCCAGGAGCCCAACTACCTGCTCTGGGCCGAGCAGGTGAACGCGGCGGGCGGCCTCAACATCAAGGGCGCGAAGCGCCCCATCGAACTCATCGGCTACGACGACCGCAGCGAGACCGAGACCTGCGTGCGCACCTTCGAAAAGCTCATGGGCAGCGACAAGGTGGACCTGATCCTGCCGCCCTGGGGCTCGGGCGCCAACTTCGCCATTGCGCCGCTGGCCAACCGCTTCGGCTACCCGCTGCTGGCGCCCACAGCGCTGTCGCGCAAGCTGATCGACATGAACCTGCCCTACTTCTTCTCGCTGCTGCAGCAGCCCGACAAGATGATGGGTGCGCTGGTGGACATGCTGGTGGCCAACGGGGTGAAATCGGTGGCCATCGTCTACATGGACGACCTGTTCGGCCTGGAAAACTTTGCCGCGCTGAACAGCGCGCTCAAGAAGACCAGCATCCAGGTGGTGGAGCGCAAGAGCTACCCCCTGGGCGTGAAAGACCTGGCGCCCGTGCTGCGCGGCATCAAGGACCTGAACCCCGACGCCTTCATCGGCATCACCTACCCGCCCGACACCATCCTGGCCAGCCGCCAGGCGCGCGAGGTGGGGCTGAACCCCAAGTTCTTCTACGCTTCGGTGGGCACAGCCTTTCAGCTGTACAAGAACGTGATGCAGGCCAACACCGAGGGCGTGATCGGCATGGGTTCGTGGAGCGTGAAGACCAGCCCCGAGGCCAAGGCCTACTTCGACGCCCACGTGAAGAAGTTCAACAAGGAGCCCGACCGCTGGGCCAGTGGCCATGCATGGGCGGGCCTGCAGATATTGCAACAGGCCGTGGAGAAGGTGGGGTTGGACCGCAAGGCGCTGCGCGAGCACATCGCCAAGAACGAGTTCAAGACCATCCTGGGCGGCATCCGCTTTGCAGGCAGCGAGAACGCCTCCATCCCGGGCACCGTGAGCCAGTGGCAGGGCAGCGACTTCGAAGTGGTGTGGCCCAAGGACCGTGCCACGGCGCAGCTGAACACCGCAAAACCAGCCTGGAAATAACACAGTGTCTTTGACCTCCTGGGCCGAACTGGTCGCCAGTGGCCTCATTACCGGCGGCATCTATGCGCTGGTGGCCATGGGCCTGAATCTGCAGTACGGGCTGATGCGCATCATGAACATCTCGCATGGCGAGTTTCTGATGCTCGGCGCCTTCCTCACCTGGTGGGCGCACACTGCCTGGGGCTGGTCGCCGTTGCTGCTGATGCCCATCGCCTTCATCGCGCTGTTCGTGCTAGGCGTGGCGGTGCATGCGCTGTGCTTCAAGCGCCTGGCGGCGCGCGCACCCAACGTGGACGTGTTCGAGGCGCGCAGCCTGATGGTGGGCTTTGGCCTGATGTTCCTGGTGCAGAACACCGCGCTCTTGATCTGGGGTGGCGACCTGCGCGGCTACGAGTACCTGGCCGACCCGGTGCAGGTGGCGGGCATGCGCTTCACCGAGAACAAGCTGGTGCTGTTCGGCGTGGCGCTGGCGCTGTCGGCCGCGCTGATCGCGCTGCTCAAGCTCACGCTGCTGGGCAAGGCCGTGCGGGCGCTGATGCAGTCGCCCACGGGGGCGCAACTGGTGGGCATCAACACCCGGCGGCTGCACCCGATGATGTTCGGCATTGGCCTGGGGCTGTCGGGCGTGGCAGGGGCGCTGCTGTCGATGACCTACGAGATCTCGCCGTCGATGGGCGAGCCGTACACCGTGACGGCGCTGATCGTGATCACGCTGGGCGGCTTCGGCAGCCTGGCGGGCAGCCTGGCTGGGGGCCTGCTGCTGGGTGTGGTCGAAGCCCTGGGCATGCACTTCAGCAGCCCGTCTCTCAAGATGCTGCTGAGCTATGCGGTGTTTATCGGCGTGCTGATCTGGCGCCCCAACGGCCTCTTTTCCAAGAAATGAAATCCTTCCATTCCAACAAGCCTTGGCTCGCGCTCGCGGCGGGCACGGCCGTGGTCGGCACCCTGCCCTGGCTGGTATCCGAATTCGCGGCCTCGGTGCTGCTCAGCTGCCTGATGTACATCGCGCTGGCCACCAGCTGGTCGCTGTTCTGCGGCGCCACGCGCTACCTGTCGCTGGCCACCTCGGCCTTCTTCGGCATCGGCGCGTACGCCAGCGCCACGCTGCTGGGCACGCTGCCCTGGCCGCTGGTGATCGTGGCGGGAGCACTGATCGCCGCTGCGGTGGCCGTGGTCATGGGGGCGGCGGTGCTGCACCTGCGCGGCACCTACTTCGCGGTGCTGACCTTCGGCATGACGGAGCTGATCCGCCACGCGGTGACCTTTGTCGAGAAGCAGGTCTCGGGCACCGTGGGCCGCGTGCTCACGGTGGTGCCCAGCAACGAGACGGTGTACCTCACGGTGCTGCTGATCGCCTCAGGCGCCATCGCCACCGCGATTGCCGTCAAGCGCAGCCGCTTCGGCCTGGCGCTCTCGGGCATTGGCGCCGACGAGCAGCGCGCCCAGACCCTGGGCGTGGACACGCGCCTTGCCAAGATCGCGGGCTTCGGCATCACCGCCGCGTTCGCGGGGGCCGTGGGCGCGGCCATGGCCGTGCGCTGGACCTACATCGAGCCCGCCGCCGTGTTCAGCCCCTTCATCGGCTTCCAGACGGTGCTGATCGCGCTGATCGGCGGTGCGGCCAGCATCGGCGGGCCGGTGCTGGCGGCCATCGTGTTCAGCCTGCTGGCAGAAACGCTGCGTCTGCAGCTGCCCTATGGCTACATGATGGTTCTCGGCCTGCTGCTGATTTTGTGCGTGATGTACCTGCCCAATGGCCTGGCCACGCTGTGGCAGCGCAAGCGGACTGCCACAGCGCAGCAGGAGGCGGCCCATGGCTGAGACCCTGCTGACCATCGACGCCGTGACGGTGCGCTTTGGCGGCCTGACCGCCGTGGACGGCGTGAGCGCCACGCTGCAGGCGGGTGAACTCATCGGCATCATCGGCCCCAACGGCGCAGGCAAGACCACCTTCTTCAACGCCATCTCGGGCGTGCAGCCGCCCACCTCGGGCACGTTGCACTGCGGAGGCGACGACCTTACCGGCAAGGGGCCGCACCACTATGCGGCCCACGGCATTGCGCGCACCTTTCAGACGCCACGCGTGTTTGCCGACATGACGGTGCGCGACAACGTGCGCTTCGGCATGCAGTTCGCGGGGCGCCACCGCCAGGGGCCCGTGGGACTGCGCAATGAGGACGAGATCCTGACCATGCTGGGCCTGTCGGCCCTGGCCGACAGGCCCGCCGCCGACGTAACGCCTTCGCAGCAGCGCCTGCTGGAGATCGGCATGGCCTTGGGCACGCGCCCGCGCCTGTTGCTGCTCGACGAGGTGGCCGCCGGCCTGACCGAGGCCGAGGTGGACGCCATGGCCCAGCGCATACGTCGCCTGCGCGACGACTGGGGGCTGACCGTGGTGTGGATCGAGCATGCGGTGACCACCCTGCTCAAGTACGTGGAGCGCGTCCTGGTGCTGCACCAGGGCCGCAAGATCGCCGACGGCACGCCCGCCGAGGTGGTGCGCAACAAGGAGGTCATCGAGGCCTACCTGGGCGATGAGATGGGCACACAGGCAACACCTGAAGGAGCCACTGCATGAGCGGCGCACACCTCACGGTACAGGGCCTGACCACGGGCTACAACGGCTTTCAGGTGCTGCAGGACCTGTCGCTCGAAGCCCAGCCCGGCATCACGGTGATCGTCGGCCCCAACGGCGCCGGCAAGACCACGCTGCTCAAGGCGCTGGCCGGCCTGCTGCCGCGCCAGGGCACGGTGCTGCTCGACGGCCTGGCCGTGCCCGCGATGAATGCGACGGCCTGCGTGCAGCGCGGCCTGGCTCTGGTGGCCGAGGGCCGCCAGCTGTTCCCGCAGATGACGGTGACCGAGAACCTGGAGCTGGGCGGCTGGCTGGTGCCTGCGCGCGTGCGGGCGGTGCGGCTGGCCCAGGCGTTCGAGGACTTCCCGCGCCTCAAGGAACGCGCCCAGCAACTGGCCGGCACCATGAGCGGCGGCGAGCAGCAGATGGTGGCCGTGGCCCGCGCCATGATGAGCGGCCCGCGCCTGTTGATGCTGGACGAGCCCTCGCTGGGGCTGGCACCGCGCATGGTGGACGAACTGCTCGCCATCGTGCAGCGCATCGCGGCCCAGGGCGTCACCGTGCTCATGGTCGAGCAGAACGTGCGCAAGGCGCTGCAGGTGGCGCAGCGCGGCTATGTGCTGGAGCGCGGGCGCATCGTGGCCTCGGGCGATGCCGCCACGCTGCTGCAGTCCGACGCCGTGCGCCAGGCCTACCTGGGCGTTGCCTGAACGTCCCGCACCCCATCCCCATCCGACTTTTCCTTCCTATTCATCCAGGAGACATTCCATGACTGCCATTTCCATGCTGATCAACGGCGAGCGCGTGCAGGCCACAGGCGGCGCCACCTTCGAGCGCCGCAACCCGCTCGACGGGTCCGTGGCCACCACGGCCCCGGCCGCCACGGTGGCCGATGCCAAGGCCGCCGCCGACGCCGCCGCCAAGGCCTTCCCGGCCTGGTCGGCCCTGGGGCCCAATGCGCGCCGTGCGCTGCTGCTCAAGGCCGCGCATGCGCTCGAAGCCAAGGGCGAGGCCTTTGCCACCGCCATGGCCGCCGAGACCGGTGCCTCGGGCCTGTGGGCCGGCTTCAACGTGCACCTGGCCGCCGGCCTGCTGCAGGAGGCCGCCGCCCTGACCACGCAGATCGCCGGCGAGGTGATCCCGTCCGACGTGCCCGGCAGCCTGGCCATGGGCGTGCGCCAGGCCGCGGGCGTGGTGCTGGGCATCGCACCGTGGAACGCGCCCATCATCCTCGGAGTGCGCGCCATCGCCACGCCGCTGGCCTGCGGCAACACGGTGATCCTCAAGGGATCGGAACTGAGCCCCGCCACGCACGGCCTGATCATCGAGGCGCTGCAGGAGGCCGGCCTGCCGCCTGGCGTGGTGAATTTCGTGACCAATGCGCCGGCCGACGCCGGTGCGGTCGTCGAGGCCATCGTGGCCCACCCGGCCGTGCGCCGCGTGAACTTCACGGGCTCCACCAAGGTCGGCCGCATCATCGCGCAGACGTGTGCCAAGTACCTCAAGCCCGTGGTGCTGGAGCTGGGCGGCAAGGCCCCGCTGCTGGTGCTGGACGATGCGGACTTGGATGCCGCCGTGGCGGGCACCGTGTTCGGATCGTTCGCCAACTCGGGGCAGATCTGCATGTCAACCGAACGCATCATCGTGGACAGCGCCGTGGCCGACGAGTTCGTGACCAAGCTCGGCGAGCGCGCCAAGGCACTGCCCCTGGGCGACCCGCGCAAGGGCCCGGTGGTGCTGGGGTCGGTGGTGGACATGGCCACGGTGCACCGCTGCAATGCGCTCATCGACGATGCGCTGGCCAAGGGCGCCACGCTGGTGTGCGGCGGCAAGAGCGAGAACACGCTGATGGCCGCCACCATCCTCGACCACGTGACGGCCGAGATGGACATCTACCGCGAGGAGTCGTTTGGCCCGGTCAAGCCCGTGGTGCGGGTGAACGGCGTGGAGGATGCGATTGCCTGCGCCAACGACAACGAGTTCGGGCTGTCATCCGCTGTGTTCAGCCGTGATGTGGCCAAGGCGTGGAATGTGGCGGCGCGCATTGAGTCGGGGATCTGTCACGTCAACGGGCCGACGGTGCATGACGAGGGGCAGATGCCGTTCGGGGGGGTGAAGAGTTCGGGGTACGGGCGGTTTGGGGGGATGGCGGGGGTGCGGGAGTTTACGGAGCTGCGATGGATTACGGTGCAGACGACGGCGCGGCACTATCCGTTCTGATTTTTTGGTAGTTCTTTTGGGCTCTGGCGCTTATTCATCAAGCGCTGGAGGCCATTTCTAATCACAATCCAGTCACCCAGCAACCGTAATCGCATCCAACGGCCACCGTGGCTTCACATCAAACGCATAGTTGCTGCTGGCCTCCTGCTGCCCCGCCTGCAACCGCATTGCCGCCGCCATGGCAATCATCGCGCCGTTGTCCGTGCACAGGTGCAGCTCCGGGTAATGCACCCGCACCTTGGCGGCGGCACAGGCGGCATTCAGCTGCGCCCGCAAGTGCCGATTGGCCCCCACGCCACCCGCCACCACCACCCGCTTCAAGCCCGTCTGCTTCAACGCCGTCAGCGTCTTCTTCACCAGCACATCCACAATCGCCGCCTCGGTGCTGGCGGCCAGGTCGGCCTTGCGCACTTGCAGCTCGTCACCCAGCTTTTTGGCCTGCGTCAGCACCGCCGTCTTCAGCCCGGCAAAAGAGAAATCTAGGTTGCCGCTGTGCAGCAGCGGGCGCGGCAGCTTGAAGGCCGCCGGGTCGCCCTGTTCGGCCAGGCGTGAGAGCGCTGGCCCGCCGGGGTAGCCCAGGCCCATGAGCTTGGCGGACTTGTCAAACGCTTCACCGGCGGCATCGTCGATGGTTTCGCCCAGGATCTCGTAGCGGCCCACGCCATCCACCCGCATCAACTGGGTGTGCCCGCCAGAGACCAGCAGGGCCACGAAGGGGAACTCGGGCGGGTCGGCGCTCAGGAAGGGCGACAGCAAATGCCCCTCAAGGTGGTGCACGCCCAGCACCGGCTTGTCCAGCGCCGCCCCCAGCGCGCAGGCCACCCCCGCGCCCACCAGGAGTGCACCAGCCAGGCCTGGGCCACGCGTGTAGGCCACGACATCCACATCCGCCAGCGTCTGGCCGGACTCGGTGAGCACCTGCGTGGCCAGCGGCAGCACCCGGCGGATGTGGTCGCGGCTGGCCAGCTCGGGCACCACGCCACCGTAGGCCTGGTGCATCTCGATCTGGCTGTGCAACGCATGCGCCAGCAATGTGGGCACGGCATGGCCCGTCGAACGGACCAGTGCCACGCCCGTTTCGTCGCACGAAGATTCAATACCGAGTATCAGCAAGCTCATGCCCCGAGTGTAAAACCCGGCCTCGCGCAGGGCCTGATGCAAAAACCCCTGCTGGCGCTGGCCAGCAGGGGTTGTTCAAAGCCATGCCGCCTGAAGAACCGGCCGGCTACCAGCGGTCCGAACGCATGCGCAGCTCCCAGCTGCCGCTACGCAGTTCGTACACGCCCACGGCGCCGTAACGCTGTTCGCCCTTTTCGTCCCAGCTCATGGTGCCGATCACGGGGGCATAGCCGTTGATGCCGTGCATGGCCTTGGTGATCTCTTTGGGGTCGGCAGACTTGGCCTTTTGGATGGCTGCGGTCAGCACGTAGGTGCTGTCGTAGCTGTAGTGGCCGCCATAGGCGGGCGGCTTCTTGTAGGCCTCGATGTACTTTTCAAGGAAGGGCTTGCCGGTGGTGAACTCTTTGGCTTCGAGCACGGGCGACGTTGCATACAGCCCCTCGACAATGCCGGCGCCCTTGGCCATGTCGGTGGTCTTGATGGTGTCGCCGCCCAGCAGGCTGACCTTGGTGTGGCCCACCTTGCGCAGCGACTCCAGCAGTGCCAGGGCCTGGAAGTCGTTGAGGGTGGAGACGATCACCTCCACCTTGGCGGCCTTCAGTTCGCCCGCGAGTTCGTCGAATGCCGTGGTCTTGTCGTCAAACGACTTGCGCACCACCACCTCTTTCTTCTCGGCCTTGAGCTGCGCAGCGGCCCCGTCGGCCAGACCCTTGCCATAGGGCGTGCCATCGTCCAGCGCGGCGTAGCGGGCGGCGCCCAGCTGCGTCGCAGCAAACGAGCCGATGGCGCGTGCCTGCAGGGTGTCGTTGGCTACCATGCGGAACGTGGTGGGAAAACCCAGCTGGGTGAACTTGGGATTGGTCGAGATGGCGATCTGGGGGATGTCCTTGGCCGCATAGATCGGCGCGGTCTCGATGCTCACCCCTGAATTCAGATGCCCAATCACGGCCACCACGCCCGAGTCCACCAGCTGCTGTGCCACGGTCTTGCCGGTGGCGGCATCGGCCTTGTCATCCACCGACACCACCTCCAGCGTCACGCGTTTGCCGTCCACGCTGTAGCCGCCCTTGTTGAGCTCTGCCACGGCCAGGTTCACCCCGTTGAGCAAATCCTGCCCCAGCGCGCCCAGCGGGCCGCTCAACGGCTGGGCCACACCGATCTTGATGGTGTCGGGCACCTTGCTGCAACCTGTCAACACCAGCAGCGCGGATACCGCCACGGTGGTCAGGGCCAAGCCGGCAGAGATATGCCGCCGGTCAATGTGCTTGTTCATGCAAATCCTCTTGAATAGGTCAATGTGAGCAGATGTATATGCGACGCAGCCGGGGAGGTGCTATCGGGTATGCCCTGCCCATCGCCAAACTATTAGCAAGTTTCAGGCCCCGCAAGGTGAAAAAGCCTGCCCTGGGCGAAGAACCCTTGGCATGCACCGCTTCGATGCACCAATTTATGGCGTAAAAATTGCTTATGCTCCAGGGTATGAACGAGTCTTTGCGCATCGTGGTGGTTGCCCCGGATCTGGCGGTCGCCGACCCCGCCGACGAGCATGCCGTGCTGCAGGCGGATCGGTCGCGGGCGCTGCGCATCGGGCTGCTGGAAAACAATTTCAACCTGGTGGCCACGCTGCCCGCTGACGTTTTTCTGAGCGAGCGCATCGCCCAGTTGCAGCCCGACCTCATCATCGTGGACGCCGAAAGCGAAGCCCGCGACGCCCTCGAACACGTCGTGATGGCCACGCGCAATGAACGCCGCCCCATCGTGATGTTCACCAACGATGAAGACACCTCGCATGTCAAGGATGCGGTGGCGGCGGGCGTGTCGGCCTACATCGTGGCGGGCCTGGCCCCCCAGCGCATCCGCCCCATCCTGGACGTGGCCATGGCGCGCTTTCAGCATGAACAAGCCCTGCGCGCCGAGCTGGCCGATGCCAAGACCGAGCTCAAGGACCGCAAGACCATCGACCGCGCCAAGGGCCTGCTCATGCAGCGCCAGGGCCTCAGCGAACAGGCCGCCTACGAAAAGCTGCGCAAGACCGCCATGGACAAGGGCCTCAAGCTGGTGGACGTGGCCCAGCGCATGCTCGATGTGATGGACTTGCTGGGCTGAGCACCTGTTCACGATTTCCCAAGGAACCGCGTTGGTGCACCATCGGTAGATGGCGAATGCTGCGGATGCCCTGCAGGGGTCAAGACCCCGGGCGCAGGATGCAAGCCGGGACTGCCGGAGGCCGGTTTGTCACACATTGCCGCCCGTGCGGCACTGCCCAGCAGCCTCCAAGGCCCCGCGCCCACGCTCGCCTTCACGCCCTCCTGTTTCACCCGGCTGCACCCGGCCCGGATGGTGCGCCGCACAAAGGCAGTGCAACTTGTTCACCAACGTGCATGGCGGCAGTTCTGACGAACAATAGACCGCCAGCGCTTATTCATAAAGCATATTCAGCTATTTAATCCATAGCATTTTGCGCCCCGTGATGGCGCAATCCATGCTGGCACGCTGCTTGCATAACCCATGGCGAGACCAATGACGGTCCCACCACTGACAGCACTGACCCAATGGCGGGCCGGTGCTGGCTCAAAGCCCCCCAATGGGCTTTGCCATGGACAAAGGCGTCCCTCTCCGCGGCCGGTTTGCAAATGCAACCAGCCCAGGGGAGGACGCCTTTTTTGCTTTGTAACGACGCGAGGAAATGCCCCATGACCGATCTGTTGAAAACCAGTCTCAACCGCCGCACCGTGCTGCAGGCCGCTACCGTTGGCGCCGTGGGCGTGAGCCCCGCCCTGCGTGCACTGGTCCACGCCCAGGGCTCGGACGCCCCCGAGAAAAAGGAGGTCAAGATCGGCTTCATCCCACTGACCGATTGCGCCAGCGTGGTGATGGCCTCGGTGCTGGGCATCGACAAGAAATATGGCGTGACCATCATCCCCACCAAGGAAGCCTCGTGGGCCGGTGTGCGCGACAAGCTGGTGAATGGCGAGCTCGACTTTGCCCACGTGTTGTACGGCCTGGTCTACGGTGTGCACCTGGGCCTGGCTGGCCCCAAGAAGGACATGGCCGTGCTGATGAACCTGAACCAGAACGGCCAGGCCATCACGCTGTCCAAAAAGCTCGCCGACAAGGGCGCCGTCAACGGAGCGGGCCTGGCCAAGCTGATGGCCAGCGAGAAGCGCGAATACACCTTTGCGCAGACCTTCCCCACCGGCACACACGCCATGTGGCTGTACTACTGGCTGGCAGCCCATGGCATCGACCCGATGAAAGACGCCAAGGTCATCACCGTGCCGCCGCCACAGATGGTGGCCAACATGCGCGTGGGCAACATGGACGGTTTCTGCGTGGGCGAGCCCTGGAACCACCGCGCCATCATGGACGGCATCGGAGTGACCGCCACCACCACGCAAGACATCTGGAAGGACCACCCCGAAAAGGTGCTGGGCACCACGTCCGAATTCGTGCAGAAGTACCCCAACACGGCGCGCGCCGTGACAGCCGCCATCCTGGAGGCCAGCAAGTGGATCGACGAAGGCCTGGCCAACAAGAACAAGATGGCCGAGACCATTGCCGGCAAGGCCTACGTGAACACGGGTGTCGATGCCATCAACCAGCGCATCCTGGGCCGCTACCAGGACGGCATGGGCAAGACCTGGGACGACCCCAACCACATGAAATTCTTCAACGAAGGCACGGTGAACTTCCCGTACCTCACGGACGGCATGTGGTTCCTCACGCAGCACAAGCGCTGGGGCCTGATGAAGGACCACCCCGACTACCTGGGTGTCGCCAAGGCCGTGAACCGCATCGACGTCTACAAGCAGGCCGCCACGGCCTCCAAGACGCCGTTGCCCAAGACCGAGATGCGCAGCAGCAAGTTCATGGACGGCGTGGTGTGGGACGGCAAAGACCCCGCCAAGTACGCCGACAGCTTCAAGATCAAGGCGTAAGCGCCCTGCCCCGTCCACCCAGCACAGGAGAACACCATGGTCAGTGCCGTCTTTCACTCCCCGTTGGATGCAGCCCCCGTGGTTGCACAGAATGCTATGAATAATGTAGCCACCAGCGCTTCACCTGCAAGCGCCAGAAGCCAAAAACAGCCAAAACCTGCACCGCTGGCGCCCCCCGCACCAGCGGTGGCTGCTGCCGCGGCCCCAGCCGGCCGCGACTGGGCGGCGCTGTCGCGCAGCTTCTGGATGGCGGTGCTGCCGCCGCTGTGTGGCCTGGGCTTGCTGGTGGGTCTGTGGGCCGTGGTGTCAGCCACCACGGGCAACAGCATTCCCGGCCCGGTGGAAACCTGGAAGCAGGCGCTGGAAATCTTCAGCAACCCGTTCTACCGCAACGGCCCCAACGACCAGGGCGTGGGCTGGAACGTGCTGATGTCGCTCGAACGCGTGGCCGTGGGCTTTGGCATGGCGGCGCTGGTGGGCATTCCGGCCGGCTTCGTGATCGGGCGCTTCAACTTCCTGTCGCGCATGTTCAACCCGCTGATCAGCCTGCTGCGCCCCGTGTCGCCCCTGGCTTGGCTGCCCATTGGCCTGCTGGTCTTCAAAGGTGCCAACCCGGCCGCCATCTGGACCATCTTCATCTGCTCCATCTGGCCCATGATCATCAACACCGCGGTGGGCGTGCAGCGTGTGCCGCAGGACTACATGAACGTGGCCCGCGTGCTCAACCTGTCGGAGTGGAAGATTGCCACCAAGATCCTGTTCCCCGCCGTGCTGCCCTACATGCTGACCGGCGTGCGCCTGGCCGTGGGCACGGCATGGCTCGTGATCGTGGCCGCCGAAATGCTGACTGGCGGCGTGGGCATTGGCTTTTGGGTGTGGGACGAGTGGAACAACCTGAACGTCAAGAACATCATCATCGCGATCTTCGTGATCGGCATCGTCGGGCTGGTGCTGGAGTTTGCACTCATCAAGCTGGCCACTGCATTTACGTTTGAAGAGGTGAAAGCATGAACCCCACCGCAGCATCCACACATCCCTCCATGACCACCAAGTTCATCGAGATCCATGGCGTCGAGCAGACCTTCAAGACGGCAAAGGGCCTGTTCCCTGCGCTGCGCGACATCAACCTGACGATTGCCAAGGGCGAATTCGTGGCGCTGATTGGCCACTCGGGCTGCGGCAAGTCCACCCTGCTGAACCTGATCGCGGGCCTGACCACGCCCACCAACGGTGCACTGCTGTGCGCCAACAAGGAGATCAAGGGCCCGGGACCGGAGCGCGCCGTGGTGTTCCAGAACCACTCGCTGCTGCCCTGGCTCACCTGCTTCGACAACATCTACCTGGCCGTGGAGCGCGTTTTTGGCGGCAAGGAAACCAAGGCCCAGCTCAAGGCCCGCACCGATGCCGCGCTGGCGCTGGTGGGCCTCACGCCGGCTGGGCAAAAGCGCCCCGGCGAGATCTCGGGCGGCATGAAGCAGCGCGTGGGCATTGCCCGTGCGCTGAGCATGGAGCCCCAGGTGTTGCTGATGGACGAGCCCTTTGGTGCACTGGATGCATTGACCCGCGCCAAGCTGCAAGATGAACTGCTGGAGATCGTGGCACGCACCCAGAGCACCGTGGTGATGGTGACGCACGACGTGGACGAGGCCGTGCTGCTGTCCGACAAGATCGTGATGATGACCAACGGCCCCGCTGCCACGATTGGCGAGGTGCTGGCCGTCAACCTGGCCCGCCCCCGCCGCCGTGTGGAACTGGCCGAAGACCCGCAGTACGTGCACTACCGCAAGGCAGTGATCGACTTCCTCTACACCCGCCAGGGACACGTCGAAAAAGCCGCTTGAGCGGCCGGGTCGGCCGCGACCCGGACACCCAGAACAAAAGGGCTCTGACCAGATCGGTCAGAGCCTTTTTTTTCAGCGTTGCGCCAAAGAAAACCGCCCGCAGAACGCGCACAACCCAAGCCAGTGTCCCCGCGCAAGGGCCGCCCCGCCGCGCTGGGGGTGTCCCCCTTCCCGCGCGCAGCGCGAGAGAAGGGGGAAGGCGCGCAGCGCCTCAGGGGATTGTCCTTAGTGAGTTCCAGTGATGTAGTGCTCCAGCTGCTCGATGATGAATTTCTGCTCGGAAATGATGTCCTTGACCAGATCGCCAATGGAGATCATGCCCACGAGCTTGCCACCCTCGACCACCGGCAGGTGGCGCAGGCGGTTGTTGCTCATGATCTGCATGCACTGCTCGCTGGTCTGGTCGGGCCGTACAAACAGCACGGAGGTGGTCATCACGTCACGGACCTGCGTGACGGCGGAGGTACGCCCCATGAGGGCAATCTTTCGCGCGTAGTCGCGCTCGGTAAAGATGCCGGCGATGGACTCGCCCTCCACCGCCAGCAACGCGCCGATGCCCTTGTCGGCCATGAGCTTGAGCGCCTCAAACACCGAGGCGCCGGGGGCAATGGTGTGGACGATGGCGTCCGGTTTGGACTGAAGAATCTTGGCGACGATGGTCATGGGAACCTCCCTCTGTATACCTGAAACAGGCGTAGAGAGATTTCAGCCCATAAGCCCAACGGGCGCAACCCGCGCAAGCCCGATTTGTCACGCTTTTGGGCCGGGTGTGGCAATGGCGATGCATATGTTTCGGCTCTGTTGCATTCGGCCGGACGCGAAACAAACTGAAAAGAACCGAAACCGCGACGAGACGACGCCGGGGCGGCGGCCGGGCACGATACAGCCCATGTCCAACGCATTTTCAAAGGAATCAACGCCCACCCTTCTTGCCTCGGATCGATCGCTTGCGACCGGCTGCGGGCCTTTGGCCACAGGCAGGAAACAGGCGCCTGGATTGTTTCCAAAACTGGAACAGTTAGTTTGCGACCAGCTGGTTTTTCTTTACCCCCCTGCGGCGTACAGTTCATCCCATCGATGAGCCGAACCCGCAAGGCGACTCACCGAACCCGGTTTGAAGCAGCTTTCATTTTTGTTCTTTGCTCCGGTTTTTTTGAGACGCTTTTTTAACTTCAAGGATTTTCATCATGAACAAGACCGCACGTTTCCTCTCCCTGGCCGCAGTGGCCGCTTTCGCCTCTTTTGGTGCCCAGGCCGACGAAGCCGATGCTTCGCAGTTCGCTACCAAGTTCGACACCAGCCGCACCCGTGCTGAAGTGGTTGCCGAAGCCGCATCCTCCGTCCAGATGCGCAGCCAGGAGCCTGCTGGCTCCCGCGTGGTGACCTACAAGTCCACGGCCGACCGCGCTGCAGTGCGTGCCGAAGCGGCTGCACAAGCCATGCGCACGGGCCGGGTTGGCCCCGCTGAAGGCGGTTGATTCTTTCTGAATCCACGGCTTTTCCCTTTGCGTATTCCAAGTACCTCACCCCATTTTCTGAATTTCACTGGAGTTTCACCATGAACAACACCGCACGTTTCCTCTCTATCGCCGCCGTTGCCGCTTTCGCTTCTTTCGGAGCCCAGGCTGACGAAGCCGATGCTTCGCAATTTGCCACCAAGTTCGACACGAACCGCACCCGTGCTGAAGTGGCTGCTGAAGCCTCGACGGTGGCACTGACCAGCAGCACCATCCCCGTGGGCTCGCGTGTCTTGTCTTTCACCTCCACGGCTGACCGCGCCGCAGTGAGCGCCCAGGCTGTCGATGCCCTGCGCACCGGCAAGATCTCTTCCGGCGAAATCGGCTCCCTGTAATTTGCCGCCCTGCACCGAGGTGCAGGTGGACAATTGCCCATGGAAAAGGCCGGGGCTCCTTTGGGAGCCCCGGCCTTTTTTTGCTTTCGTGCTGAGGGGCTAAGGGATGCACGCGGGCATCACTGCCCTGCAGCCCCCCCGTCACCACACCGGTTTATTTACCAGCGCGTGCCTGGGCCACAGCACCCTGCACGTCCTTCCACAGCGCTTCCCCCACATTGGTGGCAATGCTGGCGTTCACGGCACCCAGCTTCTCGCGCATGCGATTGGCCTCGGTGGCAGGCAACTCATTGACCTGCATGCCCTTGGCCTTCAGGTCCGCCAGCGCCTTGTCGGCCTCGGCGCGCGTGTCCTGGCGCTCGAAGTCGCGGCTTTTCTTGGCGGCATCGAGCAGCACCTTCTGCTCAGCCTTCGAGAGGCCGTCCCAGTACTTCTTGCTGACCAGCACGATCCAGGGGCTGTAGACGTGGTTGGTCACCGTCAGGTACTTTTGCACTTCATAGAACTTGCTCGACAGGATGGTGTTGTACGGGTTCTCCTGGCCGTCGACCGTGTTGGTTTCCAGGGCCGTGAACAGCTCCGAGAACGGCAGCGGCACGGCGTTGGCTCCCAGGGTCTTGAAGCTGTCGAGGAATACGTTGTTTTGCATCACCCGCAACTTGATGCCGTTCATGTCCTCAAGCTTGGTCACGGGGCGCTTGCTGTTGGTCAGGTTGCGAAAACCGTTCTCCCAGTACACCAGGCCCACCAGGCCCTTTTCTTGCAGCTTGTCCATGACCTTCTGGCCCACCGGGCCGTCGAGCACCACGTCGGCTTCCTTGGCGTTGTTGAACAGGAAGGGCGTGTCCCAGATCGCCATTTCCTTGGTGATGCCCACCAGCGTGGCGGTGGAGCCGACCATCATCTCCTGCGCGCCGCCGATCAGCGCCTGCTGCATCTGCACGTCCGAGCCCAGCGCCGCGGCGCCGATGGCGCGCACCTTCATCTTGCCGCCCGAGGCTTTTTCGACTTCTTCTGCGAACAACTTGGTGGCGCGCCCCTGGTTGGACACCTCGTTGAGGCCATAGCCGAAGCGGATGATGCGCGGCTTGAAGTCCTGGGCGGCGGCCTGGAACGAGGCAGCAAGGGCGGCCACCGACAGGGCGGCCAGCAGGGTACGGCGGAAAGTCTTCATGGTTGTCTCCATTGGCAAGGGAAAGAAAGGCACGGAAAAACGGGGGCTCACCGGCATCACCGCATCCAGAGGACGGGCGCGGTCACGATCTGCGGGAATGCCACCAGCAGCGCCAGGATCAGCACGTAGGTGAACAGGAAGGGATTGACGCCCTTGATGACGCTGTGCATCGAGATACGGCCCACGCCGGCCACCACGTTGAGCACGGTGCCCACGGGCGGGGTGATGAGGCCGATGGCGCCGTTGAGCACAAACATCAGGCCGAAGTACACCGGGTCGATCCCCGCCTTGACGGCGATCGGCAGCATCACGGGCGCGAAGATCAGGATGGTGGGCGTGAGATCCAGCGCCGTGCCGATGAGCACCAGCACCACCATCATCACGGCCATCAGGATGCGCGGGTTGTCCACCAGGGGACCCAGCCAGCCCGTTAGCACCGTGGGCAGGTCGGCCAGCGTGATCATGTAGCTTGCCACCTGGGCTCCGGCGCACAGGAACATCACGATGGCCGTGGTCTTGGCGGCGCGCACCAGCACGCCATAGATCTCGGGCACCTTCATCTCGCGGTGCACGAACAGGGCCACGGCCAGTGCATAGAAGGCAGCCACCACGGCGGCTTCGGTGGGCGTGAACACGCCCGACTTCATGCCGCCAATGATGATGAGGGGCATCAGCATGGCCCAGAAGGCCTTGACCGTGGCACGCAGACGCTCGCGCAGGGGCAGCGGCGCGCGGCTCGGTGGCAGGTCGATTCCGCGCAGCACCCAGCGCCACGCGAAGATCAGGCCCACACCCATCATGAGGCCCGGCACGATGCCCGAGACGAACAGCGCCGAGATCGAGGTGTTGGTGGTCACGCCGTAGATCACGAAGGGCATGGACGGCGGAATGATGGGCGCGATGATGCCACCCGAGGCGATCAGCCCGGCCGAGGTGTTCATGGGGTAGCCCTGCTGGCGCATCATGGGCAGCAGGATGGTGGCCAGCGCCGCCGTGTCGGCCAGGGCCGATCCGCTCATGCTGGCCATGAGCACCGCCGCGCCGATGGCCACGTAGCCCAGCCCGCCGCGGATGTGGCCCACCCAGGCCTGCGCCATGTCGATGATGCGCCGGCTGATGCCGCCGGAATTCATCAGCTCGCCGGCCAGGATGAAGAAGGGCACGGCCAGCAGCGGGAAGCTGTCGACCCCGGCCACGAGGTTCTGGGCCAGCAGCTGGGTGTCGAAGAAGTCGAGCACCCAGGCCATGCCGGCGCCGGTGAGCACCAGGGCCAGGCCCATGTTCATGCCGGTGCCCATGAACACCAGCATGCCCAGCGAAAAGACGATGAAAGCCTGAGCTTCGGGACCCATGTGCATCACTCCACTTCTGCGCCGTGACCCAGGTCCAGCGGTTTGCGTTGAATCAGTTCGATGAAGGCCATCACACCGATGGCCATCGCGCAAAGGAAGGCCGGTAGCGGCAGCAGCGCGGCCGAGTAGCCGAGCACCACCGAGTGGCTGCCCAGACCCACCACCACCTGCTGCCACGCTCCCCAGGCCAGCATGGCGCAGGCAGCGATCACCAGCAGCCGGATCAGGGCGCTGAGCAGTGCAAAAGCCAGCGGCCGCCGGGCCAGTAACCCGGCCAGGCTGGTGAAGGCCATGTGTTCACCCGCAGGGTAGGCCGCCGCCGCGCCGATGAACACCATCCACACGAACAGCAGGCGCGACAGCTCTTCGCTGGCCACCACGCCGCTGCCAAAGCCATAGCGCAGCACCACGTTGACGAAGACCGCCACGGCCATCACGCCCAGGCAAGCGGCCATCACGGCCTCAGCCGTCCGGGTGAAGCGGCCAGCCAGCCGGGGTGTGGGGGAATCGGGCGGGAGTGGTGTGTTGCTCATGCTGCCTCCGTGGCCGCAATCCAGGCAGACGCCTGGCGTTGAAGGGTTGCCAGGTCCACCGTGGCATCGAGCCGCAGCACGCTGGGCTCGCCCACGGGCGACTCCAGCGTGGCGAACTGGCTGTCGACCAGAGCGGTGGAAAAGAAGTGGGTGCCCGCCCGCGCCGCGACGCGCTGGCCGGCATTGGCGCGGTCGATCTCCAGGAACACGAAGCGCAGCCCGGGGCAGGCATTGCGCAGGCGGTCGCGGTACGCCTTCTTGAGCGCCGAACAGGTCAACACCACGCCCTGCGGGTGCGCCTGCAGCAGCTGGCCCAGCGTGGCGAGCCAGCCCTCGCGGTCGGCATCGGTCAGCGCGACGCCTTGGCGCATCTTTTCGCGGCTGGCGGGACTGTGGTGGTCGTCCCCTTCGATCAGGGCCAGGCCCTCGGCCTGGGCCAGGGCGGAACCCAGGCTGGATTTGCCGCAGCCTGCCACCCCCATGACCACCAGATAAACCGTTGACGGCAAAACACTCATATTGGTAGCGCTATCCAAACAACCCGTAAAAAAGGCATCCGATCCGGATGCCGCCAAAACTGTGGCAATTGATGCAACTTCGTCCAAAATGGCACGCATTGCGTTGCTCCATTGCCTGGACAGCGCTATCCTAACCAAATCCACTCCTACATCAACGAGGGTTAACCCTTGAGCAAACCCGAGACAAAACGCCGTTCCAGCGGCCGCATCACGCTGAGCGACGTGGCCAAGGCCGCCGATGTGAGCCCCATCACCGCATCCCGCGCCCTGCGCGGCGAGCGCGGCGTGGCCCAGGACCTGGTGCAACGCGTGAAGGACGCCGCCCAGCAACTGGGCTACGTGCCCGACCCTGCCGCCCGCGCACTGGCATCGCAGCGCAGCGTGCAAGTGCCGGTGCTGGTGCCCCTGCTGTCCAACGCGTTGTTCGTGGATGTGCTGGAGGCCGTGCACCGCACGCTGTTCCCCCTTGGCTACCAGGCGCTCATCGGCGTGACCCACTACGACCCCCAGGAAGAGGAACAGCTGCTGCGCACCTACCTGGCCCACCGCCCGGCGGGCCTGCTGGTCACCGGCTTTGACCGCACCGAGGCCGCGCGCCAGATGATTGCCGCCAGCGGCGTGCCCTGCGTGCACCTGATGGAAATGACCTCGGCCACCGGCGTGTACTGCGTCGGCTTTTCGCAGCAGGAGGCGGGCCACAGCATGACGGCCCACCTGCTGGACCGGGGCCACCGGCACATCGCGTTTGTGGCCGCCCAGCTCGACCCGCGCACCATGCAGCGCGCCGAAGGCTACCGCCGCTGCCTCAGGGAAGCAGGCCTGTACGACCCCAAGCTGGAGCTTCTCAGCCCCCAGCCCTCATCCATGCGCCTGGGCGGTGAACTTCTGGACGAGCTGCTGCGCACCCGCCCCGGCGTGGACGCCGTGTTCTTCTGCAACGACGATTTGGCCCAGGGCGGCCTGCTGGCCGCGCAACGGCTGGGCCTGTCGGTGCCCAGTCAGGTGGCGATTGCAGGCTTCAACGACCTGGCGGGAAGCGACCAGATGCTGCCGCCCCTGACCACCGTGCGCACGCCCCGCTCCGCCGTCGGCGAGGCCAGCGCAGGGATGCTGCTGGCGCTGATGCGCGGTGAGGTGCCGGAGCGCAATTCGGTGGATCTGGGGTTTGAATTGACGGTGCGGGGGAGTACGTAAGAACCTGTTCAAGATCTTTTCGGGGTCGCGCAAGCGCCTTGCCGGGAGGGGGTGCAAGGCGCGGTGCGCTGTGGATAGCCCGTGCTATCGGCAAGCGCCGCAACGCCGCAGACCGCCCGGCAAGGCACTTGCCCGAAGGGTTGGGGTGAAATCGTGCGATTAGACGCCCCGGCTGCTTGCATGGGCACGAATCCACTCATCCCGATTGCACTCCAACGCGACCCCCGAAAAGATTTTGAACAGGTTCTTAGAGCCTGTTTACGATCTCCCAGGGGTCGCGCAGCGGTCTTGGCGGGAGGGGATGCAAGGCGCGGTGCGCAGTGGATAGCTCGGCTATCAACAAGCGCCGCAACGCCGCAGACTGCCCGCCAAGACCGCTGCCCGAAGGGTTGGAGCGAAATCGGGCGATTGGACGCCCCGGCTGCTTGCATGGGCACGAGCCCATGCAGCGCATCCGAGGCATCCACTCATCCCGATTGCGCTCCAACGCGACCCCTGGGAGATCGTAAACAGGCTCTTAGGGGGTATCGGGCTGTCACCCGACCGCCTGGAAATTTCTGGATGCACTCTGGCTCCGGCGCTCAAGAAGCTTGCCCCCCGTTTATCGTCAGGGCCGCGCTTGCGCGCGGACCTGCAGGTAAATGGCGTCCCCTTGGTGTGGCGACTTGGGGGGGAGCACCTCGAACACGGCAGCATCGCGCTGCAGAACCAGCACGCCTGTGCTGGTTTGAAAATTTCCATTGCGGCGGGAATGAAACACGTACTGAGCCTCTTTGCCCTCGTTGATGAATACCAGGAGATATTTGCCTTCAGGAACCGATGGCGGAGCGTCCTTGAGACAGCCCGGCGCCAATCCGCCCAAGTCGTTGCACACAGCCTTCCGGGTAGTGTAAGGCGTGTAGATGCGCAATTGTGTCCACGCAAAGTCCGCGGCTTGGGTCATGTCCACCACACCCGTGCTGCGCGCTTGGGCGCCGATATGGTCAGACACCGAAGATCCACCACAAGCGGCCAGCACTGACAAAGCCGCAGACACCGCAAACCGCCGCGACACCAGCACCCAAGGTGGATGGAACAAGCCCCGGTATGGCTTGCAGGTTCTAGCAAGCATTTTTCACCCCCATCAGCGAATGCAGCTCTTGGCACTCCCCCTTGGAGAGCTCACGCTGGTGCATCCCAGCGACCAACACCTTTTGCATGAGGTTGACGGTGGACGTGGTGCCGTCGGAATGCGTCAGCAAAATCACGACCCCAGGACGGTAAGTGGCGGTGATGGGATGCCACCCCCAACGATGACTCTGCAGCCATGCGGACCATTGCGCGACTTGTTCCGCCGAGAGTACTTGGGCGTCAGTTTGGGGTGCGCCACCCTGCCAATGGGTCACACGTGCCGAGGCAATCGGAGTGAATGTCTCATAGCATCCTGCAAGCAGGAGGCACAGCGCCGTGATCGGGACATGACGTAAGAACAATCGCATAGAGGGTGAATGAAATTTTCGAAGTCGAACTGTGCTTTGCTTTCAGCTACCCATCCCATCTGGCGCAGCTCGCGCCGCGCCGCGGGCCAAGAGGGATCTGCAACACCGCCCATGCTTGGGTGATGACAAAAGCATCATCCCCCGGCCATCGTCCGCCCCCTTTGAGATAGCGGGGCCGAAGAATTCTGCTGGATTATCTTGCGAGGGCGCCAGCGCCCGCTTTCACAGCGGTGTGACCAGATGCTGCAAATGTGCGAACCCCGCAGCCCGGGCAAAGCTTGGCAACGTCCAGACGGCGCCATTGACCCCCCAGGAGCCATCGTCGACTTCGTGCAGGACGACGGAAGTGGCGAGATGGCGCGTTTCATCCAGCGGCATCGATTGCCTGAACGCTTCGTGCATCAAGCGCACGTAGTAGGCTCGCGACACCTTGTCGAGCACACCCACAGGCAGGTAAATCGTCGCCATGCAAGGCAACATCTGAGAACCCACATCAGTGCCACCGCACGTCCAGCTGCTGACGGCGACTTCGCGGATCAACACCCAGCACAGTGCGCGTTTGCGCGGCTCGTCAGGAATTTGCTCGGCATGGGCTGCGGCTTCGTTGACGCGGCGAATCAAGGAGACTCGGGCATCGCCGGAAAAAGAGCCTTCTGGCACATGGATCAGGATGGTTGGCATGGTGGGTCGCGGGATCACGCGGGGTTGTAGAAGACAACCATTGAACCGAATTTCTGAATGCGCTTAAAGTGTCTTTTTTGACATTTTTCACGCTAAATCAGCCATGCTCGATTTCACCATCCTGGTGCTTCCAGGGGCCTACGCAGCCAGCGTCGCCGCAACGCAAGACATGCTGCACGCGGCTTCGGTATTGGCACCCCGCATGGGCGATCGCAAACCAGCGTGGAAGGTGGTCTCCCCGGATGGCGGCTCCACTGCACTCAGCGGTGGCCTGTGCATTGAAACGCGCCGTGCGCCGCTTCGGGCTGGCCGGGACACGTCCATCTGGGTCGTGCCTGGCCTGGGCCTCGACAGCATCGAAGCTGTTGTGCCGCGCTTGGCACAAGCAGATGCTCAGCGGGCAGCTAGCTTGTTGAGGCAGCACTCTGCCGCTGGGGGTATCGTGGCCGCGTCCTGCTCAGCGGCCTTCCTGCTTGAGCACGCGGGCCTGCTGCAAGGGCGCCGCGCTACGACCTCCTGGTGGCTGGCCACAGAACTACAGCGCATGGCACCAAAATGCTCGGTCAATGCGGATCGCATGATCGTCAGTGACGGCCAGGTGATCACGGCTGGTGCCGCATTTGGGCATTCGGACCTGATTTTGCATTTGCTGGGACTGCGTTTTGGATCAAGCCTTGCGCAGGCGGTTGGCAAGTTGCTTTTGATCGAAGGGCGCCAAGCCCAAGCGCCGTTTGTGGTGCCGTCGATGCTGGCCAACGGGCATGAGTTGATCGGCCGGCTGATGCGGCGGATCGAATCCTCCCTACCGCAACCACCCAAAATCTCGGAGCTGGCCGGGGAATTTGCCATGTCCGAGCGCACGCTGGCGCGCCGCGTACGCGCGTACACAGGGCATGGCCCGTTGGCACTGGTGCAGAACGCGCGGCTTCAACAGGCGCGCCTGCTGATTGAGAGCAGCCGCATGACCATGGACCAGATTGCCGCATCCGTAGGGTACGAGGACGCGACAGCACTCAGGCGGATGGTGCGCAAGGTGACGGGTGCCAACCCGAGCCAGTTCAGGGGAGCGAGCAAAACAATCACCGACTGAACTGGAGAACCGGCCCAGCGTCACGAAGAACCAACCACCCCGCCCCACAACCACAGCAAAAACCATAGCGGGTAGCGCTTTCTGCAAAAGCGCTGGAGGCCCAAACCACTCCACAAGTTCTTCACACTACACCGCTGCCAGCGCCCGCTCCGACGACACTGCCTTCATCTCCTTGCGCAGCGCCACCGCATCCCGCACCTGCGCAGGCGCCGAGGCATCGACGCGGAACACCTTCACGGTCTCGGTCATCGTCTGGGCTTGGCCGTTCAGCTCCATCGCAGACGCTGCGTTTTCCTCCACCAGCGCGGCGTTCTGCTGGGTGATGGTGTCCAGTTGCGCCACGGCGGCGTTGACCTGCGAGATACCGCTGAGCTGTTCGTCGGACGCACTGTGGATCTCGCCGATCAGCGTGTTCACGCGGCGCACCAGCTCCAGTGACTCGGTCATGGTCTTTTGGGCCGCGTCGGTCTTTTGGTGCCCTTCGCTCACCTTGGCGGCCGAGTCGTCGATGAGCTGGCGGATTTCCTTGGCGGCCGACAACGTGCGGTGCGACAGGCTGCGCACTTCAGACGCCACCACCGCAAAACCCCGGCCCTGCTCGCCGGCGCGCGCGGCCTCCACCGCAGCGTTGAGCGCGAGGATGTTGGTCTGGAACGCGATGGAGTCGATGAGCTGCGTGATCTCGCTGATGCGCCCGGACGCGGCCTGGATCTGCTTCATGGTGCTGGCCACGCCGTCCACGGCCTCGCTGCTGCGCTCGGCCACCTGGGTGGCCTGGGTGGCCAGCACCGTGGCCTGGCGCGCCGATTCAGCTGTCTGCTTGACGGTGCCAGTGATTTGCTCCATCGACGCCGCGGTCTGCTCCAGGTTGCTGGCCTGCGCCTCCGTGCGCGATGAGAGGTCCTGGTTGCCTTGCGCGATCTCGCGCGTGGAGACCTGCATGTGCTCACTCTCCTGGCGCGCGTCCCGCACGATGGACAACAGGTTCACGTTGAGCTGGGCCAGCGCTTTTTGCAGCTGGCCCACGGTGTCGTTGCGGGACGCCGCGATCTTCTGGGTGAGGTCACCCGCCGCCATGCGGTTGGCCCAGCGCAGCATCTGCAGCAGCGGCGCCACGGTGGCGCGGTGCAGGTACACGGCCATGCCCAGGGCCAGCAGCACCACACCCAGCCAGGCAGCCCCGCCCGCCAGGGTCATCGTGTGCCCGCCCAGCAGCGCTGCGCACCAGGACGCGACCACCAGCAGCAGTGTGCACAGCATGATCTTGCCCAGGGGCCCCGGTTGCAGCGCCCGGGCGATGCGGCCCGGCAGGCTGCGGGTGATCACCTGCCCTTCGCGCAGGGTGTGCACCAGGGTTCCGGCCTATTTTTCAGCCTGCATCTGGCGGTAGAGCTGCTCAGCGGCCTGGACCTGCTCGCGGGTGGCTTCGGTGCGCACCGACATGAAACCCGTGGGCTGGTCTCCCTGCATGAGCGGCGTGACGTTGGCCATCACCCAATAAAAGCTTCCATCCTTGCGCCGGTTCTTGACGGGGGCCGACCAGGGGTTGCCGCTGGCAATGGTTTCCCACATGTCCCGGAACGCTTCTTCGGGCATGTCGGGGTGGCGGATCATGTTGTGGGGTTGCCCCAGAAGCTCCTGTTTTTCGTACCTGCTGACCTCGATGAACATCGGGTTGCAGTACAGGATGCGGCCCTTGAGATCGGTGGTGGACACCAGGGTCTGGCCTTTGGGAAACGCATATTCCTGCGTGCTGACCGGAAGATTGACGCGCATGGAGAACCCTTTCGTGGAGGTGCCTTGCGCTCGCCCGGAGCACGCGGCCATTCAACTAAAAAAGCCGTTGCCATGCTAGGCCCAGGATTGGCAATAGGGAAACACTGAATGCGCATGGCGGACGCGCCCGCCACACATCACCAACATGGTGCACCGCACCAATACCATGCCCATCCTCCACGCAGCCACGCACCATTCCAGGGGCTTGTCCGCCAATTACTATGATTTGTATAGCAAATAATCGATAACAGATAAGCGCAAGGGCCCGTTTCCTTTCCAAAATCCATACCCACAGGCGCTGGCATAACCATTGCTTGATCACCTGCGCAGCCAACGCAGGCTGCGTGACAGCCCGGTGCAACGGCGGATTGGGCGAACAAGACGTTGGCGTCTTCATGGGGTGTGCTGGGGCTGGCAAACAACCAAGCCCGCAGAGCCCGTGTTGGCGTCTTTTTGTTTTCTGCCCGGCTGCGGGTGTGCTGGCAACAGCACAGCAGCCTCTTTGCGCAAGATCGCCATGCTTCAATTTCGAGAATTTCTCAAGTCAGGCCACGCCCCCACGCTGTGGTCGTCGTTCCTCTATTTCGGCTTCTCGTGCGCAATCTGGGTGATCAACGGCGCGATGGCACCTTTCATCCGCGAGGCCTTCCAGCTCACGCCGACGCAGATGGGCATGATGCTGTCCATCCCCATCTTTGCGGGTGCGCTCATGCGTTTTCCGCTGGGCATCCTGGCGCAGTACATCGGCCGCAAGAACGCCACGCTGGTCGAGATGGCGGGCATCTTCCTGGCCATGGGCTACGGTTTCCTGTTCGTGCACACCTACAACGACCTGCTGGCCATGGGCATTCTGCTGGGCGTGGCGGGAGCCAGCTTTGGTGTGGCGCTGTCGCTGGGCTCGGGCTCGTTTCCGCCGCGCTACAAGGGCCTGGCCATGGGCATCGTGGGTGCCGGCAACGTGGGTACGGCGGTGGCCGCCCTGCTGGCGCCCGCGCTGGCGCAAAAGTTCGGTTGGCAGGCCGTGTATGGTTTTGCCGCCGTGAGCGTGGCCATCCCCGCGCTGGTGATGGCCATCTACGCCAAAGAGCCTCCAGACCTTGCGGCCCACAGCAGCTTTCGTGAACACATTGCCTGCCTGTTCGAAAAGGACGGCTGGGCCTTCAGCCTGATCTACGCCGTGACGTTTGGCGGCTTCATCGGCCTCACCGCCTTTTTGCCCAGCTATTTCTACGACCAGTTCAGCGTGAGCAAGGTGCAGGCAGGCCAGCTCACGATGATGGCGGCCTTTCTGGGCGCGGCCTTGCGCGTGTTTGGCGGCTGGCTGTCGGACCACTGGGGCGGCGTCAACACACTGACGGGTGTGCTCGCCATCACGGCCGTGAGCATGGTGCTGTGCGGCCTGGCAGAGAACTCACTGCCCATCACCATGCTGCTGTTCCTGGTGTGTTTTGCAGCGCTGGGCGCTGGCAACGGCGCACTGTTCCAGCTGGTGCCGTTGCGCTGGCCACTGACCACGGCGGTGGCGGGCTCGATGATCGGCGAGATCGGCGCGCTGGGCGGTGGCCTTATCCCCAACGGCATGGGCATTTCGCGCCAGTACACCGGCACGTACCTGTGGGGCTTTGTGGGCATCGCAGTGTGTGCACTGGCCATGCTGCTGCTGCTGCGCGTGATGCAGATCCGCTGGACGCGGACCTGGGCCGAACGCGGCGGACGGGCCAGGACTTCTTCCTGAGGCGTTGCGGCTTCCTGCCTGCCCCTCTGGCGTGGGGGCATGGACCGCGCGAACGGCCCCCGCCCGGCATCCCGGCGGGGGCCGCGCCGGTTTCAGAGACCGCGCACCACCTCGGCACTCTGAAATCAAGCAAAAACAGGACCCAGCGCTTATCCCATAAGCGCTATCAGCTATATTTTCAGTAGCAAATCACCACCACCGGCCCTTACCGGGGCAGGAACAGCAACCAGTAGATCAGCAGCAGATTCACCAGCACGCTCACCGCAAGCGCGATCTTCCACAAGGCGGTGGCGTCGCGCTGCATCAGCGGCTGCGGGCCGGAGGCCGACAAGGGGCGCGAAGCGCCACGCTCCAGGGCCAGCAGCAGCTCCTCCGCCGTTTCGAAGCGCTGCGTGCGGTTGCGGGCCACGGCCTTCAAGGCGATCTGGTCGAGCCAGATGGGAACGCCCGGGTTGTGGCGGCTGGGGGCCACGGGGTCGCGGTGGTAGCGGCCCAGCTGGTACTGCACCACTTCGCCATAAGGCAGGCGCCCCTGGCTGAGCAGCTGGTACAGCGTGACACCCAGCGCAAACAGGTCGCTGCCCGCATCGGGCAACTGGCCGGACGGGTCTCCGTTGCGTTCGTAGCCCGGCCACTGCTCGGGGTTCATGTAGCTGGGGGTGCCCGCGTGCAGGCGGCGGGTGGCCTCGGGTTCGCGGCCGGAGAGGGCCACACCCAGGTCCAGCACGCGTAGCACACCGTCGTCGCCCAGGTGCAGGTTGTCGGGCTTGATGTCGCGGTGCACCACGCCCTGGCGGTGCAGCCAGCCCAGCACGCGCGCGGCCTGCACGGTCACCGTCACGGCCTGCCCCACGGCCAGGTGCTGGCGGTGGCGCAGGCGCTGCCCCAGCGTGTCGCCGGAATGCCAGTCGTACAGCAGGTAAAACGCGCTGGCCCCCGCGCCATCGCCCGTGCCAGTGGCGCCCAATGGCCAGTCGTTGAGCCGCGCCAGATGGGCTGCGGCCTGGCCCGACTGCATGCGCCGCGCCACCCAGGCCTCGTGCGCCAGCGTGGCGCGCTCTTCCACGTCGTGGGCACGCGCGGGCAGCAGGGTCTTGAGCGCATACAGCCGCTGCGTGGCCCCGTCGCGCACCTGGTAGATGCGGTGGATGCCACTGTCGGCCACCAGGGCCGTCACCGTGAGGCCATCCACGGTGTCGCCCACCTTGAGCAGGGGCAGCACGGGCAGATCCTGCGCGCGGCGGGATTCGTCCTGCAGTGTGGCCTCCAGCGCGCCCTGCACCCGCACCACCAGCGCAGTCACGTTGTCGCTGCTGCCACGGCGCAGCGCGGCCTGCGCCAGCTCGTCACAGAGCGCCTGGGCCGCCACGTCCTGGCGCAGCAGCTGGCGCAGTTCGCGCTCGGGCAGGCTGCCGTGCACGCCGTCCGACAGCAGCACAAACAGGTCGCCGCTGCGCAGTTCGCCCTGGCTGTAGTCCACCACCACATGGTCATCCAGGCCCATGGCGCGGGTGAGCTGGTGGGCAAAGTCGCGCTGCGACATGACGTGGTCGGTGGTCAGTTGCTGCAGGCGGCCGTCGCGCACCAGGTAGGCCCGCGTGTCGCCCACGTGGGCCAGCGTGTACGACTGGCCGCACAGCACCAGCGCGGTCAGCGTGGTCAGCCCCACCGCAGGCTGGCGCCGCCGGTTCATGGAGGCAAGCCAGCCGTTGTGGGCGGACAGGATGCGGTCCAGCGCCACCGTGGTGTCCCAGGTGTCGGGCGTGGCGAAGTAGTCGTTCACCAGCGTGTTCACCGAGGTCTGCGCAGCCTCGCGGCCATTGCCTCCGGTGCTCACGCCATCGGCAATGGCGGCAATCGCGCCGCGCTCGCGGTCGCGTCCCTGGCCCTGCACCAGCGCGGCGAAGTCCTCGTTCAGCTCGTTGCGCCCAGCCTGCGAGGCGTGGCCGAAATCCAGTTCAAAACTCATGCACCAGCTCCATGCAGGTTCCGTGCCCAAGGTGGTGCGCGCCGCGCCAGGCCAGGGCGCACACCCACGGCCGCTGCGCGGCGCCGGGGCAGCCCTGCACCGCCCACCCGCACACAGCCCCCTTCACCCCCCAAAAGCCGCCCCACATCAGTGCAAACCGACTGGCACAAGCATTGCT
Organism: Acidovorax sp. ACV01; assembly: GCF_014851495.1. Lineage (NCBI taxonomy): Bacteria > Pseudomonadati > Pseudomonadota > Betaproteobacteria > Burkholderiales > Comamonadaceae > Acidovorax > Acidovorax sp. ACV01. Next base: position 22,468 of record NZ_JACUZT010000014.1, on the reverse strand, counting down.
TAACCCCAGCAACGACCTCACGAGGTCACGCAATTCACCCGTGCAATGGCGCACTGATGGGTTGTACGGACGAAGGCGTCCGCACATGCGGTTTCGAATGAAAGTCGAAGCAGCATCGTGTGGACGCCTTTTTTGTTTTTCGAATCGCCCAGGCGATAGAACCGACGGAGTCACGATGAAAAAGCTCAAGCTGGTGATGGTAGGAAACGGCATGGCCGGTGTGCGCACGCTGGAAGAGCTGCTCAAGATTGCCCCCGATCTGTACGACATCACGGTGTTCGGTGCCGAGCCGCACCCCAACTACAACCGCATCCTGCTCTCGCCCGTGCTGGCCGGCGAGCAGACCATCGACGAGATCATTCTGAACGATTGGTCCTGGTATGCCGACAACCACATCACGCTGCACACCGGTTTTACGGTGACCGACGTGGACCGTGTGCGCCGCGTGGTCAGCGCGACCAGTGCCGCAGGCGACGTGATCACCGCCGAATACGACCGCCTGATCATGGCCACTGGCTCCAACCCCTTCATCCTGCCCGTGCCGGGCAAGGACTTGAAGGGTGTGCTGGCCTACCGCGACATTGCCGACACCCAGGCGATGATCGACGCCGCAGCTACCTACAAACATGCCGTGGTCATCGGCGGCGGCCTCTTGGGCCTGGAGGCTGCCAACGGCCTCATGAAACGCGGCATGCAGGTCACCGTGGTGCACGTGGCGCCGTGGCTCATGGAACGTCAGCTGGACGATGTGGCGGGCAAGATGCTGCAGGACTCGCTGCAGCAGCGCGGCATGCAGTTTTTGATCGGTGCGCAAACGCAGGAACTCGTGGGCAACGCCGACGGGCGCGTGGCGGGCATCAAGTTCAAGGATGGCACCGAGGTGCCCGCCGACCTCGTGGTGATGGCCGTGGGCATCCGTCCCAACACAGCGCTGGCTGAAAAGATGCGCCTGCACGTGAACCGCGGCATTGTGGTGAGCGACACGCTGCAGACCACTACCGACGCACGCATCTACGCCGTGGGCGAATGCGCCGCGCACCGGGGCATCGCCTATGGCCTGGTGGCCCCGCTGTTCGAGCAGGGCAAGGTGCTGGCCAACCACCTGGCCGAGTTCGGCATCGGCCGCTACCAGGGCTCGCTGACCTCCACCAAGCTCAAGGTCACCGGTATCGACTTGTTCTCGGCCGGCGACTTCCAGGGCGGTGAAGGCACCGAGGAAATCGTGATGAGCGACCCCTTTGGCGGCGTGTACAAGAAGCTCGTCATCAAGGACGACAAGCTGGTGGGCGCCTGCCTGTATGGCGACACGGTGGACGGCAGCTGGTACTTCAAGCTGCTGCGCGACGGTCGCAGCGTGACCGACCTGCGCGACAAGCTCATGTTCGGCGAATCGCACTTGGGCGACACGGGCCACCAGGGCCAGAGCAAGGCCGCCGCCATGCAAGACAGCGACGAGGTCTGCGGCTGCAACGGCGTGACCAAGGGTGCCATCTGCAAGGCCATCAAGGAAAAAGGCCTGTTCACGCTGGATGAAGTGCGCAAGCACACCAAGGCCAGCGCCTCCTGCGGCTCGTGCACCGGGCTGGTGGAGCAGATCATCATGTTCACAGCGGGCGGCGACTACAGCGCCACGCCCAAGACCAAGGCCATGTGCGGCTGCACCGACCACGGCCACCAGGCCGTGCGCGACGCGATCCGCAGCAGCAAGCTGGTGACCATCGCCGATGTGTTCAAGTTCATGGAATGGAAGACGCCCAACGGCTGCGCCAGCTGCCGCCCTGCGGTCAACTACTACCTCATCAGCACCTGGCCCAAAGAGGCCAAGGACGACCCGCAAAGCCGCTTCATCAACGAACGCAGCCATGCCAACATCCAGAAAGACGGCACCTACAGCGTCATCCCGCGCATGTGGGGCGGGGAGACCACAGCCGACGAACTGCGCCGCATTGCCGATGCGGTAGACAAATACAAGATCCCTACCGTCAAGGTCACGGGCGGCCAGCGCATCGATTTGCTGGGCGTGAAGAAGGAAGACCTGGTCAACGTGTGGAAGGACATCGGCATGCCCAGCGGCCACGCCTACGCCAAGGCCCTGCGCACCGTGAAGACCTGCGTGGGCAGCGAGTGGTGCCGCATGGGCACCCAGGACAGCACGCAGATGGGCAAGGACCTGGAGCGCGCCATGTGGCGCATGTACGCGCCGCACAAGGTGAAGTTCGCGGTGTCGGGCTGCCCGCGCAATTGCGCCGAGGCCGGCATCAAGGACGTGGGCATCATCGGCGTGGACTCGGGCTGGGAGATGTACGTGGCCGGCAACGGCGGCATCAAGACCGAGGTGGCGCACTTCTTCACCAAGCTCAAGACGTCGGAAGAAGTGCTGGAGTACACCGGCGCTTTCTGCGAGCTGTACCGCCAGGAAGGCTGGTACCTGGAGCGCACCGTGCACTACGTGGACCGCGTGGGGCTGGACTACGTGAAAAAGCGCATCCTCGACGACCACGAAGGCCGCAAGGCGCTGTGGGAGCAGCTGCAGTTTGCGCTGGACGGCGAGCCCGATCCCTGGTTTGAATTTGACAAGGCGGCCGTGGACACGCGCCAGTTTGCCCCCTTGGGCGCCTGATGGGCACCTGATCGTCCGAGCCCCTAAAGAACCCCACCATGCACCGCAGAACCCTCCTGACCGCCGCCAGCTGCACCGCCGCGTGCAGCGCCCTGGCCCCGCTGGGCAACGCCCACGCCCAGATCAGCGACCTCAACGACGCCATCAACAAGGCCGGGCGCCAGCGCATGCTGAGCCAGCGTGTGGGCAAGGCCTGGCTGGCCCTGTCCCACAAGGCCGACACGCCCACGGCGCGCCAGGTACTGGACCAGTCCATGGCACTGTTCGAGCGCCAGCTGGCAGAGCTCAAGGCCTTTGCGCCTTCGCCCGCCATCCGCGAGACCTATCTGAAGCTGGAGACCGCGTGGGCCGCCCACAAGGTCACGCTGGCGGCCGAAACCTCGTCCACCGACAACGCCAGTGCCATGCTGCAGGCCGATGCCAAGGTGCTGGCCCTGGCCCATCAGGGCACCACGCAGTACGAAGCTGCCCTGGGCAAGCCCGTGGGCCAGCTGGTCAATGTTGCGGGCCGCCAGCGCATGCTGAGCCAGCGCATGGCCAAGTTCTACCTGGCCGCCATGCTGCCCGTGGACGCGGCCACCGCCACCACCGAGATCGCCAAGGCCCGCGGCGAATTCATCGCAGCCACCGAGCTGCTGCGCAACGCCCCCCAGGCCACCAACCGCATCCGCCAGGAACTGCAGCTGGCCGACGGGCAGTGGGTGTTTTTTGACGCCGCGCTGCAGCGCATGCAGGGTGGTGGCAACGTGAACCGCCAAGTGGCCGAGGTGTTCGTGGCCAGCGAGAACCTGCTCTCCAGCATGGACCGCGTGACTGGCATGTACGCGGCGCTCGCGGCCTGAGAAGCTGCCACAAGCCCCAACAAATAACGAGCCGCTCCACGAAAACCCTGGCAGGCTCCCCCACAACATCCCAAGACACCGAAGGAACCGCGATGACCACGACCCACACCCCGCAATGGAAGCTGATCTGCCGCGTGGAGGACATCCCCGAGCTGGGCTCGCGCCGCGTGGCGCGCCCCCAGGGCCTGGATGTGGCCGTGTTCCGCAACGACGCCGGGGGCGTGTTCGCGCTGCTGGACCGCTGCCCGCACAAGGGCGGCCCGCTGTCGCAGGGCATCGTGTTTGGCACCCACGTAGCCTGCCCGCTGCACAACTGGACCATCGGCCTGTGCGACGGGCAGGCGTCCGCGCCCGACGAAGGCTGCACGCCCAAGTTCGCCGTGAAGGTGGAAGATGGCGCGGTGTACCTGGATGCACTGGAGCTGGATTCGCATGCGCTCGATCTGGCACGGCCCCTGGCAGGGCCGGTGCGGCGCGGCCTGGCGGCCTGAACACCCGCCCCGCGCCCTCTGTCCGCAGGTCCAAAGGCCCATCGACCACCAACGCTATCAAATAAATAGCTGCCAGCGCTTTATCAACAAGCGCTGGAGTCCAAAAATATCTGGAATCCACGCCATGCAAGAAACCAAATCCACCTGCCCCTACTGTGGCGTAGGCTGCGGCGTGATCATCGAAAGCGACGGCCCCCAGATCACTGGGGTGCGGGGCGACCCAAACCACCCCGCCAACTTTGGCCGCCTGTGCACCAAGGGCTCGACCCTGCACCTCACCGCCAGCAGCCCCATCACGCTGCAGACCCGGCTGCTGCAGCCGCAGCAACGTCTGCAACGCAGCGATGCTCCACGCGCCATCTCATGGGACGCGGCCCTGGGCCTGGCCACCGAGAAGTTTGCCCACACCATCCAGCAGCACGGCCCCGACGCCGTGGGCTTTTACGTGAGCGGCCAGTTGCTGACCGAGGACTACTACGTCTTCAACAAGCTCGCCAAGGGCCTGATCGGCACCAACAACATCGACACCAACTCGCGCCTGTGCATGAGCAGCGCCGTGGCGGGCTACAAGCAGACGCTGGGCGCCGACGCGCCCCCCGCCTGCTACGACGACGTGAAACACGCGCAGTGCCTGTTCATCGTGGGCAGCAATGCAGCCTGGGCGCACCCCATCTTGTTCCGCCGCATCGAAGACGCACGCGCCGCCAACCCCGGCATGAAGGTCATCGTGGCCGACCCGCGCCGCACCGACACGGCCGGCATGGCTGACCTGTTCCTGCCTATCCAGCCGGGCAGCGACGTGATGCTGTTCAACGGCATGCTGCACATCATGCTGTGGGAAGGCTGGATCGACGCCGCCTACATCGGCGCGCACACCACGGGCTTTGACGAACTCAAGGCCCTGGTGCGCGAAGCCACGCCCGACCGTGTGGCCCAGGTGTGTGGCATTTCGGTGGCCGACCTGACCACCGCCGCCAAGTGGTTTGCCACGTCCAAGGCTACGTTGAGCCTGTACTGCCAGGGCCTCAACCAGAGCAGCAGCGGCACGGCCAAGAACGCAGCGCTCATCAACCTGCACCTGGCCACCGCGCAGATCGGCAAGCCCGGCGCAGGCCCGTTCAGCCTGACGGGCCAGCCCAACGCCATGGGCGGCCGCGAAGTGGGGGGCCTGGCCAATTTGCTGACCGCCCACCGCGACCTGACCAACCCGCAGCACCGCGCCGAAGTGGCCGCGCTGTGGGGCGTGGCCGATGTGCCCAGCAAGCCCGGAAAGACAGCGGTGGAGATGTTCCAGGCCGCTGCCGACGGCGAGATCAAGGCCCTGTGGATTGCCTGCACCAACCCCGCGCAGAGCATGCCAGACCAGGCCACCGTGCGCCGCGCACTGCAGCGCGCCGAGTTCGTGGTGGTGCAGGAGGCCTTTGCCACCGCCGCCACCTGTGCCTATGCCGACCTGCTGCTACCTGCCACCACCTGGGGCGAGAAGACTGGCACGGTGACCAACAGCGAACGCCGCATCTCGCGCGTGCGCTCTGCAGTGCCCGCCCCCGGCGAGGCGCGCCACGACTGGGCCATTGCGGTGCAGTTTGCGCACCAGCTGGAGGCCCGCCTGCGGCCCGGCCAACCCACGCTGTTCCCCTACACCACGGACGCCGCCGATGCGGGCGCCGAAACCGTATGGAACGAGCACCGCGAGAGCACCCGCGGACGCGACCTGGACATCACCGGTCTGTCGTGGGACATGCTCGAATCTGCAGGCCCCCAGCAGTGGCCGCTGCCTGAAGGCACCACCACCGGCAAGGCCCGCCTGTACGAAGACGGCATCTTCCCCACCGCCGATGGCCGCGCACGTTTTGCAGCACACGCCTGGTTGCCTACGGCCGAACAACGCGAATCGCGCTACCCCTTCAGCCTGACCACGGGCCGCCTGCGCGACCAGTGGCACGGCATGACGCGCACCGGCACCCTGGGCCGCCTGTTTGGCCATGTGGCCGAGCCCAGCGTGCAGCTGCACCCGCAGGACATGGAGCGGCGCGGCCTGAAGAACGGCGACCTGGTCTACGTGACGAGCAAGCGCGGCACCATCGTGGTGCCCGCGCAGGCCGACACCACCGTGGGCCTGTCGCAGGCGTTCATGGCCATGCACTGGGGCAGCGAGTTCTTGAGCGGCTGCTCGTCCACCGGCGAGCGCTTGGCAGGCGTGAACGCGCTCACCACCTCGGCCTACTGCCCCACGTCCAAGCAGCCCGAGCTCAAGCACGCGGCCATCAAGGTCCTCAAGGCCGAGCTGCCCTGGACGCTGCTGGCCATGGCCTGGCTGCCCTCCAGCAGCGCCCAGGCCACGCGCGAAGCGCTGTCCGCACTGATGGCGCAGTTTCCGTTTGCCAGTTGTGTGCCCTTCAGCAACAATACGCCGCTGGGCGAACCCGGGCGCGAGCGCGTGGGTGTGCTGCTGCGCGCCGCCGCGCACGAAGCCCCGCCGGACGCCACGGTGGAACGCATCGAAGCCCTGATGGGACTGGCCACCACCGACACGCTGCGCTACGCCGACAAAAAACGCGGCCAGCGCCGCGCCGCACGGCTGGCACGCCACGGTGACACCACCACTCTCGAAGGCATCGTGCTGGCAGGCGACACCAGCGCCGAGGGCTGGCTCAAGACCCTGCTGCAGGAAGAGCTGCCCGCGCAAACTTATGGCCGCCTGCTGCTGGTGCCCGGCGCCAAGGCACCCGTGGCCGTGCAGTCGCGCGGCAAATCGGTGTGCACCTGCTTCAACGTGACGGACACCGCCATCACCGCCGAGCTGGCGCGCTGCCACGGCACCGACGACGACCGCCTGGCCCAGCTGCAGGGCAAGCTGCGCTGCGGCACCAACTGCGGCTCGTGCCTGCCCGAACTCAAGCGCATGGTGCGCGCCACCGGTCCATTGGCGTCCAAACCCCTGGCGCAGGCCGCCATATAACGAAAAGTTCTCTAGGTTGCAGGAAAATAGCGAGCATATCCCCCAAGACACCAGGATTGGTGCAACAGGGCTCCAGCTAGGCATCTCGGCGCAGACAGTACTTGCGTACGGCAAGCCGAGATAACGACGCTGGAGCCCTGTTTCACCGATCCCGCCAAAAAAAGACCATGGGCATTAGCCAGTACATCAAAGAGATCGGCCGTGGCGCACGCGGCGCCAAGCCGCTCACGCGTGAGCAGGCCACGGATCTGTTCGGCCAGGTGCTGGATGGTCAGGTGAGCGACCTGGAGATCGGCGCCTTTTGCCTGGCCATGCGCATCAAGGGCGAGACCTCGGAGGAGATGTGCGGCTTTCTCGATGCCACGCACCAGCGCCTGGCCCTGCTGCCCGCCACCGACCGCCCGCTCATCGTGCTGCCCAGCTACAACGGTGCGCGCAAGCTGCCGGTGCTGACGCCGCTGCTGGCCCTGCTGCTGGCACGTGAGGGCCTGCCCGTGCTGCTGCACGGCATGCGCACCGAGGCGCGCCGCATTTTGGCATCGGATGTGCTGCTAGCGCTGGATATACCTGCGCTAACAGCTCCTGAAAAGATAGCAAATGGCACAGTGCGCCACATCCACACCCAACACCTGCACGCGGGCCTGGCGCGCCTGCTGTCGGTGCGCGAGGTGGTAGGCCTGCGCAACCCGGGGCACAGCGTGGTCAAGCTGATGAGCCCGTGCGCAGGGCCCTCGGTCGTGGTCACTGCCTACACCCATCCCGAATACTTCGAGATGCTGCAAACCACGTTCGGCACGCTGGGCATGACAGCACTGCTCTCGCGCGGCCTGGAAGGCGAGGTCGCCACCGACCCCCGCCGCACGCCCCGCTACGACGGTTTTGTGCGCGGCGTGCACCAGGTGCTGGAATCCCAGCAGCCTGGCACGGCCAGCGAGGTGCCCGGCCTGCCTGCAGAGATCGATGTAGCCACCACGGCGGCCTACACGCGCCGCGTGATGGCCGGCGAGTTGCCGATCCCGCCGGCCATCAAACGGCAGGTGGAACATATCTTGCGACTTGCCGATCAAACAGTTTCGGAGACATCCCCATGAGCCGCCCCACGCCCACCACCACCCTGCCCCCCTCCACACCCCACCTGGGCACCGGCGGCAGCTGCACGCTGGTCGGCGCAGGCCCGGGCGACCCAGAGCTGCTGACTATCAAGGCGCTCAAGGCCATCCAGGCGGCCACCGTGCTGCTGGTGGATGACCTGGTGAGCGATGCCATCGTGGCACACGCATCCCCCACGGCCCGCATCATCTACGTGGGCAAGCGTGGCGGCTGCAAGAGCACCCCCCAGGCCTTCATTGAAAAGCTGATGCTGATGGCGGTGAACGAAGGCGAGAACGTAGTACGCCTCAAGGGTGGCGATCCGTTCATCTTTGGCCGTGGTGGTGAAGAAGTGGAGCACCTGCGCGCCGCCGGTGTGCCCGTCACTGTGGTCAACGGCATCACGGCGGGCCTGGCGGGCCTGACCTCGCTGGGCGCACCGCTCACCCACCGTGAGCATGCCCACGGCGTGGTGTTTGTCACCGGCCACGCCAAGCCCGGCGACGCGGGCACCGACTGGCGCCAGCTGGCCGCCACGGCCCGCGACGCCAAGCTCACGCTGGTGATCTACATGGGCGTGAGTGGCGCTGCCACCATCGAGCAGGAACTGCTCACCGGCCTGCCCGCCAGCACACCCGTGGCCATCATCCAGCACGCCAGCCTGCCACACCAGCGGCATGCGGTCACCACCCTGGGTGCGCTGCACGCCACCATCACGCGCGACGGGCTGGCCAGCCCGTCGGTGATCGTGGTGGGCGATGTGGTGCGCGGCGTGGCCCTGACATCGCAGGATGCCGCCGCTGACGCCCCGCTGGCGCGGCGCGCCGTGTAGAACCCCGCAAGGCAGGGCCTCCCGACGTACCGGCAACTCTGGTGCACGGGGTGCGCGCCATGCCGGTGCACCCTGGCCCGCTTCCCACGCTTGTTGGCCGGAGCAGGCCTTGCTTGCCCCTTTGCGACGAGGCACTTGTACTGCCCCGCCTAGCGCCGCCACAGAGACGCGCGGCAAGCACAGAAAACTCCCTTTTTTGCAACACGCATCCAGCACATTGGCCCGGGTATTGCTTGAAACATGTATCTGAATGCAATGCGCGAAAGGACCCCCATGGCAGCCTATTCCCTTTCCCCACGCACCGGCACCGCTCCAGCGCCCTTCACCCCCTCCGTGGCCCCGTCATCGGCACCCCGCGACAACGAGATGTCGCTGGTCAACCTCGCAGCGCGCCAGCGCATGCTGTCCCAACGCATGGTGCTGCAGACCGTGCTGGCAGCGGGCGGCAGCGACCTGCATCTGAAAGCAGCACGCAGCACGCTGGCACTGTTCACCACCAGCCAGGCCACGTTGGTAGATACGCCGCGCCACCTTGATACCGCCGATGCCGACCGCATCCGCAAGGTGTACCAAGGCCCCAGCGGCGTGGGCGCCACCATCGACGCCTTTGCACAACAGGTAGGCACCGCGCTGGACTTCACGGAACGCCGCAGCCCACGCGTCGAGGAAGTGCTGGACCAGCTCGTACAAACCACCGACAGTGTGCTGGAGGCGCTCAATACCGCCACCACGGTGTTCGACCAGGTGGGCAAGGCGAAGTCCGAAACCCTCATGAAGGAGCTGGCAGGCATTGTGGCGTCGATCCAGACGGTGGCCCGCGAGGCCAAGGTGGTCAGCTTCAATGCCCAGGTCATGGCGGCCCGCGCAGGCCAGCACGGGCGGGAATTCGCCGTGGTGGCGAACGTACTTTCCGGCATCACCAACGAAATCGACGGACTTTCGCTGCAGGCGGTGTCGCTGGCCGGACGCAGCCGTGGCGCAGCCTGAAAAGGGTGCAACAGGCACTTACAATTGACAGCCATTGGAAACGGTGGCGGATGGGCAGAGCGCCCACACTCCGACCACGGACAGGCGGTGGCCCGGCTGCAGCGGACCCGCCCCTTTTTCACGCCAGACACACAACACTTTCGGGAGACGCGTAAGCCATGAAGATCACCACCCTGTGCAAGAGCCTGGCGTTGGCCGGTTGCCTGCTGGCAAGCACCAGCATGGCCTGGAGCTACGAAATCAATGCAGGCAAGGTGCTGGACGGTGCAGGCAAGGCCATCCAGCTGCGCGGCGTGAACTGGTTTGGCTTTGAGACCAACAACCACGTGGTGCATGGCCTGTGGGCACGCAACTGGACCGACATGATCACGCAGATGCAGGCCCAGGGCTTCAATGCCGTGCGCCTGCCGTTTTGCCCCGCCACCCTGCACGGCTCGGCCCCGCCCGACAGCATCGACTACAGCCGCAATACCGACCTGCAGGGCCTGTCAGCCATCCAGGTGATGGACAAGGTCGTCAGCGAGCTGAGCAACCGTGGCATGTATGTGCTGCTGGACCACCACACCCCCGATTGCCAGACCATCAGTGAACTCTGGTACACCCCCGGCTACAGCGAGCAGCAGTGGATCAGCGACCTGACCTTTGTGGCGCAGCGCTACGCAGGCGTACCCGGCGTGATCGGCCTGGACATCAAGAACGAACCCCACGGCGCGGCCACCTGGGGCACCGGCAACAACGCCACGGACTGGAACCGCGCGGCCGAGCGCGCCGCAGCGGCCGTGCTGCAAGTGGCGCCTCAGTGGCTGATCGCCGTGGAAGGCATCGGCGAGAACCCCAGCTGCTCGGGCGGCAACGCGCACTTCTGGGGTGGCAACCTGGAACCCCTGGCCTGCACGCCCCTGAACATTCCGGCCAACCGCCTGCTGCTGGCGCCGCACACCTATGGGCCCGATGTCTATGTACAGCCCTACTTCAACGCCTCCAACTTCCCGAGCAACATGCCGGCGATCTGGGACCAGCATTTCGGCCAGTTCGTGCAGGCGGGCTATGCCGTGATGCTGGGCGAGTTCGGCGGCAAGTTTGGCCGTGGCGATGCGCGCGACGTGTTGTGGCAGAACGCGCTGGTGGACTACATGGTCGGCAAGGGCATGCGCAGCGGCTTCTACTGGTCGTGGAACCCCAACAGTGGCGACACCGGCGGCATTCTGGATGACGACTGGACCACCGTGCGCACCGACAAGGTCCAGCTGCTGCAGCGGCTCTGGGGCGATGGCACGACGCCCACCACCCCGACAACACCAACCACTCCCACGACCCCAACCACGCCCACCACGCCAACGCCTGCCGGCGGTTTCTCGGTGCAGGAGATGATGGACAGCGTCTGGAACTCAGGCTATTGCCAGCGGGTTCGGGTCACCAACCAGGGCAATGCCGCGGGCAACTGGGCCATCACCATCCCCGTGAGCGGCACCGTCAACAACCTGTGGAATGCCACCTGGTCGCAGGCGGGCAGCAACCTGAACGCGTCCGGTGTGGACTGGAACAAGACCCTCGCCCCCGGGGCAGCGGCCGAATTCGGTTTCTGCGCCGCGCGCTAAGCAACTTTTTCCCCCATTGAACAAGGGCTCCTGCCATGCAGGGGCCCTTTTTTGTTCCGGGTTCCCGGCCTACCCGCCAGCGGTCTCGCGCACCTGCCTGAAACGCTCCGCCAGCTCCTTGCGCAAGGACTTGCGCAGCAGTGCCGCATCCCAGCGGCGGCGTTCGTCGGGCGTGGAAGGCGACAGCGGCGGCACCTGCACCGGCTTGCGCGCCTCGTCCACGGCCACCATCGTGAAGAAGCAGCTGTTCACATGCCGCACCACCTGCGAGCGGATGTCTTCGGCCACCACCTTGATGCCGACCTCCATCGACGAGGAACCGGTGTAGTTCACGCTGGCCAGGAAGGTCACCAGCTCCCCCACATGGATGGGCTGCAGGAACATCACCTGGTCTACGCTCAGTGTCACCACATAGCAGGCCGAATAGCGGCTTGCGCACGAATAGGCCACCTGGTCCAGCAGCTTGAGAATGGCCCCGCCGTGCACATTGCCGGAGAAATTGGCCATGTCGGGAGACATCAGCACCGTCATGCTGAGTTGGTGTGAAGGGATGTTCATGCCACGATTTTAGGGCTCCACCGTGTTGCAGGCACAACGCCGCAGGCCGCTACACTCGCGCCACACAAGCCAGATCACGGCCCATCAAAAAGCCAAGCAGGCCGGGAGGCCAGAGGGGAAAGCATGCTCGAAATCGACAAACTCAATGAATTCACCGAAAGCCATGGCGCGCTGCGGCGCGGGCGGGGCCTCGTGTCCGGCGTGATTGCGCTCACGCTGGCCATCCTGTGTTTTCTGGGCGTGCTGGCCTTCCACTTCCCCGAATACCTGACCACGCCACAACTGCGCAAGAGCTACGACGTAACGGTGATCCGCTACATCATGCTGACCGCCATGGCCATCGCAGGGGGCATCTCCCTCGTCAACATCCTCTTCAACCGCTCGCGCTGGCTGGCCACGTTTGCCTTTGCCATGGTGGCGCTGGCGGCGTTCCTGGGCGGCCACAAAGTCGAGGTGGACCCGAACTTCCCCGACAACACCCCGTACATCGGCCTGGACTGGTTCATCCTCGACCTGCTGGGCAGCTCCCTGATCTTCATCTTCATCGAGAAGCTGTTCGCGCTGCGCAAGGACCAGCCCATCTTCCGCGCCGAGTGGCAGACGGACTTCCACCATTTCATCGTGAACCACATGGTGGTGGGCTTCGTGCTGCTGGCCACCAACCTCATCGTGCACCGGTTTTTTGGCTGGGCGGCCAACGACGGTATTCGCGGCTGGGTGCAGGGCCTGAACTTCTGGGTGGCGCTGTTCCTCATCGTGCTGGTGGCCGACCTGGTGCAGTACTGGACCCACCGTGCCTACCACGAGGTACCGGTGTTGTGGCGCCTGCACGCCGTGCACCACAGCGTCAAGAGCATGGACTGGATGGCGGGATCGCGCCAGCACATCCTGGAGCTGATCATCACGCGCACGCTGGTGCTGGCCCCCATCTACGTGCTGGGTTTTTCCAAGGAAGTGATCGACGCCTACATCGTCATCGTCGGCTTCCAGGCCGTGTTCAACCACGCCAACGTGAGCGTGCGCCTGGGCCCGCTGCGCTACGTGCTGGTCACGCCCAACTTCCACCACTGGCACCACAGCCAGGACCAGGAGGCGCTGGACAAGAACTACGCCGCGCACTTTGCCTTCCTTGACTACCTCTTTGGCACCGCCGTGAAAAGCACCAAGCTCTGGCCCGAACACTACGGCGTGCTGGGCGACTATGTGCCCAACGGGTTTGTGAAGCAGTTCAAGTTTCCGTTCACCTGGAAGGGCTGAGGTAGGCCCGCCCGAAGCATTACAGCTTGCCGAGTTCGGCTTCGAGCGACTTCAGCTGGTTGCGCAGCTCGTTGGTTCGCGCCTCACACGCGGCCTTGTCCTTGTCGGCCCCGGCCGCACGCTCCTGCGCGAACTGGGAGCCTGACGCCAGGGTGCTGCGCCGCAGCGGGCCCGCATGGGCCACTGCGGTATCCGGTGCCATTGCAGCGCATTCCTGCTGGTTGCGCTCGACGGCCGCGCGCGCCTGGGGCACGCCCTGGTTCTGCAGATAGTGCTTGCGCTGCCAGGTTGCGCCGAAGGCGCCTTCCTTTGCGGTGGAGGGGCCGGGCTGAACGGGACTGGCGCCCTGCATGGCAGGCCGTACCTCGATCTTCTCGCCCTGGCCCGCGCAGGGCTCGTCCTGGAACGACACCTTGCCATTGGCGTCCGTACATTTGTTGATGGCCCACGCCGGGGCCAGAAAGCCCAGCGCCAGGGCGCAGGCGGCACAGTGGATCGGTTTCATGGAGCAGTCCTTGGCGGGTGGATGCCACATGCTAACGCGCCGCGCACAACCTGCCCGCCGCCTCCGCGATCACACCGGGCCCTGGCCCACGAAGCACGGCGTGCGAAGCGGCTGCGTGCCCCATGGCTTTGGACAGCCGTCCAGGTTTCCGCTCCTGCGCAAGGGATAGGGATAGGCGCCTGTCCCTAACTTGACGCAGCCCCGGTAAAAACCCGGTGGGTGCGCAGCCACCGCCCTCCTACCATCGCCGCACCTTGTGGCCACGGTGGCCGACACCAGGAGGAGCTGTTTGATGAAGACCCACGTTGCCCTGCCCACTAGCCAGCTGCTTTCCCTGGCGCGCCGCCGCAGTCTCGTGCTGGCGCTGGCAGGCGGTGCGGCCCTCGCCAGCCTGTCCGCCAGAGCACAACCCGCTCCAGGCAAGGGCGACATTCTCATTGGCCGGTCTACCGCGTTGTCGGGTGGCATGGCCCCTTTTCTCGCGCCCATCCATGAAGGACAGGATGCCGCGGTGGAAGACGCCAACGCCAAGGGCGGCATCGGCGGGCGCAAGGTCCGGCTGGTGTCGCTGGACGATGGGTTCGATCCACGCCGCACGCTGGAGAACGCCAAGCAGCTGAGCGAAAAAGAGGGTGTGCTGGCCCTGTTTGGCGTGTCCGGCACGTCTCAGGTGATGGCGCTGCTGCCCTACCTGGCGCAAGCCAGGCTGCCGCTGATCTCGGTGTACACCGGCAGCCCCGCCATCCGGGCACAGCAGCACCCCTATCTGTTCACCACCCGGGCCAGCTACGCCGATGAGCTGGTGAAAATTGTGCGCAACCTGGTGGCCGTGCAAAGTGCACGCATCGCCGTGGCCTACGAGAACAATGACTTTGGCAAGCTGCTTTTGCCACTGGTCGAAAAGACCCTTGCCGCCGAGGGCGCGACGCTGGCCGGCTCGCATGCCCTCGCCCCGACCGGGGAAGACGCCAACGAAGCCGCCAAGGCCCTGGCCGCCCAGAAACCACAAGCCGTGCTGCTGGTGGCGGCGGGCCCGCCCGTGGTGGCCTATGTACGCGCCAACCGTGCGAACCTGGGCGTGCCGGTCTACACCCTGTCTCTGGGCGCGGGCACGGCGGTGCTCAAGGCGCTGGGCGACGATGCGCGCGGCCTGGCCGTAGCGCGCACCGGCCCATCGCCGAGCAAGCCCACGATTGCACTCACGCGCGAATTCCAGGCATCCATGAAGCGCCACGACAAGCCCGTGGACTACGACCGCTATACCGGCTACATGGATGCGCGCGTGCTCATTGAAGGCCTGCGCGCGGCAGGGCCCGGCGTCACCCGGGCCAGCCTGGTCCAGGCCATGGAAGGCCTGGGCAACCTCGACCTGGGCGGCTACAGCTACCAGTTCAGCGCACAGAACCACCACGGCTCGAATTTTGTGGACATTGCGGTGGTGGGCTCCGGCGGGGTGTACCGGCAATGACGGCGTGATCGCCCCGATGAACGCTGCGGCGACAATGGCGGCCCCGCCACCGCTGCCTGTTCATTACTGTGCCCCACACCCCCTCTGTTTTTGACGCCGTCATCATCGGCGCCGGTGCCGCCGGCCTGTTCTGCGCCGCCCAGGCGGGCCAGCGGGGCCTGAAGGTATTGCTGATCGACCATGCCGAGAAGGTGGCCGAGAAGATCCGCATCTCGGGCGGCGGGCGCTGCAACTTCACCAACCGCGACCTGGACCCTGCCGCGCCCCACAAACATTTTGTGGGGCAGAACCCGCAGTTCTGCCGCTCGGCGCTGTCGCGCTACACACCCGCCGACTTCGTTGCGCTGGTACAAAAACACGGCATTGCGTTCCACGAAAAACACAAGGGCCAGCTGTTTGCCGACCGCTCGGCCGAGGACATCATTGCCATGCTGCTGGCCGAGTGCGCGGCGGGCCAGGTGACGCATTGGCAGCCTTGTGCGGTCAAAAACATAGCGTTTTCAGCCCCTGGCGCTGATCCATCAGGCGCTTGCAGCTATCAAATTGATACTGACCGAGGCCCGGTGCGGGCGCGCTCGCTGGTCGTCGCCACGGGTGGGTTGTCCATTCCCAAGATCGGTGCGACCGACTTTGGCTACCGCCTGGCGCAGCAGTTCAACATCCCACTCATCGAGCGCCGCCCCGGCCTCGTGCCGATGACCTTTGATGGCGCTCTCTGGGCGCCGTATGCGCAGTTGGCCGGGCTGGCAGTGCCGGTGCAGATCAGCACCGGCTCCAAGAAGAACCGCATGGTCTTCGACGAGGATCTGCTGTTCACCCACCGCGGCCTCTCGGGCCCCGCAGTGCTGCAGATCTCCAGCTACTGGCAGGAAGGTACGCCGCTGGCCATCGACCTCGCGCCCACCGTCGATCTACCGGCTGCGCTGGCGCAGGGCAAAGCCCGCTCGCGCAAGCTGATTGCCAACGAGCTGGCCACCCTGGTCCCGAGCCGCCTGGCCGATGCCTGGGCCCAGCGCGAGCCCGACTGGCAGCGCCCCATCAACGAGGCCAGCGACAAGGCCCTGGCGCGGCTGGCCGAACAGCTGGCGCGCTGGGAGCTGACGCCCACCGGCACCGAGGGCTACAAGAAGGCCGAGGTCACGCTGGGCGGTGTGGACACGCGGGTGCTGTCGCAGCAGACCATGGAGTGCAAGACGCAGCCAGGCCTGTATTTCATTGGCGAAGTGGTCGATGTGACGGGCTGGCTGGGGGGCTACAACTTTCAGTGGGCCTGGGCCAGCGCCCATGCCTGCGCACAGGCGCTGCCGCAGGCCGCAGGCCACTGACAACGCCCCCGCCAGACAGGCTTCAGCCCCACAGCGGCGCTGGCTGGGTGGTGCCAGAGCCCGCTCCACGCCCCGACGCACGCTGGAGCACGCCGTGCTCCAGGGCCCAGGCGTGCAGCGCCTCGGGCGGCAGCGGGCGGCTGAAGTGGTAGCCCTGCAGTTCCTCGCAATCCAGCGCGCTCAGCACCTGCGCCGTGGCCAGGTCTTCCACGCCCTCGGCCACGATCTTGAGGCCCAGCGTGTGGCCCAGGGCGATGATGGCGCGCGTGATCGCCATGTCGGCGGGGTTGCTCAGCATGTCGTGTACGAAGGACTTGTCCACCTTGAGCCGGTCGATGTCAAAACGCTTGAGGTAGGCCAGGCTCGAATACCCGGTGCCAAAGTCGTCGATGGACAGCTGCACACCCAGCGACTTGAGCGCGGCCAGTTGCTGCTCGGCCGCGTGGGCGTTGTCCATCAGCTGCGATTCGGTGATTTCCAGCTCCAGCCGGTGGGCCGGCATGCCGGTGCGCGCCAGCAGCGCCTCGATGTCCGTCACCAGCACCGGGTCGGCCAGCTGCGCGGCCGAGAGGTTGACCGAGATGGAGACATTCGCCAGCGGATGGGCCAGCGCACGTGCTGGATGGCCCGCCAGCGGCGCCTGCCAGCGCGCCCATTGCTCACAGGCCTGCTGCAGCACCCAGCCGCCGATCGCGCGGATCATGCCGGTCTCCTCGGCAATGGGGATGAATTCGCTGGGCGGTACGTTGCCCAGGGTGGGGCTGCTCCAGCGCAGCAGGGCCTCCACGCCCAGCAGGCTGCCGCCCTTGGCGGCCAGGCGCGGCTGGTAGTGCAGGCTCAGTTCCTGGCGCTCCAGTGCGCGGCGCAGCTGCTGCTCCAGGGTCTGGCGCGCCAGCGCGCGCTGGTCGGTCTCGGCCGAATAGAACAGCGCCATGTCGCGGCCCGTGGTCTTGGCCTCGTACATGGCTGCGTCGGCGCGGCGCATGAGCTCGTCGATGTCGCTGCCGTCCTCGGGGTAGACGGCGATGCCGACGCTGCACGACACGTTCAGCTCGTGCCCTTCCACCGGGTGGCTCTGGCGGATGAGCGGGATCAGCCGCCGCTCCACCAGCTGCTGCACGTCCTCGCGCCCTGCCACATCGCGCATGACCACCACGAACTCGTCGCCGCCCAGGCGGCTGACGGTGTCGCGGCTGCGCACGGCCTGCGTGAGGCGCCCGGCCACCGAGCGCAGCAGGCCGTCGCCGATGTGGTGGCCCAGCGTGTCGTTGATGGCCTTGAAGCGGTCCAGGTCGATAAACAGAACGGCCACCTTTTCACCGGTGATCGGCGCCTGCGCCAGCGCCATTTGCAGGCGCTGCACACACAGCGAGCGGTTGGGCAGCTCGGTCAGCACGTCATGGTGCGCCAGGAACTGGATGCGCTCTTCGCTGCGCTTGCGGTCGGTGATGTCGATGGCGATGCCGATGTGGTTGGCCACCGCGCCACCCTTGGTCTCGCGCACCGCAGACACCATGAGCCAGGCCGGGTAGGTCTCGCGCGAGCGGCGGCGAAAACGCACCTCGCCCTGCCAGGACTCCTTGTCGAGCATGGTGCGGCTGATCTGCGCCGACAGCGGCTCGCCGCCCGCCTCTTCCAGCAAGAAGCCCAGGTCCTCGCCGATGACCTCGTAGAAGTCGTAGTGCGTGCTGCGGCAAAAGGCCTTGTTCACGCTGATGATCTGCTGCTCGGCGTTCATGATGATGATGCCCTCGGACGAAGCCTCGAACACCTTGGCCCACAGCTCCAGCCGCTGCTCCATGACCTTGAGCACGTTGATCGGCGTGAACGCCGTGAGCACCGCGTCGCGCCCCTGGAACTGCAGCCGCCGCGCCGACAGCACGGCCCACGAAGGCTCGGTGCTGCCCTTCCAGCGCACCTCGAATTCATCCACCGAGCCCTGGTCCGCCAGGCGCTGGAAGAAGCGCGCCCGCACGCCAGGCTCCAGCCCCACGGCCCAGGGGTCGGTCTTGCGGCCACCCAGCCAGTGGGCCGCCGGGGCGTTGGAATGCAGCACCTCGTGCTCGGGCACCGAGGTGACGACCATCGGGATCGGGAACGCCTCCACCAGCTCGCGCTGCGCCTCCGCGGCGCGGGCGCTGGCGGCCAGCTCCTGCTGCAGCAGGCGGTCGCGGTCGAGCTGAGACAGCATCTCGTTGAAAGCCGTGACCAGGCGGCCGATCTCGTCGCGGCTCGACCAGTGCGCGCGCAGGGTGTGGTCGCCGCTTTGGCGCACCTGGTCGGCCACCCGCGCCAGCTGCTGCAGCGGCTTGGCGATCTGCCGGGCCACCAACGTCACCAGAGAAAGGATGCAGCCCAGCAGCACCAGCGCGGTGCCCAGGTGCAGCCACATGCGGGCATAAAGCCCGTCCACGCGGCGGTTCAGCAGCCGCTCCAGGTCGGTGATGCCCACGCCCCAGGCATCGCGCAGGGCGCCCAGCACCTGCGCCTGCTGCGCGCCCACCTGGGCCAGCGTCAGGCGCGACTCCCCGGCTGCCACACCCTGCAGCAAGGCCTGAAACCCCTCCAGCGAGGCCTTCAGCGCTTCGCGCTGCCCCCCCAGGGCCGCCCGCATCTCGGGCGAGCCCGCGATGAACGCCTGGTTGTAGTCCGACTCGATACCCTGCATCACCGCGTCCAGCCGCCCCACGAGCGTGAGCAAATCAAAGGACCACTGCGGCCCGCGCCCGGTCTGCGCCGCGTTCAAAAACACCACCGTGTCGTGCACCGCCTGGAGCAACTCCGGAAAACGCAGCACCACCAGCGACATGCCGTAGTAGCTGTCCAGGTCCGGGTCCAGGATCAGGTTGGACTGGTTGCCCACCGTGGTGAGCAACTCACGGCCCTCGCGCAGCAGCTGGCTGCGCATGCCGGTCAGAACCTGCGCATCCGTTGCAGACGGCGGCTGGGAGGCCAGCTGCTCCAGCACGGTGCTGAAGCGTTCGCCCACTTCCTGCGTGCGCAACTGCTCGTCATGGGCCTTGCGCACCTCCGTCAGCCGTGCAATCACTTCGGCCGCCAGCGGCGGCTGCTGGGACGCATCCAGAAACTGCCCCATGAGCCCGTCGCGCAGCACCGCCGCATACGTGGTGCCGACGATTTCCTTGCGCGTGAAATCGATGGCCACGTACTTTTCGTGGATCAGGATGCTGGACACATAGATCACCGCCGACAGGTCCAGCAGATAGATGAGCATGAGCTTGCGGCCCACACTGAGGCGGCCCAGCCAACCCGATACGCGGTGCATGAATGCCATGGTGTCTGCGGCGAAGGCCTGCCCGGGCGGATGACCTGGGCAGCCCACCGATGGTGGAAAATGATTGTTACAACGTGAAGCAATTTCCACGCCATTTACTGACTTCCCAGCCACGGATGCAGGGATGCGCAGTCATTGAGACTGCCGACACCCGGTAAGACTGGCAAGCCCCTGGCCAGTGCCACCGTGGAACTGCCTTTGCCAGGCCGCCGGCGGCGTCCTCCTCCCGCGCAGCGAGAGAAGGAGAAGCCGCGAAGCTGCACCGGGGGTGCTTCCCATTCACGCCACAAAGGCTATAATCTCCGGCTTTGCTGGCAATGCCCCGTCGGCCAAATACTAGTTACAGACGGGGAAACCGCTTTGTACGGACTTGAGGCCCGATCTCCCCAAGCCCCTCTGCGAGCAACATTTTGGAAAACCATTAGCTAATGACTACGATCCGCGTAAAAGAAAACGAACCCTTTGACGTTGCACTGCGCCGCTTCAAGCGCACCATTGAAAAGCTCGGCCTGCTGACCGACCTGCGCGCCCGTGAGTTCTACGAAAAGCCCACCGCCGAGCGCAAGCGCAAGAAGGCAGCCGCCGTGAAGCGCCACTACAAGCGCGTTCGCAGCATGCAACTGCCCAAGAAGATGTACTGATCTTCGGCCCCAAGCCTTGTTCGCTTGGGTCCCAAAACCCGCGCTAGGGACGCCAAGCGCGGGTTTTTGTTTTTTCGGGTCTGCCAAAAGGCTTTCTGGCGTCGTTGCAACGCCTTGTCGTAGCAACACTACTGCCTGCGGCGTTGACGCCTAGCCAGAAAGCCTTTTGGCAGACCCTTTGTCTCAGCCTGACCATAAAAAGGAAGCCCTCATGAGCCTCAAGGACCAGATCACCGAAGACATGAAGACCGCCATGCGCGCCAAGGACAGCGAGCGCCTGGGTACCATCCGCCTGCTGCTGGCTGCACTCAAGCAAAAAGAAGTGGATGAGCGCGTGGTCCTGGACGATGTGGCCGTGGTCGCCATCGTGGACAAGCTGATCAAGCAGCGCAAGGACTCCATCGCGGCCTTCGAGCAGGCAGCGCGCCAGGACCTGGCCGACAAGGAGAAGTCGGAACTCGTGGTGCTGCAGGCCTACCTGCCCGAGCGCATGTCCGCCGAAGAAACCCTGGCCGCCGTGAAAGCCATCGTGGCCGAACTGGGCGCCGCTGGCCCTGGCGACATGGGCAAGGTCATGGGCGTGGTCAAGACCCGCCTGGCGGGCAAGGCCGACATGGGCCAGGTGTCGGCAGCGGTGAAGGCCACGCTGGCAGGCTGATCCACCGACGGCCAGAACCTCGATAACGCCACACGGCGGCCTGCGTGGCGGTCAATATCATTTTGATAGCTGCTTGCGCTTACCAGATAAGCGCTGGCGGCTATTTTTACTTCAAACCGCACCGTTTTCACTAGCGCCGTCACTTCCCGCCGCCGGAGCCATCCCCCCGGCGCTAAAGTGCTCCTGCAGAAACTCCACGCAGACGCGCACCTTCGCCGACCGCTCCAGCCGTGTGGGGTACACGGCCCACACATTGGCCTCCTGCTGCCACTGCGGCAGCACCTGCACCAGGCGCCCGGCCTGCAGGTGCGCACCCACATCCCACAGCGAGCGCAGCACCACGCCGCGCCCATCCACCGCCCACTGCACGGCCATCTCGCCGTTGTTGGCCGACAGCGGGCCACGCACTTTCACCGACTCTTCCTGCGCGCCGCTGCGCAGGCGCCACACGCCAAACGGGTGGTCGCGCTCCTTGATCACCAGGCAGTCGTGTGCGGCCAGATCGGCCACCACACGGGGCATGCCTTTGCGCGCCAGGTAGGCGGGCGCCGCACACAACACACGGTGGTTGTCGGCCAGGCGGCGTGCGATCAGGTGTGGGGCAATCTCGTCGCCCACACGCACGTCCAGGTCAAACCCTTCGCCCGCCACGTCCACCAGCCGGTCGAACACTTCGAGCCGCACCTGCAGGCCCGGATGCCGCTCCACCAGGCGCGACACCGCAGGCGCCACGATCTGCCGCCCAAAACCAAAGCTGCTGCTCACGCGCAGCAGCCCGCGCGGCTCACTGCGCGTGACGGCCACCTCCTGCAGCAGCTGTTCCATGTCGTCGAGGATGCGCTGTGCCCAATGGAAAACACGCTCACCCTCCTCCGTCACCGCCACCCGCCGCGTGGTGCGGTGCAGCAGCTTGACCTGCAGATCCAGCTCCAGCAGGCGGATGCGCTTGCTCACGTAGGCGGGGGATGTGCCCAGCTCGGTGGCGGCACCCCCAAAGCTGGACTTGCGCACCACCGCCGTAAAAACGCGCAGGTCCTCAGCGGCGGGATGTTTATGCACAATTAGTGAAGAATGAAGCCACGGTTGCCAGATTGTAGTTTTTGCTGGCGTTTGAAACAATCACACCATTGAGGCCGAAAACCCTTTTCAGCCCACCCCTCCCGGAAGGACCTACCCAGTGACCCAGCAGCAGAAAAAGTACCAGATTGCCCTGATCGCCGGAGACGGCATAGGCAAGGAAGTGATGCCCGAAGGCCTGCGCGCGGTACAGGCCGCCGCAGCACGCTTTGGCTTCGAACTCGAATGCCACACCTTCGAATGGGCCAGCTGCGACTACTACG
>NZ_JACUZT010000013.1:0-83706 GCF_014851495.1 Acidovorax sp. ACV01 | reverse complement strand
GCGCTGCATCGATCTGGTCGTATGCCTTGGCTTCGCCGCCGAACTTGGAGGACAGCACGGTAGCAATCGCTGCCGTCAGCGTGGTCTTGCCGTGGTCCACGTGGCCGATCGTGCCCACGTTGACGTGAGGCTTGGTGCGCTCGAACTTTCCTTTTGCCATTTTTCCGACTCCGAAAAAAATCTATACCAATACAACTGGATTTCGGCGCAACCAGAATCGGACGCACCTGAAAGTGGTGCCCATGGCGGGAATCGGACCCGCGACCTCTCCCTTACCAAGGGAGTGCTCTACCACTGAGCCACATGGGCAACTTGACGCCGCTCGCGCGACATCAAAATTGCTAACTCAACAAACCAGCACAAACAAGCAATGGAGCGGGAGACGGGAATCGAACCCGCGTCATTAGCTTGGAAGGCTAGGGTTCTACCATTGAACTACTCCCGCATCGGCCAACAACCTCTGCGCGCCTGACAAAGCCAAAAGCAAAGCCAAACATCGACCTCAACACTACTCGCTCACTGGTGGAGGGGACTGGATTCGAACCAGTGTAGGCGTAAGCCAACAGATTTACAGTCTGCCCCCTTTAGCCACTCGGGCACCCCTCCGGAGAATTTCGAATTATAGCACTAGTTTTTTGCGGCCCGAAGAAATTCCCAAATCCTCGCCATCAGTCCCACAAGAAAGACTCAGGACTGCATGCGTCACTGGTGCGGCTGGCGGGGATCGAACCCACGACCCTTGGCTTCGGAGGCCAATACTCTATCCACTGAGCTACAGCCGCACGGTAAAACTGACGCAGCCCCACATTATCGCACGCAACCAACCCACCAGGATCGGCGCCACCCAACCCCAACACGAGAAGAGCAAAACACCCACTTCACAAGGAGAGACCGCGAGCCTCGGCATCCCCAGACACTGGGAGCGACAACCCCAGCCCCAGCAAAAAAGCATCGGTACTCGCCCCACCAACCACCACCAGATCAAAGCCCCCCTCACTCAGTATCCAGTTTCTGATAAGCCCGTCGAACAAGGCATGCAAGCCAATCGCCGCCTCGATGGACGCGACAGGCAAGACAACCCCCTGCGCCTGCGCGCCCAGCTCAAAGTCACGCGCCAGTTGCCGCGTAAAACCATCCGACGCAGCCATGTGGCGATCACGAACCCCCACAAGTTCACCCACATACTCCACCTTGTAGAGCGCAATCTCAAAAACCCTGCGCGTTCGCTCGTCAGAAGCCACACTGCGCAGCACAAACGCCATCACAGCCCGCAGTCGCTGCACGGGATTCGGACAAGTACTGCTTTCAAACTCACCGCAGCCCTGCTCTAACGGAAGAGTCATCCGGTCCATCATGGCATTGAAGAGATCCACCTTGTCCTTGAAGTGCCAGTAGATCGCCCCCCGCGTAGCACCGGCGGCCTGAGCAATGTCACTCAGCGAAGCACGCGAAACCCCCCTCTCCCAGAAGACATGCTCCGCCGCATCAATCAGGCTATTGCGCGTGGCAATTGCATCTTCCTTGGTTCGACGCGCCATTGGTAATTGCCTCCTTATGTTCAATACTAAGTACCCACACTTTATGCAAAGACATCGGGGCATCGCAATTATACATTCATGTCTGTATGTATAATCGCGCACTTATTTCGTCGGGCTCTGATCTTGGACTGCCTCCGACCGAGGGGCCATCCCCTACAACCCCTTTCCTTGACGCCAATCAAAAGGACTCCCATGCCCACATCCCGTGACGCATCTACCACCGCCTCCTTTCGCGCCTCCCCAACTCACAGGGCCGCCTCTCTGGTCGCCGCTACTGCGGCAGCGCTCCTACTGGCCTCATGTGGCAAGGCGGACGGCCAAGCCGCAGCCGGAGGACCGCAGATGCCCCCCGTGGAGGTCGGCGTTGTGACTGCGACCCCTGGCGACGTCGGGTTGATCACTGAATTGCCAGGCCGTGTCGAGGCCTCGCGGGTTGCGCAGGTACGGGCTCGCGCTGCAGGCATCCTGCAGCAACGCCTTTTTAAGGAAGGCAGTGATGTGAAGGCAGGACAACCACTGTTTCGCATTGACCCTGCACCCTATGCTGCAGCATCCGAGAGTGCGCGGGCCAGTCTGGCAAAAGCGCAGGCCAACCTCGCGCAGGCCAGCGCGCAGGTGGAACGCTATCGCCCACTGGTAATTGCCAACGCTATCAGCAAACAGGACTTCGTGAACGCCGAAGCCGCCGAGAAGCAGGCACAGGCGGATGTGGCCACCGCCAAGGCCGCAGTACGCACCGCCGACATCACTCTGGGCTACGCCAGCGTGACATCGCCCATATCGGGCCGTATAGGCCGCGCCTTGGTTACTGAAGGGGCATTGGTGGGGCAAGGAGAAGCCACCCCCCTGGCCGTGGTGCAGCAAATCGACCCCGTGTACGTGAACTTCACCCAGTCGGCCAGCGATGTCTTCCAGTTGCGCCGGGCCATGGAAAGCGGCCAGTTCAAGCGCGCCGGAAGCGCAGAGGCCGCGAGCGTCAAGCTCGTTCTGGGCGATGGAACCGAATACGCCCAGGCAGGCAAGCTGCTGTTCACCGATCTGTCGGTGGACTCCACCACCGGTCAGGTCACATTGCGCGCGGAAGTCCCCAACCCCAAGGGTGAGTTACTACCGGGTCTGTATTTGCGCGTACGCATCGAACAAGCACAGGCCAGTAACGCCATCACCCTGCCCCAGCAGGCAGTCACACGCACCCAGCAGGGTGACTCGGTGAGCGTAGTGGGTGACGATGGCAAGGTGTCTCCACGCACCATCAAGGTCAGCGCCGCCCAGAACAACCGGTGGGTGGTTCTTGACGGGCTGAAGGCGGGGGAGAAAGTCATGGTGGACGGTTTTCAGAAACTGCAGATGCTGCCCCCGGGCACACCTGTGAAACCCGTCCCATGGCAAGCCCCAGGAAGCGCTTCCGCACCTGGTGCACTTTCGGCACAGGCCGCCACACCTGCTGCATCTGCCGCTTCGGCATCGAAGCCATAAGGGGCACTCCAGCATGGCCAAGTTCTTTATCGACCGCCCCATCTTTGCATGGGTGATCGCGCTGTTCATCATGGTGATGGGCGGCGTGGCGATCACGCAGCTACCTATTGCACAGTACCCGCCAGTGGCCCCCCCGGCCATCGTCATCAACGCAGCGTACCCCGGTGCATCCGCGCAAACCCTCGAAGACAGCGTGCTGTCGGTGATCGAACGCGAGATGAACGGTTCGCCCGGGCTGATCTACATGGAATCCGTCGCACAGGCCGATGGCTCCGGCAGCATCACCCTGAGTTTTCAACCCGGCACCAATGCCGACCTGGCACAGGTGGACGTGCAAAACCGTTTGTCACGTGCAACGCCCCGCCTACCCTCCGCCGTAACGCAGCAAGGTGTGCGCGTGGACAAATCGCGCTCCAACTTTCTGCTGTTCACCATGCTCTCGTCCACCAACCCGGCAACGGACACGGTGGCCCTGGGTGACTATGCATCGCGCAACGTCGTGCCCGAACTGCAACGCCTGAAAGGCATCGGCCAGGCGCAGCTTTTTGGTACGGAGCGCGCCATGCGCATCTGGATCGATCCCGCCAAGATGGTGAGCTTCAACCTCTCGGCCGCCGAGATCACGGCCGCAATCCGCGCACAAAACGCCCAGGTGGCCAGCGGCACCATCGGCGATCTGCCCAACATCGCAGGCCAGGCGATCGCAGCCACCGTCGTGGTCAACGGCCAGCTCTCCAGCGTGGAGCAGTTTGGCAACATCGTTCTGCGGGCCAACACCGATGGGTCCACGGTGCGCATCAAGGACGTGGCACGCGTGGAACTCGGTGGCCAGGCCTATGCCACCGCTGCACGACTGAACGGCAAGCCCGCCGTGGGCATCGGCGTCCAGCTCTCCCCCAGTGGCAACGCCCTGGAAGCTGCCAAGGCCGTTCGCGCCAAGATGGATGAACTCTCGCGCTACTTTCCTGAAGGCATGAGCTGGAGCATCCCGTACGACAGCTCACGCTTTGTGGACATCTCTATCAGGCAGGTGGCAGAAACCCTGGTGGAAGCGGTGGCGCTGGTGTTCCTCGTGATGTTCCTGTTCCTGCAGAACTGGCGCTACACCATCATCCCCACGATCGTGGTGCCCATTGCTCTCCTGGGTACATTCGCCACGCTGCTGGCGCTGGGGTTCTCGATCAACGTGTTGACGATGTTTGGCATGGTGCTGGTGATCGGCATCGTGGTGGACGATGCGATCGTGGTGGTGGAAAACGTCGAGCGCATCATGAGCGAAGAAGGGCTCTCGCCCCTGGAGGCCACGCGCAAGGCCATGCGCCAAATCTCGGGCGCCATCATTGGCGTGACCGTGGTGCTGATTTCAGTATTCGTGCCACTGGCCTTCTTTGCGGGGTCCACCGGCAACATCTACCGCCAATTCTCGGCAGTGATGGTGGCATCCATTGCTTTCTCGGCCTTCATGGCGCTGTCGCTCACGCCCGCACTGTGCGCCACTTTGCTCAAGCCTGTGGAAGCCGGCCACCACCATGAAAAGCGCGGTTTCTTCGGCTGGTTCAACCGTGGCTTCTCGCGCACGGCCAAGGGGTATGAAGGTTTTGTCTCGCGCATGCTCAAGCGGGCAGCGCGCTACCTCGTCATCTACGCAGCCATCATTGGCGCCGTGGCCGTGGTGTACATGCGGCTGCCCACATCGTTCCTGCCCAGCGAGGACCAGGGCAACATCATTGTCAACGTACAACTGCCACCCGGCGCCACACAAGAGCGCACGCTGGCCGTGATGCAGCAGGTCGAGGAGTTCATCCTCAAACAGCCCGAAGTGCAAAGCATGGTGGGCGTGCTGGGGTTCAGCTTCTCCGGCCAGGGCCAGAATGCCGCCCTTGCCTTTGTGACATTGAAGGACTGGAGCGAGCGCCACGGCCCAGGCCAGTCGGCACAGGACGTCGCCAGCCGGGCTTTCGGGGGGTTGATGGGCATCCGCGATGCGTTCATCTTCCCGTTGAGCCCGCCACCTATTCCCGAGCTTGGCAACGCCAGCGGCTTCACGTTCCGCCTGCAGGACCGCGGGGGTGCCGGGCACGAAGCGCTGGTGAAGGCGCGCAACCAGCTGCTGGGCATGGCCTCGCAAAGCAAGGTGCTGACCCAGGTACGCCCGGATGGCCTGGAAGACGCCCCGCAGTTGCAGATCGATATCGACCGCGACAAGGCCAACGCGCTGGGCGTGCCGTTTGATGCGATCAATTCGGCACTGTCCACCGCGCTTGGCTCGAGCTACGTGAACGACTTCCCGAACCAGGGCCGCCTGCAGCGCGTGGTGGTGCAAGCCGACGCCCCGGCGCGCATGCAACCGGATGACCTGTTGAAGATCAACGCCGGCAACAGCCAGGGCAAGCCCGTGCCCCTTTCGGCATTTGCCACAACGCGCTGGGCGAACGGCGCGCAGCAAACGGTGCGCTACAACGGCTATCCGGCAATGCGCATATCGGGTGCGCCCGCCCCGGGTTTCAGCACCGGTGCCGCGATGGCCGAGATGGAAAAACTCGCGACCCAGTTGCCCGCAGGCTTCGGCTTTGAGTGGACAGGCCAATCCCGCGAAGAAAAACTGGCGGGTGCACAGTCGCTGATCCTCTACAGCTTCGCCATCCTGGCCGTGTTCCTGTGCCTGGCAGCGCTGTACGAAAGTTGGTCGATCCCGCTGGCCGTGATCCTGGTGGTGCCCCTGGGCGTGCTGGGTGTACTGCTGGCCACCCTGCTGCGCGGCTATGCCAACGACGTCTACTTCCAGGTGGGGCTGATCACGATCATCGGTCTGTCTGCCAAGAATGCAATTTTGATCATCGAATTTGCGAAAGACCTGCAGGCCCAGGGCAAGAGCGTGATCGAGTCGGCACTGGCGGCGGCCCACCTGCGGTTCCGTCCCATCGTGATGACCTCGATGGCCTTTGGCCTGGGGGTCCTGCCGCTGGTGATCGCATCGGGGGCCGGTTCGGCCAGCCAGCGCGCCATTGGCACCGGCGTGCTGGGTGGAATGGTCACTGGCACGGTGCTGGCCGTGTTCTTCGTGCCCGTGTTCTTCGTAGTGGTCCGCAGCCTGTTCAAAGGCAGCGCGCGCCAGCAGGAAATGAACCGCCGCCATGCAGAGGAAGCAGGAGTTGGAACCCATGACTAGTCACCCACGTACCACCGCCATCGCGCTGGCAACAGCCCTGCTGCTGGGCGGTTGCTCGTTCATACCGACGTATGAGCGCCCCGCGGCGCCCGTGCCAGCCACTTACGCCACGAGCGCCGCCGCCACGCCAAACGCCGCAGCGGCAGCGCCCTGGCAGGACTATTTCGCCGAGCCCCGGCTGCGCCAACTTATCGAAGTGGCCCTGGCCAACAACCGCGATCTGCGGGTGTCCGTGCTCAACATCGAGCAGGCACGCGCAACGTTCCAGGTGCGCAGGGCAGACCTGTACCCGGGCGTGGGCTTGGCCGCCAACGCGAGCCGCGCGCCCGCCACGGGCACCGGCGACCTGACCAACTCGTTCAGTGTCGGCCTGGCGGTCACGGCCTGGGAGATCGACTTCTTTGGCCGCATTGCAAGCCTCAAGGAACAGGCCCTGGCGCAGTACCTCGCCACCGAAGAAGGTCGCAACGCTGCGCAAGTGAGCCTGGTGGCCGCCGTGGCCAACGGCTGGCTGAACCTGCTGGCCGATGAAGAGCTGCTGGACCTGTCACGCCAGACCCTAGCCTCGCGGGACGAGTCTGTGCGCCTGACCAAGATGCGCCTGGATGCAGGCGTTGCTTCCGAGCTCGATTTCCGCCAGGCCGAGTCGCTGACCCAGGCCGCACGGGCCACGCTGGCCCAGCAGCAGCGCCAGCGCGCGCTGGACGAAAACGCCCTGGCACTGCTGCTCGGGCAATCCCTGCCCGACGACATCCGTGCCAGCCTCGCAGGCAGCAGGCTGGCAGCGGCCCCCGCCATGGCGCAGTTGCCAGCGGGGCTGCCATCCGAACTGCTGACCCGTCGGCCCGACATCCGCCAGGCGGAGCAGCAGCTGATTGCAGCCAACGCCAACATCGGCGCTGCCAGGGCCGCGTTCTTCCCGCGCATTTCGCTCACCACCCAAGCTGGCACCGCCAGCGGAGAGCTGTCGGGCCTGTTCAAGAGCGGTTCGTGGGGATTCACCATTGCGCCGTCCCTGCTGCTGCCCATCTTTGATGCGGGCCGCAACCAGGCCAACCTGGAGAGCGCACGGGCCGGCCGCGGCATCGCCATCGCGCAGTACGAAAAAGCCATCCAGACAGCCTTCCGCGAAGTGTCGGACGCACTGGCAGGCCAGGCCACGCTGGGCGAGCAGGCGCAGGCGCAGCAGCTGCAGGCCCAGGCCGAGGCCTCACGGCTGCAGCTGTCCGATCTGCGTTACCGCAACGGCGTGTCGAGCTACCTGGATCTGCTGGATGCGCAGCGCTCGCTGTTCGCAGCGCAGCAGGCCGTGGTGCAGGTCAAACTCGCACAACTGCAAAACCAGGTGGCGCTGTACAAGGCCCTGGGTGGCGGAGCACCTGAAGCGGCAGCAGCAGGCAATCCATCCTGATACAAAAGACGGCCCCCTGACGCGCCGCAGTTTGTGGCGCGCGCAGGGTCGTGCCGTGTATCAGGGTCACGGCGTGCGCGGGCCTTACCCGGAGAACAACAGCCCCGCAGATATAATTTAAGGTTGATTTCATCAAAGCCCCCGATACACCAGAGGACGTCATGAGCGACAACCACCACGAAGAAGCCCATACCGGCCCGATCAAGAACCCCAAGCAGTTGCTGGTCGCGGTACTTTTCTCGTTTGTGATTCCAATCTTTGCCATCATTGGCTTGGTTCTGTACGTCACGTCGGCCGACAAGCCAGCCGCTGGCGCCGCCAATCCCGAGAAAGCCATTGCCGAGCGCATCCAGAAGGTGGGCATGGTCGAGATCCGTGATGCCAACCGCCCTCTGAAGGCCGGTGAAGAGGTGTACAAGGGCCAGTGCGCCGCGTGCCATGCCACAGGCGCTGCCGGTGCTCCCAAATTTTCGGATGCCGGCGCCTGGTCGGCCCGCATCGCAACCGGCTTTGAAACGCTGGTGCAATCCGCCCTGAAGGGCAAGGGCGCGATGGCTCCGCAAGGTGGCGGGGATTTCAACGACACCGAAATTGCACGTGCCGTGGCCTACATCGCCAATGCTGCCGGCGCCAAATTTGCAGAACCTGCAGCCCCCGCCGCCGCTGGCGCCGCTCCGGCAGCCGCAGAGGCAGCCCCTGCAGCCCCAGCCACTCCGGTGGCGGCGGCAGCCCCCGCCGCTGAGGCTGCTCCAGCCGCTGCCGCACCGGTTGCCGCAACCGCGGGCGCTGGCGAAGCCCTGTACAAGCAGGCGTGCCAGGTGTGCCATGCCGCTGGCGTGGCCGGCGCCCCCAAGTTTGGTGACAAGGCCGCCTGGTCGGCCCGCCTGCCTGCTGGCATCGATGCGCTGTACAGCAGCGTCGCCAAGGGCAAGGGCGCCATGCCTCCCCGTGGCGGTGCAGCACAGGCTTCAGACGCCGACCTGCGCGCAGCGGTCGAATTCATGGCAGCCGCCGCCAAGTAAATCAACACCCGTCCACTCGCGGCACCTTTCGGGGCGGAACACGGGGACAAAAAAGCCGGTCTTGCTGACCGGCTTTTTTTATGGGTGGGGGCCCGACACCGAGGGCGCCTTGGTTGGAGCCTGGGCCTGCGCCGCCCAGCGGCTGCTCGGGCTCATGACAAAGCCGTAGCGGCCAGGCAGGTCCTCCGCCCGCACCGCCTGCGGAAGCCAGCGCCCGGCTTCCACCGCTTCGGCCACCAACGGAACGTCCAGTGTGTGCACCAGGCCCACACCCTGCGCAGTGGTCAGGTAAACGCGGCCCTGTGCGTCCACCAGACAATCCTGCACCGCCGCGCCACTGCCCGTGTGGGACACCACCGAAAAATCAGCCTGTATGCGCCAGACCCAGGGCGTGGCTTCCAGCTCGACATACACCCGCTGGGGCCCGTTCTGGAAGAACCATTGACCCTGCCCATCGGGTTCGAAATTGCGTGCGATGAATTCGATGAGCTTTTCATGCTGCAGCAAGGACCCCTTGCTCTGCGGGAACGGTCCAGTGGCCTGGGCTTGGTCATCGCGCAGGTACCAATGGCCACGCGCGTCCAGGCCCAGCCAGCCGTAGCAGTTGGGCACGTTGGGCCACTTGGCCAGCGCCTGTTTGACGATGTCATCCATGCGGCGATTGTGCGCCCGCCCGCGCCCCGGCCTCTGTGTGTTCGGCCAGCCATCCGCCCACAGCGTCAGGCATCGCGCGCACATGTCCTGGCAGGCGACCATGGGCAAAACCCACATGGCCGCCGTGCGGAGGCTGCCACAGTGTGACGAACCCGTTGCGCACCTCGTGCGGCAGCGGAAGGCTGGCGGCCGGGACAAACGGGTCGTTGCGCGCATTGACCACCAGGGCCGGAATGCGGATGTGGTGCAGCAACGGCTTGGCCGACGCCCGCTGCCAGTAGTCCTCGGTGTTGCGAAAGCCGTGCAGCGGCGCGGTGAACACGTTGTCAAACGCATACAAGTCGCGCGCGGCCATCAGCGCCTGCCGATCGAACAACCCTGGGTGCTGCGCCAGCTTCTGCAACGCCTTGGGCACCAGGGTGCGCATGAACATGCGTGTGTAGACCTGCCGGTTGAAGCCGCGCCCAATGGCGTGCCCCCCTGCGGCCAGATCGACGGGCGAGCACACGGCAGCCACGGCATCGGCGCTGCGCGCGGCGTCCTCGCCCACCTCGGCCGCCCAGCGCAAGAGTGCATTGCCGCCCAAGGAGACCCCCACGGCCATCAAAGGCCCCTGGTGCGACGCCCGCAGGCGCTGCAGCATCCAGCCGATCTCGGCGTGGTCGCCCGAGTGGTAGGCGCGGGGCGCCCGGTTGATCTCGCCGCTGCAACCCCGGAAATGGGGCAACGCGCAGGCCCAGCCGCGCTCGCGCGCGAGATCGGCAAAAGCCTCGCAGTAGTGGCTGCGCGACGAGCCTTCCAAACCGTGAAAGACCACCAACAGCGGCCGGGGTGCCACAGACGCCGTGGCGCCCTCTTCCTGCAGGAAATCAATGTCCACAAAATCCCCGTCCGGCGTGTCCCAGCGCTCACGGCGGTATTCGGGGCGGGGGCCAAACACACGGCGCGAATACAGGGCCGGCCAGATGGTCTGTAGCTGGCCACCAGGCAACCATCGGGGTGCTACATACTTCATAGCAATAAACTCTTACAGATCATGCGCCAGGCAGCAAAAAAGCTTGAATGCAAGCCTACCGCCGCTCAGTGGAGCACGGGCCGCTGGGCATCCACCACCTGCGCGTCCGGCGCCACGCCAGGGCTCGCATGGTGCGCCACCAGGCGCCAGCCTTCCGGGGTCTTGTGATAGACGTTGGTGGCCAGCACCACGGCCTGGTGCAGACCGTCGGGCAGCATCACCTCGACCTGCTCGACCACGCTGTGCACAGCGCTCGTCAGCGCCACCACGCGATGCACCTGCAAGGGCCGCGCCCGCACCGTGCCATGCGAAAACATCGCCTCGAACGCAGTGCGAATCGCCCCCGCACCCAGCAGCCGGGGCCCGCCCGGATGCACACAAATGATGTCGTCGTCTTCGGCCCAGCAGGCCATCAAAAGCTCGATGTCGCCCCGCTGCAAAGCCTCGTAGAACGCGGCTTCGGTGTCGTCCGAGGAACCTCCGAGGGTGGCGGCACTGGCGCGGGAACGGGGCATGGTGGTCGGGGTGGGACGTCTGGGACAAAGTAGGATGGCATGGCGGCTGCGCGGCCCGCCATGTGCAGGGTGCTATTGTGCGGCCATCTCCCAAAGCCTTGCGCCGCGCCCGGAAAGTGGCGCCGGGTGCTGCACTTGTTGCAGAATCTGCCGAGCATCCGGTTTTTGGCACCTTGGCGTCTTGGCTCCGTGCCCCAACCTGTCCCTGAACCCCACTTGGCAAACCCCACCATGATCCAACGCATTCTTGCCCTTTTGGCCGCCGTGCTGGCGTTGAGCGCATTGACCGGCTGCGGCTACAACGACTTCCAGCGGCTGGACGAGCAGTCCAAGGCCGCGTGGAGCGAGGTCCTCAACCAATACCAGCGCCGTGCGGACCTGGTGCCCAACATCGTCGCCACCGTCAAGGGCGAGGCGAACTTCGAGCAGGAAACCCTGACCCGCGTGGTCGAGGCGCGCGCCAAAGCCACCTCCATCCAGGTCACGCCCGAAACCCTGAACAACCCCGAGGCATTCAACAAGTTCCAGCAGGCGCAGGGCGAATTGTCGGGTGCGCTGTCTCGGTTGATGGTGGTCTCTGAGCGGTATCCCACGCTGCAGGCCAACCAGGGCTTCAGGGACCTGCGCGTGACGCTGGAAGGCACCGAGAACCGCATCACCGTGGCACGCAACCGCTACATCCAGACCGTGCAGGAATACAACGTGCTCGCGCGCAGCTTCCCCACCAACCTGACCGCCATGGCGTTCAGCTATCCCCCCAAGCCCAGCTTCACCGTGGCCAACGAGGCCCAGATCTCCGCACCACCCACCGTGGATTTCTCCGCGTCCAAGCCCAAGCCTTGAACGCAGCCCGTCTCGTCGCTGAAAATTTAAGAAAAATATGCCTCTAGCGCTTATCCATAAAGCGCTAACAGCTATATTATTTATAGCAATTGCACTGCCTTGGGCACATGCCGACGGCAGCTTGCAGCCCGTGCCCGCGCTCACCAGCCCCGTCATCGACCAGACCGGCACCCTGAGCGCCGCCGACAAGGCCACGCTCGAAACACAGCTGCACACGCTGGAGCAGACCCGGGGCGCGCAGGTGGTGGTGCTGATGGTGCCCACTACCGCCCCCGAGGACATCGCATCGTTCGCCAACCGCGTGGGCAACGCCTGGAAGATCGGGCGCCGCGACGTGGGTGACGGCGTGCTCGTGATCGTGGCCAAGAACGACCGCAAGATGCGCATCGAGGTCGCCAAGGCCCTGGAAGGGGCCATCCCCGACATTGCAGCGGCGCGCATCATCGACGGCGCCATGAAACCCCGGTTCCAGCAAAACGACTATGCAGGCGGGCTGGGCGCGGCCATCACCCAGCTCTCCGCACGCATTGCCGGCGAAGCGTTGCCAGCACCCGCCAGCAGCGGCAACAACACGACCCACAGCCCAAACAGCAGCCGCGACGGATTCGATTGGACGGA
This sequence comes from Acidovorax sp. ACV01, assembly GCF_014851495.1. Lineage (NCBI taxonomy): Bacteria > Pseudomonadati > Pseudomonadota > Betaproteobacteria > Burkholderiales > Comamonadaceae > Acidovorax > Acidovorax sp. ACV01. The sequence goes on along the minus strand of NZ_JACUZT010000013.1, from coordinate 71,445 downwards.
CCTCGCCGTCTTCCTCTTTTTCGGCGTGATCGTGGCTGGGCCCCTGGCGCGCAGCATTTTTGGCAGCCGCCTGGGTGGCCTTCTCATGGGTGGGGGTGTGGGTTTCCTGGCCTTCGTGGTCACCTCCAGCCTGATCGTGGCGGGCGGCGCGGGCCTGCTCGCACTGCTCTACACCTGGATCTTCGGTGGCTCCGGCGGCAGCAGCAGCCCCCGGCGTGGCCGAGGCGGTGCGGCGACCGGAGGTTGGGGGGCTGGTGCCGGCGGCGGCTGGAGCGGCGGTGGCAGCAACAGCGACAGTGGCGGATTCAGCTCGGGCGGCGCTGGGGATTTTGGAGGCGGCGGCGCCTCGGGGGACTGGTGAACATGGAATCAGCAACAGCCACCTCCATCACCGCTCTACCAGCTGCACTTTGGCGCCTGGTGCGCCACCGGTGGTGCGAGCCCCAGGCGCGCCGTGCGCTGCCTGGTGAGACCCTGGAGCGCCTCGCCGCGCAGGTGGCCGCCAGCGAACAGCAGCACATGGGCCAGATCCGCATCGTCGCCGAAGCCAGCCTGCCCTGGAGTTACCTACGCCGGCATGCGAGTGCGCGCGAACGCGCCCTCATGCTGTTCAGCAAATACCGCGTGTGGGACACCGAGCACAACAACGGCGTGCTGATCTACCTGCTGCTGCCCGAGCACGCGATAGAGATCGTGGCCGACCGGGGCCTCGCCCGCCATGTGGCACCGGACGAATGGCGCGATGTCATTGCGCTCATGGCCCCTCGCTTTCGCCAGTTGGAGTACGAAGAGGGCCTCGTGCAGGCCATCGAGGCAGTTTCGTCCCGCCTCGTCCGGCACTTTCCACGCCCCCCGGACACCCCCGGGCACAACGAATTGCCCGACGCACCGGTGATTCGCTAGCGCCCCACGCGACGTATCCCCGTGATCAGACTCCCCGAAAACAGGGGTGGTCTCGAGTGCCATGGACAGGCCAGAAGGCCCTCCAAAAAAAAGCGCTGGAACACCGCAGGGACCTGGTTTCGGAGTGTCCTCGCTGAACTCGCCGTGTGGCATAGTGCGCTCCTTCGTTCGATTTTCACTGTCCCAAATCGGCAGCAGGGTTTTCCTCTAAAAACCCTTCTTTCGGACGCCGCCATCCACCAAAGCAGGGGACTCCACGCGAAGTTCCCGACGCATTGTTTCCAATACTGGAACAGTTAGTTTGCGACCCGGTGGTTTTTCTTCCGCTTCTACCCGCGTACAGTTCAACCCATCGATGAGCCGAACCCGCAAGGCGACTCACCGAACCCGGTTTGAAGCAGCTTTCCTCTCTCGCTCTTTGTTCCGGTTTTTTTGAGACGCTTTTTTAACTTCAAGGATTTTCATCATGAACAACACCGCACGTTTCCTCTCCATCGCCGCTGTGGCCGCTTTCGCTTCCTTCGGTGCCCAGGCTGACGAAGCCGATGCTTCGCAGTTCGCCACCAAGTTCGACACGAACCGCACCCGCGCTGAAGTGGCTGCTGAAGCCGCTACCGTGGCACAGACCCGCTCCATCGAGCCTGCTGGCTCGCGTGTAGTGACTTACAAGTCCACCGCTGACCGCGCTGCTGTGCGCAGCCAGGCTGCGGATGCCGTGCGCACCGGCCAGATCCCTTCGGGTGAGCGTGGTTGATTCTTGTTGAATCCACGGTTCACACGTTTTCGTATTCCCAAGTACCTCGTCCCCATTTTTTGAATTTCACTGGAGTTTCACCATGAACAAGACCGCACGTTTCCTCTCTATCGCCGCTGTGGCCGCTTTCGCTTCTTTCGGTGCCCAGGCTGACGAAGCCGATGCTTCGCAGTTCGCCACCAAGTTCGACACGAACCGCACCCGCGCCGAAGTGGCTGCTGAAGCCGCTACCGTGGCACAGACCCGCTCCATCGAGCCTGCTGGCTCGCGTGTGGTGACTTACAAGTCCACCGCTGACCGCGCTGCGGTGCGTGCTCAGGCTGCTGAAGCCCTGCGCACTGGCCAGATCCCTTCGGGCGAATTCAGCGCCATGTAATTCCCAAGGCCCCATGCATTGCGCATGGGGCGGGTGATTGCAGACGCCAAAAAGGCCGGGGTCCCGTGAGGGGCCCCGGCCTTTTTTGCATGGGGCCGTGGGCTGTAATTCAAAAGGCCCCATCCAACGGGGATGCCCGGACAATAGTCTCGCCACCAACCCCGAACACCAAGATGCCTTCCAGCTACCGCTCCGTTGACCATGTCATGCTGCGGCTCGACGCGGTCGAGCCTTTGTTCAGGCGCTTCAGCGAGACCTTCGGCCTGCCCGTCGCCTGGCCCTTGCAGCGCACCGATTTCGCCACGTACGGTGGGTCCATGCGGGCAACACGGACCTGGAGTTTTGGGCAGCCACCTCCAATAGCGATCTTCCCGCCCATGCGCAACCGCCCCTGATCCACGGCTTTGCATTGGAGCCGGCCCAGCCCTTGTCAGAAAGTCTCGGGTGGGTGAATGAGGCAGGCATCACCAACAAGCCTCCCCGCACCTTCCAGTCCGAGAACACCCAGGGCGAGCTGGTCACAAATTTCACCAATGCGGTGCTGCTCGACCTGTCCGCCCCCAGCTGCTGCGTGTTCTTTTGCGAATGGGACCCGCACGCAGCCATCTACCCCTGGTCAGAAGCTGCCACGCCGGTACACCGCCGTGCGCAACATCGGCAGGCCCTGCTGCATCGTGAGGGTGGCCCTCTGGGGATCATTGGACTGCGCGCCATACGCATGGGCACACCAGATATCGAAACACTCGGGCGCCAATGGCGAGCGCTCGCCGGCTCGCACTCCGGGCATTCGATTGCGCTCACGCCCGACATCTCCCTGGAGCTGGTTCCCGGACGCCATCTGCGGATTGAATCACTGTCGTTTGGCGTACGCTCGCTGGCCGTAGCGCGCGCCTTTCTGGCCAGCCGCCTGCTGCTTCAGGCGGATACGGGGAATGAGCTCTCCGTGGCCTGTGAAGGTTTACAGATCCGTCTGGTAGAAGCATCCCCAGCGTTGCCTTTGCCTTGAGTCACTCCACGGTCGCCTCACGTAGCTCACGTCTTTTGCACGAAGCGGGCATAAAAAAAACCCGGCATGGCCGGGTTTTTTTGGGCGGATCCGCAAGGTCCAGAGTCACTTCTTCTGGCGAAACTTGCGAAGCGCTGCAATCTGCGCAGCCATCACGGCCAGTTCAGACTGGGCCTTGGCCAGGTCGATCTCGCTCTTGGCATTCTTCAGGGCTTCCTCAGCAGAGGCCTTGGCGGCATTGGCCTTCTCGTCGTCCAGGTCCTTGCCACGGATGGCGGTATCGGACAACACGGTCACGCAGTTGGGCTGCACTTCCAGAATGCCACCGGCCACGAAGACAAACTCTTCGGAACCGTCAGCCATTTCGATGCGCACCGAGCCCGGCTTGATACGGGTGATCAGCGGGGTGTGGCGGGGATAGATGCCCAACTCGCCAGCTTCACCAGGCAGCGCCACGAAACGCGCTTCACCGGAGAAGATGGACTCTTCGGCACTGACCACATCAACGTGGATGGTGTTCATCATTGCTCCTAGGAAAAGAGGGGTTGCTGAATTGCTCAGGATGGCCGGGCAGCACAGGGCTGCTCAGCCGCCGGGCAATCAGGCCACCTTCTTGGCCTTTTCGAAGGCTTCGTCAATGGTGCCCACCATGTAGAAAGCTTGTTCTGGCAGGTGATCGCATTCGCCGGCCACAATCATCTTGAAACCACGGATGGTTTCCGACAGTGGAACGTACTTGCCTGGCGAGCCCGTGAACACTTCGGCCACGTGGAAAGGCTGCGACAGGAAACGCTGGATCTTGCGCGCGCGGGCCACGGCCAGCTTGTCTTCAGGAGCCAGTTCGTCCATCCCCAGAATGGCGATGATGTCGCGCAGTTCCTTGTAGCGCTGCAGCGTGCCTTGCACCGCACGGGCCGTGGCGTAGTGGTCTTCACCCACGACGTTCGGGTCCAGCTGGCGGCTGGTGGAGTCCAGAGGGTCCACGGCGGGGTAGATACCCAGCGAAGCGATGTCGCGCGACAGCACCACGGTGGAATCCAAGTGGGCAAACGTCGTGGCAGGCGATGGATCGGTCAAGTCATCGGCAGGCACGTAAACGGCCTGGATGGAAGTGATCGAACCCACCTTGGTCGAGGTGATACGTTCTTGCAGACGGCCCATTTCTTCAGCCAGCGTAGGCTGATAGCCCACGGCGGAAGGCATACGGCCCAGCAGGGCGGACACTTCGGTACCGGCCAGGGTGTAGCGGTAGATGTTGTCCACGAAGAACAGCACGTCACGGCCTTCGTCGCGGAACGACTCGGCGATGGTCAGGCCGGTCAGCGCCACGCGCAGACGGTTGCCTGGGGGCTCGTTCATCTGGCCATACACCATGGCAACCTTGGACTCTTCGAGCTTCTCCAGGTTCACCACGCCGGAATCGGCCATTTCGTGATAGAAGTCGTTCCCTTCGCGGGTACGCTCGCCCACACCAGCGAACACCGACAGACCGCTGTGGGCCTTGGCGATGTTGTTGATGAGTTCCATCATGTTCACGGTCTTGCCCACGCCAGCGCCACCGAACAGACCCACCTTGCCGCCCTTGGCGAACGGGCAGACCAAGTCGATCACCTTGATGCCGGTTTCCAGCAACTCTTGCGAAGGCGACAGTTCGTCGTACGCAGGGGCCTTGCGGTGGATGGATGCCGTCAGTTCCTGGCTGACAGGACCACGTTCATCGATGGGCGCGCCCAGCACGTCCATGATGCGGCCCAGCGTGGCCTTGCCCACGGGCACCGTGATCGGCGCGTGGGTGTTGGTCACCATGATGCCGCGGCGCAGGCCATCGGAAGACCCCAGCGCAATGGTACGCACCACGCCGTCGCCCAGCTGCTGCTGCACTTCCAGCGTCAGGGTCGAGCCGTCGAGCTTCAGAGCGTCGTAAATCTTGGGCATCTGGTCGCGCGGGAACTCAACGTCCACCACAGCGCCGATACATTGAACAATCTTGCCTTGCACTTGAGCCATTTTTCGCTCCAATTTAGATGTTGGTTGAGCCGCTTACACAGCTGCGGCGCCGGATACGATTTCCGAAAGTTCTTTCGTGATCGCTGCTTGGCGCGTCTTGTTGTAGACCAGCTTCAACTCGCCAATGACGCTGCCGGCGTTGTCGGTGGCAGCCTTCATGGCCACCATGCGTGCCGACTGCTCGGACGCCATGTTTTCCGCAACCGCCTGGTAGATCAGGGACTCGACATAGCGGACCAGCAGATCGTCGATCACGGTCTGTGCATCGGGCTCGTAGATGTAGTCCCAGCCATGTTCGGTCTTCTCGGCCTGCATCTGCGCGGACGACAGAGGGAGCAGCTGCTCCACCACTGACTCCTGCTTCATGGTGTTGATGAACTTGGTGTAGCTCAGGTACACCGCGTTGATCTTGCCTTCTGCATACGCATCGAGCAGCACCTTCACGGGGCCGATCAGCTTGTCCAGATGGGGGGTGTCGCCCAGACCCGTCACGTGCGAAACCACCTTGGCGCCGACACGGTTCAGAAAACCCAGGCCCTTGTTGCCGATGGCAACCGCCTCGGTGGACACGCCAGCACCCTGCAGCTCACGCAGCTTGGACGTCACGACGCGCAACACGTTGGTGTTCATGCCACCACAGAGGCCCTTGTCGGTCGTCACCACGATCACGCCCGCCGTCTTGGCATCGTTCACTTTCATGAACGGATGCACGTATTCCGGATTGGCGTGGCCGAGATTGGCTGCAATGTTGCGGATCTTCTCGCTGTAAGGGCGGGCAGCCCGCATCCGTTCCTGCGCCTTGCGCATTTTGGATGCAGCCACCATTTCCATGGCTTTGGTGATCTTCTTGGTGTTTTCCACCGATTTGATCTTGCCGCGTATTTCCTTGCCTGCTGCCATGATGGCTCCTCGTCCGGTTTAAGCGAACGACTTCTTGAACGCGCCGATGGCAGCGGTCAATTCGGCTTCTGCGTCCTTGTCCATGGCCTTGGCCTGTTCCAGCTTGGCCAGCAGAGCGGCGTGGCTGGTTTTCAGGAACTGGTGCAGGCCGTGTTCGAAGTCGAGAACCTTCTTGACATCGATGTCGTCCATGAAGCCCTTGTTCACTGCAAACAGCGTAGAGGCCATCAACGAAATGGACAACGGGCTGTACTGCGCCTGCTTGAGCAGTTCGGTCACGCGGGCACCGCGGTCCAGCTGCTTGCGGGTGGCTTCGTCCAGATCGGAAGCGAACTGCGCGAACGCAGCCAGTTCACGGTACTGGGCCAGGTCGGTACGGATACCACCGGACAGGTTCTTCACCAGCTTCGTCTGGGCAGCACCACCGACGCGCGACACCGAGATACCGGCGTTGATGGCGGGGCGGATACCGGCGTTGAACAGGCTGGTCTCCAGGAAGATCTGGCCGTCCGTGATCGAGATCACGTTGGTAGGCACAAAAGCGGACACGTCGCCAGCTTGCGTTTCAATGATCGGCAGAGCCGTCAGCGAACCCGTCTTGCCCTTGACTTCACCCTTGGTGAAGGCTTCGACGTAATCGGCGTTCACGCGGGCTGCGCGTTCGAGCAGACGGCTGTGGAGATAGAACACGTCGCCAGGATAGGCTTCACGGCCTGGTGGGCGACGCAGCAGCAGCGACACTTGGCGGTAAGCCACGGCTTGCTTGGACAGGTCGTCATACACGATCAGGGCGTCTTCGCCACGGTCGCGGAAGTATTCGCCCATCGTGCAGCCCGAGTAGGCCGACACGTACTGCATGGCGGCCGATTCGGAGGCCGATGCGGCCACCACGATCGTGTAGTCCATGGCACCGGCTTGTTCCAGTGCGCGCACAACGTTCTTGATCGACGAAGCCTTCTGACCGATGGCGACGTAGATACAGGTCACGCCCTGGCCCTTCTGGGCAATGATGGCGTCGATGGCCACGGCCGTCTTGCCGGTCTGGCGGTCACCAATGATCAGCTCGCGCTGGCCACGGCCCACAGGCACCATGGAGTCGATGGACTTCAGGCCGGTCTGCAGGGGTTGGTCCACCGATTTACGGGCGATCACGCCCGGAGCGACCTTTTCGATCACGTCGGTGAGCTTGGCGTTGATGGGACCCTTGCCGTCGATCGGCTGGCCCAGAGCATTCACCACGCGGCCAATCAGCTCAGGGCCCACGGGCACTTCCAGAATGCGGCCCGTGCACTTGACGGTGTCGCCTTCCGAGATGTGTTCGTACTCACCCAGAATCACGGCGCCGACGGAGTCGCGCTCGAGGTTCAGAGCCAGACCGTAGGAAGGTTGACCGTCCTTGGTGGCGGGGAACTCAAGCATTTCACCTTGCATCACGTCCGACAGGCCGTGAACGCGCACGATACCGTCCGACACGGACACCACGGTACCCTGATTGCGGATATCGCTGCTGGCAGCCAGACCTTCGATGCGGCTCTTGATGAGTTCAGAAATTTCTGCGGGATTGAGTTGCATGACTCTTTCCTTCTTTCTTTGGTTCGCTGTCCTCGCCGCGTGTTACGCGGTGAGGGCCGCTTTCATTTGTTCAAGACGGGCCTTGACCGAAGTGTCCAGCACCTCGTCACCCACCACTACGCGAATGCCGCCAATCAAAGACTCGTCCTGCTGAACGGCGAGATTGAGCTTGCGGCCGAAGCGCTTTTCCAGCGCTGCGCTGACCTCGGACAGTGCGGCACTGTCCATCGGAAAGGCGCTGTACACCACGGCATCCGAAGAGCCGCTACGGCGATTCACGAGGGCACGAAACTGCGCAGCCACTTCCGGAAGCGCGTTGAGGCGCCCGTTGTCGATGACCGTGCGCAGAAAGTTCTTGGCCGTGTCGGACAGCGCCGAGCGCGCCACACCCGTGACAACTGCAAACACCTGGTCTGCGGTCACCTTGGGGTTGTCCGCCAGCTGGCGCAACTGGGGGTTGGCGGCAATGGCCGCCAGTTCATCGACCCAGTCAGCAGTGCTGGCCAGGTCCATGCCCGCACCCGCAGTCGCGGCCTTGAACAGAGCATCCGCGTAAGGGCGGGCAATGGTGGCGAGTTCAGCCATGTGTGTCCCCTTACAGCTCGGTCTTCAAGCGGTTGAGCAGGTCGGCGTGAACGCCGGCATTGACTTCCTTGCGGAGAATCTGCTCAGCCCCCTTGACGGCCAGCGCAGCGACCTGCTCACGCAGGGCCTCGCGGGCTTGCACGGTTTGCTGTTCGGCTTCGGCACGTGCGGAAGCGACAATCTTGTTGCCCTCTTCCGTGGCGCGTGCCTTGGCTTCTTCGATGATGGCCTGGGCACGTCGGTCGGCGTCCGCAAGACGCGAGGCCGTTTCGTTGCGCGCCTGTGACAATTCCTTCTCGACGCGCTGGTTCGCAGCGGTCAGTTCGGACTTGGCACGGTCGGCAGCAGCGAGGCCTTCGGCGATTTTCTGGGCTCGTTCATCCAACGCCTTCGCGATCGGGGGCCACACGAATTTCATCGTGAACCACACCAGGATCAAGAAGACGATGGCCTGAATGAACAGGGTCGCGTTGATACTCACGGCAACACCTTTCTAGAGTGGCGTTGAACGGGACTTACTTGGGCAGGTTGGCCAAGAACGTCGAAGCGAAGGGGTTGGCGAATGCGAACAGCAGGGCGATGGCCACGCCGATCAGGAAGGCAGCGTCGATCAGACCGGCCAAGATGAACATCTTGGTTTGCAGTTCGTTGATCAGTTCAGGCTGACGTGCCGACGATTCGAGGAACTTGCCACCCATCAGTGCGATACCGATGGAAGCGCCGATAGCGCCCAGACCAACGATCAGACCACAAGCCAGAGCGACGAGACCGAGAATGTTTTCCATGATGACTCCTGAGTAAAAAAGAAAAGTTAAGGAAAGAAAAAGCGAAAGGGAAACTTAGTGCGCGTTGTGCGCCTGACCGAGGTAGATCAGCGCAAGCATCATGAAGATGAACGCTTGCAGCGAGATCACCAAAATGTGGAACAGCGTCCAGATGGTGCCAGCGATGACGTGGCCCACAGGCAGCAGCACACCCGACAGCGACAGTGCAGCTGCGCCGCCCATCAGGGCAATCAGCATGAACACCAGTTCGCCAGCGTACATGTTGCCGAACAACCGCATGCCATGCGACACGGTGTTGGCGACATATTCAATGATCTGCATCAGCAGGTTCACCACGCCCAGGATCAGGGCGAAGATGGGATTCTTGCTGGTGCCGAATGGCGCCGACACGAGTTCGTGCGCCCAGCCGCCAGCGCCCTTGATTTTGACGCTGTACCAGAAGCGCAGGATCAGGATGGCAAACGCCAAGCCCAGGGTGGTCGACAGGTCGGCCGTCGGCACGACACGCAGGTAGGCGTGGTGAGGGTCATGGCCGGCAGCACCGTAAATCTGGGCCCAGATGGCGGGCAGCAGGTCCACAGGCAGCATGTCCATGAAGTTCATCAGGAAGATCCAGACGAACACCGTGAGACCCAGAGGGGCGATGAACTTGCGGCTTTCGGCGTTGTGGATGTTGGCCTTGGCCTGATTGTCCACCATCTCGACCAGCATCTCCACCGCAGCCTGGAAGCGGCCTGGGACGCCAGAGGTTGCCTTACGGGCAGCTGACCACAGAATCAAAAGGGTGAGGGCACCCAGAACCAAACCCACGATGATCGAGTCATAGTTGATGACGGTGAAATCAACAATCTTGGTCTGGTTGACGTTTTGAAGATGCTGCAGGTGGTGAACGATGTATTCACTTGCAGTCGGAGCGTGCGCTTCTGCGGCCATCGGACAACTCTTCTCTATATCAATCGGTTTTTCGGACACTAGGCCGCACCAAAAGTGCCACCCAGTACGTTTTCATTGCGACCACCATGCCAACCAGCAAGGCAATCCAGCTCAAGCCCGGCACCAGCCGAGGTGCCACTGCAAGCAGCGCCACTGTCAGCACGATCTTGGCGATCTCCCAGCCAAAGAACCCCACCATGGCAGCACGCGGATTGGAAGACGCCGAATGACGCAACACACCGCGCGCAAACAAAGCTGCCGGAGCCACCACAGCCAGCGCACCATAAGCTGCAGACCAGCCCACCGATGCCCTGCCCGTCAGAACCCAGGCCACCAGGGCCACCAGCATTCCGACCAGCGCCTGACCTGCCACCACCTTCCATACCGAGATGGAAGGATTGCGACTGCGCCACTGCTCTGCCTCTTGGGCCGTCAGGGGCTTGAAGTCAGATTCTTCAGCCTCAATTTCAGTCTCAGGCGGGATTGTTTTCATCGTTGAATGACGCCCGCGTTACAGACTGCAACTTTCACAAAGCCTCTAATTATAAGTAAAAACCCGTGACGCTCGACAAAGACTTGCAAGCCCGGACTGAAACCGGTGCGTGTGTGTGCTCTGTTGTGGCGACAGTCCAACGGCTTTTTTCCTTTCTTCCGCACCGCCATGCACTGGTCTGGGGCATGCCGTCGTGCGCCAGGCGCTAGTACGACAACCCCGCTGGCGCACAATGGCAAAGCCCTGCCAGCTATTGAAACCGAAGCAGCATTCACCATGACATCCTCCAGCCCACCACCTGCCAACGGCCTCGACGCACAGACTAACGATCCGCGCAAAGACTCGTTGATCGAATACCCCTCCAGGTTCCCCATCAAGGTCATGGGCGCCAAGGTGGACGGCTTTGTGCATGCTGTCACTGAATTGGCCCGCCAGTTTGATCCAAGCTTTGACGCTGGCACCATTGAACTTCGCGACAGCCGCGCTGGCAATTACCTCGGAGTAACCATCACCATCACTGCGACCAGCCGCGAGCAGCTCGACGGCCTGTACCGTGCGCTGTCGTCGCATCCCATGGTGAAGGTGGTTCTGTAGCCCGGGGCTGCAGCAAATTTGTCGCATGGGCATCGACATTCGCATACTGGGCCGCGTGGACTATGGCGCCACCGTGCAGGCGATGCAGGATTACACGGCCACCCGCACCCCCGACACGCCAGACGCATTGTGGGTGTGTGAGCACGCCCCGCTGTATACACAGGGACTCGCAGGCAAAAGTGATCACGTGCTGAGCCCGGGCGACATCCCCATCGTTGCCACCAACCGTGGCGGGCAGGTCACTTTCCACGGTCCCGGCCAGGTGGTGGCCTACCCGCTGATCGACCTGCAGCGCGCCGGCTACTTCGTCAAGGAGTACGTCTACCGCGTGGAAGAAGCCGTGATCCGCACGCTGGCGCACTTTGGCATCACCGGCCATCGAGTGGGCGGCGCACCTGGCATCTACGTGCGCCTGGACGACCCCCACAGCCACGCCATGCTGCCCCAGCGCCCACAAAAACAAATCGGCACGGCCGCACCGGTTCCCGATTTCGAAGGCCTGGGCAAGATCGCCGCCCTGGGCATCAAGGTCAGCCGGCACAGCACCTACCACGGCGTGGCACTCAATGTGGCGATGGACCTGGAACCCTTCGCGCGCATCAACCCTTGCGGTTACGCAGGATTGAAAACGGTGGACCTTTCTACAATCGGGGTCCAAACCACCTGGGAAGAAGCCGCGCAGGTGCTGGGCCAGCAGCTCAGCATCCGGTTGGCGCCCTGAACTCTGCCTACAGCCATGAGCACCCCTGAAGTCGTCCGCGAAGCGCAATCCACCGAAGCCTACAACCCGCTGGCCAAGCAAAAGGCTGCCGCCAAGCTGTCGCGCATTCCGATCAAGGTGGAGCAGGGTGAGGTGCTCAAGAAGCCCGAATGGATTCGCGTGAAGGCGGGCAGCCCCACCACGCGCTTCTACGAGATCAAGGAAATCCTGCGCGAACACAGGCTGCACACGGTGTGCGAAGAAGCGTCGTGTCCCAACATCGGCGAATGCTTTGGCAAAGGCACGGCCACCTTCATGATCATGGGCGACAAGTGCACGCGCCGCTGCCCGTTCTGCGACGTGGGCCATGGCCGCCCCGACCCGCTGGACAAGGACGAGCCACTGAACCTGGCCAAGACCATTGCCGCACTCAAGCTCAAGTACGTGGTGATCACCAGCGTGGACCGCGACGACCTGCGCGATGGCGGCAGCGGCCACTTCGTGGAATGCATCCAGAACATCCGCGAACTGTCGCCCACCACGCAGATCGAGATCCTGGTGCCCGACTTTCGGGGCCGCGACGACCGCGCGCTCGAGATCCTGAAGGCCGCGCCGCCCGACGTGATGAACCACAACCTGGAAACCGCGCCCCGCCTGTACAAGGAAGCGCGTCCGGGCTCCGACTACCAGTTCAGCCTGAACCTGCTCAAGAAGTTCAAGGCCCTGCACCCCAAGGTGCCCACCAAGAGCGGCATCATGGTCGGACTGGGCGAGACGGACGAAGAGATCCTGCAGGTGATGCGCGACATGCGCGAACACCACATCGACATGCTGACCATCGGCCAGTACCTGTCGCCCAGCAACAGCCACCTGCCCGTGCGCCGCTACGTGCACCCCGACACCTTCAAGATGTTCGAGGAAGAGGCCTACAAGATGGGCTTTAGCCACGCGGCGGTGGGCGCCATGGTGCGCAGCAGCTACCACGCCGATCAGCAGGCACACGCCGCAGGCGTGTAAGTCCCGCGCTGAGCAAAACTGCAGAGCGCACGCACATGGGCCCGGCGGAATCGCTCTCGCTGCGGCGCTATGGCGCATCGCCGGGCAGCCACAGCCACGACCACTTCCAGATCCTGCTGGGACTCTCCGGCACGCTGGACCTGGAGGTCGATGGGCACGGCGTGCGTGTGGCACCCGGCGGCGGCTGTGTGATTGCACCGGGGGATCGCCACGACTTTGAATCCTCCCGTGGCAGTGTCTGCCTCGTGCTCGACAGTGCCCACCCCGGCTGGGCGCAATGCGCCAGCCCCCACAACACCACCGCACTGCCCACCGATGCCGGGCCCCTTGCGCACTACTTGGCGATTGCGCTGCAACAAGGCCGCCCTCTCGCACAAACCCACGGCCCGGCGCTGCTGCTGGAGGCGTGGCTGGGCGGCGTCCATTCACACATCCCACCAGCCAGCACTGCACGCCGACGCGCCATCGATTGGCCAGCGCTGCGGCAATGGGCCGCGCAGCAGTGGCACCGCGAACTCACTGTCGCCGACCTGGCGGCGCAGGTGCACCTCAGCCCCAGCCAGTTTGCCGCCCGGTGCCGCGAAGACCAAGGCATGGGCGCCATGGCCTGGCTGCGCAGCCAGCGCCTGGCGCAAGCCCAGCTGCTGCGGGGCACCGGCATGGCCGTGGCCGAGGTGGCGCGGCGCACCGGCTACCGTTCGCCCTCGGCACTCACAGCTGCACTGCGCCGCACCGCACACCTCTGACCGACCGTTGGCGGCCATTGACGACGATTGGCACGCGACGACGGGCCGCCGTTGCGCGACGATCCAGGGCGGCGGGCGCGCGTAAGCTCGGCGCCATGCAAGCCAACCTCTACGCCCTGGGCGCCATCGCGCTGTGGGCTTCCCTCGCCTCGCTGGGGGTGTCGCTCACCCACATTCCGCCGTTCCTCCTCACGGGCATCGCGCTCATCATCGGCAGCGTGCCGGCCTGGCCGTTTGTGCTGCGCGATCCGTCGCAGTGGCGCATTCCGCTGCGCACGCTGGCACTCGGCGTGTATGGCCTGTTCGCGTACCACTTCCTGCTCTTCATTGCGCTGCGCCACGCGCCGCCGGTAGAGGCCAACCTCGTCAACTACCTGTGGCCGCTGTTCATCGTGGTGCTCTCGCCCGTGGTGCTGCCCGGCGTGTCGCTGCGCCTGCCGCATGTGCTGGCGGCACTGCTGGGTTTTGGGGGTGCCGCCATTGCGATCGTGGGCGGGCGCGAGCTGAGCGGCACGCTGGCCTGGGGCTATCTGCCCGCGCTCGCAGCAGCATTCATCTGGGCCACGTACTCGCTGCTGACCAAGCGCGTGGCCGCCTTCCCGACCACGGCTATCGGCCTGTTCGGGCTGGTGTCGGGGATGCTGTCGCTGCTCTGCCATGTGGCGCTGGAGCCTGCCGTGGCGCTGCAGCCGCGCGACTGGGCACTGCTGGCGGTGCTGGGCCTGGGGCCGCTGGGGGCGTCGTTTTTCATGTGGGACAAGGCCCTCAAGCTCGGGGACGCGCGGCACATCGGCATCCTGAGCTACATCACGCCGCTGGCGTCCACCGCGCTGCTGATTGTGGTGAGCGGCCGCACGTTCAGCTGGAGCATTGCACTGGCCACAGTGATGATCATCAGCGCGGCGGTGATGGGGATGCGGGCACGCTGACAGGCAGAGATATCAACCAAATCGGCCTCTAGCGCTTATCCAACAAGCGTCAGAAGCTATTGATTTAGTAGCAATCGACATTCACCACCCCGCCAGCACCAGTTTGCCCGTGGTGTGCGCCGATTCGATGCGGCGGTGCACGTCGCGCAGGTGGGTGGCGTTGATGGTGCCCACCACCTCGCGCAGCGTGCTGCGCAGGCTGCCTGCATCGATGCGGCGCGCCACCTCGGCCAACAGGGCGTGCTGCGCGGCCATGTCGGGCGTCTGGAACATGCTGCGGGTGAACATCATCTCCCACACAAACCCCAGGCTCTTGGCTTTGAGCAGGTTCAGGTCGAGCGGTTGGGCATTCTCCACAATGCCGCAGGCGCGCCCCTGGGGTTTGAGCACGCTGGACAGCGCGGCAAAGTGCGTGTCGGTGTCGGCCAGCAGGAGCACATGGTTGACTTCCCCCACACCCAGGGCGTCGAGCTGCGGGCGCAGCGGTTGGTGGTGGTCCACCACATGGGCCGCGCCCAGTTCACGCACCCAGTTCACAGACTCGGCGCGCGATGCGGTGCCCACCACCGTCAGGCCCGCCGCCACCGCCAGTTGCACGGCGATGGAGCCGACGCCGCCGCCCGCGCCAATGATCAGGATCGATTGACCGCGCTGGGGGCTGTCCGCGGCAGGTGTGGGCAACAAGCCCAGGCGGTCGAACAGGGCCTCCCAGGCCGTGATGGCGGTGAGCGGCAGTGCGGCGGCCTCGGCAAAACCCAACGAGGCGGGTTTGGGGCCAGTGATGCGCTCGTCCACCAGCACAAACTGCGCGTTGCTGCCCGCGCGGGTGATGTCGCCCGCAAAGTACACGGCGTCACCCACCGTAAACCGGCCCACGGCGCTGCCCACGGCTACCACGGTACCGGCAGCGTCCCAGCCCAGCACGCGGGGGCCGGCGGGGGGCGGCGACTTCTGGCCGCGCACCTTGGCGTCCACCGGGTTCACGGAAATCGCCTCGACCTGCACCAGCAGGTCGTGCGCGCCCGGGGTGGGCACGGGCAGGGTCAGGTCCACCAGGGCTTCGGGGTGGTCAATGGGCAGGTACTGGTGCAGGCCAACGGCCTTCATGGTGGCAGGGGTCATGGTCAATTCTCCAGGCAACAAAAACAAACGATGGAGTGACTGTAGAGAGATAGCCAATTTTGAAAAAGGCATTCAAAATTGAATCCATCACAAATTATTTTTGAAGACCATGCTGCACCTTCAAGACGCCCGCCTGTTTGCCCGCGTGGCCGCCGCCGGTTCCTTCAGCGAAGCCGCCCGCCAGCTGGACTTGACCCCCGCTGCGGTGAGTGCCACGCTCAAGAAGCTTGAAACCCAGCTGAACGTGCGGCTGCTGGAGCGCAGCACCCGGTCACTGCGGCTGACGCCCGAGGGTGAACAGTTTCTGGACACCTGTGAGCGCCTGCTGGCCGTGTGGGCCGAGGGCGAAGCGCAGCTCTGCGACCGCTACTGCGGCCTGCAGGGCGTGGTGCACCTGTCGGCGCCCACGGACCTGGCCAGCGTCTGGCTGGCGGCCTGGCTGCCCGAGTTCCTGCGGCAGCACCCCCTGTTGCAGGTGGTGCTGCACGCCAGCGACACCGTGCAGGCGTTGCCGCGCGACGGGCTGGACATGGCACTGCGCTATGGCGACCTGCCCGACTCCAGCCTGGTCGCCCGTCGGCTGTGCACCAACCGCCGCGTGCTGGTGGCCAGCCCCGACTACGTGCGCCAGCACGGCGCCCCCGAACACCCCGGCGATCTGGCACACCACCGCTGCCTGACCTTTTTTCTGAGCGGACGGCGCCACGTGCAGTGGCAGTTCAGCCGCAACGGGCGCGGGGTGCAGGTGAAGATCGACGGACCTCTGTGCGCCTCCAGTGGATCGATGGTGCGGCAATGGGCCGTGCAAGGCGAAGGCATTGCCTACAAAAGCCGGCTCGACGTGTTGCCCGACCTGCAGGCCGGGCGCCTGGTGGCCCTGTTGCCCGAGTGGACGACGGAGGATGCGCCCCTGCACGCCGTAGTACTGGCGCAGAAAAACGGGCCGCTGCGGGTGCGCAGGCTGCTGGATTTTCTGGCCGAGCGTTTCGGCACGCTGCCCTCAGAGCGCCCGTTGCCCGCCGCTGACGCAGCACAGGAAAAGCTGTCCGCCCTGGCTGCCCTGCGGTAAAACCTGCGCTGCATCACCAGACTGCCTCGCGCCATGACCACCACCACGACACCCTTCGTTCCCGGCACTGCGGGGTATGGACCCAACGCCGCCGCACTGGTCGCGCAGTACGAAAACATTGCGTTCGCCGATGTGCACCGCGACGTGCTCCACCTGTTTCCGCTGCGGCCCAGCTGAAGCGCGCCGCGATAAATGCGGTGCCTGAAGCGCGATAAATGCGCCTCTGCTCCGCTTTCGCAGCACGAAACAAAATTGCAGTTTAGAACAGCCCGACCGGTTCGGCCGCCCGGTCCCAGCTGTAGATCACCAGCTCCCCCCGCTCCACGCGGTTGGCACCGCCCCCCACCGTGTAGTCCAGCTTCAGCGCCTCCATCTCGAAGTCAGCGAAGCACTCCCGAATGGCAGGGTGGTCGTTGATGCTGACCACGGCCTTGCCCTTGATCGCCTTGAGCTTTGCAGCCATGGCCACGTACTCTTCCCAGGGGAACGGCACGCCATACCCTTCCGTCTCCCAATAGGGAGGGTCCAAATAGAACAGCGTGTGCGGCCGGTCGTAGCGGTCGATGCAAGCGGTCCAGTCGAGGTGCTCGATACATACGCCGTTCGCCAGCCGCATATGAGCGGCCGACAGGTTTTCTTCGATGCGCAGCAGGTTGATAGCCGGGGCCGTGGTGGCTGTGCCGAAGGTCTGGCCAGCAACCTTGCCGCCGAAGCTCTGCTGCTGCAGGTAGAAGAACCGGGCCGCGCGCTGCACGTCGGTCAGCGTCTCAGGCCGGGTTTCCTGCAGCCACTTGAACACTTGGCGGCTGGTGAGAGCCCATTTGAACTGGCGGACGAACTCCTCGAGGTGGTGCGTCACGACCCGGTACAGGTTGACCAGGTCGCCATTGACATCGTTGAGCACCTCAACAGGCGCCGGGTTGCGGGCGAAGAACACCGCCGCGCCTCCCGCGAACACCTCGCAATAGCACTCGTGCGGAGGGAACCGACCGAGCAGCAGGTCGACCAGCCGTCGTTTGCCGCCGATCCACGGGATGATTGGATTTGCCATCTTGCAAGCCTTTTTTCTGTGGTGAAAACTCTGGTAGGCTCGCCGCACTCTGTACAGGGTGGCGGGTCTTGCCTGGCTTGCAGCTCATACCTGCATGTTGGGGGCCTGGACTGGTGTTAGCGCACCTGGCCAGGTCGCCCGTCTTTTTTACTTAGGAAGCATGGGCAACCCCTCGAAAGATCAGTTGCCCCACCTGCACGCCGCTGCTGAATGCGCGGGCGGTCAAGGTGTCGGTCAACTCAGAGCCGGTGCCGGTCGCCTCGCAGCGAAGATGCAGCACATTCCCGTAGGTCACGACGCGGTGGCCCTGCCTCGAAACCGCAGGGTCTGACGACGCGAAGTCCCATTCAAATTCCCAGCTCACATTGGTCATGGTCGTGCCTTGAACGACCCCAAAGTAAGTGCGGCCAGGCCACGTCATGTAGTAGGTGGTCTCCACCTGCAGCTCCACGCAGTGAAACCCCGGTCCGGGCACTGGGTGCACGACAAAGTCCACATCGACGTATACGGGTGTGCCTTCCCAGATGGAGGATTCAAGGCCCCACCGGTCGTAGTCCATGATTTCATAGCGACCATCGGGCAGCAGTTCCGAGCGCAAGTTCGGGTTCGGGCTCTCGTCCAGCGTGGGAGCCAGCCACCCCACACCAAATATCTCATCGTCCCCGGGAACTGGTGGCGCGGCGGCCGCAGGTGTAGTCGCTTTGGCCATCGGCCGTAGCTGCAGCTCCAGCTCCACGGTCCTGCCTGGCACCGTCTGCACCTTGGTCGAAGGGAAAAAGCGGCGACGAGCGACCATTACACCGGCACCACAGCCTGGGTGGCTGGGTAGCCATCGGCCTCAATCAGCAGTACATGGCGGCCACGCTGCACAGGAAAGGACACGCGCCCGGCGCTGTCCGCAATGCGGGTGGCCTTGCCGTTGAGCGTGATCCGTGCCCCGGCCAGCACGTGGCCCTGTTCGTCGCGGGCCGTGAAGATGATCTCGCTGCCCGCCACCTCGACCGTCACACCTGGCTGGATGACGGGATCGAATGCGGTGGACAGCTTCATGGTCTCGATGACAGGTGCAGCGCCCACTGGCGCCTCCACCACGCAGGCAAGGCTGGCGGCCGACAGGTCCAGCTCCGCGCTGATCAGACGATGGCGCCCCTGGATGGGCGAAAGCGGGTGGTTCATCTGCACCCACGCGCCCGTGGCCACGTCGGCAAAAGACTGCTGCCAAGTGATTCGCCAGCGCGGCCGCGCCAGCCAGGCCAGCATGCGCTGCCCCAGCTCCTCCGCATGGCGCGGCGTGCGCAGCCAAGGCGCGGGCCACTCCAGCTCCAGCACCCCGTAATCCTTCACCGCCTCGGGCGCCTGCAGCTGGATAGCACGGCGATATCGGCCTGCCGCGTGGTCCCAGTCGTAGAGCACCCGCAGCACGGTGTAAATGCCCGTGGCGCTGGTGGTGGCCTTCAGATTGGTGGCAGACAGCTTGTCCACACGCATCGCCGGGGCAGCAGCATCGTCCAGCGGTGGCCAGGTCAGCGCAATGCCAGGCATCGCCGCCGACCAGGCACTGCCCGCAGACTGAATGAGCCCGTCCACCGCCGCCCTGATGCTCACGGTGTTGTCGGTCAGAAGCCCACCCAGCACCAGGTGCGCCGTCTCAGTGCGGTAGTCGTCGAAGTCAGCCCACTCCACTGGCGCCCTGGCCAAGTTGGCCAGCACATCGTGCAGGATCTCCGCAGGCGTCTGCAGCAGGCGCGCCGTCTGCGGGTGCATGCGCCCGCGCAGCGTCACGGCCAGGCGCTCACCTTCAGCCAGCGGCTCCGCCAGTTCCAGGAACGACACCGCCTGGTCGGTGCTGTCCACCCCATTGCTCCACGTAAACGCCCGCGTGGCCACGTCGTCACGCTTGACCTCATCAACTCCGGCAATCGGGTGGTCGAGCAGGAAGAAAACCCGCTGATCGTCGCTGTATTGGATGGGCGTGATGGTGACCTCGCCCCAGCCCCACGGCAACACACGCACCTCGCGCCAGCCGCCCCACACCGCACTTGTGCGCAGCGGCACGTTGTCAGACAGTGGCCGGTCCATGCCCGCCTCAAGGCTGATGCTCGCCTGCGCACCCAGGTCCAGGCCAGTCACCACACCGTCAAAGATCGGGCCAGAAGGCGTCAGCACCTGGGCCGCCCGCCGCATAGGGGGCCGCTGGCCCCACAGTGCGGTGAGCTCGCCGCCCGCGTTGTCCAGCTGCGCGTCCATGTTGCTGGTAGCCGCTGAGGCAATACCCGGCACCGACAACGGGCGACGAATCGTGGAAAGCCCCGCTAGCATAGGCAGCGCCCTGTCTGCGGCCTGGCTGGCCATCGCCTGCCGGTCGCGCACCAGGGCGACGCTGCAGCCATCCGCGCCGCCATCAATCTGCAGCCAGGCGATCATGCGAACACGGGCTCCAGCTCCAGCGCGGCCGACAAGACGCGGTGCTCTGCACCATCCGGCTGGAACTGGTGCTTGTCATCCACATCCAGCGCGTCATTCCCGAAGCGCACAAGTGATGCGTCGCGCGTGTGCAGGTAGTTGGGCGAGAAGAGCAGCGGCTCGTCCGTTTCTTGTGCCCAGTCCAGCAGCGCGACGAGCTGCTGCACGTCGTTCTCCAGCAGTCGGCTGGCCGTCTCATTGCCAAGCGACCACGCCAGGCTCCAGCCATCGCCCGCCCCCGCATACAGTCCTGCTGGGTTGAGCCCGCTACCGCGCCCCACGGCCCAGCGGCGGCGCCGCTGGCAAGTGCTGGCGTGGTGGTCGGTTGCCAAAGGCTGGCCCGCCCAAATCCACCCTATGCTGCCGCCTGGCGCGTCTGCCACCGAAACGCGCACATAGCGTGCCTGCAGTACTCCAAACCGGACGCTCACGGCGCGGGACACATCCATGGCCAGCGGCGCCGACCAGGTCAACGCATCGTCCGACAGCTCCACCGCCACCGCAGCGCCCTCGGGCAACTCATACCGGGCCAGCGCCACCGCGCCCAGGTCCTGCACGCTGCCAAGGTCAATCACCATGTTGGCATCGCTGCCCGCCCACCCCCACATGCTCGCCAGCGCATCGCGCACATGGCTCACAGCCCAAGGCTGGTGCACGTCGAAGCCGTAGGCATCGCCAGGGGCAAACGAGGGCGCAGCCCCTGCGTCAAAGTGCACCGTCAGCCCGTCCGCAAGCACATCCGCGCCGGCTGCAGGAATATCCGTCAGGGCCGACCACGCGCCACCGTCGCGCCGCCAGCGGTACTGCCCGGCCTCAATGGCCAGGCTGAACACATCGCCCAGCACAAACGGGATACCACCCGGCGCCAACTGCAGGTCCACACCCACCTGCGCGTACACCGGCACGGCCGTGCCATCCGTAGGCACCAGGTAGTCGGGCAACATGCCCGAGGCGCTGCCAACCACGCGCCAGGTCTGCACGTCGGTCCCGTCCACGCCACCCGCCATCCAGGCCGGGCCAGCGGCAACGGTCTGCAGCACCGATTCGTCGCCCACCTGGTAGGGCCGCTCGCCGTCCACCTGGCTGATCGTGAGTGAGAGTGTGTCGCCTTCCTCCACTCGCTCGGGGCACGCCACGACGAACCCAAAGCCAAACTCCATCGTTGAATATGCCTCGCCCGTATCAGTGTTGCGCCGCGAACTGATATAGGGCTCGTTTGAAAATGCGGGCAAGTAGTAACCGCTGACGTCAGCCCACCAGTGGGTGCCGCCATGGTCCGTCCAGCAGCCGCCCGCGTCTCCGCCGCTGGAATCAGATTTTTTTGGGTAGATACCTGCCTTTGCGCGGCAGACGTCCATCTTGGCTTCGTACTTCTGGTTGAGCATGTCACCCAGCGTGGACAAGTTGCCCCCGGCATCATCCTTGGCCGCATAGGCGGTCCAGTCGGCCTTGAACAGCACAACGGCGGCATCCCACGCCGCCAGGGCATCCGCGTTCTCGTACACCTCTTGCAACGCAGGCACCAGCACATTGCCGATGCAGTTGTTGACCAGGCGCACGTCTCCAGAATCGGATTTCACCTGGGCACTATTGGGTGTTTCACCCGCTTCCAGGGCAATGTTGGTGCCAAGGAACCCAGAACGCCACTCCATCAAACTGACTAACCGCGTTTGTACTGCGGGAGGCATATCTACTCCTTCGTCAAAAATTCCCAGGCACTCATCCGACACGCGGATGGCTGGCATATCGCTGCACTTGCAGTCCGCTGGCGGCCGACGCTGGTAGCGAAAGGTCACCGTGCGCGCCTTCGCGTTGCGGCCGAACTTGAATGGCCGCACGCAAACACTCGGGACGCCCTTGCCAGCGTCCCGGGTCACAGGCTCATACTTGAACGACCACTCGCCCGAGCCCACAGCTGCAGGGTCTATGGCAGGCACAGTGAAGCGCGCGGCCGCGCTCTCATAGGGGATGCCGGTTGTTGCAACGGCCAGCGTGCCCGACACATCCCCCACCACGCTCCAGCGCTCCGCGCCGATCACGTCGGCATTCATGCAGCGCACCGTCACGGTCTGCGTGGGGGCTGCTGCTGGCACCGACACGCCCTGCAGCTGCACCTTGCCGCCCATGGCCATCAGCCAGGCCGATGTGCGCAGGGGCACATCAATCGCCGCCTGGCCATTGATCGCGCGGTCCACCGCAACCACGCCCGCCACCTCAACCAGCGCAGACGCCTGCAGGGCCGTGAGCAGGTCGTAGAACGTCACAACGGCGGGCTGGCTGGCCGCCACGTCGCCATACACCTCGAGGGCCACGCCATCGGTCACCGTGATCTTGTAGCCGCCTGTCACTGCATAGACCGCCGTGCCCTTGGGCTGCGTGCGCTCCAGGGCTGGAGAGAGTCCAAACTGCCAGGCCCCGTCCTTGTACTGGCGCCACGGTCGGTAGACCTGCGGGTCAAAGCCAAACTGAATGCGCGGACTGTCCGGGTCCACATCGCCCTGGGCAGACAGCGGCAGGCCACCAAAGTCCCACTGGCTCCCCGCCTGCACCGCCGTGCCCGCAGACCAATCGGCCAGCAGCGCCCACGCCGTGAGCGTGCGGGTGAGCTGTGGCTCCACCGTGATGCGAATGTCATTGCCCGCAGCGCCCGCCACCTTGGCGCGAATCTGCACCTGGCGCGCATCCAGCCGGGCGTGCTCGGTGGGGATACCCAGGTCCACCAGCGACAGAGTCAGTCCCTGCAGCGGCGCGGCGCCGTCCACCGACAGCACATCGAGCTGCCCATTGCCAACCCCCACAAACTGGGGCACCGACGCACGGGGTATTCCCCCGGCCGCGACGATCTCCACGTCCACCTGGGCCGCCTCGTGCCCCGTGTAGGCACCCGCCAGGCGCACACGCCCGCCGCCCGTGCGCTGCGCCGCAATGCGCTCAATGGCCGTGCTCGGCCGCACGCTGGACGCGGCAAGCACCGCGTCACGTACAAGATTGTTTCGGCCAGAGAGGAAGCGTTGCACGGAGGGCATGGCAGCAACTGTGCCCGCGCTGCCCCGTGCAGCATGAGTAAAACGCTTTAAAGAAAGCACCCGGCCCGCAGTGCACTGGGCAGGCCGGTTTGGGGGCAGGGTCTACCGCGCCAGGCGCCCCAGCTTGGCCAGCTCGGGCTCAATCAGGCGGGCCAGTTTTACCGGATCGTTGATGCCATTGGCGTTGAGCGTGATGTTGACTGGCCCCCCAGGTGCCGAGGGCGGCGGCGGTGCCGCCAATCCGCCGCCACCCGTGCCCACACCGCCACCACCACTCCCGCCGCCGTTGCCACCACCACCGCCGCCACTCCGCTCCTCGCGCTCCCGCGCCTTGCGCTGCTGCTCTTCCTTGCGGAATATCTGATCCAGCAGCTTGAGCTGTTCCTGCAGCAGGGCCAGCTCAGCCTGCAGGCGCGCCGCTTCGTCCTGTTTGCCGGTTATCTCCGCCCGCTGCAGGTCCAGTTGCATCAGCGCCATCTTGCGCTGCACCTCAGCCACCTCGCGGTCCTGGCGTGCGCGGGCAATCTCTTCCTCCGTGCCCGACAGCTCCAGCAGGCGCAAACGCAAATCTTCCACCCCGCGCGCGGCACCATTGCCCTGGTCTTCAAGCTGCTTTTGCTGGTCTTCCAACGCCTCCATCTGCTCCACCAGCCGCGCATGCAGCTCGGTCATTGTCTGTATGGATTTTTTCGCGTCATAGACCACCGCAGCGATCTCTTGGCTGTATTTGCTGGCGGCGGCCGTGGCATCCAGCCAGCTCGTCTCCACCGTGGCCATGGCAGCGTTGTGCGCGCGCGCCTGAGCCACCATGTCCTTTGCCGCGTCCCACCCAGCAGCCGACAACTCCGCAATCGTCTCGGCCGTCGCTTTGGCCGCCTTGCCCACGTCCTTGGTGGCGTCTTCGGCCTCTTTCATGCTCTTGACGATGGACTTACCGGCCTTGTCCGTCTCGATCACCATGCCGTACTGCTGCGCCTGCGCCTTCAGCGAGGCATCCGCCACCCCGTTGTTGGCCTCTATGCTCGCCTCGGCCATGGCCTTCCAGGCTTCGTTGATCTCGCGCGGCGTGGCCGTGCCGCTGGCCTTCACAGCGTCGAACGCCTGCTTTGCAGAGGCGGCCAGTGCAGCCAGTTCCTTCTGCGGCTTCACGCCCAGGTTGCGCAAGGCTTCTTCCAGGCTCTGGATGCCGGGTATCTGGCCCTCAATGGTCGCCCGCTGCTTGTCCAGCGCAGCCTGGCTGCGCTCGATCCCCTCGGCGCTGATCTTCCCGGCATCGCCCATGGCCTTGAGCTGCTTTTGCAGGGCGTCGATGGCCTCCAGGCTGTCTGCCTTCGGGATTGCAGCGGCAAAGGCCATCTCGATGGCGCGGGCGGCGTCTTGCACCCCCACACCTGCAGCCTTGGCACTGTCCGCCACCAGGCTGATGGCGTCGATGGCGTCCTGAGCACCCGTGCTGATCTTGCCCAGCGCCTGGGCCGCGTTCACGCCGAGCTTGTCGAAGCTGGCTGCGAGTATTTGCTCATTGGCCGCAGCCCACTGCTGGGCGCTGATGATGCCCTTGGCCGTGGCAACCTCCATGGCCAGGCGCAAGTTATGAATGTTCTCAACGCTCATCCCGGCAAGCGCCTGCTTCCACGCATCGCCCACCTGTTGCGCGCTCAACGTGCCGACCTCGCGAAGATGGTCCAAAGCCTGCACAAAGGCGCCCACGCTGTTCACATCGTTGAATTTCAGCGAACCGACCAGCTTCTCTATCGCGCCCTGTGTGCCCTCCGAGCTGTCGCGCAGCGCATAGAACTGATCCACCAGCACCTTGGCCTGCGTGGCGGCATCCGCAGTGGCTTTGGCACCAGCAGCTTGCGCCTGGGCCTGTTTCTGGGTGGCAGCGGCAACGGCGTCAGATGCGGCAGCTTGCTGGTTCTGCACGTCCCTGGCTTGCCCGGCAGAGATGAAAAGCTGCGCATACTCATCGTCGATTTCCTGCAACTTCACCCGCAGTCGCTCTTGCGCCGCTTCAATGGTGTCGTCATTGAACGGCGCCTTCATCATTTCCCATGCCGCTTGGTACTGTGCAGCGGCCTTGGTCAGACCCGCTGCCATGGAAATGCCCGCCAGCTCCACCGCCAGGAACTCCTTGCGGAGGTGGGTGCCAATGTCCCAACCAGCTCCAAAGCCAGCCAGGACAACAGCGATGCCGCCCAGTGTTGTCTTGAGGGCGCCGGACGCGGCCACTGTTTCACCGATGCTCTTGTTCAGCGCGGGCAAGCCAAGTGCAAGCGCATCAATAGTCTTTGACCCGACCACGCGCAACGCGCCAAACGCCAAGCCCAGTGCGCCGACCGAAGCTGTGGCGGTCACCAGCCCTGCTGCCCCGGCAGATATCAGCGGGAACTGGTCCGCAAAGTTCGCCATCGCGGTGGAGGCGTCCGTCAGCCCGCCAATGATGGGCTTGAGCACAGGCAGCAACACGCTGCCAAGGTTTGTTGCCAGTACCCCCACCGAGTTCTTGAGCAGCGTGATCTGCGCTTCAGTGGTCTGCACGCGCTTCTCAAACTCCTTTTGCATCGCCCCGGCAGTGGCGGCCTCGCTGCTCGCTGCCTGCAGCGCTTTCTTGTAGCCATCCAGGCCGGCAAGCAATCGCGCCACGTCGTCCTGGTACTCAACGCCAAACAGGCGGGCCAGCGCCTCGGCTTGCTTGCCTCCCTCCAGCTTCGACAGCGTGTCCAAGAAATCGGTAAGCGCCTTTTGTGGGTTGGCCCGAATATCCTTTGCCAGTTGTTTGGCAGACACCCCCATTTGACCCAAAGCGAGCTGGAAATCCTTGCTCTGCACGCTTGCCGTCTGCAGCTTGCTCAAGATGGCGTTGATGCCCGTGCCCGCCACCTCGGCCTGAACGCCCAAGCTGAGCATGGCGGTGCCCAGCGCCGCAGCCTGCTGCGCGGTCAGGCCAAACTGGCGGGCTGTACCGCCAATCCGGGTAAGCACCTCCACAATGTCCGACTCCCGGGCAGCCGTGGTGTTGCCCAGCAGGTTGATGGCATCGCCCAGTTTGCGCACCTCCTCCAGGGGGAGGTTGAAGACATTGCTGAGCTTGGCCACGGCCTGGCCCGCTTGCTCCGCGCTCATGTTGAAAGCGGTGGCCATCGTGGCTGCCAGCGTGATGAACTGGTCCAGTTTCTCAATGGGTACACCCAGTTGACCGCCCGCTGCTGCGATCTGTGCCAGCTCAGTGGCCGCCAGCGGTATGGTGGCCGTCATCTCCTTGATCCGGCTTGCAAGGCCCTGCATCTGCTGTTCGGTGCCTTCCACCACCTTGGCCACATCGGCCATGGCGCTCTCAAATTTGATGGCGGCGTTTGCAGCTACCGCAATGCCCGCCCCGCTGGCAGCCAGCCCGGCAAAAGCCACCTTGGCCTTGCCCATGGATTCCACCCACCCGTTGGTCTGGTGCTGCAGCTCACGCACTCGCTCTTCGGTCTTGAGCGAAGCCTGGGCAAGCTCCGTATTGGTCAGCTTGCCGCTGACCTTGAGCCGTTCATATGCTGCTCTTGTCTGGTCAATTTCCTTTTGAATATCAGCATGGGCGCGCACCCCCAAAAGTTCGCGGTCTGCCAGCACAGCCGCCGCCGCTTCAGCATCTTTTGCCAACCGTGCGATGGCAGCGCTTGAGGCGCTGAGCCCTTGGTTCAGCTGCACTTGCGATTTGGACAGGGCGCTGCTGGAGATTCCCAGTTTGCTCAACTCATCGCGCGATCGCTGCAGGCTGGCGTTCTGCGCGTCTAGCGTCGCCTGGGTTTCCTTGGTGGTCTTGCGCAGTCCATCAAAGTTCTTTTGTGCGGCGTTCGTTTCACGGTTGGCCTCGGTAAACGCCTTTGCACTGTCACGGTTCGCCCGCGACAATGCAGCAATATTGGCCGCAGCCGCTTGCGACTCGGTCTTGAGCACCGCCAGCTGGGCCGTCCCGTCAGCCAGCCGCTCCGCCATGGCAGCGGAGTTGTCACCAGACTCCTTGGCAGCGCGTGACAACTCCTTCAATTCACGGCTCAACTCACTGATAGTGGCATCCATGGCCGCCTGTTGCTGGCGAGCCTGGGCCAATTGCGCATTGCTCGCTTGCTGGGCGCTCGTGGTCGCAGCCAGTGCCGCCTGCTTTTCCTTCAGGGCAATAGCGGCCTCGCGGGTAGCGGCCTGCAGCTCCTGGGTTTTCTTGGCAGTGTCGCCCGTCGCCTGTTTGAGTCGGTCGAACTGATTGATCGCAGCCTGTTGCAAGCCCAGTTTCTCAATCTCGGCCGCAAGCGCCTCAAACTCCGGCCCCGCCAGACCCGCGGAGGTGCCGAGCTTCTCAACCGCCTTCTCCAGCTTTATGATTTCGTCCGAGCCTTCGCTCTCAGATTCGATAACCAGCTTGGCTCTCAGCTCTTTATTCGTCATGCCTCAGACCTTTCAAATTGATTCCCCGGATGTGGTGCGGGGCAGGCGTTTGGTAGTGGCCGCCATCGTTGGCACGCTGCTGGCGCTATTGACCGCACTTGTGCAAGGCGTCGAGCCAACGGCTATCTACGGGTGGCTCGTGGTGTTGCCTGTGTTACTGCCCGTGGGTATGGCCACTGCAGCAGCCGTCGTGGGTGTTGTGAATCGCTGGGTGCGATAGCGACCTCGCCTCCAATAAAAAACCGCGCCCAGGCGATATGCCCGGCGCGGTTTTTCTTTGCCTGCGGCCCGAAGGCCCCCCGCGCTTAAACGGGCAGATCGGGCATCAGGTCGATGCGCATGAACGGGCCAAAGTCGGCATCGCTCTGCAGCTCAGGCACGTACAGGGCCTGGCCGCCCAGCGTCAGCTCGCTGGCTTCGTCGGTGATCCAGCCGAAGTCGCCCGTCATGGCCAAGCTGATGCGCGGGATGATCATTCGGCCCTTCTGACCGTCGCCGTTCACGCCACTGAAAATGATCCCGCGCTCCACGTTGGTCTTGCTGAAGGCGGCAATGTTCACGTACCCGGCATAGGCATAGTCCACCGTCACAGGTTCCACGTGCGTGGCTGGGTGGGCCAGCAGGCGGTAGCGACTGTGGTCCGCGTCGCTGATCTCGTAGTGGGTGCCCTCCACATAGACCAGCGGCGTGCCAGCGGTGCTGTCTTCGATGACTACGCTGGAGCTGCGCGGGTTCTTCAAGAAGAAGTAGTCGCCCGGCGCCAGCTCGGTCAGGGTTTCATCGGTCACCGTGCCAGCGGCTTTCACCACAGCGGCACCGAAGAACGCCTGGGCCAGCGTGCGGCCGTCGAACTGCACCATCGACAGCGCCACGGCCAGGCTCTTGCTGGTCTCCAGTTCCTTGAGCGCCAGGCGCTGGCCCGAGCAGCTTTCAGGGATCGTGGTGGTTTCGCGCGATGGCGTAGCGGTCAGCGTGCGGTTGCCGCAGCCCACGCTGTACAGGTTGGTCAAAAAGCCCATTTCCGGGCGGCCCTTGACGGGATCGTAGGTGCCGATCATGACTGGGCCTTGCCCGTTCCAGATCATGCTGGTGGATGCGAGGGACATAGGTGGTTACTCCTTGGCTTTTGGGGTCGAAGCGGGCGCAACAGGCGCGGCGGATGCGGCGGTCTTGGCCGCAGCGGTGGCTTCTGCAGGCGGATACTCAGCCGTGCCCTGGTTGACGAGCCAGTCGGCTTTGTCTTCGCGCAGCTTCAGGATGGTGGGTTTTTCAGGGGTGCCAGGCTTGTAGTCGCGGCCCGCGTGGCGGTGCGGCTTGAGCAAGTGGACGGCGACGATCTTGGGCTCTTTGGTGGACATGAAAAAAGGCTCCTCGGTTGGGAGCCTTCATGGTCTTGCATAGCGCGCGGGCGCTGTAAGTAAAACGCTTTACAAACTACATCCCAGGCCAACCTACGAACACGTCGATATCGGCCAGGGCCTGCACGTCATCACTCGCCGCGCTGATCTGGTCTTCAATGCGCTGGCGCACGCCCGTCAAAGCGCCATGGATGGCCCGGTAGGCGTCGTCCTTGGCCGCAATGCGCTGGGCCAGCTCGTGGCGGTCAATCTGCCGGGCGGCGGCGGCCCCGTTGATCCAGGGGGTGAGCGCGTGCACATCCGCCAGCAGCGCCCGGGCCTCGGCCGTTTGCACATGCCAGCTCTCGCGCTCGCTCAGGGGGTAGCCCCCGGCAATCACTTGCATGCGGCGCTCGTACTCTTCGTTCAGGGCGGCCAGCAGCCCCGCCCGCACCTGGGCAATTTCGTCCGCATCGAGCGGCACAACCATCCAGGCTTGCTCCCATCCCCCACTGGCCTCGACGGGCTGCAGCTCCACCGCCTTGTGCGTGGCTGGGTTGTGCGCAGGTGGTACGACGGTGGCCACTGGGGCGAACCCCTCGAAAGCCTCGTTGAACGGCTCCGGGAACACCGTCAGCGGGTGGGCCGCGCGGATCTGGGCGAGCGTCACGGGGTATTCACCGGACACCGTGTCGATGAAGAAAAGTTGAGCAGTCATAGGCTGAAAGTTCTTTGCACACCAGCGGTCCAGAAAAGGCCCGTCAGTTCACGCAAGCTGACCCACGACACCCCGTCGTGCGACCCTTGGATCACGAAGGCGTTCGGGTTGTAGGAAACAACGGCGTAAGGGTAGATCGCCACCTGCCGGATCACGGTGGGGGCGCCCAGGTCATACGCCAGCCGCTGATTCGTTGGACTGGTGGATCTCCAGTAGGTGGAGGTGCTGTTGTCCACGGTCGAACTTGCTGCGAACGGCGCAAACGTGCTGGTGGCAGTGGCTGGCGTGCTCGATGTGGTGACATCGGCACCGCCCACGGTGGCGCGCAGTTCCACTTCGGTGATCCCGAATTCCGGCCCGCCGTTGGTAGATTGCAAAAGCAAGCCCCAGAACCGGAAATGATCTCGGCGCGCGGAAAGCGCCATGCCACGATTCATGCGGGGAACCCCGCGAGCGCAGAGGCATACCAGCCTGCCGTGCCCAACGTAGCGCGCTGGAAGAAGATCAGATGCCTTGTGCCAGCAGTGAAGATGGGCGTTCCGCCCACCCACACCGTGCCGCTGGGCATCGTGATAGCGCCCCCGGTGTGGTTGATCTCCAGCACGCACGAATACGCGCCGGAGGGGATATTGCTGAATGACAGCGTGGTGTTGGCGCTGATCGCGGCCGAGAACGTGTTGGCAATCGCGCAATCCATGACGCCAGCAGCCACGGAAGCTACGGCCTCAGCGTGTGATGCAAGGCGCTTCCATGGAGTCCAGGTGCTGTCGTGCTTTGCACGCACGAACAGGCCGCCCACTTCCACCCCGGTCTGAAACGCTTCCTGCGCAATTTGCGTGGTCCGCGAGGCAACCCCAAAGGTGAAGACGTTCCAGTAGCCGACAGTCAATGCAGTAGGCCAGTCGGTTCCCCCGCCTGTGACGGTCAGATACGACACCCAGCGCCCCACCGGGGCATCGGACATCAGGTCTGTTTTCGCCAGAGTGCCAGTGATGGCCATAGGCACCCCACCGAGGGCCGCTAGCGCGGCAGCGGCCGAGGTGGCCCCCGTGCCGCCCGCTGCAACAGGTACAGCATCCCCGGCAGGCATCTGCCGGTTCTTGCCGCCTACTCTGACCTGGGGGAGCCGCGTTGCCATGTCAGAGGATCACGTAGCCTTCGTCGTCAGTCACCAGTTCGGTCGCGGACTTCGCCACACCCAGGCCTTGGCTGACCTTGTTCACGTTGCCTGCGTCGGCCTCGTCCAGCGGCGCGGCGATCACGCCACCCGCTGTGCCCAGCCAATAGCGTGCGCCCACAGTGAGACCCGTCAAGTTCGCGTTGGTGCCATCAAGCGGGTATGCCGTGCCCACCGCACCGCTGGCCACCGCAGAGTTCACAAAACCATCGGCCTGGCGGCCGTTGCTGTTGTCGGCCAGGCGCATGGAGAACACGCCTGCGTTGTTCCAGAAGTTGATGAACTTGCCCGCGTCGATGGCTTCGGACGCGGCGGCCTGCGTGGTGTTGGCACCGATGCCCAAAGGCATCGTGCTCATGTCCCACCGGCCATCAGCGCCCAGGGCGCCGATCTTTCCGGCATCGGCCGCTCCCGCTGACACGACGGTTGCGATGATCTGTTTAGTCTTGCCCCCTAAGCGAGCCAAGAATCCTTGCGTTGCCATGGTGCTACTCCAGTTCTACGTGATCTTGAAAATCCAAATACAGCCGTGTAGGCGACACGGCAAAGCCCACCACCAGGTCAAAGCCCGCAGCGGGCACCACCTGGGTGAGTGCGCCACCGGCACCCAGCCACACCCGGCCTGGCGTCCAGGCCCAGGCCGCGTCTTCAACCGGTCCGCTGCGCTGCACGGTCACATCGGCCGGGCCGCTGGCGCCGGTCAGCGTGAGACCGCACACCAGGTCGATGTGGTCTGCATCGCTGGCATCCAGTGGCCGCACCACACCCAGCTCGTCTTCCCACACCACTCGCAGGGCCGACAAGGCAGCGCTTGACTGCCGCACCATCTGCGTAGTGCCACCCGTGCCGGGCTTGCCCGCAATGAGCACGCCCATGTCTGCAGGCAGCTCTCGCGGTGCGCGCGCCATGCGCAGTGCGATGGCTGGGGGCACCTCAAAACGGAGCTCAAACACCTCAGGCATCGGTCGGCCCCTTGGTGACGGTGAACGATGAGGTATTGGTCGGCCATCTGAATCCGCTAGGCGACACAAACACTACGTCGAAATGCACTTCACCGACAGGCCAAGCACGCGTGTCCAGAAACTGCAACCGCACATGGCGCGTGGTGACGGGGTCTGCCCAGTCGGCCGTAAGCGCGGCCACCAGGCCGAAGCTGGGCGTTCGCACCTTCGACTCAACCGTCCATCCGGCGAAGTGCCCATCCGCAAACTCGCTCGGAACGCGCAGCGTCAGGTCAAAGCTGGCTCCTCGCTTGAACTCCCATCCGGTTGCGTTGCAGGGCATGCTCAGCAGCCCCCGGCGCTCGGTGCGCGTTGCAGCGTGTGCGGCACCTCGTAGCGGTCGGCAAAAAGCAGCACCGACGCGTCATAGTCCAGCACCGAGCCTGCTTGCCAGCTCACCACGTTGGCGCCCTTGCCGGTGGGCTGGAACCCGATGAGGGCGGAGCGCACCTGTCCGATCAGCTTGCGCGCCTCATCACTCATTTGCCCGCCCAGCTGCTCCTGGTAGTTGCGCAATGCCAGCACCACTCCGAACTGCACCTTGGCATGCACCTGCACCGTGCAGAACGTGGTGGGCAGGCCGCCCGTGTTCTCTTCATCGGCAAACACAACGTAGGCGCTGGGCGTGCGAAAGCTGCGCAGCTCTTTCACGGCCGCGTAGTCCGCAGCGCTGCCCACCAGGTGCAGGCCGGTGGCCTTGGCCTGCAGGCGGCGCACGATGATGCTGGTATCGAATGGCTCGAAGTTCATCAACGAAAGACCCGTAGCTGGTCGCGGCCGAAGACCTTGGGCGCGTGAAGGAACCGCGCATCCGTCTTGTCATTGGCCACCGTGTCCTGGGCGCCCAGGCTGAACTTGCCGTCGGCCGTCTGCTGCAGAAGGCGCTGCGCGTCCGTGTAGCCGCGCGCAATGGGGTCCTTGCTCTCCAGCGTGGTGCGGTTCTTGTGCAGCATGTAACGCGCGATCGCGCGGCACCAGGCAACGACAAGATGGTGAACCGGGTCCAGCGGCAGCGCATAGCCGCGCTTGGCCAGGTAGCCGTCAATCATGGAGCCCGCGTCACGCACGGCCGAGTCGATGCGACCGACAGCGCGCTGCGCGTCCGCCACGTCCTCGGCAGGCCAGTCGGCAAGATCGCCGCCCCGCAACACGGCGTCGAGCAGCTCGGCGCGCACGGGTGGGCGGTGCTCATCGCTGGCGACCTGCGACAGCTCCAGCGCACCGGGGCTGTCTGCAAGGTCTGCGTGCGTGATGTAAGCCATGGGCCGTGCCTTCGCTTACAGCCAGTCGGCGATCAGCAGGTCCAGCGAGCCAGCCACATCGTTGCTGACCTGCACGCCGCCTTCATTCACCAGCTCGGCTTCCAGCAGCCGCTTGGCGGTGAACTTCAGAGCCTTCGGCACCACCAGCAGGTTGGGCGAAATGCCCAGCGGGCGGCCATAGTCGCCGGTCTGGGTGTCCATGGCGGTAATGGCTGCTTTGAGGTTCTCGGCCGTAAGCGCCTTGTTGCTGGCGTGTGCCAGCTGCCAGAAGCCGAAGCCCGCATTGCGGCGCGCATCCACCCCGTAGACAAACTGCCCAGCGTGGAACACGTTGTCGTCGGTCTCGGCCGTCTTCGCCACAAAGTTTGGCTTTTTGCGGTCTTGAAAGATCAGTGGCTTGATCACGCGGCGCGTTTCCAGCAGATACCAGCTCGGGCCTGCGCCGTCGTCGGACACGTTCGACACGCTGACTTCCTTGCCCTTTTCGTCCAGCACCTTGTGGGTGGTGGAGAAAAACGGTTTCTTGTCGTAGCACAGCTCGGTGCGTCCGTTCTTGAGCAGACGGAACACCAGCTCGTCGGGGTGCGCATCTGCGGCACGTCCCATTTCCTGCATCAGCGGCGTGTAGACGCCATAGTTGTCGTCTTCGATGGCCGTGCGGGGCACGCCCACCGTCAGCTCGAACGGCTTGTTCTTCACCGTGTAGCCGTGGGTGCCGATGGCATGCACCACGCGGTCACCGATCCACTCGCGCAGACCGGGCAGCTCACCCAGCCAGCCGTATTCCTCGCTGCCCGTGGTGCTGGGCACCACGGTGGCGATTTGCAGGTATTGGCTGGCGGCTTGGCCCAAGCCCGCTTTGAAGGCGCCATTGAATGCGGTAAAGAGCATCCGCAGGTTGGCGTTGTTGATTTCCATGGTGTTGGTTCCTTGGGATGAAAAGGGTTTTCAGGTACGGCCAGGCGGTCAGGCAACGCGTGTGCCGACGCACACCCACACGCCGCTGTCGTCCACGTCCAGAATCTCGCCAGCCACGCAGGTGCCCGCGTTAGCAACGGTCTGGTCGTCCACCGCATAGGCGTTCTCGCCGATGTGCGCGCGGGTGATCTCGGTGCCGCCCGTAGCACTGGCAAAACAGAAGACACCTCGCGCGCCGTCTGTCAGTTCGTCGCCCTCGGCCTGCACCGCGCGCTTGCGCGCCACGGCACGAACAGGGGTGGTCGCGGCGGCAGTAGCGGGCGTCGCATCGCCCGAGCCGTCCAGCACGTACATGGCCCCGGCGTAAATCGTCACGCCAGTGGCAAGGGGGTCCGACACCAGGTGGCCAGCACGCTGGGCGGTGGGTCGGTCTTTGGTCAAAGCGGTCATGTCAGCTCCGGTAGTTGCGGGGTGCGGGCGGCGTGTTTACGCCTTGCCCTTGGCGTAGGCCTCGGGCGTCATGCCGCAGGCGGCGGCCACGGCCAGCTCGTCCTTGGTCAGGCCGTGGGCATCCTTGCCCGGCTCGCCAGCGGGGGGCTTGCCGCCCGTCTGCGTGGCCGTCAGCGCGGCGAAGGGCTGGGCGGTTTTCAGGTATGTGGTGAGCGCGGCCATGTTGGTCTTGCCCAGCTCGCGCGCCCAGCCTTCTTGCGCGGGCAGCAGGCGGCCATCGGCCAGTGCCGGGGCGATCAGGTCTTCGACCTGGCGCTCGCCCACCTGGGAAGTCAGCGCGGCAACGCTGGTCTTCAGTTCTTCGACCACCGATACCGGAACGTACTTGGCGGGGTCGGGCGTGGCGTTCGTCGCAGCGGTGCGCAAGCTGGTGCAGGCGGCCGTCACGGTCTCGGCCGTGGCGGTGCCGTCCAGCTTCAGCGCCGAGCGGGCCGCGTCGGCCTGGGACTTGATGGAGGTGCAGGCCGCAATGGCCGCGTCTTCGGTGGTGTTGGCAGGCAGGCCAATGGCCGCAAGCAGTTTTTCCAGCAGGGTCACTGTGGTCTCCGGTGGGTTGGGATGGGGGGATGCGATGAAGTGGGCGGTGGCGGCGGCCATCAGGTTGATGGCGTCCATGCCTGCAATGGCGGGGTGGTTCGTCAGCGCACCCATGAGCACGCGCACAACATCGCCGGTTGCCTTGGCGTATTCAAAGACGGGCGAGAAGTAGAGGTACTCCTTGGCATCGACCAGGCTGCGGGCGCGCTGGGTCAGCTCTACCTCCGCGTACAGGCCCTTGCCATCAATCCAGCGCAGGCCATGAATCCACCCCGCAGCGGGTGCAGGCTGGCCGTTGGCCTCCTTGTGCAGGGTCTGGTGCTCGTAGTCGATGACAGGGGGCTGCGCCGGGTTGTAGGCCGCGATCACACGGCCTGCGATGGCTTCATTGATGCGCCAGGCAGGCACATCCATTTCTCGCCCATCGGCCGGGGTGAAGTCTTGCGCGGGGGTGACTTGCATCAGCACCCGGCCATTGCCCGCGTCCTGAGCTTCAAGGGCCAGCGCAGAGAACGCGCAAGCCGCAATGGCCAGGAGGGGTTGGAATGCTTGGGCTGCTGTACGAGGCATGCCGCCATGATTCCGGCGATGCCCCGTGGGGAAGAAGTAAAGCGCTTTACTATTTCGCGCGCTGTTCTATCGCTGGCGCGTTGCACGCCAGCGTTGGGCGGCTATTGCCCTAGGTCAAGTC
Source organism: Acidovorax sp. ACV01 (assembly GCF_014851495.1). Taxonomy (NCBI): domain Bacteria; kingdom Pseudomonadati; phylum Pseudomonadota; class Betaproteobacteria; order Burkholderiales; family Comamonadaceae; genus Acidovorax; species Acidovorax sp. ACV01. The sequence goes on along the minus strand of NZ_JACUZT010000013.1, from coordinate 35,832 downwards.
ATCCAGGCCGGGCAGACGGCCCTGGCGGCGGCGAAACTGTTCGTCCTGCCAGGCGCCCACGATCTGCCGCACGCGCATGGGAGTCAGATCGTACCTGTCTGCCAGCACTTCGTAGTCGCCCCGGAACTCCTCGCACATCTTGCGGTCGCGCGCCGACAGGTGCACCGCCACACCTTTGGCCAGGTAGATTGCGCGCCCGCCCTTTTGCTCGGCCAGGTGCTGCAGCTGGATCACGGCCACGCGGGCCATGGCGCCCAGCACCATCACCCAGCTGTCATCCGGCTTCGCCTGGCCCAGGCGCGAATCCGTGAGGGCCATGGCTTCGTACAGGCACAGCGCCACGTCGCGCATTTCCTCGGTGAGGCCTGCGGGTAGCTGTGCGTCCAGCACGGCCGCTTCGGCTGCGGTCATTCGTTTGGTCGTTGGGAGCATGGGTTACCTCTCTTCCTTGCGTTGCTGCCACGCCTTGAGCGCTTCAATGCAGGTATCCAGCTGCGGCCCGGTGGCAAACGCCAGCGCGGCCACATGCACCGTGCGCTGCACCCACGCGTTGAGCGCGGCGGGGCTGGTGTCATGCACCAGGCCGTCACGGTGCAACTGGTGCCACAGCGCCCACACTTTGCGCTCGCGCGGGCTGGCCTCAGCCTTGGCCTGAGCGAACGTGCGGCCCGGTGCGCGGCGGCGCATGGGCTTCACCACGCCCATGCGCTCGCCGAGGGCCTGCATGTGATCGCGCACGCGGGCCAGTTCGGTGGCGCTCATGGCCTTGCTGCTGCTTTTCCCGGTGAGGTTGACAAGGAGCGCCCGGTAGTCGTCCTCGGACTGGCCCAGCTTGGACGACAACGCATGAATGGCGGCGATGTGATTGGCCATGTTCAGCCCCTCCCCAGCGGCGCCAGCCACCAGTTCCACAAGCCCAGCAGGCTGCAGGCCAGGAATACCCACTGCTGCACGTGCAGAGGCCACTGCCGCGACCAGGCGCTGCTGGCCAGCCAGGCCAGGTTCGACACGATGAAGGGGCCGAAGCTCCAGGCCGCCAGCTTTGGCTGCGCCAGGATCAGCGCACCGAGCACGCCAAAAAAGGATGCAAGCACCGACGCGGTGAGGACTCGGACGCCAGTGGGCGATTGCAGGGGCCTGCCGCCGCAGTGGGGGCAACCCCCCGGGTTTTGCGTTTGGAATGATTTGGAAGGGGTTTTCATGGCTTGGCAGGGGTTTTCAGGACTGAATCGGCATCCGCTGGAAGGACCCGGTGTTGACGGACACCGGAAACCGGGTATCGCCGCGCCAGCCCCTTTCGGGGAGGAGGCCCACAGTGACGGCGGAAACGTCAGCGCGGTGGCACTCGATACCTGCGGCAGTTGCAGCCCGTGGGAAGGCCGTGGCACACACCGCTTGCCACGCAGGCCTACGCGCCCCAAGGCGGCCTGCTGCGCGTTGCGTCTACTGCCTGGTCAGCAACGGCTGCGCCGCGCCTCCCCGTACACCATGATTGAGTTCGGCACTCCGGCCCGCCTTCTGGCCGTGGTGCCAGTCGTTGTCCGTCACGTTCTTGCCCTTCGCCCGGTCCTTGATACCGATGTCCGTCATGGCGGCGTGCCGTTGGGCCATGTACTGGGCGATCAACGCTTCGTCCCGTGCATTGCCCGCGAGATGCTCCAGCTTGTCGCGCACACCGGCAATCCAGCCCTCGGCATACAGATCGCCGCGTGCAACCTTGGTCTTGGGCTTGCAGTTCTTGCTCTGCAGTCCGATGTATCGGCGCCGATCTCGTGCGCATTGGCGCGTTAACACATCAAAGGCATAGCCCGCAACCTCGGGCGCCGGGCCTACGCCGATAAACACGTAATAGCGACGGCGGCGAAACTGACGGGCCTGAACCAGCACCAAGCTGGCCGAGGTGTACGTGTCGCAGCCGAATGCGCGCGCCACCATGCCCGCCAAGACAGCCTCCCACCGCACCACGGGCACGTTCTGCGCCTTCTGGCGGGCTTCGCCCACATCGGCCAGCGTCACGTCCGCCTCGGTCAACCCGAACTGAGCCATGAGCTTCTGCGCCTGTCGCAACGCTGCGGCGGCTTCGTGCATCTCCGGGCTGGCAGCGAGCGCCAGGCACTTCTTGATCTTGTCGAGTGCTTCGTCGCGGGTCATGTCAGATACCTCCCCGCACGATTGCGCGGCGCCTATCGTTCGCTGCCAGGTACTGTTCGCGGCTTTCATTGGCCTCGCCAGGATTCAGCCGAGGCTTCAAAGGCACGATGCGTCTGCCGCTGATGTCCATGGCCAGGGGGGCGCCGGAGCCGGGCAGCAACCCGGGCGCACGGCCCACGTTGTGGGGGCGCGGTGCGGCGCTGGGTGCGTCGATGCCGCGCGGGCGGACGGCCTGAAACGCATTGAGGATGGGTTCTTGCGCGTTCATGCGGCACCGCCTTTCTCGCACACATACACACAGCCCAGGTCCTGGGCCGTGGCAAGACGCACGGTGGTGGCGGAGGCGCGGCGCACCCAGGTGTTGTTCATCACGACGATCTGGTGCTGGATGCCCGCAGCCTGGGCGCGAGCTGTGCTGCGCGCGGACACCAAGGATCGCGCCGTGCGGCGCCAGTGGTGTGGGCCCGCAGTGAATTCCACAACCCACTTCTTCACTTCTTTGTCGGCCCAGTAGGCGTTGGCTTGTGCTTGGGTCTGGATCATTGCCTTTCCTCCCGCAGGCTCAATGCGAGGCGGGCGAGGCCCAGCGCAAGGGCGTCCTTCTCGTGGCCCGTGAGCAGCCCGCCCACCTCATGCACGCTCAGGTACTCGCGAAAGGCCTTGACCGATTCGCCAGACGCATCGACCCGGGCGGAAGAAGCCGCCTTGCTCGCGAGCTGCGCCGCCGCCGTCCGAAAGAACATGCGGGTTTGCACCTCGCCGCCAGCGTCTCCACCATCGGCCATGTGCATCAGCCATTCGGCGCACCGGCGTGCCTCGCGTGCGTCCTCGGCCGCACCAAGCGGGCGGGGATAGCCGAGGGCTGCGACCCGTGCCACGACGCTGTTGGCGGCATGGGTCCAGCCGCCCATCTGATCCCAGGGCAGCTTGGCCCATGGCGCCATCTCAAGGCCCTTCAAGCCGTGCAACTTCTTTGTATAGGCCGCGTACGCGCTCATCCCCAACCGTTCCATGGTTTCCGGCGTGCTCATACAGCCACCATGTCCAGGGGGATGGGGGCATAACGGTCCGAGCTGCCCACGCGCTCATAGAACCGCACGTACTGCTTGGTGCCGATCACCTTCACCGATTCGCCAATGGCCGTCATCGCGGCCTGCCAGCGCTCGTCCTTGATCGCCAACTGGCGCAGACCCATGATGCGGCCCACGTTGATGTTGCCCTCTCTATCGGTCTGGAATGCCTGCTGCACCAGCACGATGATCTCGGGCCGGCTGTTCTGCGCCCACTCGTTGATGCATTCATCCACCAGGGCCTTGGCCGCCTGCAGGCGTTCGTCGAAGGTTACGTTCTCGGCCGTGGCAATCTGCAGCTTGTACGCACCGTCATAGGTGTGCAGCGTGATATTGCCCTTGGCGCCGCCGCGCTTCACGCCGTACTGCTCGGCGCTCAGATCGGCGAAGGCGGCCACATCGCCGAACATCTTGGATTTGCCCGCAACCAAGCGAGCGTTGAGGTCCTTGGCGACGGCCACCAGCTCGCGCACCAAGCGGTCGCGTTCCTGGTCGATGGGCTTGACAAGTTCGAGCGGGACAAGGTGGCCCTGCGCGTTGCGCATGTAGCCATTGGGGACGGGGGATTGATCCATGGGATGCTCCTTTCAGTTCAGATGTGCGGCGCAAGCATTCGCGGGCGCAGCGGCGTTTTGTTGAATGAGGTCCGCCACCTGGCGGGCGGTAGTGGCAGCGCCTTGCGCGCAGCAGGGGTGGCACACGGCTACCGAGGCATAGGCGCTGATCAGCGCCTCCAGCGCCACCCGGTGTGTCTGCTGTTCGCTGACGATTTCCACCAGGCGGTGCGCAAGAGCGGTCACTTGGGACTGGTGCTCGGTGCGGGTCATGACGTTGTGCCCTTCCTGCTTTCGATTTCTGCGCGCATGGCGCGGACGGTGGGGGACATGCCAGCTAGTGCCGGGGCGGCGGGAACTGGTCGCGGGACAGCGCGGGGTGCTGGCGGCTCCACCAGGTCGGCCGCGCTGGTGGGGCCGTTGATGGTGGCGGCGCGTGGGCCGGTGCGAAGCTCTTGCTCCCGCCGTTGCTCTGCCAGGTCTTCGTGCTTGTCGGCCATACCCGCCAAGATGGCGTACAGATACCCGTGGCCCTTCATGGGCAGCTCCAGGCGCTGCGCATCACGCGCTGCCAGCATCTGGTCTATGGCCTGCGCCCAGGCTTCGCGCGGTGCGGCCCAGTCGCGGCCTTTGTGGGTGATCGCCCACCGCTCCAGGTCCGGGAGGAGCTGCTGCAGGAGCTTGACCTTCTTCGCGATGGTCAGGCGCTGCTTGGCCGGGCGGAACAGCTCCACGTACTTCAGCACGCGGGTGCCCAGGGGAATGCTGACGCTGGCCAGGCGTGCGAACGCCAAGCGCTCCTCCTCGCAAGCGAACGCCACGGTGAGGTCGAACTCGGCCCCGCAGGCAGGGCATGCGATATCGGTCAAAGCAGGCCTCCCGATTTGCGTGGCGCGGGTTGCGGGGAAGCGCTGCGCTCCAGCTCCGAGCGGAACCCGAGGCACATGGTCTGCCCCAGCTCCATTCCCGCCAGATGCGCGCGGTTGAGCTGCACTTCGGAAACGTCGCGGTTCGAGACAACCCACACCAGGGCGAGCACCAGGGCGGTGACGGTGATGCCAAGCCAGAAGACCAGCCAGGTGAAGGGGTGGACACGGCGGCGGGTCATCGCGTGCCCTCCTTGCTATAGCGCGAGGGGCGGCGGGCAGCGCGCGGGCCGCGACGCAAGGCCGTGGACAGGCGCAGCACGTCGATCTTTGCCGCGTCGGGGAAAAGGTCGGCCGCACGCGCTGCCGCCGCTGCGCCGTGTGGATACAGGTCGCAGTGCTTGCCCTGCGAGCCGTCCCCCATGGTGATGGTGATGTGATACGGGAACATCGCCACCTCACACGGCCCGGATCACATCGCGGCCCACCACCGGGGCGCCCAGTTCGGCGGCGGTGTTGAGCGCGGCGCTCATCCAGTTGTTGACGTTGAGCGGATTGAGCAGGCTGGCGGGCGCTGCCTTGCCCGTGCCCTGCACGGTCAGGCGCGAGCGCAGCTCATCGACTCCATCGGGGGTGATGAACTCGTCCAGCGAGCGGCCTGCTGCTGCGGCGCGGCATTGCAGGTATGCGGCCACGTCGGCGCCCAATGGGGGCAGGCGGGCGACTTCGATGCGCTGCATGACTTCGCGCACATCCCAGCGGCCGAGCTTTTCCTCCAGTTCGGGGTGGCCCACCAGCAGGATGCCGAGCATGAACTTGCGGCCGATGCGCATTTTTTCGCGCAGGCGCTTGAGGTGGTTGAGCGTGGGCACCGGCAGCGCGTGAGCTTCTTCGATGATGAGCAGGTGCGAGTGGCCCGCAGTGCAGGACTCGGTCAAGGCTGCGTGCACCTGGCGGGAGCGGGCCTCGCCGTTGCTGGCCACCGAGGCGCGGGCGTTGAATGTGCGCACGATGGCGGTATGGATATCTACGGCCTTGACCGTCTTGCCCTTGGTGTCGGTCTCCTCGGCGCCCTCCATGCTGGGCTCGATGCACACCACCGGACGGTGATCGCGCAGGAGGTTCTCTTTCAGGTCATCGAGCATGGTGGTCTTGCCGGAGCCCGACTCGCCCACGATGGCCGCCATGCGGGCGCCCACTGCGGCTTGCCAGGCCACTTCACGCACAAACCGGATGTTGCCGTTCAGGTACATCTGTTCGTCGGTGGTCACCTCGCCCTGGAACGGGTCGGAGAACAGGGTGAACTGGCGGCGGGCCGCTTCGCTCAAGGTTTGGGGGGGTAGTAACATCGTCTCTTCCTCCTGGGTTTCGATGGTTTCGGGGTTCACGGGGGCGACCTCGCCGAGGTGCAACTCGGCGGGGTCAACTTTTTTCAGGACTGCGGCAGGCACGCCACGGCCCTTGAGCCAGTCCAGCGCGCGGCGGCTCACCTCTGCCGGGCGGCGTGCGGGCAACAGGCCGTGCTTGACCAGGCGGCAGGCCGCAGCGCTCGACATACCGACGCCCTTGGCAAACTCGGCCTGGGTGATCTCGTGCTCCTGGAGCACCGCCTGCAGCGGCGGCATCACGTTGGTGGAGGCATGGGCGTGCATCACTGGCCCCCTCCAACTGCACGCAGCCCGCCCGGCATGGGCGCAGGGGCCTGGGCCTGACGGCGCGCGGCGATCAGGCCGGGCACCACGTCCTCGGGCACGCCCGCGTCGCCGTAGCGTTCAGTGAGCCATGCGTAGGTGGCGGGGTCGTAGTCGTCGCCCAGGGCCTGACGCATGCGCTTGCAGGCCTCTGCAACGGCAAGGCGCATGGGCTCGACGGTGGGCGCGGCGGCGCCGTGGGCCGTGCCCGGACGCTGCAGGTAGCTGGGCAAGCTGGCGGCCTTGGCCTTGATGTCGGCGAAGGGGTCGAACTGGCCCTGGTACGGGGCCACGCCAGCCTTCTGCGCGGACTTGACCTGGCTGGGTGTCGCCGGGCCCTCAGGGGTGGCGTAGGCCTGCGCCGCGATGCGTGCGCGGAGCTCGTCGGCCGGGGTGGCGGGCATGGCCTTGAACTCGCTCTTGCCAAGCACGGGCGCATCTGCCCGATAGCCCATCCAGCCTTCTGGCACGGGCTCGACCTGGTGCCACACGATCTCGCCGGTTTCGCGGTCTGTGACGCCCACGCGCACGGCAGGCGCGGCCAGCGGGTTGACGGCCACGAGTACCTTGCTGCGGGGCGACACACCGGGCACGTAGCGCACGTCGTAGTCGCGGCTGCCCTGGCCTTTGATGGCAAAGCTCACCGTCATGTTGCCGGACACGTCGCGCGTCTTTGCCAGGCTCACGGGCAACTCGCGCATGATCTCCATGGACGGTGCGATGCGCAGGTGCTCGGTGCCGATGGTGCTCCAGGCCTGGTACGGGGGCATGCCGGTGCGGCTGTGCTTCTTCGTGCCGTTGGCGCTGTGCATCCACAGCTCGGCCAGGGCGTTCATCCGGCCGATGGTGATGGTCATCGGGTCCAGGAACCGCAGCCGCGACTCGAAGCCCCGCTCCGCGATGTTCTGGCCGGTTTCGACTGAGCCCGTCGCGCGGCTGTTGCGCGGCGCGTGCCAGTCCTGCTTGATGCCCATCGCACTGCAGAAGTTCTTGAATGGTGCGGATTTGAAGCACCCGCCCTGGTCTGTGTAGAGCAGGAAGGGCACACCGTGGAAAGGCATGGGGTTGCCTGCAGCGTCGAGGCGCTGCGTCATCACCCACATCATGAAGTCGAGGGCGTTCTCTGTGGTCTCGCCGCCGCTGTAGAACCGCAAGGCCTTGGCACCGCTGGCATGCTCAGTGCAAAGGAATCGCACCAGGAGCTGGTCCATCACGCGCACCAGATTGGCGGGCTTGTTCTTGTAGTGCACGCCGTCCTCTTCGAGCAGCAGCAGCTCACCCTTGGGCGTCTTGTAGAGCACGCACACCGAAGCGTCGGCCTGCCACACGGCGTTGATGTGCTCGGTGCGCATGCTCACGTGCGGCTTGGGCGCGGCGAGGAAGCGGCCGTCCAAGCCCCTGTCGCGCAGGAGGCGGCCCACGTGGCTGGCCGACAGCCGCGTGGCGATCTTGCCCGCCGCATGCAGCATGTCGATGGTGTCTTCGAGCGGGATCATCCATTTGCCCGCGCGGCGGTCGTGCAGGATGGTCCCGGCGATTAGTTCGAGCTCGTCGTTCGTGATTGCTGACTCGCCCGCGTCGGCCCGGCGCTTGCGCGGCGCCTTGAGGCCCAGTTGGCGCGCGGCCTGCGAGACGAGCGTGTGGGTGCGCTGTACCGAGAGATTGAGCACCTCGGCGGCGCGTTCCACGATCTGCCCGCGCTCGCCATGGGGGGCGGCAGCGGCCTCACGGGCGGCGTTCAGGATGACTTCCATACGGATGGCGTCCATGGCGGGGGGTTACTTCGCGCGCCCGCTGGCGGCCTCGTTGCGGGCTTCCAACGTCGCCAGGGCCGCTTCATCCTCGGCCGTCCAGGGGGCGTCTACGCGCTCGTCCAGGTCGATGGTGATAGCGAACTCCCGGGCCATGTCGGCAAACTGCTGTGCCAGGTACTGCACGCTGGAGCGCACGGCCTGCTGCACGGCCTCCGACGCATCGGCGCCTTCGCCTAAGGCCGCGTCGGCGCCTTCAAAAAGGGCTCGCATGCGGCTGTTGATCCGGACCGACTGCGTGAAGACCTCTTTGAGCAAGGTGGCCTCGGCCTGGTTGCGGGCCACGGAGCCGGGACGCGGTACGAATTTGGTCTTGCGTGACTTCTCTTCCTCAAGCTCGTTGAGTCGCTGGCTCTTGGCCTTCAGTACCTTGTCCTTCGCTTCCAGAGAGGCGGCGGCTTCCTCGACCTGCGCCGCGAGGGTTTCTTTTTCCTTGGCGTGCTTGGAGATGATCTCTTCGGCCAGCTCCACGAAGCTTTCCTTGTCCCCCTTTTTGGCGACTTCGATAAGGGCAGCTCTCTGGTCCTCGGGCAGCTTGCGGTACTGGCGCAATTCGCGGTAGCCGATGCCGATGCGCTGCATTTGCTCAAGCGCCTCTTCGCCGAAGGCGTTGAGGTTGGCAATATCCTGGTTGGCCTTCTCGTCGGACATTCCAAGGAGCTGGCAGAACTCCGTCCAGGTCCCCTTCAACTCCAAACCGTTTGGAGTCTTCATTCCGCTAAGTTGTTGATATAGCTTGTTTTCCTTGACGATTGCGAGCTTGGAGACTCCAAACGTTTGGAGTAGGTTGCCTGCCGCCTGGAAGGCCTGGGCCTGCCCCAGCAACTGGTTCACGAGGTCACGCCCGTGGCTGTAGCTGGCCTGGACCAGCGCCATTTGATCGGCGGCCACGCTGGCCATGGTCAGCGCGTTTTGATCGAGATTGGCGTCCACGGGAACAGCGGCGACGGTGGCTTTGCGGCCTGGCTTGGCTTTCTCCAGCGCTCCTTGAATCGCGGCCTTCTCGCGCGGCGTTGCTGCATTGCTCATTTGCTTTTCTTCCTATAGTTCTTGGTTGATCAGTTGCTGCGGCTGAAGCGCTGCACCACGTCTTGGAGTTGCTGCTGCCCCGCCTGGATGGCTGCTGCGTGGCGCAGGGATATCTGGACCACATGAGGGCTCAGGCGCCAGCGCCCGCCTTGGGGCGTCTGCTCGGCCCATCCAGCCGTGCGCAGGTTGTCCAGGTCACGGGTGACGACGCTTGCCGCCACGTTCAGCGCCTTGGCAATCTCTGCGGGGGCAAGGCCCTGCAGCTCGTGCCCGGCCAGCAGGTTGATGAGTTGCAGTAGGCGTTGCTGCGCGGCGTTGGTGTAGTCGGTGGCGCGGCTCATGCGGCGGCTCCGGCACGAGCTGCGGCAATCTGCGCCCGCGTCCGGCGCAACACCGGGCGACGGCTCGACGGCGGCCACATCGCTTCGACCGTGTAGCCGGTCACTGCGGCGATCCGCTCGCGAATCCGGGCAGACACGCTACGGCCGCTGATGACCTGGCTCATGGTGGCGTTGGACACGCCCATTTCGTCGGCCAGCGCCGTGGGCGTGACGCCCTTCATACGCATGGCAGCCTTGATCTGTTCTGGGTGCATTCCTGATAACCTTTCGCCTAACTTTTTAGGTTTGTGCGCTTCGGCAGCGCTTAAGGCGAATTATGGGAAAGATTTCTTTCCCATGCAACTGGTTTTTAGGAAATATTTCATGCCTATTGGAAAGAGACTGCGCGAGGAGCGCGAACGACTTGGACTGAGTCAGCCTGCTTTCGCAGCGTTGGCGGGCACGACAAAACAAACGCTGTTTTCGTGGGAGACAGGTAAGACCGCGCCTGACGGGTTTCAGCTTGCAGCGCTCGCCACTTCAGGTGCAGACGTCCTTTACATCCTCACAGGCATGCCTACCCCGGTCATACCCACGCCCGAGCCGGGCGAGTTGCTACTGGTGGCCAACTACAGGAAATGCACACCCGAAGACCAAGCGGAGCTGATTCGGGAATCAACCCTCTACGCGGAGCACGTCAAGACATCAACCAAAAATTCACCAGCGAAGATCGCCAAGGCGACCGTCAAGAAGTCGCTGTTCGGCGGCGCGATTGGCAGCATCAGAATAGGGAAGTAGCTACCTTGAGCGCGTGGAGGCGCGCAGTGAATGCCGGGAGAAAAAATAGAAGCAAAGGTCACCAAGTCGCTGTTTAGTTTTGCGATTGGGAAGATTGAAATACGACTACCGGGAGTGCGCAGCGGTGATGGGACACCTCGTCCCAGTGCGCATGGCTTGCACCTGGAGCGGGCCAAGGAAGCAATGCCCGTGCACTGCCACGGCCAGTTGGAATGGATAGCCAACAACTCCGACGTGCATGTTCAGTGCCTTGCCTTGGCATGCGTTAGCAAGGCCTTGGTCTGTAGGGATGGACGCCTTACCCGAGGTGCTGCATTGCCCGACTACCTTCTGAGTCTGATCGGGATTGTGATGTTTGCTCTCTTCGGGGCCTATGCAGGGTCGTTGTGGCTGTCTTACCATTACCCACCGACTATCCAACTCACGCTCTTCGCTTGCATGGCGGGCTGCTCACTTGCGGCATGGAGCCTGCAGCGCAGGTTTATCTACCCCCACCATGTGGCGCGCCGCGCTTTGCAAGCGTTGGAAAAGGGCCGAAAGCCCCGGCGAACAAGGCCTATGAACAAAAGGCAGAAGTGAGTGATTGGGCGTGAGTAAATCTCAACGAGAGGGAAAAAATGATCGAGACTTGTTTGAAATGCGGCCACGTCAACAATGCATCCACAGGCAATGACTCAGAGGCCTGCCCCCAGTGCGGCGCAATCTACAGCAAGGTAGAAATGGCGCAACGCCAATCTAAGCCCGAGGCACCTGGCTTCGAAGCAAGGTACAACTCATTGGAACAAAACATCACGAAGCGAACGGGCTTGGGCATGGGGGCCTGGATGTTGGTTTTGATGGTGGCAATTCCTATTGTGTGGCTGTCCACAACTCAGGAGCGCAAGCCGCGGCCTGGTCCAGATGCACAGCGCGCCAGGGAGGCAATGGAGGCTATTGCAACGGCCCAGCAGGACCGTTTGAAACAGGCCATCCTTGAACGGCGGGTGTTGATCGGCATGACCGCCGCGCAGGCCCGTGAGGCTTGGGGTAAGCCGTCCAGCATCAACCGCACCGAAAGTGCCTATGGCGCCAGAGAACAGTGGGTGTATGGCATCGGTGACTACGTGTACTTGCGCAACGATGTTGTGGAGTCCGTTCAAACGTCCAGACGGCAACAATGAGATGCGCCTGCAACCCGTGCCGCAATAAGTAAAGCGTTTTACTCAGTCCCCAGGCCCTCAAAAGCCAACACTCAAGGCTCTTTCTCAAGAGCCTTTTTTGTTGCCCTTTCAGGAGCCCGGCATGTCTCTCAAGTCTCACATTCCCTTGTGGCTGCGTGCCCCGCGCAGCAGCGTTCTCATCGTGCTCGCGGTGCTGCTGCTCGCAGTCATTGCGCAGGTGTCCCCTGCCCAGTTGCCCGTGGTGCTCTACAAGGTCGCATTGATAACGCTCGCGGCCGTTCTGGGCTACTGGATCGACCGCATCGTCTTTCCCTACGCCCGCCCCGATTCGTACCTCTACCGCGACTGGCGCAAGGGCACGAGCGAGCCAGAGGGCGATGCTGATTTTCCCATCGCAAAGCCTGAGTACATCGCCCCTTTCTGCGTGGCTCAAATCCGCCGCGCCATCGTGATCGGTGGCGTAGTGCTCGCCGCCGCAATGGGGCTGTGATGCACAGGGCGATCAAGTATTTGGCCATTGCTGCGGGGCTGGTGGTGCTGTGTGCGCTGGTGGCTTCCGTGCTGCCCACTGGCACAGCACCGGCGCCCCGGACCGCGCAGCAACTCTATCCGTTGCCGCCCGTTGCGCAAGCTCCCGCACCGGCGGCCGTGCCTGCCTCTCAACAAGCGCCCGCGTCCGCGCCTGAGCTAGTCCCGCCAGCAGCGGAACCGGCGCCCGTGATTGAGGCCGCGTCGCAATGGGCGGCTCCCACCAAGGCTTCCCCATCCCCGGTGCCTTCGGCTGCCCTGCAGCATCGTGCGCTGCTGGTACGCACTGCCCATGCCATTTGGGGCCTTGATGCGCCTGTGGCCGTTTTCGCTGCCCAGGTTCACCAGGAGAGCGCTTGGCGCGTCGGTGCCATCTCTCACGTGGGCGCGCAGGGCTTGGCTCAGTTCATGCCAGCAACCACGAAATGGATCGCAGGCCAAGACCCTGAGCTGGCCATGCAGCAGCCATTCAATCCGGCCTGGGCAATCCGCGCTTTGGTCACATACGACCGCTGGCTCTACGACCGCGCACCCACCCACTACGCACCTCGCGACCGCATGTGGGTCGCTCTGCGCTCCTACAACGGCGGGCTAGGCCATTGGCAACGCGAGGCCGCCAGTACCGGGCTGGCCCAGCCTTCGCGCGCTCAGGTTGACGCGGCCTGCGGTAAAGCCCGCCGCGCGGCCGTGCATTGCAAAGAAAACCTGGGCTACCCCCACCGCATCCTGGTGGTGATCCAACCGCGCTATCTGCAGTGGGGGCCAGGTCTATGAGTCTCAGCATCCGCTCCATCGCCATCGCCGTCGCTATCGCGGCGGCCATTGCGGGCGTCAAGTTCTGGCAGTCCCACCTGGTCAGCAAGGGTGATGCCCAAGGCGCCACCCGTGTGCAGCACGCGTGGGACACGCAAGAGAACGAACGCAACGCGGCTACCGCCCGCGACAACGCCACCAAGTTTCGCAATGCCGAAAGGACCGCCCATGAAGACGCCAAACGCGAGGCCGCGCGCCGCGCTCGTGATGCTGCTGCCGTTGCTGCTGTGCGCAGCCTGCACACCGAGATTGCCCGCCTCAACAGCCGCCCCGATCCCTACCCAACAGGAGATGCCGGACTTGTCGCCTGCGCTCGCGAAGCCCGTACCGCCCGAGAGCTATTCGGAGAAAGCGCTGGCGCGTATCAAGAGCTGGCGGCAGAGGCTGATGGACTCAGAGACCAAGTGACGGGGCTGCAGGACTTTGCCCGCAATGTGTGCGGCGCGGGCAAGACGGGGGGCACCGTTGATTGATGACATCGACCGCGCCCAGGCGCGTGAGGCCGAGATTCTCTCGGATGCGTTGCGCGATCAGAGCCTGCGTGCAGGCCTGGCGGGCAAGACGGCCGCTGATTCGGCCGAGGTCTGCCAGGCGCGGGGGTGTGGGGAGGTGATCCCCGAAAAGCGGCGTCGGGCGATTCCTGGCGTGCAACTGTGCGTGGCGTGCCAGGGACGCCGTGAAAAAAAGAAGGGGGCGAGATGACATTGCAAGTGGATTTTTGGCAGTTGTTGGGCGTTGCCCTCACGCTGATTACGGCGTTTGCCGGGGTCATTTTTACAGCGGGCCGGTTGATCGCCGCGCAGTTTGAATCGCGCATCAATGAGCGCTTCGATGTGCTGCAGAAGGCCCGTGAGGCCGAGGTGGCAGGGATCACCAATATGGAACGCGAGTTCATGTCCTTCAAGGCCGATTTGCCGTTGCACTACGTGCGCCGCGAGGACTACGTACGCGGCCAATCCATCGTGGAAGCCAAGCTGGACGGCCTGGCCACCAAGATCGACAACGCGCAGTTGCGCGCATCCATGAATGAGCGAGGGAGCACATGAATACCGCCATCGACACCGCCCGAATCCGCCGCGAGAACCTGCGCTGGCTTATCCTGCTGACGCTGAACAACGCGCGGCCCATCGGCGCGTTTGAAGGCCCTGTGCTGAGCGTGGCCCAGTCTGAATACCCAGACGCCACGCCGCTGGAGCTGCGCCGCGAGCTGGACTACCTGTATGACCGGCAGCTAGTGACGCTGGACAAGCAGCCCTCTGGCCGCTGGCACGCGGAGCTGACGCGCATCGGCGTTGACCTGGCCGAATACACGATCCCCTGCGAGCCAGGGATCGCGCGGCCCGCGAAGTACTGGTAAGCCATGGGCCGCAAGAGCACCATCGACCGGCTTGATCCGGAGATCAAGGCGTACATCCAGGCCATGCTGGCCTCGGGCAGCATGACGCTGGACGAGTTGATCGGCGACCTGCAGGCGCGCTACCCAGCTGCGGCCACGGCGGGTGATCTTCCGAGCCGCTCGGCCGTGGGCCGTTACGGGCAGAAGCTGGAGCGACGCCTATCAGCGATCCGTGCCAGCACCGAAGCGGCCAAGATGATCCAGGCGCACGCTGGCGACGACAAGGACGCCCGCAGCGAGGCCCTCACGGCAATGGTGCAGACCGAGCTTTTCGAGGCCATCCTTGCGTTGCAAGAGGCCGATGAAGTTGGCGAGGACGGCGAAAAGGTCGATCCCGGTGAGCGCGTGGCGTTGCTGTCGAAGGCGGCGAAGAACATCGCCACGCTGACCAGGTCGAGCATCAACCTGAAGGAATTCCAGGCCAAGGTTGAGGAAGCCACGCGCAAGCGCCTGCACGCGGAGCAAGAGGCCAACCTGCAGGAAGTCGCCAAGGCCCAAGGCATGGATGAAGCCCAGGTCGATTTCTGGCGGCGCAAATTCTTGGGGATAGGCACATGAACGTTCTTTTCCAAGTTCTGGCCGCTGTGCTGTTCATTCTGTTTGAGCGTGGCAGACGCGTCCGTGGCTCATGGCGCCGGAAAGAATGGCGCAACGTGTTTGTGCAGGGTTTCTGGCTCGCCATATCCGTCGCGCTCGTGTTCAGTGGGCCAGTCCTTGCCCTGGTGCTCCTTTGGAGATTGCTCCGATGAACGCCATCAAGCCCCTGGCCACAACCCTGCGCACGCTGGAATGGGAAGACCTCCCAGCCAGCGTGCGGTCCATTCCCGAGGGCTTCAACCCGCTGGATGACGGCGTGCTCATGAAGCACCAGCGCGAGGTGGCGGCCATTCAGTCGGCCATCATTGCGGTGCCCAAGGGGCGCCGCACCGGGATCACCTTCGGCACGATGCTCAACAAGACGCTGGTGGCCGCCGCGCGCAAGAGCGCGGGGGGCGACAACGTCTACTACATCGGCGACACCAAGGAAAAGGGCCTGGAGGCCATCGGCTACTGCGCCAAGTTCGCCCGCGTGATCGCCCAGGCTCAAGGCCAGGGCGTTTCGGGCGTGGAAGAGTTCCTGTTTGAAGACCAGGACGACACCGGCAAAACCCGGCACATCAATGCCTATCGCATCCGCTTTGCCTCGGGCTTCCAAGTGTGTGCGCTGTCCAGCCGCCCGGCCAATATCCGGGGGCTGCAGGGTCATGTGGTGATTGATGAGGCCGCGTTTCACCCGGATGTGCAGGGCGTGCTGGACGCTGCGGCCGCTTTGCTGATCTGGGGCGGCCAGATCACGGTGATCAGCTCGCACAACGGGAAGAAAAACCCGTTCGCGCAGTTCTGCCGCGACATTGAGGCTGGCCGCTACGGCAGCGATGCCACGGTGGTCACCGTGACGTTTGACGATGCGGTGGCCAACGGCCTGTACGAGCGCGTTTGCTTCATGAAGGGCACCCCGCCCACGGCGGAAGGCAAGAAGGCCTGGTACACCAAGATTCGCAACGGCTACGGCGTGCGCAAAGCCGCCATGCGCGAGGAGCTGGACGCTATCCCCCGCGATGGCAACGGAGTGTGCCTGCCTGGTGTGTGGATTGAGCAGGCGATGGTGCTGGAGCCTGAGTGCGTGCTTCGACTGACGCTGGACGAGGACTTCGTCCTCAAGAGCCCCAAAGAGCGTGAGTCCTGGATGGCCGACTGGATCGAACGCTATCTCGACCCTGCGCTGGAGCGGCTGGACCCACGCGACCGGCACGTGTTCTCGCACGACTACGCGCGGCACCGGGACTTTTCGAGCTGGGGGGCGATGGTGCTTGGCGCAGGCATGCGCCGCCGCGTGCCGCTGGTCGTTGAGATGCACAAGGTGCCCTACTCACAGCAGCGCCAGCTCACCTGGCATGCCATTGAGCGCCTGCCGCGCCGCTGCGGTGGGGCCATGGATGCGACGGGCTCGGGCGAACCGCTGGCCGAAGAGACGGCGGACAAGTTCGGGCACTCGCATGTGCACCAGGTCAAGCTGAATCGGTCTTGGTACGGCACCTGGATGCCGAAGCTGGTGCAGGGCTTCGAAGACGGAATGATCGACATCCCGGCCGACCCCAATATCGCGCAGGACTTGCGCGCGATCGAAGAGGTGGACGGCATCGCCATGGTGGCCAAGGCCCGGCGCGCCGATGTGAAGGACCCGGACCTGTTTCGCCACGGCGACGGCGCCGTGATGCTGTGTCTGGGGTGGTTCGCCACGCTCAATTTGAGTGCCGTCATCGACTACATCCCCGTTCCCGGGCATTCGCGCGGGTTCGACAACAAGATCAACTCGCACGCCGACCTGGACTTCCCCATGCCGGAGCCAGGCGGCTGGTAAGGAGCAAGCATGGCAAAAATCCTGGGGCCTGATGGCCTGCCCATCACCACCGAAGCGCTGTCTGAGCCTCAGACGTCGCACTATTCGCACCTGCAGCGCGAGCTGCAGACCCACCCGACGCGCGGGCTCACGCCGTCCAAGCTGGCATCGATCCTCGACCAGGCCGAGCAGGGCGATCTGCTGGCCCAGTTCGACCTCTATGAAGACATGGAGGAAAAGGACGGCCACATTGCCGCCGAGCTGGGCAAGCGCCGCCGCGCGCTGCTGGTTGATTGGAGCGTGGTGCCGCCCGACAACCCGACGCCTGCGGAGAAGAGCAACGCGGAGCTGCTGGCCGAGCTGGTTGGAGAGATTGCGGACTTTGAGGACGTGCTGTTTGACGTGACAGACGCCATCGGCAAGGGCTTTTCTTGCTGCGAAATCGAGTGGCACAAGCCGGGCAAGTACTGGGTGCCCAAGACGATCACGCATCGGCCGCAAAGCTGGTTCACCGTGCATCGTGGCTACCGGCAGCAGCTGCGCTTGCGCAGCAACACCACGGTGGATGGCATCGTGGGCGAGCCGCTGCAGCCGTTTGGCTGGATCACGCACGTGCACAAGGCCAAGAGCGGCTATTTGGAACGCACGGCCATGTTCCGGCAGCTGGTGTGGCCGTATCTCTTCAAAAATTACTCGGTGGGCGACCTAGCCGAGTTCCTGGAGATTTACGGTATCCCTGTGCGCATCGGCAAATACCCCAGCGGTGCCAGCGAAAAGGAGAAGATGACGCTGCTGCGCGCGCTGGTGGGCATTGGCCACAACGCGGCGGGCATCATCCCTGCGGGCATGGAGCTGGATTTTCTGGACGCGGCCACGGGCGACCCCAAGGCTTTTGAGCTGATGCTCAACTGGTGTGAGCGCACCCAGTCCAAGGTGATCCTGGGCGGCACGCTGACCAGCGGTGCGGACGGCAAGAGCAGCACCAACGCGCTCGGCAACGTGCATAACGAGGTGCGTAAGGACCTGCGCGACAGCGATATCCGTCAGGTGCGAAGCACCATTACGAGGGACCTGCTGTATCCGATGGCCGCGCTCAACGGTCTGGCTTCCGAAGGCATGCGCCGTTGCCCTGTCTTCTGGTTGGATGTGGGCGAGACTGAGGACATCAAGGTCTACGCAGATGCCCTGCCGAAGCTGGTGGATGTTGGCTTTCAAATCCCGGTGCAGTGGGCGCAGGAAAAGGTGGGCATCCCGCAGCCGGAGGCCGGTGAGCCAGTCCTGCAGGCCACTTCCCCGGCCATCTGGCGGCAGGGCATGGCGGCAACCACGGGCCGCGTGCCGTTTCCGGGCCATTTGTGGGGCGTTGCTGCCGCTGCAGGGCAGCTACCTGCAGGCCAGTTGCCCCCCAGCCCCCAAACGGCCATGCAGCCCCAGCTCGCGGCCAACATCAAGGCCCCGGCTACTGCCTGGGTGGACAAAATCCGGGAGCTGGTCTCGCAGGCCACCAGCCTGGAGCAAATCCGGGACGGCATCGCGGCACTTGACCCGAATATGAGCCTGGATGACTACGCTGCAGCCATGGCCGAGGCCTTGGCCGCTGCCCACTTGGCGGGCCGCTACGAGGTGCTGCAGGAGGCTGGCGCGAATGGCTGATGTCGCCTATGGGAGCCTGCCGTTCCGGGAAATGATCGCGTTTTTCCGGCGCAAACTGAACCTCACCACCGAGTCATGGCTGGACGTGTACGCGGCCGAGCATGAGTGGTCGTTTGTGGTGGCTGGGGCAAACCGGGATGCCATCGTGCGTGACTTCCGCGAGGCCGTGGACAAGGCGATTGCCGATGGCACCACGCTGGAGGAGTTCCGGCGCGACTTCGACCGCATCGTTGCGCGCTACGGGTGGGACTACAACGGCGGGCGGGACTGGCGCACCCGTGTGATTTACGAGACCAACCTGAACACCAGCTATGCGGCGGGCCGGTGGGAACAGTTGCAGGCCGCGCCTTACTGGCAGTACGAGCACGCCGATTGGGTAGAGAACCCACGGCACCAGCATTTGGCCTGGGATGGCCTGGTGCTGGCCCGTGATGACCCTTGGTGGCGCACGCACTACCCACCCAACGGCTGGGGGTGCCAGTGCAAGGTGATTGGCCTGTGGCCACGCGACCTGGCGCGGCTGGGCAAGTCCCAGCCGGACCAGGCGCCCGAGGTGGTTTGGACGGATCGCCTCATCGGCCAGAACAGCCCAGGCGGCCCGCGCGAGGTGACCGTCCCCGAGGGCATCGACCCCGGTTTTGAGTACGCGCCTGGCCGGGATCGGTGGCGCTCGTACCGTTCCAAGGAGTGACGCCATGGCCGGGGTGAGATTCGATGGGGCGGCAGCAACGGCAAGCCTGCGCGGGCTGCTGGCGGGCATAGAAAACCCGGCGCCACTGCTCGCCCAACTGGGCGAATACACCCTGCGCACCACGCGCGACCGCTTCAAAACCCAAACTGGGCCTGATGGCACGGCCTGGGCCGCTTTGCAGCCCTGGTACAAAAAGGAAAAGTCCCAGAACAAGAACCGCGTGCTCACCCTGCGCGGCTTTCTGCGCGGCCAGCTGGTGTCGCAAGTGGTGGGGGGCAAGTCCGTCGAGGTGGGGAGCAACTTGGTTTATGCGGCCGTGCACCAGTTCGGCGGCACCATCAAGCCCAAGAGCGGCAAACTGCTCGCCTTCCGTGGCCACGTCGCCAAATCCGTGACGATCCCGGCCCGGCCCTACTTGGGCTTGTCAGACGCGGACCAAAACGAGCTGGTGGAGCGCACGCTGGACTGGCTTAGGACGTCAGGGGGGCTGAAATGAGCAATGCAGGTGGGGGATTGGCCGGACGATGTGCCGTTTTAGGCCTGAAAGACTGTTGCAACCCTATTTCTAAGTCGCACAATCGGTATAAGGAGGTGACACATGGACGTTAGATATGGGAAAGGGCCGACAGAATTTGGGCCTGGGGTAGATATTGAACTGACCGGCGATGAGGTTGCGATGGCGGTTGATGCCTGGCTTGTGGCGCGGGGCATCCATGTAAACGGACCTCGCACTGTGACCGTCAACGGCGCCCTTTGTAGCGATGGCCGGGTGCACGTGAGTCCACCTGGCTTTGTCGTCGCAGATGGGAAAAGGTTTTCCGGCCGTGGCCCTGAGTTTGATTGACCGGGTTTTCAATTAAAAATGGCGCCAGATCGGCGCCGATTTTTCTTGAGCTCCATACTTTCGCACTGGGAAAGAGATTTGCAGGATTCCATCCCACTCCGTCCCGCCTAAGCCCGCGAAATCCCAATTTATCGCGCCGCCCACTCTTCCTTTATCTCAACTCCGTTCACCCAGCCGGGTGCTGGACATCGGTGCAGGCTCGGGACGGGATGCGGCAGCGCTGGCCCGCGCAGGCCATCAGGTGGTGGCTGTGGAGCCTACCGCCGCGCTGCGGCAGCACGGCCAGCGGATTCACGCCGCGCTGCCGGTTGAATGGATCGACGACCACCTGCCGGCGCTTGCCGTGCTGCGCGGCAGCCATCGCCCATTTGACCTGGTGCTGCTGACCGCTGTGTGGATGCACCTGGATGCCCAGGAGCGCGAGACCGCGATGCGCTGCGTCGCGGCACTGGTCGCTCCCGGCGGGCGCGTGGTGATGTCGCTGCGCCACGGGCCGGTGCCCGAGGGGCGCCGCATGTTTGATGTGTCCGCGCAGGCCACGGCAAAACAAGGGGCGCGCCACGGGCTCGCGGAGGTCTACAGCGGCCGCCGCGAGGACACGCAGGGCCGCGCCGATGTGCACTGGAGTGTGTTGGCGCTCGAACGCCCCGTGGTGGCGACTGCACCGGGCGCCGATGTCACGAAAAATTGAGGCCTAGCGCTCTATCCACATGCGCAGAAAGCTATCAATTCAGTAGCAAAACCGTGATCAAGACGCCAGCAGCGCCGCAGGCTCGTCGCCTTCCAGCACCTGCTGCGCCCAAGGCGCGAGCTTGCGGGTGTCGGCGCGCAGCACCTCCTGCTTGACGGCCAGGATCTGCGCGGGGTGCATGGAGAAGCTGCGCAGGCCCAGGCCCAGCAGCAGGCGCGTCATGGTCACGTCGCCCGCCGTCTCACCACACACACACACGCTCTTGCCCTGGCGCTCGCCCTCGGCGATCACATCGCCCACCAGGCGCAACACCGCGGGATGCAGCGGGTCGTAAAGGTGGGCCACGGCCTCGTCGGCACGGTCGATAGCCAGCGTGTACTGGATCAGGTCGTTGGTGCCGATCGAGAGGAAATCGAAATACTTGAGGAAGGTGCGCACCATGAGCGCGGCGGCGGGCACCTCGATCATGGCGCCCAGTTGCACCGGGCCGTAGGGCTCGCCACGCGCGTCCAGCTCGCCCCGAGCCAGATCAACCTGCGCCAGCGTCTGCTGGATCTCGTGGGTGTGCGCCAGCATGGGAAACAGCAGGTTCACCTTGCCATGGGCCGCCGCACGCAGCACGGCGCGCAGCTGGGTGCGGAACATGGCCGGGTCGGCCAGGCTCCAGCGGATGGCGCGCAGGCCCAGCGCGGGGTTCAGGTAATTGTCCTTGTGGCTCTTGTGGTCCAGCGGCTTGTCAGCACCCACATCGATGGTGCGGATGGTGACGGGCAGGCCTTGCATGCCGTCGATGGCCTCGCAGTAGGCGCGGTACTGCTCGTCTTCCCCCGGCAGGTTGCCGGTCTTGCCCATGAACAGGAATTCGCTGCGGAACAGCCCCACGCCCACGGCCCCAGCGCGCACGGCGGTGGCCGCGTCGCCAGGCTGCTCGATGTTGGCCAGCAGCTCGATCTTGTGGCCGTCGATGGTGATGGCGGGGGTGTGGCGCAGCCGCGCCAGCCGTTCGCGCTCCAGCTCCACCTGGCGCTGGCGAAAGCCGTATTCGGCCAGGATGATGGGTGACGGATCGACGATGACCACGCCCGCATCGCCGTCGATGATGACCCAGTCGTCCTGCCGCACCAGCTGGCTCGCGGCACGTGCGCCCACCACGGCAGGAATGTCCATGCTGCGCGCAACGATGGCGGTGTGGCTGGTCTTTCCACCCACATCGGTCACAAAACCGGCGAACACGCTTTGCTTGAACTGCAGCATGTCGGCAGGCGAAAGGTCGTGCGCCACCAGCACCAGGGGCACGTCCACGGTGTCGTCGAGCAGCAGGTCTTGCTGCAGGCCCAGTTGCTTGTGGCGGCGCGGGCTGCTGACCGGCGGCGCCACAGGGCCGGCCACGCCCTTCATGTAGCGCAGGATGCGTTCGACCACCTGTTCCAGGTCGGCCTTGCGCTCGCGCAGGTACTCGTCCTCCATCTCGTCGAACTGGCGCGCAATGACTTCGAGCTGCGTGGTCAGCGCCCATTCGGCGTTGTACAGGCGCTCGGTGATCCAGTGCTTGACACCACCCGTGAGGGCCTCGTCCTGCAACAGCATCAGGTGCACATCGAGGAGCGCGGTGAGTTCATGCGGCGCATCGGCCGGCATGTCGGTCTGCAGACGCTGCAGCTCTTCGACCACGGCATTGCGGCCATTGCGCACCCGCTCGATCTCGCCCTCGACCTGCTCGGGCTTCACAAAATAATGCGCCACGTCCACCCGGCTGGACGCCACCAGCACGGCACGGCCGATGGCAATACCGCGAGCGACTGCGAGACCGTGGACGGAGAAAGTCATTCACCCTCACCAAATTTGTCGGCAATCAGGGCCAGGAGCCCCTCCATGGCCTCTTGCTCGCGATCCCCGTTGGTTTCGATCTCCACCTCAGTGCCCATGCCGGCAGCCAGCATCATCACGCCCATGATGCTTTTGGCGTTGATGCGGCGGTCGCCACGGCTCATGAAAACGTCACACGGGAAACTGCCGGCCAGCTTGGTCAGCTTGGCCGAGGCACGGGCGTGCAGGCCCAATTTATTGCTGATGGTCGTACGGGTCTTGATCATGTCGGTTGCGGGTGTTCTGGTTCTGCGGTGCGGAGATGGCCACCTGCATGACGCCCTGGGTGCCCCCCACCACGGCGCGGGTGACCACTGAATCAAGGGGTTCGTGGCGGTAGCTCACGGCGCGCAGCAGCATGGGCAGGTTGGCACCCGTCACCAGGCGGGAGCGGACGTTCTCGATCACGCGCTGCGCCACGTTGCACGGGGTGGCACCGAACACGTCGGTGAGCACCAGGGTGGAATCTGCGCCCAGCTGGTGCAGCATGATGCGGGCCTGCGCCAACGATTCTTCGGGCGGCTGGTTGGGCTGCACATCGAGGGCGGCCACGCTGTCGCCGCAGTCGGGAAACACATGCAGCGCACATTCGCGCAGCGCATGGGCCAACGGGGCGTGGGCAATGATGAGGATGCTGGTGGTGCTCATGGCGCGGTGGTTTGCAGCACATTATGGCGCCGCCCCCGCAGCAGGAACCACGCGTAGGCGCCTGCGTTGCACGCCAGGTACACCGCCATGGCCGCCTGAAAGGACCGCACGGTAGACAGGCCCGCAGCGGCAAAGGCGTCCACCCCCAGGCCAATGCCCCACTGCACCACAAACACACCCGCAAAAATCACCAGGTTGTAGGCCGACAACGCACGCCCAGCGAGCGCCTGCGGGAACGCCATGGCCACCGCAGGCTGCGACAGCGACACAAACGTGCACGACACACAGAACAGCGCCCAGGCCCCGCCCCCCGCCTGCGGCCCCGCGAACAGGATGCCCACCAGCACCACCAGGCACAGCGGCAGGCCCGCAGCCATCAACCGGTCCGCCCCCAGCCCCTTGCGCAGCAGCCAGGGGTTGACCATGCCCCAGGTCCAAAACGTGCAGAGCATGGACACGTTGATCCAGAACAACCCCGTCGCGGCCTCCAGCGGCGTGTAGCCCGCCACCCGCTGCATCCATGGGCCAGCCCACAGCGTCTGCATGGCGACCATGCCGCCGTACACAAAAAACCCCAAGGGAGCCAGGCGCTGGAAATATGGGTGGCGCCACACCACCGCGTAGCCCTGGGGCACTGCGGCACTGTTGCCCGATTCAGGCTGGGCAACATGCGCACCCGGGGTGGCCGCAGCCCAGCCCGGCACCCAGACCGCAATCACGACCATCGACAGCGCGATCAGCGCCGCCAACCCCCAGAACAGGGGCCGCCAACCCACCAGCGGCAAGGCCCACTGCACCGGCAGCGTGGACGCCACCATGCCCAGCGAGCCCGTCATGAGCATCCAGGAGTTGGCGCGCATTTGCGTGGTGGGCTCGAACCAGCGCCGATAACCGGTGAGCGGCGCCATCAGGCAGGCGCTGACCCCGGCGCCACACAGCACGCGCCCAGCCAGCAGGCCCGAAAATCCCGTGGCCACCGAGAACACCAGGCTGCCCACCACGGCCACGCCCAAAAATCCCAGCGCTACCTTCCGGGGGCCATGCCGGTCCAGCCAGGTGCCCAGCGGCAACTGCGTGGCGGCAAAGCCCAGGAAGTACCCCCCAGCCAACAGCCCCAGGTCGCTGGCGTGCAGCGAAAACTCCTGCGACAGCGTGGGCGCCAGGGTGGCCGTGACGGCCCGCACCAGGGCCGACAGGAAGTAGGCGAAGGCGAAGGCCAGGAAGACGATGACTGCGGCGCGCCGCGGCAACACGCTGTGGCCAGTCATTGGAGCGTGATCCCGGCAAAGAACTGGTCAGCCACCTCGGGCCGAGGCTTGCTGGTGTAGACCACCGCGTGGTACAGCCGCATTTGTGGCCCCACGGTGCGTGCAAACCACACGCCCTGGGCGACCACCGCGCCGCCATCCGCGCGCTGGCCCTGCACCACCGTACGCACGGACTGCGGCAAGGGCAACACGCCGGGCGGCGCATATGGCACATCGACCGCGCTGGCCGCCGCACCGTTGCCGAGGTTGGCGATGGCAGCCGCACGCCAGTGGGTGAGCGCAGCGCCCGCCAGGGCCGGATCGGGGAGCGCCGCGTGCGATACCGCAAAAGTGGCGCCATCGGCATCGCAGCCCGCCATGGCCAGCTCGACAGGTGACCCCGCCAGTTCCACCACGCGCACGGCCTGGTCGGGCTTGCAGGGCAGCGTGACGGTGATGGAGGCCTCGGGCAGTGGCACGCTGCGCCAGTTCAGCGCGGGGCTGCAGCCTGCCAGCCACATCACCAACAGCACGGGCGGCAGGGCCGCAGCCCGGGTCGGAGTTCGGTTCATTGGTCGATTATCGGCACAGCCGCGTGCGGTGGCGGTCCAGTCGTTTTGGCCCGAACTTTTGCGCGCCACGGGAATCCACCATGCTGCGACAATCGAGGCCTCGGCTACAGCCGGGTTTCGGTGCGGTGTCCGGCCCTTGCCGGCGGGGGCCCGGCCCACAGTTCTGGATGGATAGGAAGTCATGGCGATCAAACATTGGGCGGCAGGTGTGGCAGTGGCAGCGTTTGCGGCCGTGGGCGCCTATGTGTACCTGGATACGGGCCGCTCTGCGGCACCGGAATCCACCTTTGTGCTGCTGGACGGCTCCAGCAAATCCACGGCCGATCTGCACGGCAAGGTCACGCTGGTGAATTTCTGGGCCACCAGCTGCACCACCTGCGTGGCCGAAATGCCCGAGATCGTGGCCACTTACAACAAATACCACGGCAAAGGCTTCGACACCCTGGCCGTCGCCATGAGCTACGACCCACCCAGCTACGTGGTGAACTTTGCCGAAACCCGCAAGCTGCCCTTCCAGGTGGCCATCGACAACACCGGCAAGGTGGCCCAGGCCTGGGGCGATGTGCGGCTCACACCCTCGACCTTCATCGTGAACAAGCGCGGCGAGATCGTGAAGACCTATGTGGGCGCACCCAACTTCCCCGAGCTGCACCAGCTCATCGAGAAACTGCTGGCCGAGACCTGAGCCGCATCCCCCTCAGTCCTTCCAAAGACAAAAGGCCGATTTCTCATGAAATCGGCCTTTTCCGCTTATGCGACAAGCGCCAGCAGCTATCAATATTGAAAATGGCATCTGCAACTGGCGCTGCCCAGACCAGCGGACGCCGTGCATGGGCCGCCAAGCCGCGTGGGCGGCGCTTCGCTTGCGTGCGCTGGCGTCGTCCCCCTTCCCGGAGCGCGTAGCGCGCAGAGAGAAGGGCCGCGGCTTCAAGCCTGCCTGCGCAGGCTTGGACGGCCCGAAGAGCTGTCGCCTATGGCGACCAGCACCGAGCGGCGCAGCCGCTCAGGGGGATGTACCCTATTTCGCGCGGTAGTTGTCGTGGCAGGCTTTGCAGGTGCCTGCTGCGGCGCCAAAGGCCGTCTTGAGGTTGTCCAGGCTGCCCGTCTTGGCGGCGGCGGCCAGCTTGACCGATTCGGCTTCGAGCTTGTCGGAATGTTCCTTGAACTTGGCCTGTTCGGTCCAGATTTCAGGCAGCGCCTTGGTGGGCGCGCCCTTGTCGGTGCCGGCGCCGAAGCCCGCCCAAGGCAGCTTGGCCATCTGGGCCACCACGTCTGCGTTTTCTTGTGCCGCCTTGGCGTCAAAGGGGATGCGCCCATTGGCCATGGCCCCGAGTCGCCCGAAATGCTGGCCCATCACGAACAACGCGCTCTGGCGGTATTTGATGGCGTCTTCCGCCTTGGCGAACTGGGCGGAGGCCGGTGCGGACAAGGTCAGCGTGGCGGCGGCAAGGACAAACGCGGCAAGTGCTTTCATGGGGAGTTTCCTTTTTTCGTGGGGTGGACAAAAACCTTTTGACCCGCAGGGAGTATGCCGGTTTACCGCCAATTTCGCAGCGGCGGCACCCTTTCGGGTTTACCCAGCCTCCTTCACAATGCGGCCATCTGCCCTTCCCACACCCCCGGCCCCCACCACCATGACGCAGCAGCACACCACCCGCATCTGGGACCTTCCCACCCGTATCTTCCATTGGGCCCTGGCCGCCAGCATCGTGGCCCTGGTCGTTACCGCCAAGTTGGGTGGCAACGCCATGGAATGGCATTTCCGGCTGGGGTACGGTGTGTTGGCGCTGCTGGTGTTCCGCGTTGTCTGGGGCCTGATTGGCGGGCGCTGGTCGCGCTTCGCGAGCTTTCTGTATTCGCCCGTTCGGGTATTGCGGTATCTGCGGGGCTCGGCCCACGCCGAGGACAGCATTGGCCACAGCCCGCTGGGCGCCCTGTCGGTCTTCGCTCTGCTGGCCGTGCTGATGGCCCAGGTGGGCACCGGGCTGCTCAGTGATGACGAGATCGCGTTCGCGGGCCCGCTCACGCGTTTCGTCTCGAACGCGGTGGTCGGCCAGGCCACGGGCTATCACAAGGAAATTGGCCAGTACCTGGTGCTGGGGCTGGTCGCCTTGCACCTGCTCGCCATCGCTTTCTATGTGCTGGTGCGCCGCCAGCGGCTCGTCCGGCCCATGCTGCATGGCGACAAGGTGCTGCCCGCGCCGGCTGCGCCATCCCGCGACGATCTGGCCAGCCGCGCCGTGGCCCTGGTGGTGCTGGCCCTGAGTGCCGCTCTGGCCTGGTGGGTATCGTCGCTGGGGACGGCCGCTGCGGGGTTCTAACCGGACTGGCTACACTGCTCTTTCCGCCGTTTTTCACTGCTGCGCTTTGGACAAGCCTTCCGTCACCCTGCTGACCCCCACCTCGCCTGCCGAGATGGATGCGGTCCGCGATATCTTCCGGGAATACGCCGACACCCTCGGCGTGGACCTGTGCTTTCAGGATTTTGAAAATGAACTCGCGGGCCTGCCCGGCGACTACGGCCCGCCGCGCGGCGCGCTGCTGCTGGCACAGGTCGAAGGGGCCATCGCAGGCTGCTGCGCCCTGCGCCCGCTAGATGCCGCCGACTACCCCAATGCGAGCGAGATGAAGCGCCTGTATGTGCGCAAGGCGTTTCGCGGCTTCGGCCTGGGCCGCGAGCTGGCCGAGGCCATGCTCGACCGCGCCCGCCAGGCGGGTTACGCCTGTGTGCTGCTCGACACGCTTGACGACATGGAGTCGGCGCGCGCGCTGTACACCGACCTGGGCTTTGAAGAGATCCCGCCCTACTACCACAACCCCATTGCGGGCGCGCACTACCTCAAGGTCGATATTTCTTGAGTTTTTTGGGCCTGGCGCTTATTGGCATTGCGTCAATAGCTACTATTTTTGTAGCACCCATAGAATTGCGGTCGCCCGGTGCCAAGCATTTCGAGCCTGTTCATCAGGTTCGAGCCGTGGGGCAGCCCCACGGTGTTGTCTTCCAAAGCGTCCATCGCGGCGCACGAACCTCCCGCCACCCGTGGCGCGATGTTCGCGCCCAACCCGCCGGTTGGCACCGGGCCAACCTCCTACACTTCGCTGCTTCGTGAAGAAGATTTCACCCCGCACACGCGCGCTGGCCAAGGCGCTGGCGATGGCCGTGCTGGCCGATGCCCGGGAGCCGGAACGCCACACCCTCCAGGCGCTGTCCGCGCGCGCGGGTGCCTGCCTGGGTGGCCGCACCACCCCGGCGGACAGCCCCGATCCACTGCCCGCGCCTTTGTCCGAGCAGCTGCGCCGCCTATCCAACATGTCCGACCCCGAATGGGCCCGGCTGGAGCCCGAGGACGTGGCCACCTGGCTGTGCTGGGGTATCTGGTGGCGCAAAGCGGGGGTGCGCAACGGCTCCGCCCTGCAGGCGCTTACGGCGAACTGCGGCCAGGACGCAGAAGAGCAGGATGCCTGGGGCCATCTGGCGGACGAAGGTGATGAAGACGCCGAGCCCGCCCTGCCTGTGCACCAATGGCCTGATCCCCAACTCGCCCGGGCTTTCCGCACCTGGGCCGCCAACGTGCGTGCCGGTGAAACGTTGCACTGGCTGCTGCGCCCTGCCGCTGCAGGCCCGCAGCCCGCATGGAAGGGCCGCGACAGCACCGCTCCGGTGCTCGCGACCGCCACCGACGTAACCGAGGCCCTGGTCATTTCGCTGGACGACCTGCTGTGGCTCGCGCCCGAGCATGCGCATTGGCGCGAACGCCAGAACGGGCGCCATGCCCTGCCCCTTTCACAGTATCGCTATCGCTTGCTGCCCAAGCCCAGCGGCGGGCTGCGCCTGCTGGAGGCGCCCCGCCCGCGCCTGGCCAGCACGCAACGCCGCATTCTGGACAGCCTGCTGGCCGGTGTTCCTGTGCACGAGGCCGCCCATGGCTTTGTGCGTGGCCGCAGCGTGGGTAGCCATGCACAGGTTCATACCCACCAGGCCGTGGTGATCCGGTTTGATCTGGCTGATTTCTTCACGTGCATCACTGCCACGCGCGTGCGCGCGCTATGGCGGGCACTGGGCCACGGCCGCCCTGCCGCCGAGTTACTGACGCGGCTGACCACCACGCGCACTCCCCAGGCCGTCCGTGACCGGTTGCTGGAAGCTACCTCCATCCCTCCTGAGGCCATCGCGCAGCGCCACACCATCGGTGCCCGCCTGAAGCAATCCCATTTGCCGCAGGGCGCACCCACATCACCAGCCTTGGCGAATCTGTGCGCATTCGGACTGGACCTGCGGCTGCACGCACTGGCAGAGCACTTTGGCGCGCACTACACGCGCTATGCCGATGACCTGGTGTTCTCGGGTCCCAAGGCACTGCTGCACCGCCAGTGGGTGGACTTTCGTGCTTGGGTGACCGCCATTGCGCAAGACGAAGGATTCACCCTGCGCGCGGACAAGACCCGCGTGATGCCCGCGCACCAGCGGCAGTATGTGACGGGCCTGGTGGTCAACCAGCGCACCAACTACAGCCGCACCCAGTTCGACACCCTCAAGGCCCGCCTGCACCGGCTGGCCCAACAGCCCCCGGTGAACATCAGCGAGCGGGCCCGGCTGGCAGGTGAGATCCAATGGGCCAGCCAATGGCTGGCGCCGACGCGCAGCGCAAAGCTGCAGCGGCTGCTCCACGCCATCCGATTTTCAAACGAGGCTTAGAACCCGTTCAAAACCTTCCCGGGGATCGCGTTGCCGGGCGGCTTCGCAAACGCCCGCCACGGCAATGGCGACCCCGGCGGCCTGCCGAAGCCAGAGCGCCCCGAAATCGCGGGGACCCACTCGCCGCAGCCTGTAGCACTGAACTCAAGCCTTTTGGGCTTGCTGGAGCAGCGTGTCGGCGTCGCTCACTTCAAACTTGCCCGGGGCTTCCACGTTGAGCGTGACCACCTTGCCATCGCGCACCAGCATCGAATAACGGTTGCTGCGCAGGCCCAGGCCTTTGCCATTGAGGTCCAGCGTCAGACCGGTGGCCTTGGCGAAGGTGGCATCGCCGTCACCCAGCATGCGGACCTTGCCATCGGTCTTCTGGTCCCGTGCCCAGGCGCCCATCACGAAGGCGTCGTTCACACTCACGCACCAGATCTCATCCACACCTGCAGCCTTGAACTCAGCGGCCTTTTCCACATAGCCAGGCACATGCTTGGCCGAGCAGGTTGGGGTGAAGGCGCCGGGCAACGCGAACAGGGCAATCGTCTTGCCGGCCGTGGCCTTGTCCACAGGCACGGGGTTCGGGCCAATGCTGCAGCCTTCGCCCTCGACTTCCGAATATTCCATGAGTGTGCTGGCTGGCAGGGTGTCACCGACTTTGATCATTGCTTATCTCCTTAAATTGGGATGAATGGGGATGGAAGAGCGAACTGCCCAGGGCCATAAAAGTGTGGCCCACAAAGCAAAACGACCCACATTGTGGGTCGTTTTGAAGGGCTTTGCCGCCCGGGGTTTTGGCCCCGGGGCAGCATGGTGCTGATTTACAGCAGGCCGGCCTTTTGCACCAAGCGGGTAGCAACCCAGTTCTTGGTCTTGGAGAGCGGACGGCTCTCGGTGATTTCGATCGTGTCGCCCAGCTTGTACTCACCCTTTTCATCATGGGCGTGGTACTTGCTCGACTTACCGACGATCTTGCCGTAGAGCTCGTGCTTCACACGGCGCTCGACCAGCACGGTCACAGTCTTTTGACGCTTGTCGCTGACCACCTTGCCAACCAAGGTGCGCTTGAGGGATTTTTTAGGTTCCGTCATGTGGGCTCCTTACTTGGCGGCTTGCTTTTCAGCAAGAATGGTCTTGGCACGGGCGATATCGCGGCGGGTGGTGCGCAGCGTGTTGGTGTTACCCAATTGCTGCGTAGCCTTTTGCATGCGCAGGCCGAAATGGGCCTTTTGCAGCGCCTTGATTTCGGTTTCGATGCCGGCGACGTCTTTTTGGCGCAGTTCAGTAGTCTTCATTGCTTGTTCTCCTGAATTACGCGCCGATCAGGCGGCTGACGAACGTGGTGCGCAGCGGCAGCTTGGCAGCAGCCAGGCGGAACGCTTCACGGGCCAGTTCTTCGGGCACACCGACGATCTCGAAAACGATCTTGCCGGGCTGGATTTCGGCCACGTAGTACTCGGGGTTGCCCTTACCGTTACCCATACGCACTTCTGCGGGCTTGGTAGAGATTGGCTTGTCCGGGAACACGCGGATCCAGATACGGCCGCCACGCTTGACGTGACGGGAAATCGCACGGCGTGCAGCTTCGATCTGGCGGGCCGTCAGACGGCCACGATCGGTGCACTTCAGACCGAAATCACCGAACGCAACGGAGGCACCCCGCGTTGCGACACCGGTATTACGGCCCTTTTGCTCCTTGCGATACTTGCGGCGAGCAGGTTGCAGCATACTTATTCTCCTTTTCCGTCCGCTGCTGTAGCGGGCGCGGCGACTTTGCGTACGCGCTTAACGGCGGTGTTATCAGCGCCACCAGCTTCCACTGGCTTGTCGCTGCCGTCGGCCGGTGCGGTGTTGCCACCGACAGGACGACGTGGACCACGGCCTGCGCCTGGACGGTCGCCACCTGGGCGGCCATCACGGCGTGGACCGCGTGGGCGGCGTTCTTCGTCTGGACGTGGGGTTTCCACGGCAGGCAGGTCGTTACGACCCAGCGTATCGCCCTTGTAGACCCAGACCTTGACGCCGATCACACCATAGGTGGTCTTGGCTTCAGAGGTGCCGTAGTCGATGTCGGCGCGCAGCGTGTGAAGTGGCACGCGGCCTTCACGGTACCACTCGCAGCGAGCGATTTCGATACCGTTCAGACGACCGGACGACATGATCTTGATGCCTTGGGCACCCAGACGCATGGCGTTCTGCATGGCACGCTTCATCGCGCGGCGGAACATGATCCGCTTTTCGAGCTGCTGCGTGATGCTGTCGGCAATCAGCTTGGCATCGATTTCAGGCTTGCGCACTTCTTCGATGTTCACTGCAACAGGCACGCCCAGGCGAGCAGCGAGTTCCTTCTTGAGGTTCTCGATGTCTTCACCCTTCTTGCCGATCACCACACCAGGACGTGCCGAGTAAATGGTGATGCGGGCGTTCTTGGCAGGACGCTCGATCAGGATGCGCGACACAGCCGCGTTCTTCAACTTGGCCTTCAGGTACTCACGCACCTTGATGTCTTCGGCCAGCATGCCCGCGAAATCGCGGTTGCTGGCGTACCAACGGCTGGACCAGTTGCGGCTGACCGCAAGGCGGAAGCCGGTAGGATGGATTTTTTGTCCCATAGTCTTCCCGAGCCTTTAGTTGCCAACCGTCACGTACACATGGCACGTGGGCTTGCTGATGCGGTTGCCGCGGCCTTTGGCGCGCGCGGTGAAGCGCTTGAGCGTGGTGCCTTGTTCGACGTAGATGGTCTTGACCTTCAGTTCGTCGATGTCAGCGCCATCGTTGTGTTCGGCGTTGGCGATGGCCGACTCCAGAACCTTCTTGACGATTCCCGCAGCTTTTTTCTGCGTGAAGTTCAGGATGTTCAGAGCCTGGTCCACCTTCTTGCCGCGGATCAGGTCAGCGACCAGACGGCCCTTGTCGACCGACAGACGGACGCCCCGGAGGACTGCACGTGTTTCAGACATGGTCGTTCCTTACTTCTTCGCTTTTTTGTCAGCGGGGTGACCCTTGAAGGTGCGCGTCAGGGCGAATTCGCCCAGCTTGTGGCCCACCATCTGGTCGGTGACATAGACAGGTACGTGCTGCTTGCCGTTGTGCACGGCAATGGTCAGACCGATGAACTCGGGCAGAACCATGGAGCGACGCGACCAGGTCTTGACTGGTTTCTTGTCCTTGGTGGCGACGGCCTTTTCGACCTTGGCCAGCAAGTGATGGTCAACAAATGGACCCTTTTTAAGAGAGCGAGTCATCTGTTACCCCTTACTTCTTGCGACGCGACACGATCATGATCTGTGTGCGCTTGTTGTTACGGGTGCGATAACCCTTGGTCAGATTGCCCCAAGGATCGACTGCATGGCGGCCTTCGCCGGTGCGGCCTTCGCCACCACCGTGAGGGTGATCCACTGGGTTCATGGCAACGCCGCGAACCGTTGGGCGAATACCCATCCAGCGCTTCACACCGGCCTTGCCCAATTGGCGCAGGCTATGTTCTTCGTTGGCCACTTCACCAATGGTGGCGCGGCATTCGATGTGGATCTTGCGCACTTCACCCGAGCGCATACGCACCTGGGCATAGACGCCTTCACGGGCCAGCAGCGTTGCCGAAGCACCGGCCGAGCGAGCGATCTGTGCACCGGCACCGGGCTTGAGCTCGATGCAGTGGATGGTCGAACCCACGGGGATATTGCGGATAGGCAGCGTGTTGCCAGCGCGGATCGGGGCTTCCGAACCGGACAGCAGGGTTGCGCCCACTTCCAGGTTGCGGGGAGCGATGATGTAACGACGCTCGCCGTCGGCATAGCACACCAGAGCGATGTGGGCCGTACGGTTTGGATCGTACTCAATGCGCTCAACCTTGGCCGGAATGCCATCCTTGTTGCGCTTGAAGTCCACTACGCGGTAGTGGTGCTTGTGGCCACCGCCCTTGTGGCGGGTGGTGATGTGACCGTTGTTGTTACGGCCGGCCTTCTGGAATTGTGGTTCCAGCAGGGGGGCGTACGCTTCACCCTTGTACAGGTGGTCACGCGTGACCTTCACCACGGCACGTTGGCCGGGCGAAGTGGGTTTCATCTTGATGACAGCCATGATTACGCGGCCTCCCCAGAGAGGTTCAGCTCTTGACCAGGCTGCAGCGTGACATAAGCCTTGCGAACGTTGTCGCGGCGGCCGATGGTCTTGCCAAAACGCTTGGTCTTGCCTTTGGTGTTCACCACAGAGACGCCCTTGACCTCGACCTTGAACATCAATTCCACAGCGGCCTTGATTTCTGGCTTGGTTGCGTTCTGCAGCACCTTGAACGTCACAGCATTGGACTTTTCAGCAACCATGGTGGCCTTTTCGGACACGATAGGAGCGACCAGCACTTGCATCAGACGACCTTCGTCAAACTTGAGTGTGCTCATGCGAACATCTCCTTGAGTTTGTCGATTGCACCCTTGGTGACGAGCACTTTCTTGAAACGGACCAGCGACACGGGATCGGCGTAGCGTGGCTCGACGACGAGCACGTTCACCAGATTGCGCGATGCCAGGTACAGGTTTTCGTCCACTTCCTCGGCGATCACCATCACCGATTGCAGATTCATCGCCTTGAACTTGTCGGCCAGGACCTTGGTCTTGGGCGAGTCAAGCTTCAGCGAATCGACCACAGCCAGACGACCTTCACGGGCGAGCTGCGACAGGATCGCAGACATGCCGGCGCGGTACATCTTCTTGTTGATCTTTTGCGTGAAGTTTTCGTCAGGCATGTTCGGGAAAATCCGACCGCCCCCGCGCCACAGTGGCGACGAGGTCATACCTGCACGTGCGTTACCCGTACCCTTTTGCTTGAAAGGCTTCTTGGTCGAGTGACGGACTTGCTCGCGATCCTTCTGGGCGCGAGTGCCTTGGCGTGCGTTGGCCTGATAGGCCACCACGATCTGGTGAACCAGATCTTCGTTGTATTCACGACCGAACACGGTTTCTGGAACATCCAGCTTGGATGCGCCTTGGCCTTGGTCATTCAGGAGTTCGAGCTGCATTAGTTCGCTCCTTTGGAAGGTTTGGCCTTGACTGCGGGACGCACGGTCACGAACCCACCCTTGGCGCCCGGGATTGCACCCTTGATCAAGATCAGTTGACGTGCTTCGTCGATGCGGATCACATCGAGGTTCTGCGTGGTCTTGGTGACGTCACCAAGATGGCCCGTCATGCGCTTGCCGGGGAACACGCGACCTGGATCTTGCGCCATACCGATGGAGCCGGGCACGTTGTGCGAACGGCTGTTACCGTGCGACGCGCGCTGCGACTTCATGTTGTGACGCTTGATGGTGCCGGCGTAGCCTTTACCGATCGAGGTGCCTTGCACGTCGACCTTTTGACCCACGGAGAACACGGACGTCACAGCCACCGATGCGCCAGCTTGGTACTGGGCAGCGGTATCGGCAGTCACGCGGAATTCCTGGATGATTTCACCGGCTTCCACACCTGCCTTGGCAAGGTGGCCGGCTTCTGGCTTGGTCACGCGCGATGCTTTGCGCGAACCGAACGTGACCTGCAGGGCCACGTAGCCATCGTTCTCTTGGGTTTTGATCTGGGTAACGCGGTTGTTGGACACATCCACCACCGTGACAGGCACTGCGTCCCCATCATCGGTGAACAGACGCATCATGCCCACTTTGCGACCCAGCAACCCGAGGGAGTTGCTCAGACTCATTTGTTTCTCCAAAACTTCCACCGCTACAACTTCAATTGGCTGCAGCGTTTGCACTCGCGTGCATGAAAGAAGGTTAATAAAACTTCGCTCAATTCATGCCTTTTCACAGGCGCAAATTGAGCGGAGCCCTAAAGTATAACGCGAACTGCTTTTTCAAGCAAGTTCGCGTTATTTCTGACGCAGAGAGGCCGGTCAGACCGGCTTCTCAACAGCCATTACTGCAGCTTGATTTCGACGTCCACGCCCGCGGGCAGGTCGAGCTTCATCAGGGCGTCAACGGTTTTGTCCGTTGGGTCCACGATGTCCATCAGACGCTGGTGAGTGCGGATTTCGAGCTGGTCGCGCGACGTCTTGTTGACGTGTGGCGAGCGCAGGATGTCAAAACGCTTCATGCGTGTCGGCAGGGGCACGGGGCCCTTGACGATCGCACCGGTGCGCTTGGCGGTGTCAACGATCTCGGCAGCGGACTGGTCGATCAGCTTGTAGTCAAACGCCTTCAGGCGGATGCGGATTTTTTGCTTGGACATGGCGATTCCTTGTGCAATTCAGAACAGATTACGCGAGGATCTTGGCCACGACGCCAGCGCCCACGGTACGGCCACCTTCGCGGATAGCGAAGCGCAGGCCTTCTTCCATGGCGATGGGGTTGATCAGCTTCACAGTGATCGACACGTTGTCACC
>NZ_JACUZT010000012.1:0-89818 GCF_014851495.1 Acidovorax sp. ACV01 | reverse complement strand
AGCGAAAAGAGGCCACAGAACAAGGCAAGGCATACACTTATCCACAGCCGACCATCACAGCGTCGGCTTCCACCCCTGGCTCACGATTCAAGCGGCGCGGTGGCTCAGTTCTACTTCGGCGCGGACACGTGTGTGCGAGGAATGCGGAAACCCTACTGGGGGGCGGCTATACCGCCCTTGATCTCAGCGAGCTCGTGTTTGGCCTGACTCAAAACTCTGGCATACGCCTGCCTTGCGGCATCTGTCCAAAACTCTCCGTACTCCACAAGGTTCCCTGCTTCCTTGGCAATAGAAAACTTGGCTTCAATAAGTTGATTCACGGCAGCAACTGCCTCATCGGACAGGAACAGCGCACAAGACCCGGCCAGCCGTCGCAGGTCGACTCGCGCCTCTTCCAACCTCTTCAGGAGTTCTGCAGCCTTGCCGTATTGTTTTGAATTCTCGTCATAGGATTTTTCCAGATCCCGCGCTGCAGTTGAAAAATCGTCACCTACGTTCACCATCAGCGAGATCGCGGCTAGCAATTCCAAGTAGTGCCCTTCGCGTCTCGCCCACTGCTGCTGCTGAATCCAAACCCTGCCAGCAAGCGCTTGTCGAACTGCCTCAGAGGCTTTTGTGTTTTCCACGAGCTGAATTTTCAGCATCTCAAAGTCAGCCTGCAATGCCTTAGACTCGCCGCGCTTCTTCTGATAGGCAATAACGTAGACCCCGAACACTGCTGAGACCAATAGCGTCAAATATGCAGCCCACTGAGGCAGACTCACTTCCAGAGCGATCAATTTTGCAAGCTCTTGCAGTTGTGCGGGTTCCATCGTTTACCTTCCTTTCGTACTCAGTCAATGATGCCATTGGAGCGTTTCCCCAATGCCTAGAATTGGCAAACCACAGAGGGATGCAATGGACGACGCAAAGAACTTCGTGCTGGGTATTTTTCAAACCGTGAGAGAACGCTTTGGCAACCCGCTTGTAAGTGCGTTTGCTATCGCTTGGGCGATCTGGAATTTCCGACTGTTGCTTGTGCTGGTTGGCGACGGCGGATGGAGGGACAAGATCGTTTACATCGATACAAAGCTCATGACGGAATGGTGGCATTGGCTCTTGCACGGAACAACCATACCGCTTGCAGCCGCACTGTTCTGGATTTATGTTTTGCCGCCCGCGCTGCGGAAGATTGCTACAGATCACGAGAAAATGAGCAACCTCAACCGAGAAGCACTTTTCCAAGTCGCAGAAACCAGGACGCTTTCAGCACAAGAGGCCCTGGAAATGCGGGCCATAATGATCAAGCAAAGAGCTGAATGGCAACAAGAGAAAGCGGAAACAGCTCAATCACTCGAGAACCTCCAGAAAGCAGGAGAAAAACGAGAGGCAACTATCGCTGCGCTAAAAAATGAGCTGGAAGAAGCTCAGGCGGAAATTACGAAGCTGAAAGCACCACCGCCCCGAGAGAAATTCGACTACCACAAGCAAGACACGGGTGTGAAAGCACATCATTTCGGTATTCGATTGACGCAGCCTTCGCATGCATCAACGCCTCTTGTGTTGTATGACGATCAGCCCGTTCTTTGGCCGTGGACTCCCTCAGATCATCAACAGTTTGAATTTCCAGTCAAAGGCCTATTCTTAAGTCATGCCGGAGAGGAAACCATCTTTTCCATGTTGGCGCTTGCTCAGCATGGCAGCAGGCATGGAAAAGCGATTGATAGTTGGACTTCTGTCCTTAGAAGCCTTGGTGTGGCAAGGCCAGACGAGCAATTTCAGACCTTGGTAGTACACGGTTTTCTCCGAAATATCCCAACAAATGGTAGTGTTTACGAACTCCATGAACCTGGCATGCAATTCGCCAGATGGCTTCGGCAAATCGGTTTCAGCGCACCTTCCTTGCTTGCCAAGTAGACATTTGCCTGTGCGTGCTTGAGATCAAATAGATGCTGCTTTGAAGCAACCTACCCACAAGCTTCAACTGCATATGCGTGGCTTACCTCTCCTGCAGTAGGTGTCACCGATTGCAGGACCCCATGACGGTCAGCCTCCCAGGTCCCGCCTCAATTGCTTTAGATCTCCCCACACCTGGTGCGCAAGCAAGTTGAGGTCTTGCCCAGTCTGGATGTTGCTGTACTGCACAGCGTCTCCCAGAAGCAGGTTGGCCAGCATGCGCCGCTCCTGCGGCCAGATGTCGATGCAGGTGTCACCGATCTCCAGCTTGCTCGGTCCGTCGGGCGAAGGGTCATGGACACGGCTCGCCTTGTCGTGGCAGATGCCATCGCCGTGCCCCGCTCAATCCTTGAGAACCACCCCCAGGGCAGCGAGCTTTTCCGCATACGAATCCCTGCGCTTCGCTGCTTTGGCCGCCGTATCGACAGCCGCCTGAATGGCTTTTGGGCCCTTGGCACCCACAGCCTTGATGAGGCCCTGCTTGTGGGCGGCGTCTGCCTGCGCCCTTTTGAAAGTGGCGATCAGCTCGGCATGGGCAACAGGTTGATTCACAGGGGATTTCCATTTTCTAAAGCGCCATTTTCAGCGCATTTTTTGGGGATCTGCGAGGCCGATGGCCACCGGCACACAGAATCCAACAAGCCCCTGCCCCAGGTTCATTTTTACGCCCGCAATCTGGCGTAGGAATCTCTCAGCCCCAGCGTGGCGCCGAGCCTGTGGGCCGTGGCACGGCTCCTGCAGCCCACTCGCCGTTCAGCGGTTTGCCTCGCTTCTCAACTTGCGCAACTGCTCCTCGGCAGCTTCAAGCTCTGCCCGGAGCGCCCGGACTTCCTTCTCCAGCCTTTCAATATTCGCCGCGCGGCCCGGGTCGACCGCGAGCGGCTGACAGCTCGATTGCAGCGCCGCCAGTTGGTCCGCCAGCTGCCGACGTAGCAGCATCTGTCCCTTGGACCGGGCGACTTCCATGCGTTTTTCGACGTCGGCCTTTTCGGCAGTGCACGCAGTGTGGTTCTCCACCGGATTCGCGGGCTGTGCGATGGCGGAACCTGTCACGGTTATCGCGATGACCAACGTGCAACAACCGCTGAAATGCATACAAGTAAGTACCTGAGGGAATGAGGGCTGAGCATGACAGCAATTCGCGCTGTCGACCGAGATGCGGAGCGCGAGAATTTTCAGGCGTCACAGGCGGCCCCCAGAACAAGGGCACGCCGCTTCAGCGGCAGTGCAGCCTTTTGTTTGTCTTTCTATCCTCCAGCGCTCACTGCACCGCCAGCACCAGAAAGTCCTGCTCATACCCCTTCACCGATTGCACTGCCTTCAACCGCTGCCCTGCCGTCATCGCGTTGTGCACACGCGAATAGCCGTCGCAACCTTCTTCCACCAGCGTCTGTGCATAACGCTGGTAGGCCGCGTCGGGCGATGCATTGAAGCGGGCGAGGTAGCCACGCAGCAGGCTGCGGGCCTGGTCGGTGTTGGTGCGGTCTTCGGCGATTTTCTGCAGCACCTGAACCAGGTCTTTCTGGCGGCGCAGGCGTTCGGTATAGGTGCGTTGCGGGTCAAACGATGACTGGGCGACAAAAGCGCGCAGTGCAGCTTTTTGCGGCTCGTCCAGGGTTCCGTAAAAGGTTTCTGCGCGTGACAGGAGCTGTTTGAAGCGCTGCTCACGCAGCTTTTCGGGGGTCACGTCGACCCATTCCTTTTTCCAGTCGGCATTGCTGCTGGCCTGTTTCTTTTGCAGGTTGCGGACCTGGGCATCGGTGAGCTGGGCGGCCAGCCACACCAGTTTGGGTTCGGCCTGGGTGACCACCTTGTCGAGCTGGGCACGCACATCGTCATAGGTGCGGCAGGCCTGGTCGGGCGATATGGCGGACGGCAGTTGTTGCTGCACTTTCTGCAGCAGCTCGGCATGCCGGGGCAGCATGGTGTCGCGGTGCCATTGGTGCAGGTCGCCCAGTTCGTCGCGCACACGCTCGGTTTGGGTTTCTGAGAGATCGAGGTAGCTGTTCAGCTGCCAGTAGGCCAGTTGCGGCACCTGGTTGTAGGCCAGCTTGACGGCACTGCAGCCTTGCATCAGCAGGCCACATGCCGCCAGGGTGGCAACACACAGTGCTTTGCGAATGGGGGACGGTGCGCGCACAGAAGCTCCTCGTGAATGAAGGACGGCAAGAGAGGCAGGATAGGGCCAACGCGGGGCGGGGAAATTTGCGGGGCGCAATACCCCGGCGGCTGCGCGAGGATTGGCCGCAGCCCCGGCGCTAAAAAAGTGGCCTGCGCGGGCGCCTTGCCGTCAGTGGCGCTCTGTGGCGCCGTAGAGGCTAGTTGTCCTGTCGGCGGATCAGTTGCCGGCCGCTGGCCGTAATGGCCAGCTCGCCGCCGGAACCCTTGGTGATGAAGCCCCACTCCAGCAGGCGACCGGACACATGGTCCTTGATGGCATGGGGCAGCGTGATGACTTGACCCATTTCGAGTTGTTTCAGGGTCTCGATCTCGTCCACGGTGGGGTCGAAATGCGGGGCATGGTAGGTGGTCATGGGGTCACTCCCGGGTCGGTATGTGCAGACAGACTCCAGCGCCACCAGATTAGTTCAGCCCCTGGGCGGATGCAAGCGCGTCATCCCTTGCCGTCTGCCCCGGCCACCGGCAGCGCACCCCCTGCCGCCGCGGCCATGCCCTGCAGCCACTGCGCAAACGCCGCCAGCACGGGCGGCTGCGCTTGCGCGGGGCTGATGAGGTAGTAGGCGCGCTCGCCCCGCAGCGGGCGGTTGCAGGCGACCACCAGCTCGCCGCTGGCCAGTTCGGCCTCGATCAACAAAGGCGGCATCAGCGCCACGCCCATGCCGTGCGTGGCCGCCACGGCCAGCATGGAAAACAGCTCGTAGCGCGGGCCATCCAGCGCGTTGGGTGCCTGGACCTCCATCGCGTCGAACCACTGCCGCCAGCCGTAGGGGCGTGTGCTTTGCTGGAGCAGGGGCAGGTCGGCCAACGCCTCGGCGGCCACGGGCTGGTGGGCGCGGCCCCGGCCCCGGGGCGCGGCGGATTCGAGCAGGCGGGGGCTGCACACGGGCACCACGTCTTCGTGCATCAGCAGCAGGGCCTGCACGCCGGGCCAGTTGGCCACCTGCTCGGGCGTGCCCGCGTACAGCGCGGCATCGAAGGTGGTGTCGGCAAACAAGAAAGGGCGTGTCTGCGTGTCGATGTGCACCACGATGTCGGAGTGTTGCTGCGCCAGCTGCGGCAGGCGCGGGATGAGCCAGCGCGTGGCAAAGGTGGGCACTGCCGCCAGGGTGATCGTGCCGCCCTCGCCCTGGTGCGCCATCACATCGAGCGTGTCACGCTCCAGCCCCTGCAGCCAGCGTGCCACTTGGCGGCCGTAATGCGCGCCGGCAGGCGTCAGCACCACGCCGTGGCGGGTGCGGCGAAACAGCTGCACGCCCAGGAACTCCTCCAGCGCCTGGATCTGACGCGAGACAGCGCTTTGGGTGAGCGAAAGTTCCTGCGCGGCGCGGGTGTAGCTTTCGTGGCGGGCGGCGACTTCAAAGCATGCCAGGGCCTGGGTCGATGGGATGTTGCGGCGCATGATGAAGAGGAACTTGAAGCAAGGGTAGCTACGCCTTGGCGTATACGGCAACAGTATTCCATACATTCCATAAACGCATGTCTGGATGAAAAGAACTCGCTTGCGGGGTGCTACGCCAAAGCCTACGATGCATCCCAGTCGATTCGTTTTCGCCTCTTTTCCTTCTTGTTTGACCTGGAGACACACACATGGCCCACGCCGCTTTTCAATGGGATGACCCTTTCCTCCTGAGCCAGCAACTGACCGACGACGAGCGCGCCATCCAGGCCGCTGCCGCCGCCTACTGCCAGGACAAGCTGGC
Organism: Acidovorax sp. ACV01; assembly: GCF_014851495.1. Classification (NCBI taxonomy): domain Bacteria; kingdom Pseudomonadati; phylum Pseudomonadota; class Betaproteobacteria; order Burkholderiales; family Comamonadaceae; genus Acidovorax; species Acidovorax sp. ACV01. The sequence goes on along the minus strand of NZ_JACUZT010000012.1, from coordinate 84,002 downwards.
GCCCCGCGTGCTCGACGCCTTCCGCCACGAAAAGATGGACGTGAGCATCTTCCGCGAGATGGGCGAAGTGGGCCTCTTGGGCCCCACCATCCCCGAGCAGTACGGCGGCCCCGGCCTGTCGTACGTGGCCTATGGCCTGATCGCCCGCGAGGTGGAGCGTGTGGATTCGGGCTACCGCTCCATGGCCAGCGTGCAGTCGTCGCTGGTGATGGTGCCCATCCATGAGTTCGGCACCGAAGCGCAAAAGCAGAAGTACCTGCCCAAGCTCGCCACCGGCGAGTGGATTGGCTGCTTCGGCCTGACCGAGCCCGACCACGGCTCCGACCCCGGCAGCATGGCCACACGCGCCTACAAGGTCGATGGCGGCTACAAGCTCAAGGGCAGCAAGATGTGGATCACCAACAGCCCCGTGGCCGACGTGTTCGTCGTCTGGGCCAAGGAAGTGTCCGAAGGCGGCGCCGTGGGCCCCATCCGCGGCTTCGTGCTGGACAAGGGCATGAAGGGCCTGACGGCCCCCGCCATCCACGGCAAGGTGGGCCTGCGCGCCTCCATCACCGGCGAGATCGTGATGGACGACGTGTTCGTGCCGGAAGAGAACGCCTTCCCTGAAGTGCAGGGCCTGAAGGGCCCCTTCACCTGCCTGAACAGCGCGCGCTACGGCATCGCCTGGGGCGCACTGGGTGCGGCCGAGTTCTGCTGGCACACCGCCCGCCAGTACACGCTGGACCGCAAGCAGTTCGGCCGCCCCCTGGCGGCCAACCAGCTCATCCAGAAGAAGCTGGCCGACATGCAGACCGAGATCGCCATCGGCCTGCAGGCCTGCCTGCAGTTCGGCCGCATGAAGGACGCGGGCACGGCCAGCGTGGAAGGCACTTCCATCATCAAGCGCAACAGCTGCGGCAAGGCGCTGGACATCGCCCGCCTGGCGCGCGACATGATGGGCGGCAACGGCATCAGCGACGAGTTCGGCGTGGCGCGCCATCTGGTGAACCTGGAGGTGGTGAACACGTACGAAGGCACGCACGATGTGCATGCGCTGATCCTGGGCCGGGCGCAGACGGGCATTGCGGCGTTCGCCAACTGAGCGCCCGCATCACTCCCCTCTCCCCTCGCGGGAGAGGGGTCGGGGGGAGAGGGGGTTGCGGCGTGTGCGTTGTGCCGATGCTCTCCCCCTCTCCCCAACCCTCTCCCGCGAGGGGAGAGGGAGTTAAAACGGGGCTTTCATAAGCACATTTCAAGTGTTTTAGGCATCTAGCGCTTGATAGACAAGCGCTACCAGCTATCAATTTCATAGTATTCAGCCCCATGACCACATCCCCCTCCTCCCCAGGCGCCCTCGCTGGCATCAAGGTCCTCGACCTCTCCCGCGTGCTCGCCGGCCCCTGGTGCACGCAGATCCTGGCCGACCTGGGCGCGGATGTCGTGAAGGTGGAGCGCCCCGGCGCAGGCGATGACACGCGCCACTGGGGGCCACCCTTCTTGAAGGACGCGGAGGGCAACGACACCACGCAGGCCAGCTATTTCACGGCCTGCAACCGCAACAAGCGCTCGGTGACCATCGACATGGCCACGGCGGAGGGGCAACAGCTCATCCGCCAGATGGCCCAGCAGGCCGACATCCTGGTGGAGAACTTCAAGGTGGGCGGCCTTCAGCAATACGGGCTGGACCACGAGAGCCTGCGCGCGCTCAACCCGCGCCTCATCTACTGCTCCGTCACCGGCTTCGGGCAAGACGGCCCCTACGCCGAACGCGCCGGTTATGACCTGATGATCCAGGCCATGACCGGGATGATGAGCATCACCGGCCGGGCCGATGGCGAGCCCGGCGGCGGCCCGCTGCGCGTGGGCGTGGCGCTGACCGACCTGTTCACCGGCGTGTACGCCAGCACCGCCATCGTGGCCGCGCTGAACGTGCGCGACAACGCCACCAGCGGCACCGGCCTGGGCCAGCACATCGACATGTCGCTGCTCGACGTGGGCATGGCCATCCTGGCCAACCAGGCCGCCGGCTTTTTGGCCACGGGCACCGCGCCCACACGCCAGGGCAACAGCCACCCCAGCCTGGCGCCGTACCAGGACTTCCCCACGCAGGACGGCGCCATGCTGCTGGCCATCGGCAACGACGGGCAGTTCCAGCGCTTTTGCGCCGCAGCCGAACAGCCCCAGTGGGCCACCGATGCGCGCTATGCCACCAACACGCTGCGCGTCAAACACCGCACCGACCTGATCCCCGCCATGGAAGCCGTGACGCGCACGCGCACCACCGCCGACTGGATCACGCTGCTGGAAGACAAGGCCGTGCCCTGCGGCCCGATCAACACCATCGCCCAGGCGTTTGACGATGCCCAGGTGAAGGCGCGCGGCCTGGCCGTGGCACTCCCGCGCTGGGCGGAGGGGGACACCGCCCAGGACGGCGTGCAGCAGATCACCGGCGTGGCCAGCCCGCTGCGCCTGTCGGCCAACCCGCCCGTGCTGCGCAACGCCCCCCCCGCGCTGGGCCAGCACACCGACGAGGTGCTGGGCGAGCTGGGGCTGGATGCAGCGCGCATTGCGGCGCTGCGGGCCAACGGGGTTTTGTAGCCACCGGGCCAACACGGGCGCAGGCCCACTCAGAATCCACCCACGCTGTGCACCAACAGCGGAACGGCCTTGCCCAACTCGGCAAGGCCGTTTTTTTATCAGTTCGGCATCAAATTGGACACCAGCGCTTATCCATCAAGCGGTAGCTGCTATTAATTTGATACCGACCATGTGCAAACACCGCACCGCCACGCCCTCGGCCATGGGTGAAAAATTCATGCACAAAAATTTACATCCCTCTCCATAATGGCAGTGGGAATCTCTCCGGCACGACACACCGCGCGCGCCGGTTGACCGAGACGGGGGGCGCAGCCGAACCACTGCCACCAAGCATGGCAGGGCAAGGCCAGGGCCCACCGGGACTTGCCCGCGACTGCGGTGATTTGTGGACCCAACAGGAGTTCCCCATGAAGCTCAGCCTCAAGCTCCCCCTGGCCTTTACCGTGTCGCTGCTTTTGCTGTTTGCAGCGGCGCTGTTTGGCATCAGCCGCCTGAACCAGGCGCTCGACACCTACCAAACCACCGTGGCCCAAAGCTTTGAGCATGAGCGATTGGCATCCAGCATGCTCAACGAGTTCAAGGTGCAGGTGCAGGAGTGGAAAAACGTGCTGCTGCGTGGCAAGGACCCGGCCCAGCTCACGCGCTACTGGGCTGCGTTTGAAAAGCAGGAAAAGTCCATCAAGGACCATGCGCAGAAGCTGACAGCCGCCCTGCCTCCGGGTGAAGGCCGCGAGCGTGTGGTGCAGTTTGCCAAGGCCCATGAAAACATGGGCGCGGCCTACCGCAAGGGGTTTGAAGCCTTCAAGGCCGCCGACCACGACCCACAGGTGGGCGACAAGGCCGTGGCGGGCATGGACCGCGAGCCCTCGCAGCTGATCGACCAGGCTGGGGATCTGATCGCCAAGGCCAGCAGCGAAGTGGCGGCAAGCGCAGCAGCCACCGCACAGCGCGCCACCACCATCAGCCTGGTGGTGATGCTGGTGGTGTGCGCGCTGGGCATTGCCGGGGCCATTGCCTTCAGCCGCACGGTGGTGAACCCGCTGGACAACGCGGTGCGTGTGTCGCAGGCCGTGGCCGGGGGCGACCTGACGGTGGCGCGGCATGTGGCGGGCAAGGACGAGATTGCCCTGCTGCTCAACGCCCTGCACGACATGCAGATCAGCCTGTCGCGCGTGGTGAGCAACGTGCGCAACAACGCCCACAGCGTGGCCGCCGCCAGCACCGAAATCGCGCTGGGCAACAACGACCTCTCGGCCCGCACCGAGCAGCAGGCCAGCGCGCTGGAGGAAACCTCGGCATCGATGGAAGAGCTCAGTTCCACCGTGCAGGCCAACGCCGAAAACGCGCGCCAGGCCAACCAGTTGGCGGTGAGCGCGTCCACCGTGGCCGTCCAGGGCGGCGACGTGGTGGCCGAGGTGGTGACCACCATGAAGGGCATCAACGACAGCAGCAAAAAGATCGCCGACATCATCAGCGTGATCGACGGCATCGCCTTCCAGACCAACATCCTGGCGCTGAACGCCGCCGTCGAAGCCGCGCGGGCGGGTGAACAAGGGCGCGGCTTTGCCGTGGTGGCCAGCGAGGTGCGCAGCCTGGCCCAACGCAGCGCCGATGCGGCCAAGGAGATCAAGACGCTGATACACGCCAGTGTGGAGCGTGTGGAACTGGGCACCGCGCTGGTGGACAAGGCCGGAGCCACCATGACCGAAGTGGTCGCCTCGATCCGCCGCGTGACGGACATCGTCGGCGAGATCAGCGCCGCCAGCAGCGAGCAGAGTGCGGCGTGGCCCAAGTGGGCGAGGCGGTGATGCAGATGGACCAGGCCACCCAGCAGAATGCGGCCCTGGTGGAAGAAAGCGCTGCGGCCGCCGACAGCCTGAAGGGGCAGGCGCAGCAGCTGGTGGACGCGGTGTCGGTGTTCCGCCTGTCAACCGGCGAGCACGCAGCGGCGGGAGTGCACGTGCCCCGCCTGGCTGCCGCCTGACAGGCTGGCCAAGGGCTGGTGCGCCCTGTGGCGCCGGGGCACCGATACGGCCATCGGCGCCTGCGGGCGACCGGTACGACTTCGCTGCGCGCAGGGCCCCATGCATGGGCCAACGCAGAGAAGAAAATCCGATAAAAAGGCCTCTAACGCTTTCCTATCATGCGCTATAAGCTATGTTTTTTATAGCAAAAAGCCTATTCAGGTTCCACTGCTCGCTGCAAGGCCTGCAGCGCCTCGATCAATGCCGGCGCCACCAGCGGGTGCGTGGCCATCTCGTTTTCTGCCAGGTGTGCGCCCAGCAACGGAAGGCTCAGGCACGCAGGCTCGACGATGCGCGCAGACATCGTCCGCAGTGTTTCGCGCAGCGCATCATCGGCGTGGTGTGCGCGGGGCGAGACATTGAACACCGCCACCGGCTTGTTCACAAAGGCCTCCTGGCTCACCAGCCAGTCAAGCGCATTCTTGATCACCCCCGTCACACCGTGGGCGTATTCGGGGCTCGCGATCAGCAGCGCATCGGCCCACGCCACATCGGCGTGCAGACGCAGCGCGGCGGGTGGCGGTTGTGCCTCCAGGTCGGGGTTGAAAAGCGGCAGCTCACCCACCGCCGCGCACCACGCGACCTCCATGCCAGGTGGAGCAACACGTGCCGCCGTGCGCAGCAACGCAGCATTGATGGAGGCAGCGCGCAGGCTGCCGCACAGGGCCAGAATTTTCATGGGGCCATTCTGGCCCAGCCGCACGCCCAAGCCGGTGGCGGCAAACGGTTGCGCGCCGCTCAATCCCCGTGCGCGGGCTCCAGCGCCTTGAACTGGGCCATGGTGTCCAGGCAGGCGCGCGCCACTTCTGCGCCCTTCTTCACAAAGTGCTCGCGGAAGAACTTGAGATGGTCTTCGTGCTCATGAAAATCGCGCGGCGTGAGCACGGCGGACATCACGGGCACGTCGGTGTCGAGCTGCACGCGCATCAAACCGTCGATGACGGCGGTGGTCACAAACTCGTGGCGGTAGATGCCGCCGTTGACAATGAGCGCGCAGGCCACGATGGCGTCGTAGCGCCCGCTTTGCGCCAGCCGCTTGGCCAGCAGCGGGATCTCGAACGCGCCGGGCACCTCGAACTGGTCGATCTGCCCCGCAGGCAGCCCGCTGCGCGCGAACTCGGCCACGGCGGCATCACGGGCCTGGTCAACGATGTCCCGGTGCCAGCTGGCGCAGATGACCGCAACCCGTTCGCTGCGGTGCGCAATCGCTGTGCGGCCGCTTTGGTCGGCGTTGGCTGCAGCGGCATGGTGGGAATGGAAGGACTGATTCATGGATTTTCTCGAACAAAGAAAAGGGTTACCAGAATCAGGGCGCGCGCGAACAGAGCCCCTTGCATGGCAAGGCAGCTGCCCACACGCATGCGGCCCAGCGAACAGCCCCTGGCCCTGCAGGCACGCCCGACCTCAAGATCAGACAGCCCCGCACAGCCCGGCACCGCGCACCCGACACGCACACAGGCAACCACCCCGGCGGGAGGCCCATGGCTTCGCGATCTCTTTCATCCGGACTGTGACCGTCGGCTCTGGCATCGCACCAGATCTGCTGACCCTGCGGGGCTTAAGAACCTGATCAATGTCTTTTTGGAGATCGCGTTGGAGTGCAATCGGGATGAGTGGAAGCCTCGGATGCGCCGCATGGGCTCATGCCCATGCAAGCAACCAAGGCTTCCAATCGCCCGATTTCACCCCAACCCTTCGGGCAAGAGCCTTTTCGGGCGGTCTGCGGTGTTGCGGCGCTTGTGGATAGCTGGGCTATCCACTGCGCCCCGCGCCTAGCATCCCATCCCGAAAAGGTTCTTGCGCGACTCCAAAAAGACATTGATCAGGTTCTAACTGCCCTGCAGGCGCTCGCGGGCTGCTGCAGGCTTTTTCAGCCCGCAGATACCGCCGGTGGGGATTTTCGCCCCGCCCTGAGAACGCAATCGGCCCCGGAAACACTCCGGGGCCAACGAGCGAATTCTAGGGGCTTACCCTGTAGTCACCGGTCACCCATGCGATTGGCAACACCGGCAGTGCCGTTTTTGCAGCCACCCGGGGTTCATTCAGCGCGGCTTTTCGAACCCGCCCTGGGCCCAGGCCGTGGCACTGTGGGTGGTGAGCTTGAACGTGGGGGGCACGGGCACACGTGCCAGCTCCTCCCCCAGGTCGTCCATGGCACTCAGCGTGGCGGTGGCGCCTTCTTCGTCCGGCACGATGGCGAGGGCCACGCGCAGGCGCTGGCCCTCGGCCGTGGTGATGCTCACGTTCTTGTTGAGCTGCGCGTGCAGCTGCTGCTCGTGGCGGCGCAGCACCTCGCTGGCGGTTTTGACCAGCGTGTTGAAAGCCGACACATCCAGGGGCTTCGGGTTCTTCTTGTCACGCCCCATGGTCCACGGGCCCACCAGCGCAGGCTCGGACTCGCCATGCAGCGTCATGGACACGGCCCAGCCATCGTCATCCTCGTTCTTGATGACCCGCGCCATCCAGCGCTCGTCGCTCCACAAGCGGGGTTCCTGGATGGGGGTGGGGGTGTCTTCGGCAGAGTCGGTCATGGGGCAGCAGGCAGGTTCGGTCAAAGGGCGCAGAGCATAACGGCGTGGTGAGGAAGGACGGGGATGCAAACCGTCCCAACGGGGTGGACAAGCCCTAAAAGCCGTCGTTTTCGATAACTTTTAGTTATTGCCAAAGTGGGACGACCATCGGCCATCACGGTTCGTCAAAGCCAGCGCCCGCCGTCTCGCGCAGCACATCGATGAAGGCCTGCGCGGCGGGTGTCGGCGGCTCCCCCAGCCGCGTGATGAGGCCATAGCCGGGCATGCGGTCTGGCAGGTCCACGGGGATGCGCGACAGCAGGCCTTTGTTCACGTATTTCTCAACCAGGGCGGCGGGCTGCAGCGACATCATGTTGGTGGTGTTCATCAGCTCCAGCGCAAACAAAAAGGACGGCGTCTCCACCACCCCCGCCGTGAGCGCCAGGCCTGCGCCGCCAAACAGGTCGTCCGACACCTTGCGCACGGCGGTAGAGGCGGGGTACAGAATCCACGGCCAGTGGGCCAGCTCGGTCAGGGCCAGGTCCGCCCCTCCGCGCAGGGGGTGGTGCAGTCCGCCCACCACGGCCAGCGGCTCGGCCGACAGGCGCTCGTAATGGAACTGGCTGCGCTGGGCCTCGTCGGTAAAGCGCCCGATCATCAGGTCGATCTTGCGTTCGGCCAGCCATTGGATCAGCTGGTCGCTGCTTTGCTCCAGGATCTTGAGCACCAGCAAGGGCCGCAGGCGCTGGATCTCGACCACCGACGCCACCAGCAGATGGGCCGCCGAGCCCGTGATGGCGCCAATCGTCAGGTGGCCATGGCCGCCTTGTTTGAGGGCATTGAACTCGTCCACAAATTGGCGCTGGCCATCCAGCGCTGCACTGGCATAGCGCAGCGTGAAAAGCCCCAGTTCGTTGGGCCGCATGCCACGCGACAGACGGTCGAACAAACGCGCCTCCAGGATCTCTTCAATGTCCATCAGGATCTTGGTGGCCGCAGGCTGGGTGACGTGCATCTGCTCGGCCGTCAGGCGCAGGTTGCGGGTGCGCCCCAGGATGTCCAGGAACTGCAAATGCCGAAACCGCAGCCGCGCACAGGCCTGCGCCAAAGACAAGGGTTTACCCGGAAATGCGTCTGGACTCATAAGCGTTTGGAATGGATCGTAGCAAAAGATTCAGTGGACCCCGGCACGCGCGCTACCTAACCTGTGGCCTGCGTCGATGACGGTCCTGCAAAAGGACTGCAGGGCGCCGATGGCCTCGGCCATCGAGACCCCAGCCATTCCAAAACGGAGACAAAAGCATGCAATTCAAAACCCTCGCCGTGGTCGCCACGGTGCTGGCCGCTCTGGCCGCCCCGGTGTCTGCACAAGTCAAGGAACACACGTTCAAGGTTGGCATCGGCCTGAGCGACGACCACCCCCAAGCGCAGGCGGTCAAGCACTTTGCCGAAAGGCTCCAGGCCAAGAGCGGCGGCAAGATGAACGCCAAGCTGTTTGCCAGCGGCTCCCTGGGCAACGACGTGAGCATGACGTCGGCCCTGCGCGGCGGCACGCTGGAGATGACGGTGCCAGATTCGTCCACGCTGATGTCGTTGATCAAGCCGTTTGGCGTGCTCAATCTGCCGCTCACCTTCAACAACGAGCAGGAAGCCGACGCGGTGCTGGATGGCCCCTTTGGCCAGAAGCTGCTGGCCATGCTGCCCGAGAAGGGACTCATCGGCCTGGGGTTCTGGGAGAACGGCTTTCGCCACGTGACCAATTCGCGCCGCCCCATCAACAAGGCCGACGATCTGGCGGGCCTCAAGCTGCGCGTGATCCAGAGCCCCTTGTTTTTGGACACCTTCAACGCCCTGAGCGCCAACGCCACACCCATGCCATTCACTGAGCTGTACACGGCCATGGAACAAGCTGCGGTGGATGGGCAGGAGAACCCACCGGCCACCATCCTGGCCAGCAAGTTCTACGAAGTGCAAAAGCACCTGGTGTTGTCGCGCCACATGTACAGCGCCTGGGTGCTGCTGATGTCCAAAAAGGCCTGGGATGGCTTGTCAGCCGAGGAGCAGAAGATCGTGCAGGAAGCCGCGCGCGAAGCCACGTTGTTTGAGCGCAAGACCATCCGCGCTTTCAGCGAAACCGCATTGGGCGAGCTGAAGAAGGCGGGCATGCAGATCACCGAGCTGCCTGCTGCCGAACAGGCCAAGCTGCGCACCAAGCTGCAGCCGGTGCTGACAAAGTACGGCAAGGAATTTGGTGAAGCAACCACCAGCGAACTGATGGGCGAACTGGCCAAGGCGCGCGGCGGCAAGTAAGCAACGCCCGGCCCCGTCGGCGCGCCGCCAAATGCTGCGCGCTGGCAGCGGCGGTTTTCCCTTCCTTCACAGCGTTCTTCTGACAACCCCATGCAAAAGACACCCCGACGCCCCTTTCGCTCCCGCGACTGGTTTGCCGACCCCGCGCGCTCGGACATGACCGCGCTGTATCTGGAACGGTTCATGAACTACGGGCTCACGCCCGAAGAGCTGCGCTCGGGCCGGCCCATCATTGGCATCGCGCAGACGGGCAGCGACCTGTCGCCCTGCAACCGCATTCATCTGGACCTGGCGCGCCGCGTGCGCGATGGCATCCGCGATGCGGGGGGCATTCCGATGGAGTTTCCGGTCCATCCCATCTTTGAGAACTGCCGCCGCCCCACTGCGGCGCTGGACCGCAACCTGGCCTACCTGGGCCTGGTCGAGATCCTGTACGGCTACCCCATCGACGCGGTGGTGCTGACCACGGGCTGCGACAAGACCACACCGGCTGGCATCATGGCCGCGTCCACCGTGGACATCCCGGCCATCGTGCTCTCGGGCGGGCCCATGCTGGACGGTTGGCACGACGGCGAACTGGTGGGTTCGGGCACCGTGATCTGGCGCAGCCGCCGCCAGCTGGCAGCGGGCGAGATTGACGAAGAAGAGTTTCTGCAGCGCGCCTGCAGTAGCGCACCCTCGGCGGGCCACTGCAACACCATGGGCACTGCCTCGACCATGAACGCCGTGGCCGAGGCGCTGGGCCTGTCGCTGCCTGGCTGCGCCGCCATTCCGGCGCCCTACCGCGAGCGTGGCCAGATGGCCTACGAGACCGGGCGCCGCATTGTCGAGATGGCGTATGAAGACCTGCGCCCTTCGCGCATCCTGACGCGAGAGAGCTTTTTGAATGCGCTGTCGGTGGTCAGCGTGGCCGGGGGTTCCAGCAACGCGCAAGTGCACATCATGGCCATGGCGCGCCATGCGGGCGTGGTGCTGGAGGCCAAGGACTGGACCGAACATGCCTACGACCTGCCCCTGCTGCTGAACATGCAGCCCGCAGGCAAGTTCCTGGGCGAACGGTTCTTCCGCGCGGGGGGCGTACCCTCCCTGATGTGGGAGCTGCAGCAGGCGGGCCGCCTGCACAGCGATTGCGCCAGCGTGACGGGCAAGACCGTCGGCGACAACCTGCAAGGCCGCGAAACGCGCGACCGCGAGGTGATCCGCCCCTTCAGCGCGCCACTGATGGAGAAGGCGGGCTTCCTGGTACTCAGCGGCAACTTGTTTGACTTCGGCATCATGAAGACCTCGGTGATCTCCGAAGCGTTTCGCGCACGCTACCTGAGCCGCCCGGGGCAAGAAGGCATCTTCGAAGCCCGTGCCGTGGTGTTTGAAGGCGCAGACGACTACCACGCACGCATCAACGACCCGGTGCTGAACATCGACGAAGGCTGCATTCTGGTGATGCGCGGTGCGGGGCCCATCGGCTGGCCAGGCTCTGCGGAGGTGGTCAACATGCAACCGCCCGACGCGCTAATCCGGCGTGGCATCAACACACTGCCCACCCTGGGCGACGGGCGCCAGTCGGGCACGGCAGACAGCCCCTCCATCCTCAACGCGTCGCCCGAAAGCGCGGTGGGCGGGGGGTTGAGCTGGCTGCTGAGCGGCGACACGATCCGCATCGACCTGAACACCGGGCGCTGCGACGCGCTGGTGGCGGCGGATGAGATCGAACGCCGCCAACGCGAGCTGCCCGCGCCGCCCGTGCCTGCCAGCCAGTCACCGTGGGAAGCGCTGTACCGCGAAAAGACAGGCCAGCTGGTCGATGGCGCCACGCTGGACTTTGCGCTGACCTTTCGGCGCATCTCCGAAAAAACCCCGCGCCACAACCACTGAAGCTGGCGACAACGCCTGCCGCACCGCACAACGTGTGCGGTCCGCGCAATGAACCTTTGAAGGATTTCAAATGAACAACATGACAGCGGCCCACGCGGCCGGTGCGGACACGCACGCCCAGGTTTTGCCAGACGACGGCCTGCAGGGCACGCTGGTGGGCCGCGCGTGGACCCACGGCGCAATCCCCGGCCCGGCCGTGGTGGCGCTGCGGCCCGAAGGCGTTTTTGACCTGAGCGACAGCTACCCGACCATGAGCACACTGCTCGACACGGAGTTGCCCGCACAGGCTGCGCACAACACGCCCGGGCCGCGCATTTGCGGTGTCGATGAACTGATCCAGAACAGCCTGCCGGGCCAACGCCAGCCCACGTTGCCCTGGCTGCTCGCCCCTTGCGACCTGCAGGTGGTCAAGGCGGCAGGCGTCACGTTTGCAGCCAGCCTGATCGAACGCGTGATCGAAGAACAAGCGCGGGGCGACGCGACCCGCGCGCAGGGGCTGCGCAGCCAGGTGATCGGGCTGATCGGCGAGAACCTGGCCGACATGCGCCCCGGATCGCCCGAGGCCATGGCCCTGAAGGCGCTGCTGCAGGAAAAAGGGCTGTGGTCCCAGTACCTGGAAGTGGGCATTGGCCCCGACGCCGAGGTGTTCACCAAGGCGCCGGTGCTGGCGTCCGTGGGCTGCGGCGATGACATCGGCATCCGCGCCGATTCGGCCTGGAACAACCCCGAGCCCGAGGTGGTGCTGGCCGTCAACAGCCGGGGCGACATCGTCGGCGCTACATTGGGCAACGACGTGAACCTGCGCGACATCGAGGGCCGCAGCGCACTGCTGCTGGGCAAGGCCAAGGACAACAACGCATCGTGTGCCCTGGGCCCCTTCATCCGCCTGTTCGACGCTGGCTTCGGCATGGACCAGGTGCGCAACGAAACCGTGCACCTGCAGGTCGCGGGGGTGGACGGCTTTGAGTTGCGCGGCATCAACACCATGGCCAGCATCAGCCGCGACCCGATGGACCTGGTGGCGCAAACGCTGGCCGCACACCAGTACCCCGACGGGTTCATGCTGTTCCTGGGCACGCTGTTTGCGCCCATTGAAGACCGCGACCAGCCGGGCAGCGGCTTCACCCACAAGCTCGGTGATGTGGTCACCATCCAGAGCGCCTGGCTGGGCGGCCTGCACAACCGCGTGACCCACAGCGAAACCGCCGCGCCCTGGCAATTTGGTTTGCGCGCCTTCATCGGCAACCTGGCGCAGCGCGGCCTGCTGCACAGCACTGTGCTTTAGCCCGCACAGGCCGTCGTTGACCCGCAGCGCCGCGTGCGCCGGGCCCACAGCGCGACTCCCCTCACCAAAATCAAATGGCCTTGCCATGACGGAGACACAACCATGCTGAACGCCTTTATCGACCGGTGCTGCCGGTGGATCAATCTGCTGATCGCCTTGGCCCTCGCGGTGATGGTGCTGCTGGTGTTTGGCAACGTGGTGCTGCGCTACGTTTTCAACTCCGGCATTTCCGTCAGCGAGGAGCTGTCGCGGTGGCTTTTTGTATGGATCACCTTCCTGGGGGCCATCGTGGCGGTCAAGGAGCACGGCCACCTGGGCACCGACATCCTGCTGACCCGGTTGCCCCCCATCGGCAAGCGCATCTGCCTGGCGGCCAGTTATGGGCTGATGCTGTTTTGCACCTGGCTTCTGTTCAGCGGCGCCCTTGCACAGGCCCGCATCAATTGGGATGTGGAGGCACCCGTCACCGGCGCATCGGTGGCCATCTTCTATGCATCCGGGGTGGTGTTTGCGGTGGCGTCGGGGCTGTTGCTGTTGATGCACCTGTGGCGCCTGTTGTCTGGCCAGGTGCCGGACGACCAGCTGGTGCAGGTCACCGAATCCGAAGAGGTGGCAGCCATCCCGCACCTGCATCTGGACCGCACCAGCGGCCCGAAGTGAATCGCCCCGGAGCAACATCCCATGACCATTTTCATCTTCCTCGGCTCCCTGCTGGCCGCCATGGCCATTGGTGTGCCCATTGCCTACGCGCTGCTGGTGTCTGGCGCAGCGCTCATGTGGCACCTGGACCTGTTTGACGCCCAGATCCTGGCGCAGAACGTCATCAACGGCGCAGACTCGTTTCCGCTGCTGGCGGTGCCGTTTTTCATGCTGGCGGGCGAGATCATGAACGTGGGCGGCCTGTCCCAGCGCATCGTGAAGCTGGCCCTGACGCTGGTGGGGCACAAGCGCGGCGGGCTGGGTTTTGTGGCCATCCTGGCGGCGTGCATGCTGGCCGCACTTTCGGGCTCTGCCGTGGCAGACACCGCCGCGCTGGCCGCCCTGCTGCTGCCCATGATGGTGAAGGCCGGCCATGACAAGGCCCGCGCCGGAGGGCTGATTGCGTCGGCGGGCATCATCGCGCCCGTCATCCCGCCGTCCATCGGGTTTGTGGTGTTTGGCGTGGCCGCCAATGTGTCGATCAGCAAGCTCTTTCTGGCCGGCATCGTGCCGGGGCTGCTGATGGGCGTGGCCATCGCCATCGCTTGGTACTGGGTGTCACAGCGCGAAAACATCACCCCGCCCCCCAAGGCGACTACCGCAGACAAACTACAGGCCCTCAAGGAATCCACCTGGGCGCTGTTTCTGCCGGTCATCGTGATCGTGGGCCTGAAGATGGGCGTGTTCACCCCCACCGAGGCGGCGGCCGTGGCGGCGGTGTATGCGCTGCTCGTGGCCACGCTGGTCTACCGCGAACTGCACTGGCGCCAGCTGACCGCCGTGTTCGTGAGCGCCGCCAAAACAACGGCCGTGATCATGTTCCTGGTGGCTGCGGCCATGGTCAGCGCCTGGCTGATCACCGTGGCCGACATCCCCCGCCAGCTCGTCGATCTGCTGCGCCCCTTCATGGACAACCCCACGCTGCTGATGATCGCCATCATGCTGCTGGTGATGGCCGTGGGCACCGCCATGGACATGACCCCCACCATCCTGATCATGGCTCCCATGCTGATGCCAGTGGTCAAAGCCGCAGGCATCGACCCGGTGTACTTCGGTGTGCTGTTCATCATGAACAACGCCATCGGCCTGATCACGCCGCCGGTCGGCACGGTGCTGAACGTGGTGGCGGGGGTGGGCAAGATGCGCATGGACGAGGTCACCCGGGGGGTGCTTCCCTTCATGGGCGCGCAGTTCGCCATGATGTTCCTGATGGTGCTGTTCCCGTCCATCGTGCTGGTGCCGATGCGGTGGTTTTTGGGATGACGGCTCTTCGCAAACAGTCCAGCGGAATCGCTGCAGGAGATTAATCGCGGCCTATTTCACGCCGGGGCACTTGGCGATGCAAATGGAACGGCCATTTCTTGGGAAGATGGGCCGTCCCCACTTCGGCCAGCGCTTCCCCTGACGTCTGAACGGGACCACCACAAAACTTGATTCCGGAGGGGCGCTTGATCTCAACACAGAAACGGCCGTTTGCTCTCAACACCCGCCAGCAGGTCCTGGTGGGCTGGGCCCTGCTACCGGTGTTGGCGGTCTGGCAGCTCAACGGCTTTTACCTGCCTGTCGTGGGGCGCGGAGGGGCACTGCTCTTTTGGGCCGTTGACGGGGTTCAGTGGATAGTGCTTCCTGCTGTCCTGCTTGGACTGCTTGCACACAGCGCAGCGCTACGCCCCCAACACTACGGACTCGTACCACCAGAAAAGAACCTTTGGCCCCTTGCAGGACAGAGCCTGATGGTGTTTGTCACCGCAGGGCTGGTTTTTCTGGTGGCGCGGAACCTGTCATGGCGGGTGCTAGGCCCGTCACCCGGTAGCTTTCAGATGGCGCAGTTTTTCCCTCAGGGCCTGGCGGGTGCGGCAGTGCGAATCTACGCAGCGGTCAGCGCTGGGCTGGTGGAGAGCATCTTTTTCATCGGGCTGCCATGGCTCTGGTATTCGAGTGCAAGCCAACGCCCTTCGGAACTACGGTTCACACTCGCGGTATCGGCTATCTTTGCTCTGGCGCATTGGGAACACGGTAGACACGGCGTGATTGTGGCCTTCTTTGCGCATGGTGTGATGTGCCGATGGTTCCTGCGCTGGAAAAACCTGTGGCCCGTGGTGCTGGGCCACGCGCTGATCGACTTGGCAGTCTTTGCCTGAGGAGACAAACAAAGGGGCAGCACCCGCCGGTTGCTGCCCATGGATGTCGATGGCGTTTCAGCTCGCCACCGTGAACCGCTTCTGCACATGCCGGGGCGTTTCCAGTTCGTCGGCAATGGCCACGGCCAGGTCGGCCACGCTGATGCTGCCGGGCTGGTCGCCGTTCATCAGCGGTGCCTCGTCACCCAGTCGGTACTGGCCGGTGCGTTCACCGGGCTGCAGCAGGATGGGGGGCGAGAGGAAGGTCCAGTCCAGCGTGTTTTCGGTACGAATCCAGTTCAGCGTTTCGCGGGCGGCCAGGGCGCCCTGCTTCCATTCGGCGGGGAACTGGGGCGTGTCCACCAATTGCAGGCCGGGCGCCACAAACAGGCTGCCGGCGCCGCCCACCATGAGGAAGCGGCGCACGCCAGCCGCCTTGGTGCCGTCGATGATGGCGCGGGTGCCCTTCAGGAATTCATCGTGGATGTTGGGGTTCTCCCAGCCCGGGTTGTAGGCGCTCACCACGGCATCGTGGCCCGCAGCGGCCTTGGCGACCTGGGCGGCGTCTTGTGCGTCGGCCGCGACCACCGTGAGGCCTTCACGGGCGGCGAGCTTGGCGGGGCTGCGGGCCAGTACGGTCACGCGGTGGCCGCGTTGCAGCAGTTCATTCAGCACGGCAGAGCCGACAAAGCCAGAGGCGCCAATCAGAGCGATGTTCATACGGTGTCCTTGGTTTCAAAGTTGCGATGCAGTGAGAATAGGAGCTTGTCAAAGCGGGCGGTAGATGGCTAAAACTACCTTCTCTTTGAAGCTCAACTTCACAATCACGTTTTTTCACCCATGGAAGACCTCAAACGCATGGCGGTATTTGCCGCCGTGGTGCAGCACGGCTCGATGAGCGGTGCAGCCCGCGCTTTGGGAATGAGCACCTCGGCCGTGAGCCAGCAGGTGCGCAAGCTCGAAAGCGACGGCGGCGTCACCCTGCTGCACCGCTCCACGCGCAAGCTGGCACTCACCGAGGCGGGCCAGCGCTACCACGCCCGCTGTGCGGCCATGTGTGCCGTAGCCGACCAGGCACGCGCAGAACTGGCAGCGTCACGCGATGCGCCCAGCGGCGAGCTGCGCCTGTCGGCCACCGTCGGCTTTGCCCGGCACATTGCGCCGGCGCTGGGGGAGCTGCTGGCGGCCCACCCGGCGCTGCGCCTGCGGCTGCTGGTGGACGACTCCACCATCGACCTCATCAATGCGCGCATCGACCTGGCCGTGCGCTATGGGCGTCTGGCCGATTCCACCTGGGCGGCGCGGCGCCTGGGTGGCATGCAGTGGTTTCTGTGCGCGTCGCCCGGCTGGGTGGCTGCCCACGGCATGCCGCAGCACCCGGACGCGCTGCTGTCGCACAGCTGGCTGGGCTTTGCGCGCGAGAACGGCGGCCTGCTGATCGATCTGCGCAGCCCCACGGGCGATCCCCGGGCCTTGCGGGTGGAGCCGCGCATTGCCAGCAACAACCAGCTTTCGATCCAGCAGATGTGCGAGGCCGGGCTGGGCCTGGCGCTGGTGGGCAGCATGGATTCGCACGATGCGCTGCAGGCCGGGCGGCTGGTGCGGCTGCTGCCCGACTGGTCGTTTGGCACGCTGGACATCTGGGCGGTGACACCCCAGCGCGATGCCCAGCCCGCCAAGGTGCGCCAGGCCATCGCGGCGCTGCACCGCTATCTGGGCCAGGTGCCTGGCGTCACGGAATGAGATGGGAGCAGCCCCGAAGCAGCTGCCTTCGGCGCTTTCTCCCGCAGCAAGACTGCATTCACTTTTTATCCATCATTTTTTTATCGTTTCAGCCCACAAATTCCATCGTTGTGCGGGCCGCGCGTGCTGCCTACAGTCGCCTCCCAGAACCTGCTTCTGAGCCTTTACCCCCCGACTGGAGAGCGCACATGACGACCAACCCCACCACAAACTTCCCCATCGACCGCGTGCTGGCCGCCTTTGAAAAAGGCGACGTGCCCACGCTGCTGGGCAGCGTTGCCGATGACATGGATTTCCGCATCGACCACTACCGCGATGACGCAGACACCAGCTGGCAAGTCGCCCGCAACAAGGCCGACCTGCTGGCCGTGGTGCAGCGCCTGGGCACCGAGATTTTTCCGCGTGGCACAAAAATCGTGCATACCCACAGCCAGCCCCTGGGCAACGACTGGGTGATCACACAATTCCACCAGCGTTTCTTTTATGCGGTACAACAGCGCGAAGTGGAATCTCTGACCTGGATCGTGAGCCATTCCCAAAACGGCCAGCTCGACTACTTCCGCGAAACCGTCACCACCATCACCCCGACCTGACTGCCGCCTCGGCCCCTGAAACCTGCATGCTGTTTGACCTGCGCGCCCTCGGCTACTTTGTGGCGGCCTACGAAGAACGTTCCGTGACCACGGCGGCGCGCCGCTGCTTTGTGGCACAGCCGTCGATCAGCATGGCCATCAAGGGGCTGGAGGATGCGCTCGACACCGTGCTGTTCGAGCGCAGCCGCCAGGGCCTGGCGCCCACCCCCGCCGCCCACCGGCTGTACCCGCGCGCCTGCAGCCTGCTGGCGCAATCCAGCGCCATGGTGCGCGACTTTCGCGACGCGCCACGCGAAACGCTGGGTGTGTTCCTGCAGGACGATTTGATGGTGGGCCCGGCCGCGCCGCTGTTTGCGCAGATTGCCGACCTCCTGCCCAACACGCTGGTCCGGCTCACTGCCAGTGCGCAAGAGGCGCGGCTGCGCCTGGTGGCGGAGCATTGCAAGCCGCCTGGCGACACCTTCGTGTCTTTGTGGCGCGAGCCCTATGTGATGCTCTTGCCCGAACAGCATCCATTGCGCTTCAAGAAAAAATTCGGCATGGCCGACCTGCAGGGTGTGCCGCTTCTCGAGTGGCCCTACTGCCCGCTGCACCAGTCGTTCATCCGCCTGCTGGCCGAGCGCGGCATTGCCCTGGAGGTGCAGGCCAGCGCCGCGCGCGAAGAGCTTTTGCTGCACATGGTGGACAGCGGCCTGGGCGTGGCGGTGGTGCCTCAGTCCCATGCGGCGCATGCACGCCGCTCGGTCACGCGGCCGCTGGATGGGCCTCTGGCGTTCTCGCGCCACCTGGGTCTGGCGTGCGATGCATCGGATGCGCCCCTGCTTGCACTGCTGGGCCGCCTGGCCGACAGCTTGAAGGCATCCGCGATCCCCCAGAGCAGCGTTGCCTGAGCCCACCCTGTGCTTGCGGGAAGCGGGCGGGTTTTTGCGCACGGTCCTTTCAGCTGGTCCATGCAGTAAAAAGGGGGCACCTCCATCCTGCGCAGCGCGCCACTGACCACCATGGTTCTCGAAATCGCCCACCTCACCATTCGCCCCGGCCAGAACGCCGCCTTCGAGCAGGCCTTTGCCCAGGCGCAACGGATCATTGCCTCCATGCCCGGCTATCTGTCGCACGAGCTGGGCCTCTGCCTGGAACGCCCGCAGGACTACGTGCTGCTGGTGCGCTGGGCCACGCTCGAAGACCACGAGATCGGTTTTCGCCAGTCGGCGCAATACCAGGAATGGAAAAAGCTGCTGCACCACTTCTACGACCCGTTCCCCACGGTGGTGCACTTTGAGCCAGTGGCCCTGCCACCCGTGGCCTGAATCGCCCCCCCGCGCCACCCGACCTGTGACGGCGCTGCCACGCCACGATGCTGCGGTGCACTATTCGGGTATTGCCTGAACATTTAGCCCACTGCGCATGCCGTTCTGATCCTAGAATTTGTAAACGCGCGTATCTTCTTCTTTTCTGCGCGAAGGACCCATCATGAAAGCAGTGCAGCAGGACATCGACGAGCGGACCAACCTCACCAGCACCAACAAGTTCGAGCTGCTGCTGTTTCGCCTGGGCACCGACAGTGCGCTGGGCAAGTCCGAGCTGTTTGGCATCAACGTGTTCAAGATCCGCGAGATCGTGGCCATGCCCAGCATCACGCCGATTGCGGGCACGACGCAGTACTCGCTGGGCGTGGTCAACCTGCGCGGCCAGGTGATCCCGGTGCTGGACCTGCCCGCCATCGTGGGCTGCAAGCCCCAGACGGGCCTGAACATCATGCTGGTGACCGAGTACGCGCGCACCACGCAGGCGTTTGCGGTGGAATCGGTGGAAGACATCGTGCGCCTGGACTGGAAGCAGGTGCTCTCGGCCGAAACCAGCGGCGCCGCTGGCAAGCTGGTCACCAGCATTGCCCGCCTGGACGGCAATACCGACGAATCCCGCCTGGCCCAGGTGCTGGACGTGGAAGCCATCCTGCAGATGGTGTCGCCCTCGGACGGTCATGAAGTCACCGAAGAAAAAGTCGGAGCCAAGCTGGTGCTCAAGCCGGGCACCATCATCCTGGCGGCAGACGACTCGTTTGTAGCGCGCTCGCTCATCGAGCAAGAACTCAAAGTGCTCAAGGCCCCCTATGAAATGGTGAAATCGGGCAAGGAAGCCTGGGACCGCCTCAACGCCATTGCAAAGAGTGCCGAAGCCGAAGGCAAGAGTGTGCTGGACCGTGTCGCCATGGTGCTGACCGACCTGGAAATGCCAGAGATGGACGGGTTTACCCTGACACGCAACATCAAGCAGGACTCGCGCTTTCATGGACTGCCCGTGGTCATCCACTCTTCGCTGTCGGGCTCGGCCAATGAAGACCATGTGCGCAGCGTCGGGGCCGACGGTTACGTTGCCAAGTTTGTGGCCGAAGATCTGGCAGAGACCATCCGCCGGGTGTTGCCCAAGTAAAGACCATTGAGGAAGCTCCCCTGAAGTGGACGCCGCGTCTGGCCACGGTGAGAAATTGAATAGAAATTGGCCGCTATCGCTTTGCGCATAACAACCGATAGCTATCATTTTTGATATTTCTCACCCGTGCCTCCGGCACCAGCGGGCCGGACAATAGGCGCCGTCCTACCCCGCGCATCGGCATGCAGGTCAACCAAACCGCAGGCCCACGCGCTACATTGGGAGCGGCTTTAATGCGCAAGCCTCCGAAACTTGTAACACCCCGCCGGGGTGCTTTTCGGGGGCTTTACGAGCAGGGTGGAACGGCCACGCCTTGCCAGGGTCTGACCAGCATGACATACACACTCGCCCGCCTTATTTCTGTCGCGGTTCTGGGCGCCGCGGTAACCGGCTGCGCCACGGTGCCGGGTGACCCGTATTACGAGCCAGCGCCGTACCGGGTCTACGAGCAGCCAGGCTACATCCACAGCAACGCCCCCCCGGTGTATTCCAGCCCACAGCCGGTTTACCCCGCTTATTCCGCACCCCCTCCCGTCATTTACTACGGTGGACGCGACCGGGATGACCGCTGGGAGCGCGACCGCAACCGCGGTGACTGGAGAGAGCGGGAACGCGAACGGGAACGTGCCGAGCGCGACCGGCAGGCCCGGGAACGCGAGCGCGACCGCCGCGACCAGCAGGCCCGCGAGGCCGACCGCCGCCAGCGCGACCGTGACCAGGCCCTGCGCGACCAGGCTGAACGCGACCGCCGTGCCGCCGACGACCGCCGCAACCGCGAAGCCCAGCCCGGCCGCATGGCCCCAGGCAGCTACACGCCGCACCCCCAAGACTGGCGCTCCCGCCAGCAGTCCAATAACCCCGATAAGCCCTGACCCGCCCTGGCAAAGGGTGAGAGGGGCGAGCCCACGCCACCTTTTTAGCCCCCTTGGCTGTAGACCATGCGCATCTCGACCCGCCATCTCGTTCCATGCCTGTGTGTGTGCGCTGCCTGGTGGGGCGCAGTGGCCCACGCACAGGTGGTGCGCTGCACAGATGCCCGCACCGGCAAGGTGACCTATACCGATGGCGCCTGCGCCGGCGGCTCTGCGGCACGCGAGGTGGAAGCGCGCAAAACACCCGAAGAAATCCAGCTGGATCGCGAACTTGCCGCAGAGGCGCTGGAGCGCAAGCAGCAGCGGTTGCAGGCCGAGGCCACCGCCGCAGAGACCGAGGCGCGCCGCAATGCCGAGCGGGATCGGGCACGCGCTGCCCAGGCCGCTGCAACCGCCCCCCAGCCCCAGGACTACGCCCGCTCCCCGGAATGTGCGCGCTCGCGCCGCAATTTCGATATGGTGGCGGCAGGCCTGTCGCGCTCGACCCATGAACAGGAACTGCGGCTGGAAGCAGCCCAGCGGCAGGTGGACCTGGACTGCCTGGGCCCCCAGGGCTATGCCGAAGTCGAAAAGGCCCGTGCCAACCAGCCCCGTGTCGTGGTGGTTCCGCCCTCCAGGCACCGCCCCCTCTACCCCGACCCGTTTCCCCAGGCAGGCACTCCGCAACCCCAGCCACGGCTCACGCAGTGTGGCGACTTTCGCTGCACCGACAACCTGGGCAACACCTATCCCCGCGCAGGCCCGGGGCGGTTTCCAGGGCCCGGCGGGGTCTGCCGTTCGAACGGCGGCCAAGCACCCTGCTGATCCAGCGGGCCACCCGCAAAAGGCCCTACCTCACTGGCACCCTCGCAACCCTTCGGCCACGCTGGGGTAGCACAGACGCACCCCCAGCTCCCCCAACATGCGCTGATTGTCGAGTCGGCGTGACTCGCTCATGAAGCTCAGCAGCATCAGCGACAGTTGCTCCTGCGCAGCGCTGCGCGGCACACGCGGGGGTCGAGGCAGGCCATACAGGTCGGCGGCCAGGTCAAAGTAGTCGCCCATCTTCATGTGGGTGGAATCGCTCACGTTGTAAGCACGCTGTGGCCGCCCTTTCCACAAGGCGGCCATGCAAGCCCGCGCCAGGTCATCGGCATGGATGTGGTTGGTAAACACGTCGTCCTCGGGCACGAGCACCGGTGTGCCCCGGCGCAGGCGGGCCACGGGCGTGCCACCTTCGCGGTCCGGCGCGTAGATGCCCGGGATGCGCAGCACGCTGGCCCGCACACCGGCACGGCCCAGGTGGCGCACGGCACCTTCAGCGTTCACCCGGCGCTGCGCCCGCGCAGTGCCAGGGGCTACGGCCCGGGTCTCGGGCACCAAGGCACCCTGGCAATCGCCATAGACCCCGCTGGTCGAGGCATAGACCAAGGACACAGGCAGGCTGCGTTGCCGCAGCATGCGGGTCAGCGCCACCGTGCGCGGATCCAGCCACCAGGCACTTCCTCCAGCCCCTTCGCCCGGCGGGGGGGCGAGATGCAACACCCGGGTGGCCACGCCCGACAACCGTCGCACTGTGGCGGCATCGTCGAGGTTGCCCACCAGTGGCCGAACTCCCAGCTTGCGCAGCCCCAGCACCCGGGTGGGACTGGACGTGAGCGCCAGCACCTGCAAGCGCCCGGCGCCAGGACCGGTGTTCAGGTCGCGCGCCACGCGTTGACCCACATCACCACACCCTACGATCAACAGGCGTTCGCGGCGAAAGCGCGCTGGCAAGGCGCCGAGGGGGTTTTGGTTTGAGGGCAAAATCGGTTCCGTTTGCTTAGCTTGAGACGATTCCAAGGATACCCACAACATGACCAGCGCCGAGGCTGCCCCGACTGCAGCGTTCCAGATCACCGTGCAGCCCAGCGGCCGCGCTTTCAGTGCCAATGCGGGCGAAGCCATCCTGTCCGCCGCCATCCGCAGCGGCGTGGGCCTGCCCTATGGCTGCAAGGACGGCGCCTGTGGCTCGTGCAAATGCAAGAAGCTCAGCGGCGCCGTGCACCATGGCGAGCACCAGTCCAAGGCACTGACAGCCGACGAAGAGGCCGCAGGCCTCGTGCTGACCTGCTGCGCGCAGCCACTGACCGACGTCGTGCTCGAATCGCGCCAGGTCACCGACGAAAGCGCCTACCCGATCAAGAAGATGCCGGTCCGCGTATCCACGCTGGAGAAAAAATCGCACGACGTGATGCAGGTGCGCCTGCAGCTGCCCGCCGCCGACACCTTCCGCTACCACGCGGGCCAGTACATCGAATTCATCCTGCGCGACGGCGCCCGCCGCGCGTACTCGATGGCCAACGCACCCCACACACAGGCCGAGGCGCCGGGCGTGGAGCTGCACATCCGCCACATGCCAGGGGGCAAGTTCACCGACCATGTGTTTGGCGCCATGAAGGAAAAGGAAATCCTGCGGGTGGAAGGCCCCTTCGGCAGCTTTTTCCTGCGCGAGGATTCCAACAAACCCATCGTGCTGCTGGCCTCGGGCACGGGCTTTGCGCCCATCAAGGGGCTGATCGAGCACATGCAGTTCAAGGGCATCACCCGCCCCACCACGCTGTATTGGGGTGGCCGCCGCCCGGGTGATCTGTACCTGCACGACTGGGTGCTGGCCCGTGCGGCCGACATGCCCCACCTCACCTACGTGCCCGTGGTGTCCGACGCCTTGCCCGAAGACGGCTGGACAGGCCGCACCGGCTTTGTGCACCAGGCGGTGATGGACGATGTGGCCGACCTCTCGGGGCACCAGGTGTATGCCTGCGGCGCCCCCATCGTGGTCGATTCCGCGCGCGCAGCCTACAGCACGCAGCGCGGCCTGCCAGAGGAAGAGTTCTATGCGGATTCCTTCACCTCCGAGGCAGACAAGCACGGCGGTTGACCGGGGCGCGCATGCTGACCACCCCGGCTGAGCCAGCGGCAGCGCCGGCGCCCCCTCCTCCTGCCCCCTCGCCTCCCCAGGGGCGGCGATCGCGCTGGCGCAATGCACTGCGCGGCACAGGCCCCATGGCGGCCGTGGTGGGGCTGGCGGTGCTGCTGGTGCTGGGAGCAGGCGAATGGGCGACGCGCAATGAACTCGACAACCAGTGGGACAACCTGCGGCGCTCGGGGGAAGTGCAGGCCCTGGCCCTGCGCGGCGTGGCCACCCGATACAGCTATCTGCCCTTCACGGCAGCACAGCAGCCGTTGATTGCCGAGCTGCTGCACCACCCCGGCGCGCAATCACTGCGCAACGCTGCCAACGCTTATCTGCAGGCCATCAACGCCAATGCAGGCTCTGACACGCTCTACGTGATCAACACCGACGGGCTCACGGTCGCCTCCAGCAACTGGGACACGCCCACCAGTTTCGTGAACCAGAACTACGGCAACCGTCCGTATTTCCGCGATGCGCTGCAAGGGCAGCCTGGGCGGTTCTACGGCGTTGGCAAGACCACCGGCGAGCCGGGTCTTTTTGCGTCGGCACCCGTGGTGGAAAACGGCCGGGTGATCGGCGTCGTGGCCGTGAAGGTGTGGATGCAGCCCATCGTGGACACCTGGGCGCAACTGCGCGACCCGGTCTTTGTGACCGATGAGCGTGGCATCGTCTTCCTCGGCTCCGTATTCCCCTGGCTGTACAAGACCACGCGCACACTGCCCGAGCAGGACGTGCAACAGGTGCAGTTCGACGAGCAGTATGGCGCGCGCTGGGCACCACAACCCGTGCCCTGGAAAACACTCCAGCGCGACAGCCAGCCTGGCACCGAGATCGTCGTGCCCGGCACCGGCAAGCGCTATCTGGCCTTTGAAGAGCGCCTGCCCGACCTGGGCTGGACCCTGACCCTCACGGCCGACAGCAAGGCTATTGCCCTGGCCCGGCAGCAGGCCTGGGCGCTCGCCAGTCTCGCCTCTGGCCTGCTGGTGCTGGGCGCGCTGTACTGGCAGCTGCGCGAACGACGACTGGCCGAGAACCGCCAGGCCCGCATCGAGCTGGAACAGCGTGTGCACGAACGCACCTACGCGCTGCAGCAGGCGCAGGCGTTCAGGCAGTCGATGGAAGACTCGTTGCTGGTCGGCATGCGCGCCCGCGACCTCGAGGGCCGCATCGTCTACGTGAATGCCGCGATGTGTGACATGGTGGGCTACGCCGCCTCCGAACTCATCGGCTCCCTGCCGCCCTACCCCTACTGGCACCCCGACGACCTCGATCGCCACTGGAACGACAGCGACACCGTGCTGGCCGGCAAGGCCTCGCCCCAGGGCCGCGAGAACAGGTTGCGGCACAGAAACGGCTCCGACGTGCACACCATGTTCTACACCACACGGCTCATCGACGGCAACGGCCAGCACATTGGCTGGATGAGCTCGGTGGTGGACATCACCGCCCAAAAGCGCGCCGAAGAACAGCAACAGCAGCGCGAGGCCCAACTGCAGCGCGTGCAGCGCGTGATCACCGTGGGCGAGATGGCGTCCACCCTGGCGCACGAGCTGAACCAGCCCCTGGCAGCCCTGGTCAACTATGCGGCCGCAGCGCGTTCGCTGGCCGCACAGGGCAAAACCGAACTGTTGAACGACAGCCTCACCGCGCTGTCCGCCCAGGCCCTGCGCGCAGCCGACATCGTCGGGCGCATCCGCCGCTGGGTGCGCCAGCATCCAGAGGCCCGCGAGCCCTGCGACCTCAATGCCGCCGTGGACCAGTCGCTGGGCCTGCTGCTGCGCGCCGAAGCACGGCGGCACGGGGTAGCAGTGCGCCTGGACCTTGCCCAGGGCCCGCTGCACGTGAATGCCGACCGTGTGCTGCTCGAACAGGTGGTGCTGAACCTGGGCCTCAATGCCTTGCAGGCCATGCAGACGCACGCCACGCCCCCCACCGAGCACGAACTGCTGTTGCGCACCACGGCCGATGCAAGGTTTGCCAGCCTCGAAGTGCTGGACCGGGGCCCCGGCCTGGCGCCCGAGATCGCCGAGCGGCTGTTCGAGCCCTTCTTTACCACCCGCTCCGACGGCTTGGGGCTGGGCCTCAACATCTGCCGCTCCATTGTGGAGAGCATGGGGGGCGAATTGCGGGCCACCAACCGGGACGGTGGCGGCGCGGTGTTTGAAATCCGGTTGCCCCGCCTCTCCTCCCCGCCATGACCGACAGCCCCCCGATCCCCGCCCCCCCCAATGTTTACGTCGTGGACGATGACGAGGGCGTGCGCAACTCCCTGGCCGCCCTGTTGCTCGCTGGCGGTCATATGCCGCGCACGTTTGCCAGCGGTCCCGAGTTCCTGGCCAGCGCCGACCTGGCACACCCTGGCTGCGTGCTGCTGGACCTGCGCATGGACGGCATGAGCGGCCTGCAGGTGTTCGATGCCCTGCGCGAACGCGATGCCGTGCTCAAGACCGTGTTCCTGTCTGCCCATGGCGAGTTGGCCTCGGCCGTCGCCGCCGTCAAGCAAGGTGCGGTGGACTGGCTCGAAAAGCCCTGCGACGAACAAACCCTGCTGGCCGCCGTGCTCAAGGCTGCACGCCTGTCACAGGAAACCGCACAGCACGCCCGGCGGCGCAACACCTTGCGGGAGCGCTGGAACACGCTGAGCCCCCGCCAGCAGGAGGTGGCGCGCCTGCTGGCCACCGGCATCAGCAGCAAGGAGGTGGCCCGCGCTCTGGCCCAGCTGGACCCGGAACGCCCCATCGACCCGCGCACGGTGGACACGCACCGCTCCGCCATCTTTCTCAAGCTGGACATCCGCTCGTCGCATGAATTGGGGATGCTGGTGGAAGATTTGGGACTGGCAGACGGCGTTTCGCGCACGACATGACCAGCCTTCCACCGGTTTTCGTAAGCAGTCTTATTATTTTTTGCACAATGGCACCATGAACCGCAGAAACCACCTCCTCGCCAGTGCCGCTGTTGCAGCGGCTTTTTCATCCCCCTTTGCGGCCTCGGTCGCGCTTGCGCAGGATTCCGGCCAACCGATCCGCCTGATCGTGCCCTATGCCCCCGGCGGGCCCATTGACGTGACCGCCCGTGCGCTGGCCGAGCGCGTGCGGGAGTCGCTGGGCACAGTGATCATCGACAACAAGGGCGGCGCAGGCGGCAACATCGGCGCCGACGCCATTGCCAAGGCCGCGCCAGACGGCCTGACCATCGGCATCGCCGCCACGGCCACCCACGCAGTGAACCCCTGGCTGTATTCCAAGATGCCTTACGACGCGGCCAAGGATTTCGCGGCCATCACGCAGATGGTGCGCGTGCCCAATGTGCTGGTCATCAACGCGGCCAAGGCCGAGCAGCTCAAGATCCACACCGTGGCCGACCTGATTGCCTACGCCAAGGCCAACCCTGCCAAGCTCAACTACGGCAGCGGCGGCAACGGCAGCGCAGGCCACCTTGCGGGCGAGATGTTCAAGCAGCGCGCGGGCATCTTCGCGCTGCACATCCCCTACCGCGGCGCCAACCCGGCGCAGCTGGCGCTGCTGGCTGGGGAGGTGGACTTCAACATCGACAACCTGGCCGCCGCTGCGCCCAACATCCGCGCAGGCAAGCTCAAGGCGCTGGCCGTGACCTCGCAGGACGCCTCGGCCTCGCTGCCCGGCGTGCCGCCGCTGTCCGCGACCTTCAAGGGTTTTTCCATCGACACCTGGTGGGGCCTGGTGGCACCTGCGGCCACGCCCAAGCCCATCATCGACAAGCTGAACAAGGCCTTTGTGGCGGCCCTCAACGCGCCCGAGACCAAGACCCGCTTCGGCGCCCTGCTGGCCGAGCCCGTGCCCACCACGCCGGCGCAGTTCGACAGCTTCATGGCCGCCGAGCGCGCCAAGTACCAGCAGGTGGTGAAGGCCTCCGGGGCGAAAGTCGACTGACCCCCTGAGCGGCTGCGCCGCTTCCCCCTGAAGGGGGACGCACCCGGTGGCCTGGCGAAGCCAGTTCCACGGGTGCACTGGCTTGCGGCACGCCAGTGTTGGAGGATTGGTATATTTTCTTGAATAAAAATTGCCCCTACCGCAGTCCAGCGGTAAAACATTGCTACAAATTTTATAGCAATAATTTATTCAGGATGCCGAAACTGTCGCCGGTAGGCCGAGGGCGCAATGCCCACGCTGGCCGAGAAGTGCTGCCGCAACGACACCGCCGAACCAAACCCCGCTTCGACGGCCACGGCTTCGATGGACTGGTCCCCGCCCTCCAGCAGGCGCTGCGCGAGGGCGATGCGCTGGTTCTGCAGCCACTGGCCCACGGTGGTTCCGGTGGACTGCCGAAAGCGCCGGGTGAAGGTGCGCGGGCTCATCACCGCGCGCTCGGCCAAGGCCTCCAGGGTGTGCGTCTCGTGCAGATGCTCGCCCAGCCACTGCAGCAGCGGTGCCAGCCGGTCGCCGCGCACCGAGGGGGCTACCGGCTGCTGGATGTACTGCGCCTGCCCGCCCTGCCGGTGGGGGGCGACCACCATGCGGCGCGCAGCGCGGTTGGCGGCCTCAGCCCCATGCTGCTGGCGCAGAAGATGCAGGCAGCAGTCGATGCCCGCCGCGGTGCCGGCTGACGTGAGCACCAGGCCGTCCTCCACGTACAACACCTCGGGCCTGAGCTGCACCTGCGGATAGCGCCGCGCGAATTCCGCTGCCAGCGCCCAGTGCGTGGTGGCGGCCCGGCCATCCAGCAGCCCCGCGTCGGCCAGCACGAAGGCCCCCAGGCACAAGCCCACGATGCGCGCGCCCCGACGGTGCGCGGCCCGCAGCGCGGCCCGCAACGCAGGGGGCACAGGTGCCAGGTCATCGCGCCACGAGGGCACCACGATGGTCTGCGCACGCTGCAGCACCTTGAGGCCATGGCCCACATCGATGCCAAAGCCAGCGGAGGTGCGCAGCGGGCCAGGTTCCACACCACACACCACCAGCCGGTAGCGGTGCACGCCCTCTGCCGTGCGGTCCTCGCCAAAGACCAGGCAGGGCACCGAGAGGTGAAAAGGGCTGATGCCGTCAAAGGCCACCACCGCGACGGTGTCCGGGACAAGGGGAGAAACAGGGCGGGTGTCAGGTTGGGCAGGGGTGGGCATGATGGCCTGATTCTATCGATGAGTGTCAATCAAGCCACTTTCGACAACTGGCCGCAACGCGAACAATCACCCCATCCCTTCCACACAACCCACTTTTTTCTTCATCTTCCAAGGACCGTGACCATGACCTCTTCCAACACCGCCCCCCGCCGCGCCCTGATCGTCATCGACGTGCAAAACGAGTATTTCGCGGGCGGCAACCTGCCCATCGAATACCCACCGGTGGCCGAAACCCTGCCCAATATCACCCGTGCAATGGATGCCGCCCAGGCCGCGGGCGTGCCCGTGGTGGTGGTGCAGCACACCGCGCCGTCGGGTGCGCCGGTGTTTGACAAGGCCACCGAGCGCTGGCAGCTGCACCCCGAGGTGGCACGCCGCCCCGCCGACCACCATATCGAGAAAAACTTCGCGAGTGTCTTCACGAACACCGGCCTGGCCGAATGGCTGACAGAGCGCGGCATCGACACCCTGACCGTGGTGGGCTACATGACGCACAACTGCGACGCCAGCACCATCTATGAAGCCTCGCACCGGGGCCTGGGTGTGGAGTTTTTGAGCGACGCGAGCGGCGCCCTGCCCTATGCCAACGCGGCAGGTAGCGCCAGCGCCGAAGAAATCCACCGCGTCTTCAGCGTGGTGTTCCACAGCAACTTTGCCGCCGCCGCTTCGACCCGCGACTGGGTGGCGGCCGTGCAGGCCGGCCAGGCTTTGCCCAAGGACAACGTGTTTGCGTCGAACCAACGCGCTAGAAAGGGGTAACCCCCAGAAAGAGCAGCCCCCTGAGTCGCCTGCGGCGCCTCGGTGCCACCGCCGCTGCGGAGGCTGCGTCTCTTCGGGCACACCCAAGCCTGCGCAGGCAGGCTTGGGGCCGCAGCCCTCAGCCCAAAGGGAGAGAGCCTCCGGTGGCCTGGCGGAACCGGTTCCACGGCGGTACGGGGGTGGGCTGCGTCAGTTGCCAGCGACTGCGATGAACGGGTGCAGTGGATGGGTGAGAAATGCCATTCGTCCAACGGCAGGCAACCGAAAATTCAGGTGTTCTTGGCCTCTAGCGCTTATTGAAAAAGCGCCAGTAGCTCCTATTTCAGGAGCAACCTACACCGGCGTCAGGTCTGCCGCCCAGTGCGGCCCTTCCAGCACATGGATGTCTTGCGTCGCCACGGCCTGCAGCCATGTGGCATCCACGCGCTCCGGTGCCAGGTCGGCCAGCGGGCGCAACACGAACGCGCGCTCGGCCATGCGGGGATGGGGCACAGCGAGTTCGGGGGTGTCGACGACCTGGCCGCCGAACCACAGGATGTCCAGGTCGAGCGTGCGCGGAGCGTTGCGGTAGGGGCGCTCACGACCGGCGGCTTGTTCGATAGTTTGCAGGGCCTTCAGCAGCGCCTGGGGCGCCTGCGTGGTAGCCAGCTCGGCGACGGCGTTCAGGTAGTCCGGGCCTCCGGCATCGACCGGTGCGCTGCCGTAGAGCGGCGACACACGCAGCAACTGCGTGCCGGGCAACTGGACGATGGCAGCCAGGGCGGCGCGCAGGGCGGCCTTGCGGTCACCCAGGTTGGCGCCCAGGCCGATGAATACGGATACTGCGGGGCGGTCCCCCTCGGTGCGGTCATTGACGCTATCCACCCCGGAGTTGGGCCGCTCAGCCACGGGCACTGCCCAGGCTTGCTGCGTCACTCGCCCGCAGCGGCGGGTGCGGCGCCTTCGCCACCACCGGCTCCGCCCGGCTTGCGACGGCGGCGGCGGCGCTTCTTGGGGGCGCTGCCTTCGTATGGAAACGCGGCGTCGCCGTCGGCTGATCCGGCATCTGGCGCAGCACCTTCGGCACTTGGCAGACCGCGCGGGTCGGCGGCAGGCGCGGCGCGGGGCACGCGCTTGACCACGGGTTGCGCCTTCTGGCGAGCCTTCTGCTCTTCGCGGGCCTGGTCCATCAGGTCTTCGCGGCGCTCGTCGTCGGCCGCCTGGAAGTCCTGCCACCATTCGGCCAGCGCCTCTTCGACCTCGCCCACATCGGCGCGCAAGCGCATGAAGTCGAACCCGGCACGAAAACGCGGCTGCATGACCATGCCAAACGGCGTACTGCCCACGCGCTTTTCAAAGCGGGGCTGCATGACCCAGATCTCGCGCATGTCGGCCGCCAGCTTGCCCCGGCCGGACACGTCACCAATCCGCTTGTCGAACACCTCGTCGATGGCCTCCTGCAGCGCAGGCAGCGGGTGTTGGCGCTGGTTCAGGCGCTCCGTCCAGCCATTGCGCACGTCTTCCCACAACACACAGGCCAGCAAGAAGCTCGGGGCCACGGGCTTGCCCTCGTTCACGCGGCGGTCGGTGTCCACCAGAGCGGCTTTGACAAAAGCGCTGTCGGCGCGCTCCACGGCCACGTCCAGCAGCGGGTAGATGCCCTTGGCCATGCCCAGCTTGCGCAGCTGCTCGATGGTGGCAATCGCGTGGCCCGTCTGCAGCAGCTTGAGCATTTCGTCGAACATGCGGCTTTGGGGCACCTCGGCCAGCAGCGTCTGCGATTGCACCAGCGGGGCAGCGGTCTTGGCTTCGATGCTGAAGCCCAGGGCACTGAGCTTGGCCGCAAACCGCACGGCGCGGATGATGCGCACTGGGTCTTCGCGGTAGCGTGTGGCGGGGTCGCCAATCATGCGCAACGTCTTTTTCTTCGCGTCCTGCAAGCCCTTGTGGTAATCCACCACGATCTGGCTCACCGGGTCGTAGTACATGGCGTTCACGGTGAAGTCGCGGCGCGTGGCGTCTTCGTCCTGCGGGCCCCAGACGTTATCGCGCAGCACGCGGCCACTGGCGTCCACGGCATGCTGCATGCCCGACAGCTGGGCCTTGCTGGTCTTTTCGTTGCCGGCCACCTGGCCGGCGGCGGCGTTGTCGAGGTAGGCACGGAAGGTGGAGACCTCGATCACCTCGTGTTCGCGCCCCCGGCCATGCACGACGTGCACGATGCGAAAACGCTTGCCGATGATGAAGGCGCGGCGGAACAGGCCCTTGACCTGCTCGGGCGTGGCGTTGGTGGCCACGTCAAAGTCCTTGGGGCGTAGGCCCAGCAGCAGGTCGCGCACGGCACCGCCCACGATGTAGGCCTCAAAACCTGCCTGCTTGAGCGTGGCCACCACCTCGGCGGCGCGGCGGTCCACCAGCTCGGGGTTGATGCCGTGGACCGAGGCAGGCACCTCTTCGCGTTTGCCGAAATGGGGCTTTCCGCCCGAGGTGCCGGGCGTCGATTTGCCCATCAGTTTGTCTAAGAACTTCTTGATCATGGAGTGAGAGTATTCAGGAGATCTGGCACGAAACGGCGGCTGGTGGGGGCTGAAAAGCGCTCAGAGGCTGAGAGTTTTTTAGCCGAGCCCGAAAGGCGCGCGAAACCGCCTCGGATCTAGGCGCAATGCACAGCCATAGCTCGGGCTATGGCAAGCATTTGCAACGACGAGTCGGGACGTTTTGGCGTGCAAGGCGGGCATGGATAAAAGACTCTCAGCCTCTCAGGCAGCAGGTGGTGCAGGCGTTTCGGCATCGGCCGCAAACAGGTCCAGTATGCGCCAGCCGCGCTCCTGGGCCAGCGCGCGCAGGCGGGGGTCGGGGTTGGTGGCGACCGGGTGGTTCACCTTCTCCAGCAGGGGCACGTCGTTCATGGAATCACTGTAGAACGTGCTTTCGACATCGCCCCAGCCCAGTTGCCGCTCGGCCAGCCATTGTTCCATGCGCCGCACCTTGCCTTCGCGCATGGTGGGAATGCCATCGATTTCGCCGGTGTACCAGCCACTGGCGTCGCGCGCCAGCTGTACGGCCAGAAGTTGCGGTACGCCCAGCGCCCGGGCGATGGGCGTGGTCACAAACTCATTGGTGGCGGTGACGATCAGCACTTCGTCGCCAGCGGCCTGATGCTGGCGAATGAGGTTGAGCGCCTGGGGCTGGATGGCCGGGCCGATCACATCCCGCATGAATTGCAGGTGCGCCGCAGCCGCCGCCTCGGGGCCGCGCAGGCGCACGGCCTCGGTGGCAAAACGCACATAGTCATGCACGTTGAGTGTGCCCGCCTGGTAGTGGGCATAGAACTCGTCGTTGCGGCGCGCGAACTCCACGGGGTCATTCCAGCCGATGCGGATGGTGAACTCGCCCCACTCATAGTCGGAGTCAAGCGGGAGCAGCGTGTGGTCGAGGTCGAACAGCGCAAGCCGCAGGCGGGGTTCAGAAGTCATTCGGGTTCACAAATAAAAGGAATGCATGGACCGGCATCATTCCGATTCCAGCATCGTCTTGAGCAAGGGAATCGTGATGGCCCGCTGGGTGCGCAGCGCAAAAGCGTCGAGCTGGTCGAGCAATTGCATGAGGCTGCCCAGATCGCGCGAGAAGCGGTTGAGCATGTAGTCCATGACTTCATCGCCCAGGAACACGCCGCGGGCGTCGGCCTCCTGGCGCAGCACGGCGCGGCGCTCGGCCTCGCCCAGCAGCTGCAGCTGGAACACATGGCCCCAGCCCAGGCGGCTGCGCAGGTCGTCGCGCAGAGGCAGATCGGCAGGAGGCAGGTTTCCAGCAGCAAGCACCCACCGCTGGCTGCCGCTGGCGGGGCTGATGGCATTCACAAACCAGTTGAAGGCCGTGGCCTGCTGGGCGGTGCTGTACAGGTGCACGTCGTCCATGACCACGGCAGCCCAGTTCTCGTCGAAATCCGGGGGCTCGGCCACCGAAGGGTCCAGCCAGCCCACGCTGGAGCCCTGCTCGCGCACGGCCTGGCGCACGGCCTGAAGCAGATGGGTCTTGCCACTGCCCGGCTCTCCCCACAGGTAGGTGGGCACTGGCGACCGGGTGGCCTCGCTGCTGCCCGCACCCGCTGCCAGGCGCAGGTGTTGTAGGGCCGCCTCATTGGGGCCCGCATGAAACCGGGCCAGCGTAGGCCCTGTGGCCAGGCCAATGTCCAGCGCCAGCTGCTTCATCATGCGCGGCGCCCTGGCAGCAAGGGCAGGCCCGAGGCAGCAGGAGCAGGAACGGTGGACAACAAGGGGATCGGCAGCTGCATCACAGGTGAATTGGAAGGCGCCTGGCCGTATGTGACTGCGGCGGGGCGCCGCAAAAAAAGTGCTTCGGGCGCGTTGTCGCAACGCATCCTCTTCTTGCAAAGAGGTTTGGCGACAATGGGCGCGATTTTAGTCTGTGG
The DNA here is from genome assembly GCF_014851495.1 of Acidovorax sp. ACV01. Lineage (NCBI taxonomy): Bacteria > Pseudomonadati > Pseudomonadota > Betaproteobacteria > Burkholderiales > Comamonadaceae > Acidovorax > Acidovorax sp. ACV01. Next base: position 49,761 of record NZ_JACUZT010000012.1, on the reverse strand, counting down.
CAAATGCCCTGCGCCAACCGTCCGGCCCCGCCTTGGGAATCCACCCTCCCATGCCCCTGCCCCGCCACAGGAGTCCCTGAGGTGGGTCAGCCTGCCGATGGAGCTTTCACCGCATTTTTCCCGGCCATTGCAAGGCCCGAAGCGAGCCCAGCAATGTTCCGCTTCAAGCGATCGCCTCCCAGCGACCTGTGCGCTCGGACAGCCAGAGGGCATCGATCACCCGCGCCTGGGCAACCGCATCCTCCAATCCGCCGGCCTGCGGGCTTGCACCATCGCGGACGCGGCGGCAGAAGGCCTCGACCTGCAGCCGGTACTGGTCGGCCGCTGGCAGGGTTTCGACAGTGACACTGCTGCCATCCAGAAGGCCTCCCTCGTCCAGCGCCAAGTGCATCTGCTCGCCCCGGGCTGCATTGAATGGAATGAACAGCTCGATGCGGCCAAGGGTACCCACCACCTGCACCCTTTGAAACCGGACGCTTTGCGTCGATACCGTGAAATTGAGCTGCCGTCCGGCGCCAAAATCCAGCAACGCGCTGGTGAGCCGGTCGGTCCCCAGCTGCGGGTCGCGGTCGACCAGCGAGACCGCCCGCCGAGGCTCGCGTTCAAACAGATAGCGCCCGGCCAACACCGCATAGCAGCCGATGTCGTAGAGCGCCCCGCCCCCAATACCAGGCTGGTTGCGGATGTTGTCTGGATCGTCATTGAAGTACGAGAAAAACACCTGCACCGCCCGCAATTCGCCGATGCGCCCGGCGCGCACAAGCTCCCGGGCTCGCCGCCACTGGGGATGGTGGCGCACCATGAAAGCCTCTTCAATGTGCACCCGGGCCGATGCGGTTCGCAGTGTCTCGGCCTCGGCGGCGGAGAGCGCCACAGGTTTCTCGCACAGCACGTGCTTGCCCGCAGCCGCCGCTTGCAGGGTGAGCGGCACATGCAGGTGGTTGGGCAGCGGGTTGTAGACGGCCTCGATGGCCGGGTCGGCCAGCAGTTCTTCGTAGCTGCCGTAGGCCTGGGCAATGCCCAGAGACCGCGCAACCTCCTCAGCAGTGGGCAGCGAGCGCGAGGCGATCGCGCGCAGTTCGACCAGCGGGCTGGACAACATCGCAGGGATCACATGCTGGACACCGATCTTGGCCGTGCTCAGCACGCCCCACACCACAGGTTTCATGGGTACCCCCGGTCCTGGTGATCCGTCAGAGATAGCTGTTGAGCAGGTTCTCGAGCAGCTCCTGCCGCCCGGAAACTGGCCGTGTGTCCTGGTTGCGCTCCAGGGCGCGCGCCGCCACCTGGTCCAGCCCGAGCCGTCCGCCCAGCAGATCCTGGCCAAACGCCTCGCCCCAACCCGCGTAGCGGACATCGACATGGCGGGCCAGGCGCCCGTCCGTGATCATTTTCTCGGCAATCAGCAACGCCCGGGCTGAAACGTCCATACCGCCGATGTGGCCGTGGAACATGTCCTCGGCATCCAGCGACTGGCGCCGCACCTTGGCGTCGAAGTTGAGCCCCCCGGTGGTGAAGCCGCCGGCCTGCAGGATCAGGTACAGGGCCAGCGCGGTCTCGGGGATGTTGTTGGGGAACTGGTCGGTGTCCCAGCCGCACTGCATGTCGCCGCGGTTCATGTCGATGGAGCCGAAGATGCCCAGGTCGATGGCCGTGGCGATCTCGTGCTCAAAGCTGTGCCCCGACAGCGTGGCGTGGTTGGCCTCGATGTTGACCTTGATCTCCTTGTCCAGGCCGTAGCGGGCCAGAAACCCGTAGACCGTGGCGGTGTCGAAGTCGTACTGGTGTTTGGAGGGCTCGCGCGGCTTGGGCTCGATCAGGATGGTGCCGGTGAAGCCGATCTTGTGCTTGTACTCCACCACCATGTTCAAGAAGCGCCCCATCTGGTCCAGCTCGTGGCCCACGCGGGTGTTGAGCAGGGTTTCATACCCCTCGCGGCCGCCCCACAGCACGTAGTTCTCGCCACCGAGCTTGAGCGTCGCGTCCATCGCCTCCTTCACCTGCAGCGCGGCCAGCGCAAAGATTTCAGGGTCGGGGTTGGTCGATGCGCCCGACATGAAGCGCCGGTGGCTGAACAGGTTGGCCGTGCCCCACAGCAGCTTCACGCCCGTCTGGGCCTGCTTGGCCTGCAGCACTTCCACCATCTCGTGCAGGTACTTCACGCTCTCGCGGGGGGTGCTGCCCTCGGGCGCCACGTCGCGGTCGTGAAAGCAGTAGTACGGCGCGCCCAGCCGGGCGAAGAAGTCGAACGCCGCATCGGCCTTCAGCCGCGCCGCGGCCATGGGGTCGGCCACCTGCTGCCACGGGCGCTCGAAGGTGCCGTCGTACCCAAAGGGGTCGAACCCGTTCCAGCAGAAGCTGTGCCAGTAGCACACGGCAAAACGCAGGTGGTCTTCCATGCGCTTGCCCAGCACCAGGCGGTCTTTGTCGTACCACTTGAAGGCCAGCGGGTTGGTGGAATCGGGGCCTTCGTAGGCGATGGGGGAAATGTCGGAGAAGTAGGTGCTCATGGTTTTCTCGGCTAAGGACGGAACATGGCTCAGGACAGGCTCGGGAAAGGGCTCGGGGACATCAGGGCCTGCGGTACAGGCTGCGAAACAAGGCGTGGCGCGGCGCCAGCAAGGCGCGCTCAGCAGGGTCAGGCAGGTAGACAGTGTCGATGGGCGGGGGCAGGCACGCCCACTCCATGGGGGTGCCGACGCTCAATGCGCCCAGGCGGGCCGCACCCAGCGCGCCGCCCACGGCCGAGCCGCCGTGGGTCACGATCTCCACGTTCAGCGCGCTGGCCAGCATCTGCGCCCAGAAGGCGCTGCGGGCGCCACCGCCCACCAAGGACAGGCGCGACACCTCGCTGCCCGCGGCATGCAAGGCCGCCAGGCCGTCCCGCAAACCAAAGCTCACGCCTTCCATCACCGCATAGCCCAGGCGTGCGGCGTCGGTGTCCATATCCAGCCCGTGGAAGCTGCCGCGCACCCGCGCGTCGTTGTGGGGCGTGCGCTCGCCACTGAGGTAGGGCAGAAACACCGGCGCTGCCTCGCGGTCCCGGGCGCTCAGTGCCGCGGCGCGTGCGGCCACCTCGCCCGCGTCCGCAGCGCCCAGCAGCTGGGCCACCCACTGCAGCGCGCTGGCGGCGGCCAGCATCACGCTCATCTGGTGCCAGCGGCCCGGCACCGCGTGGCAGAACGCATGCGTGGCACTGGCGGCATTGGGCTGGTACTGCGGTGTGACCACAAACAGCACGCCGCTGGTGCCCAGCGACAGGAACCCTTGGCCGGGCTGCACCGCGCCCATGCCCACGGCGCTGGCGGCGTTGTCGCCCGCGCCACCAGCCACCACGGTGCCGGGCCGCAGCCCCAGCGACTGGGCCACATCGGCCCGCAGGCGCCCGCTCACTGCGCTGCCTTCCACCAGGCGCGGCATGTGCTGGCGCGCCAGGCCGGTCAGCGCCAGCAGTTCATCAGACCAGTCGCGGCGCTGCACATCGAGCCACAGGGTGCCGCTCGCGTCCGACAGATCGCTCACGTGCTCGCCGGTCAGCATCAGGCGCACATGGTCCTTGGGCAGCAGCACCTTGGCGATCTGCCGGAACACCGCGGGCTCGTGGCGCGCCACCCAGCGCAGCTTGGGCGCCGTAAAGCCGGGCATGGCCAGGCTGCCGCCCAGATCGCTCAGCGCGGGCAGCTCGTGCATCATCTCAACGCACTCCTCGGCGCTGCGCGTGTCGTTCCAGAGGATGGCGGGGCGCAGTACGCGGTCCTGCTCATCGAGCAGCACCGCGCCATGCATCTGGCCCGACAGGCCGATGGCCTCGGTGGCTGCGTATTCCTCGGGGTGCACGGCCCGCAGGCTGGCCAAGGCTTCTTGCGTGGCCGCCCACCAGTCGGCAGGGTCCTGCTCGCTGTGACCGGGGTGAGGGCGCGACACCGACAGGGGCGCACCGGCGGCACCCAGCACCTGCTGGTCCGGGCCGAGCAACAAAGCCTTCACTTCCGAGGTGCCGATGTCGATGCCTATGTACATGGTGGATGGATGCGTTCAGTGAAGAAGGGCGGGCGGTGTGGCGCCTGCCGGTGGTGGGGCCAGGGCCTGCTCATCGCCCCCCGCCGCGGCGACTGCCGGCGCGTGCATGGGCCGCAGCTCGTGGTGCAGCACCAGCGCGGCCGCGCCCACGGCCGAGGCCAGCAGGCCGTAGCGGGCTGCGCGCACACTGGGCGCCGCCACGCCGGCGCTGGCTGCGTAGGCATCGAGCGTGTCGCGGGCCTGCTGCACGATGGCGGGGTACCGCTCGCACGAGGGCCCGCCCACCACCAAGGCGCCGGGGTTGAAGGTGGTCCAGAGGTTTTGCAGCACCACGCCCAGGAACACACCGCCGCGCGCGGGGTCGCTCTGGCGCTCCAGCGCACGGGCCCCGAAGAAGGTTTCGGCGCACCCCCTGCGCCCGCAGGAGCACGGCGGCCCGTCGATCTGCAAAATGCTGTGGCCGATTTCGCCGGCCATGCCCTGCAGCCCGGTGAACAGACGGTCGTTGAGCACGATGCCCGCCCCCACGCCCACGCCGCAGGTCACGAAGATCAGCGAGTCCGTCGCCTCCCCGTCTGCAAACTCGTACTCGCTGAGCGCGGCGGTGTCCGCCTCGTTCTGCACATGCACCGCCACCGGCGGGCTGCCCGCGTCGGCCAGCGCGCGTGTGATCAGCGGCAAAAAGGCCACGTCGCGCCAGCCCAGGTTGGGCGCAAAGCGGATGGTGCCGGTGGCCTCGTCGAACGCGCCGGGCACGCCGATGCCAACGCCCGACACGGTGACCGGCCTGGCCGCCAGTTCGGCCTGCGTGCGCCCCACCAGCGCCGCCACCTGGCGGCACACGGCGGCGGGGTCGCGGTCGGCCAGGGGGGCCTCGGACGCGCACAGCACCTCGCCGGTGACCGACACACCCACCACCCGCAGTGACTCGACGCCAATCTCCACGCCCACCATGGCGCGGCGGCTGCCGTCCAGGCGCAGCGGTGTGGACGGGCGGCCCATGCCTTGCGCGGCGGCCAGCCCGGTTTCGGCGAGCCAACCTTCGTCGATCAGTTCCCGCACCAGCAGGCTCACGGTGGATTTGGTCAGGCCGCTCTCGCCGGCCAGTTGGGCGCGCGAGAGGCTGCCGCGCTGGCGCAGCAGCCGCAGCAGGACGCTGCGGTTGATGCGTTTGACAAGTTGCTGGTCGCCGGTGGTCTTCATGCGGGTGTGGGGGTCGGCGCAGGCTCGCCAAGGCGGTGGGTCTGCGCTTTTCCTTCGGGTTGTTTGCCTGCGATGATCATGCCCAGAACCTCGTCCTCGGTGACATCGGCCGTGCGGTAGGCGCCCACCATGCGCCCGTTCTTCATCACGGCCAGGCGGTCGCTCAGGCCGAACACATCGGGCATGTCGTGGGTGATGAGGAAGATGCCCACGCCTTCGGCCTTGAGCTGGCGCACCAGGCGGCCCACCATGGCGGTCTCCTCGGGGCCCAGCGCGGCGGTGGGCTCGTCCATGATCAGGATGCGGGCGTTGAAGTAGATGGCGCGCGAGATGGCCACCACCTGGCGCTGCCCGCCCGACAGGCGCCGCACCGGCGTGCGCACGTTGCGGAAGTTCTTGTTCAGGCGCTCGAAGACCTTGCGGGCTTCGGCGTCCATGCGGTGGTCGTCCAGCGTGTTCCAGCGGGTGAGCAGCTCGCGGCCTAGAAACAGGTTGGCCACCGCGTCCAGGTTGTCGGCGAGCGCCAGCGTCTGGTAGATGGATTCGATGCCCAGCCGCTGCGCGTCGGCCGGCGTGCGGATGTGGGCGCTCTGCCCCTGCACCAGCACATCGCCGCTGTCGATGGGGTAGGCGCCGGCCAGCATCTTCATCAGCGTGGACTTGCCCGCGCCGTTGTGCCCCAGCAGGGCCACCACCTCACCCGGGTACAGGTTGAGGCTGACGTCGTCCACCGCCCGCACGCCGCCGAACGATTTGCGGATGCCGCGCATCTCCACGAGGGGCGCGTTCATGCGGTGTCTCCCGTCAGGCGGCGGTACACCACGTCGAACACCACGGCCGCGATCAGCACCTGCCCGATGATCACGTAGCGCAGGCCGATCGAGATATCGAGCAGCAGGAGCCCGCTGTCGATGCTCTGCATGATGAGCGCCCCCAGCACCGACCCCAGGATGGAGCCGCTGCCGCCTGCCAGCGCCGTGCCGCCGATCACGGCCGCCGCGATCACGAACAGCTCCATGCCGGTACCCAGCGAATTGGTGCCTGCATTGAGCCGCGCAATCGAGACCATGGCTGCAATCGTGATGAGCACGCCCATCAGCGCAAACAGCATCAGCGTGACGCGCCGCACCGGAATGCCGACCAGGGCTGCGGCCTCCGGGTTGCCGCCGATGGCGAACACGTAGCGCCCAAAGCGCGTGCGCCGCACGATGAACGACAGCACCACCGCCACGCCGCCCCAGATGAGCACGGGGATGGGCACGCCCTGCGGCGCATCCTTGGTGGGTATCTGGTACGCGTTCATCGTGGCGACAAAGCCCACGGCGATCACGGCCGGCACGGCTGCCACCAGCGCATCGAGCCACAGCGCGGGGTTGGGCACACCGTACGACGCCTTGGCCCGGCGCCGCAGCCAGGTCTTCAAACCCAGCGCCACCACCAGCACCACGGCCAGCACCCAGCTGGCCTGCACGCCGATGGCGCCATCGAAGCCGCCGCCCAGGCGCTGAAAAAAGCTGTCGCTGACCGGCTGGGTCTTGCCGTCGGCCACCATGAAGGCCGCGCCGCGAAACGACATCAGCCCGCCCAGAGTAACCACGAAGGACGGCACCCCCAGCATCGCCGTGAGCGCGCCCTGGTAGAGCGACACGCCGATCGCCACCGCCAGCCCGGCCAGCGACGCCGCCACCCAGTGCCAGCCGGCGGTGTACATCAGCGTGGCGATCAGCACGCCGACAAAACCCATGACCGAGCCCACCGAGAGATCGATGTGGCGCGCCACGATCACCAGCACCACCACCGTGGCCACGATGCCGACCACGGCCGTCTGCTGGGCAATGTTGTAGAGGTTTTCGGGCGACAGGAACAAGCCGCCCGAGAGGATGTTGAACACGATGGCGGTGACCATCAGGACGGCGCCCATCAGCACCAACCGCCAGTCGATGGCCAGTTGCCTGAGGGCATGGGGAACAGGACTCACAAGCGCACTCCGCCAGAAATGAGAAGGGACCGGGTTCAGGCCTGCCCGCCGCGCACGGCAATGCCCCGCTCCCGGTCCGGGAGCTTCAAAACATGTTGTTCAGCAGCCGGGCGGCACGCAGCGCCGCGCCGGGCTCACTTGCAGGCGGCGGGCGCCTTGGCAGCGTCCACGCCCTTGCACAGTGCATCCTTCTGGATCCAGCCGGCCTTCACCACCAGGTCGAGGTTCTTGGCAGTGATCGGCACGGGTTTCAGGAACTGCGCCTGCAGCGACACCTTTTTCTCCCCGCCGTTCCAGGTCTGGGCGCCCGCCACCTTCTGGCCCTTGGCCAGCGCGACGGCTGCTCCGGCGGCGTCGCGGCCCAGGTCGCGGGCGTCCTTCCAGACCGACACCGTCTGCGAGCCCTGGGCCACGCGGTTCAGTGCCGCATGGTCGCCGTCCTGGCCGGACACCGGGATGCCCTTGATGCCCTTGGCCGTGAGCGCCGCCACCACACCGCCGGCCGTGCCGTCGTTGGAGGCCACCACGGCGTCAATCTTGCCGCCGCTCTTGGTGATGATCTGCTCCATGTTCTTTTGCGCGACCTCGGGCTTCCAGCCTTCGGTGTATTCCTCGCCGACGATCTTGATGTCGCCCTTGATGATGGCCGCCTCGATCACCTCCTGCTGCCCGCCGCGCAGGAAGTTGGCGTTGGGGTCGGTGGGCGAGCCCTTGATCATCACGTAGTTGCCCTTGGGCTTGGCCTCGAACACGGCGCGGGCCTGCATGCGGCCGACCTCGACGTTGTCAAAGGTGATGTAGAACACGCCCGGGGCCTCGATCAGCCGGTCGTAGGCCACGACCGGGATCTTCTGCTGCGCGGCCTTGTTGACGGCGGGCAGGATCGCGTCCTTGTCCATCGCCAGCACGATCAGCACCTTGGCGCCCTTGGCGATGAGGGAGTCGACGTCGGACAGCTGCTTCTCGGGCGAGCCGCCCGCGTCGGCGCTGATGTAGCTGGCGCCCAGCTTGGCCAGCTGCTCCTTGATGGCCTTCTCGTCGGTCTTCCAGCGCTCTTCCTGGAAGTTGGACCAGCTCACGCCCACCACCTGGGCGAACGCACTGGCGCCGGACAGGCCCAGCACCAGGGCTGCCAGGGCGGTCAAGGTTGTCTTCAATTTCATTCTTGTCTCCATGAGTGGCCTCGTGCGGGCCTTGGTTGGTGTGAACGACGTTGACTGTCGTGCCGCAATCCCTCTCGCTGAACCTTGCAGGCTGCAGGCCGTGACGAGACGTTTTCCCCGCCAAGCAAAGACTTCAACCCGACATAGTGCGGACGACAAACTAATTATGAAAGGGCCGAATCGGCGCACGCATCCGGGCAAACCCGACATAGTTTGATGAGTGAACTTATTAGTTGAGCAGCGATAAACAGTGCAGCCATGGATGTCGCGCCCGGCCTTGTGACCAGCCCTCGCCGCATGCGATGGCCGCTGTGTGCGAGTTGGTGCCCCGCCCCGGTTGCGGCTCCAAAGCCCCCGCCCAGACAGGGCTGAGAAAGCCCGCCTGGGCGGTGCCCCTTAAAATCCCCGGATTCCAGCCCGCCCGGCGGGTCTACCAGCACCAAAGCCCCTTCCATGAGCTCCTCTGCCTCCTCCACCCCCATCTCCTACAAAGACGCCGGCGTTGACATCGACGCGGGCGACGCGCTGATCGAGCGCATCAAGCCGCTGGCCAAGAAGACCATGCGCGAAGGCGTGCTGGCGGGCATCGGCGGCTTCGGCGCCCTGTTCGAGGTGCCCAAGCGCTACAAGGAGCCCGTGTTGGTGTCTGGCACCGATGGCGTGGGCACCAAGCTCAAGCTTGCGTTCGAATGGAACATGCACGACACGGTGGGCATCGACCTGGTGGCCATGAGCGTGAACGACGTGCTGGTGCAGGGCGCGGAGCCTCTGTTCTTTCTTGATTACTTCGCCTGCGGCAAGCTCGATGTGGACACTGCGGCGGCCGTGATCGGCGGCATTGCCAAGGGCTGCGAGCTGTCCGGCTGCGCGCTGATCGGCGGCGAAACCGCCGAGATGCCCGGCATGTACCCCGCGGGCGAATACGACTTGGCCGGCTTTGCCGTGGGTGCGGTCGAAAAAGCCAAGATCCTGACCGGCCAGAACGTGAAGCCCGGCGATGTGGTGCTGGGCCTGGCCAGCCATGGCGTGCATTCCAACGGCTTCAGCCTGGTGCGCAAGTGCATCGAGCGCGCAGGCGCCACGGCCCCGGCCACGCTGGACGGCAAGCCCTTCAAGCAGGCCATCATGGAGCCAACCCGCCTGTACGTGAAGAACGTGCTGGCCGCGCTGGCAGCCCACCCGCATTCCGATGACGCCGGCGGCATCAAGGCCCTGGCCCACATCACCGGCGGTGGCCTGCTGGAGAACATTCCCCGCGTGCTGCCCGACGGCACCGCCGCCCACCTGACCAAGGGCAGCTGGCCCCAGACCGAGCTGTTCGCCTGGCTGCAGAAGACGGCCGGTATCGACGACATCGAGATGAACCGCACTTTCAACAACGGCATCGGCATGGTGGTGGTGGTGGATGCTGCCGCCGCAGAAGCCACGGCCGCCACGCTGCGCGCCGCAGGCGAGCAGGTGTACGCCATCGGCACCATCGCCGCACGCGGCGAAGGTGCGGCCGTGGTCGTGGCCTGAGGTGAAGCAACACCCCCCTGAGCCGCTTCGCGGCTTCCCGCCGGACTCGGCCGCGCCAGTGTCGAGCCATGCAGGTGATGTGCAGCGCCGTGACTGACCAACACCCCACCACGCTACCGCCCCGCGCCCTGAACCTGGGCATCGTGGCAGCCAGTTACGTGCTGATGGCTGCTGTGCTGCTGCTGGTGATGTGGCGCGGCCTGTTACCCGGCCTGTTGTGTGTATGCCTGGGCTTCCTGCTCACCCGCGCCCTCACCGGCTGGTTTGCCCAGGGGCTGGGCCGCATCCAGCGGCAACCCACCCCCTCCGCCACCAGCCTGCGCGTGGCGCAGGTGACGGCGGCGGGCCTGGTGATGCTGCTGCCGCTGGCGCTGCTGGCGGCGGGCCTCACCCACTCGCGCGGCTACCTGGTCAGTGCGCCGCAGCAATACCAGGAACTGCTCACCTACATGGCACGCACGGTGCTCGAGCTGCGCCTGAAGCTGCCCGCCGATGTGGCCTCGCACCTGCCGGAGGGCGTAGCCGATATCCAGCGCATCATCGCCAACTACCTGGGCGCCAAGGCGGGGGCCCTGGCCATGGCGGGGCGCGCCTGGCTGGCGGGGGTGCTGTTTGCCTATGTGGGCCTGCTGATTGGCGCACTGGCTGCCGTGCGGCCGCCAGTGCTGGCACGCGGCCCGCTGGCTCAGCAGCTCAAGCTGCGCATCACGCTGTTTGGCGAGGCGTTCCGCCAGATCGTGGCAGCGCAGTTCTGGATTGCAGCGTTCAACACGCTGCTGACCGCGCTGTTCCTGCTGTTTGTGCTACCGCTGTGGGGCTTGCAACTGCCTTACACGCCTGTGCTCATCACCTTCACCTTTGTGGCGGGGCTGGTGCCCATCGTGGGCAACCTGGTGTGCAACGTGGTGATCACGATCGTCGGCCTGTCAGTGTCGCCGCTGGCGGCTGCGGCATGCCTGGGCTTCCTGATCCTGATCCACAAGGCCGAATACGTGATCAACGCCAAGGTGGTGGGGCGCCGCACGCAGATGGGCGTGTGGGAGCTTCTGAGTGTGATGTTCGTGGCCGAGGCCGTCTTTGGCCCCGCCGGGCTGGTGGCGGCGCCGCTGTTCTACGCCTACCTCAAGAAGGAACTGGTGGCGTCGCGGCTCGTGTAGTGGCCCCGCCCCCACCGGGCGCGCAGCCGCAGCCGCCTCGCCCATCCCTCCCCCTCTGAGCCCAGCGGCTCACCGAGGGCCATGCGCCCGCCATGCCCCCTGCAGGGACTTTCCAGTGCAAGACCAGTGCGGGTTATCGCCATGCTGAAAGCCAGCACTCCGGGGCTACCCTGCTCTTTGAACAGATTCTTGATGCCGCGCCCACTCGCCGGACGGCGACAGCGCCTGGTCTCCACTTTTTTCAGGGGCTCCCCATGACCATTGCACGAAAACTGGCACTTCTGGTGCTGAGCGCCCTCCTCGGCATCGCCGTCCTGACCGCGTGGTTCCTGCTGTCCGAGCGCCAGTTGATCCTGGAGGAGCGCCAGACGGGCGTGCGCCAGGTCGTGGAATCCGCGCATGGCATTGCCACGCACTTCCACGACCTCAGCACCAAGGGTGGCATGCCCGACGACGAAGCCCGCAAGCGCGCGGCGGCGGCCATTCAGGCGGTGCGCTACAGCGGCAACGAATATGTCTGGATCAACGACATGCACCCCCGCATGGTGATGCACCCGATCCGCCCCGAGCTCAACGGACAAGACCTCACGGCCAACAAGGACCCCAACGGCAAGCAGCTGTTTGTCGAATTCGTGCGCACTGTGCAGGCCAGCGGCGCGGGCTTCGTGCCCTACCTGTGGCCCAAGGCCGGCAGCGACACGCCGGTGGAGAAAACCTCCTACGTCAAAGGCTTTGCCCCCTGGGGCTGGGTGATCGGTTCGGGCGTCTACATCGACACCGTCAACACCGCCATCTGGCAGCGGGCACTGCGGTTCGGCGTGCTGGCCCTGCTGCTGGGGGCCGCCCTGCTGGTGCTGGGCACCCTCATATCGCGCAACCTGCTGCGCCAGCTGGGCGGCGAGCCCGGCTACGCGCGCAGCATTGCCCGCAGCATCTCTGAAGGGGATCTGTCGGTGGCTGTCGCCACGCGTGCGGGCGACAGTTCCAGCCTCATGCTGGACATGCAGTCCATGCGCGACAGCCTGCACCGCATCGTGCAGCGGGTGCGCGACGGCACCGAACACATTGCCAGCGCGTCGCAACAGATCGCCGCGGGCAACCACGACCTGTCTGCCCGCACCGAATCCCAGGCCAGCGCGCTGGAGCAGACCGCTGCGTCCATGGAAGAGATGACCTCCAACGTGAAGCAGAACGCCGACAACGCCCGCCAGGCCAGCGTGCTGGCCCAGACCGCCTCGGACGTCGCCCGCAAGGGGGGCGTGGTGGTCGAGAAAGTCGTGCAGACCATGGGCTCGATCGACGCGTCTTCGCGCAAGGTGTCCGACATCACGGGCGTCATCGAGGGCATCGCGTTCCAGACCAACATCCTCGCGCTCAATGCGGCGGTGGAAGCCGCCCGGGCCGGCGAACAGGGGCGGGGCTTTGCGGTGGTGGCCACCGAGGTGCGCAGCCTCGCGCAGCGCTCGTCCGAGGCGGCCAAAGAAATCAAGGCGCTTATCGGCCATTCGGCCGAGCAGGTGAAGGCGGGCGCACAGCTGGCGCAAGAGGCCGGGGCCACCATGCAGAACGTGGTGGACAGCGTGCTGCGCGTGTCGGCCGTGATCGAGGAGATCAGCCAGGCCAGCCGCGAGCAGACCGATGGCATCGAACAGATCAACGAAGCCGTCTCGCAAATGGACCAGGGCACGCAGCAAAACGCGGCCTTGGTCGAGCAGGCCACCGCCGCCGCCGCCGCCTTGCAGCAGCAGGCCCATCAACTCAAGGAAGTGGTGGCCGCCTTTCAACTGCAGGCGGGTGCACACGCAGAACCATTGGCCGACAGGCGCCAGCCCCGGCTGACCTGAGCCGCTCAGACCATTTACTGCATATTTGATAGCAGAAAATGCCCTGCAGAAAAGCGGCAGGGCCTGATCTGATGGCTATTTTTCTTTGAACTGGCGGGCTACAAAGGCCCAGACCAGTGCCGAGGCATCGGGCCCCTGGGGATCGCTGTACGACAGCTGCGCGGCACCACCGCTCCAGGCATGGGCCAGCCCGACCACTTCGCGCAACGCCACGACCGTTCGGCCTCGCGCCCGGAACTCGGTCACCCGCATGGCGTGGCGCTGCCCGCGCTGCAAGGTGCGGATGGCGCCCGCCCGCGCACCCAGCGCCTGTGCCCACAACTGTGCCGTGGCGGCCGCATTGCGCACCGACACCACACCATCCACGTCGCCATGCAGCACCAGCAACGGCGGCAGCAGGCTGCCTGTCGGACTTTTTCCGCCCACAGCGGCAACCGATTCGACAGGTGCCCCGGCCGCCAGGGCGTCAGGCAGATGGGCATCACGCCGCCCATGCATGGCGGCGATGGCGGTGGCCGCGGACTCGGCCGTGCCCGGAGCCACACCCGAATGCATGGCCACGGCGCAAAACCGGTCGGGGTAGAGCGCCGCCATCAGCACGGCCATGCTGCCACCCGCCGACAGGCCCGCCACGGCCACGCGAGAAAGATCCACCGGGTGGCGGCGTGCGAGCTGGTCCACGGCGGCCAGCAGCGTGGCGGCTTCAGCCTCGGCCTTGCCACTGCGGCGTTCGAACCAGTTCCAGCAGCCATGCGCGTTGGCCATGCGTTCCTGCTCGGGGTAGAGCACCAGAAAGCGCTCACGCGCGGCGAGCCGGTTCATGCGCGACACGGCGGCCAGGTCCCGTCCGGTCTGGCCGCAGCCGTGCAGCATGACCAGGAGGGGCAGCTTCTCATCCACCGCCAACGCCAGACCGGGCGGGGTGTACAGCTGAAACCGCCGCGCGCCCGCAGGCCCTGGTGCAATGCCCGCCAGCCATTTGCCGCTGGCCGGCACCGGCTTGCGTGCGGGGCGAGGGGTTCGCGTGCTGGACGGTTTTTGGGCAGCCACCACCCGCAGCTTTGCCGGCGCCTTGGCGCGCACGGGCTGCACCGCCCGCGTCGCCCGTGCAAACGCCTTCAGGTTGCGCTGGTACGCCCGCGTCAGCGCTGACATCGAAAACAGACGGGAACGGCGGGGCATGGGTGTTTGGGGCAGGACGGGCAGGGAGTTAAGGGAAAACCCTAGTCACCATAACAGCTTATGGCGAATAATTGCACATTGCTACTATATTTATAGCAACAATCCATTACAGGATAGGCGCCAGAGATTGTTTTTATCTCAAAAAATGCCCCACCCACCCAGCACACCGACGGCAGCGGGCAGACTACCCCTCCAATATGGCCTAAATTGATCGAAGCTTGTCTCCAGGAGACGGGACGCCATCTGGTTGCGCTGAGAAGATTGGACCTTCGTTTCAACCCGCCTTCGAGTTCACCATGAAAACCTGTCTGATTGTGATTGACGTCCAGGAATCCTTCCGCCACCGCCCCTATTTCACAGCCCAGGATCTGCCGGCCTATCTGCGTGCCCAGAACGCGCTGATCGAAGGCTGTGTGGCACGCGGCGTGCCCGTGGTGCGGGTGTTCCATGCAGAAGGCCCGGCTGTGCCCGAGAACGCTTTCTCTGTCGCGTCGGGCCATGTGCGGGCGCTGGAGGGCCTGGTGGACTTCGAGGCAGCCGCCACCTTCACCAAATCTCGCCACAGCGCGCTGGTGGGCACGGGGCTGGACGTGTGGCTGACACAACACGGCGTCCAGCGCCTGATCGTGAGTGGCATCCGCACCGAGCAGTGCTGCGAGACCACCACCCGCCACGCCTCCGACCTGGGCTGGGAGGTGGACTACGTCACCGACGCAACCCTGACCTGGGACATGGAGCAGCCCGACGGCCAGACGCTGGCGGCCGCAGACATCAAGACCCGCACCGCCACCGTGCTGCAGGGCCGGTTTGCCACCCTGAGCACGGTTCAGCAGGCCATCGACCGGGCCGCAGCATGAGCACGGCCATGAACACCTTCTCCGCACCCCACCCCCTGCAGATCTCCATCCTGGTCTTCGACGAAGTGGAGGCCCTGGACCTGGGCGGCCCCTACGAAGTCTTCACCACTGCCAGCCGCATGCACCAGCGCCTGTACCCCGGCGCGCCCGCACCGTTTGGGGTGCAGTGCGTGGCCCGCAGCATGGCCCCGATGCGCGCCCGCGCGGGCCTGCGCGTGTTGCCCGATGCGGACTTTGCCACCGCCGCCACGCCCGATGTGCTCATCGTGCCGGGTGGTGTGGTCGATGCCGCCGCTGCCTGCCAAAGCACCCGCGCGTGGGTTGCCCAGGCGGCGGGCGTTGCGCAGATCACAGCCTCGGTGTGCACGGGCGCCTTTATTTTGGCGGCGGCAGGTGTCCTCACCGAAGGGCCCGCCACCACGCACTGGGAGGACATTGCCGACCTGCGCGCTCAGTTTCCTGCGCTCGACGTGCGGGAGAATGTGCGCTGGGTGGACCGGGGTGCGCTGGTCACGTCCGCGGGCATCAGCGCCGGCATCGACATGAGCCTGCACCTGGTCACGCGCCTCGTCGGCGCCGCGCTGTCCGAGCGCACCGCCCGCCAGATGGATACCCCGTGGAACAACAAGCCTTGACCCCCCTGTGCCGCTGCGCGTCCCCCCCCCGAGGGGGACGCCGCCCGTGGACTGGCAAAGCCCGTTCCACGGTGGCACTGGCATCGGTTGCGCCAGTTTTATGACGGGTCAACAGGAACAAGTGATGTCCAACACACTGCCCCAGCCCATCCACGTGTACTTTGCTTTGCTACCGGGCAGCCTGGTGCTGGACTGGGCGGGCCCGGCCGAGGCGCTGCGCATTGCCAACCAGACCCTGGTCAACCAGGGCCAGCCCGCGCGGTTTGTGCAGCACTTCGTGAGCCCCACACCCCAGTCCGTGTCTTCGGTGGGCGCCGTGCTGACAGGGCTGGAGCCGCTGCCCGCCACCTTGCCCTCCCCCGCCTGGGTGGTGCTGGTGGGGCTGGCGGGACAACACATCGACGTGGAAGGCGAAGAGGCGCGCGCCCTGCTGCACTGGCTGCGAGGGCTGCGGCCCGTGGCGGGGCAGCTGGACCTGATCACGGTGTGCGCCGGGTCGGTGCTGGCCGCCCATGCGGGCCTGCTGACGGGCCGCCGCGCCACCACCCACCACCAGCACCTGGACGAACTGGCTGCCGTGGACCCGCGCTGCGACGTGGTGGCCAACCGCGTGTTTGTGGCCGATGGCGCCGTGTACAGCAGCGCGGGCGTGACCACGGGCATCGACCTGCTGCTGCACCGCCTCTCCGACACCTGCGGCCCCGCGCTGGCGGCCCAGGTCGCGCAGTCCATGGTGGTGGCGCTGCGCCGAGGACCGAACGACCCCGAGTTTTCCCCCTTTCTGCACCACCGCAACCACCTGCACCCCGCCCTGCACCGCGTGCAGGACGCCGTGGGCCAGCAGCCGCAGGCCGACTGGAGCGTGCCGCAGATGGCCGAGGTGGCCCACACTTCGCCCCGGCACCTCACGCGGCTGTTTCTGGAGCACGCGGGCATTGCGCCGCTGCAGTACCTGCGCCGCATCCGCCTGGCCACGGCCGAGGCCGCGCTGCGGTCTGGCCAGAACGTGACGCAGGCGGCGCTGATGGCAGGCTTCAGCTCGGACACCCAGCTGCGGCGCGCCTGGCACCAGTTCGGGCGCGGCGGCACGCCGTCGCAGGGTACCTTCCGAGGGCACACGCACTGAGCGTCCGCAAGCGCGCATTTCGCGCCCACGGCCCATAATCAATGTCCATCGCGACTGCCCCATACCGCCATGAAAGAGCCCCCTCGCCCCGCCAATGAGGACGACCGCCTGCAGGCCCTGCGCCAGCTGCTGATACTGGACACGCCGCCCGAGGAGCGTTTTGACCGGCTCACGGCATTTGCCGCGCAGGAGTTCGACATGCCCATCGTGCTGCTGTCGCTCATCGACGAGCAGCGGCAATGGTTCAAGTCGCGCCACGGGCTGGATGTGTGCGAGACCGCACGCGGCATTTCGTTCTGTGGCCATGCCATCCTGCAGGACGACACGCTGGTGGTGCCCGATGTGGCGCTGGACGACCGCTTTGCCGACAACCCGCTGGTCACCGGCGATCCCCACATCCAGTTCTACGCCGGCGCACCGCTGAAGATGCCGGGCGGAGAGAACATCGGCACGCTGTGCCTCATCGACCGCACACCGCGCCAGCTGGACGCGATCGACCTGGCCATCCTCGCGTCCCTGCGCGACCTGGCGGTGGAGGAGCTGGTGCGCCGCGCCCACGGGGAGCCCGCACGATGAGCAGCGCATCCCCATTGGACATTCTTCTCGTAGAGCCCAGCTCGCTCACCGGCAGCATCATCGTGGCCACGGCGCGCCAGTTGAACCTGCCTGCAGTGCGCCAGGTGGGCACGGTGCGCAACGCGCAGCAGCAACTCGCGGCCAAGGACTTCTCGGGCGTCATCGTCTCGCTGGACGAAGCCCCCGAAGCCGTGGCACTGCTCGAACAGGTGCGCAGCGCCCAGTTCGCAGTGGACGCCCAAGTGCCCGTTGCGGTGACCACGACCCAGGTCGATGCATCGACCGCCGTGCAGATGAAGGCGTTGCAGGTGCGGCGCGTGTTGCTCAAGCCCTTCAAGGTGCGGGACGTGATCTCGACCATCGAGATGCTCAAGGGCCCGGCCCAGACGTAGAAATTCAGGCCTTTTTGGCCGCTAGCGCTTGATGGAAAAGCGCTACCTGCTATTCAAAAAATAGCAATGGAACTACTGAGCTGCGTGGTGCGGGCAGCACCGGCGGCGGCATCAGGCGTCTTGCACCAGCCCCTCCCCTGCGCAAAGTGCGCTCAGTACATCTCAGGCACATACATCGGCGCGGGCACGGGTTGGCGCAAATACTCAGGGTTGCGCACCCGGTCCGGCAGCACCACCGCCGGGTGGGGCACATCCTGGTAGGGCAGTTGCGACAGCAGGTGGGCGATGCAATTGAGGCGCGCCTTTTTCTTGTCCACCGCCTGCACCACCCACCAGGGCGCCTCGGGGATGTGGGTGCGCTCCAGCATGGTTTCCTTGGCCTTGGTATAGGCCTCCCAGCGCACGCGGCTTTCCAGGTCCATGGGGCTGAGCTTCCACTGCTTGAGCGGGTCGTGGATGCGGCCCAGAAAGCGCAGGTGCTGCTCTTCATCGGTGATGGAGAACCAGTATTTGACGAGTGTGATGCCCGAGCGCACGAGCATCTTTTCAAACTCGGGCACGGTGCGGAAGAACTCTTCGTATTCGTCGTCGGTGCAAAAACCCATCACGCGCTCCACACCCGCTCGGTTGTACCAGCTGCGGTCAAACAGCACCATCTCGCCAGCGGCGGGCAGGTGCGCCACGTAGCGCTGGAAGTACCACTGCGTGCGCTCGCGGTCATTGGGTGCTGGCAGCGCAGCCACGCGGGCCACGCGGGGGTTCAGGCGCTGGGTGATGCGCTTGATCACGCCGCCCTTGCCGGCGGCGTCGCGCCCCTCGAACAGGATCACCACCTTCTGGCGGCTGTGCTGCACCCAGTCCTGCAGCTTGACGAGTTCGCCCTGCAGGCGAAACAGCTCCTTGAAGTAGAGCTGGCGTGCCAGCTTGTCCGTGGACTGCAACGCTCCGAGGTCATCGACATCGCGGTCCTCGATCTCCAGCTCCAGCTCTTCGTCATAGCTGTCGATCAGGTCGTTGGCGATGCGTTGCATCAAGTCCTGGGTATCAAGGGTGTTCTGGTGAAACATGGGCAACAGATCCGAGCGGGCAAAGAGACAGACAGATGCGCCATCGTGGGGCCGGCCGGTGACAGTGTTGTGACACCGGCGTGATCTGTCACGGGGTTGTCACGCCCGCGCCGCACCATGCAGCCGTGCCCGCTGTTGTTTGTCCACTCCCGTCCGCCCCTTCCCCGCCGTGAACACCCACCTGAACTACGGCGGTGATGCCGCCGGGCTGATCTGCGGCTACCTGCTGGGCGCAGGCACTGCGCCACACGAAGTCGATACCGTGCAGGCCGCACAGTGGTTGGCGGGCCTACACCCCCATGGCACGGCCAGCGGCCACCGTACGCTGCCACCACAAGGCACCTTCCTGTGGCTGCACTTCAACCTGAGCCACGCCCAGGCCGTGCGCTGGATGGAGCGGCATGCCGACCTGCCCGAAGCCTTTTTTGATGCGCTCAAGGACCGCTCGGTGTCCACCCGCATCGAGCGTGACGACGACACGCTGATCGCCGTGCTCAACGACGCACACTTTGACTTTGCGTTCGAGCCTTCGGACATCGCCACCCTGTGGACCAGCGTGGCGCCGCACCTGATGGTGACGGGGCGCACCCGCCCGCTGCGCTCGGTGGACGCACTGCGCACGGCGGTGCGCAGCGGCAACGCGCCCTGCTCCAGCGTGGCCCTGCTGGCCGAGCTGATGCGCACGCAGGCCTCGGGCCTGGTGGACATCGTGCGCGGCGTGACCCAGCGCATCGACGATGTGGAGGACGCGCTGCTGGCTGGCCGGCTGGACCACAAACGCGCGCGGCTCGGCGTGCTGCGGCGCCTGCTGGTGCGCCTGCAGCGGCTGCTGGCGCCCGAGCCGGCGGCGCTGTTCCGCCTGCTGCAGCACCCACCTGCTTGGATGGGCGCAGACGATGCGCAAGAGCTGCGCGATTCGACCGAAGAGTTCTCGGTGGTACTGCGTGATATGCAGGGCCTGCAGGAGCGCATCAAGCTGCTGCAGGAAGAAATCGCCGCCAGCGTGCAGGAGGCCAACAGCCGCAGCCTTTTCGTGCTGACGGTGGTGACCGTGCTGGCCCTCCCCATCAACATCCTGGCGGGGCTGTTCGGCATGAACGTCGGCGGCGTGCCGCTGGCCGACAACGGGCATGGCTTCTGGATCATCGTGGCCGTGGTGGCGGCCTTCACGGCGGTGGCGGGCTGGCTGGCCTTGCGGGGCACGGGGGACTCATAGGAGCCTGGCTCCGGGCGCTGACGGAGCCCTCTACAATCGCGCCCCTTGCCCGCTCCCGATTGCCTCCTCTGCCATGAACATCGTCGTCAACGAAGAACTCAAAGCCTACATCGAACCCCTGACCCCCGACGAGCATGAGGCGCTGGAGCGCAGCATCCTGGCCGAAGGCTGCCGCGACGCGCTGGTGCTGTGGGGCGACGTGCTGGTGGATGGGCACAACCGCTATGGCATCTGCCAAAAGCACAGCCTGCCCTTCCAGACCGTACAAAACCCGCGCTTTCAGTCCATGGAAGACGTGCACCTGTGGATGATCGACCAGCATCTGGGGCGCCGCAGTGTGTCGGACTTCCAGCGCGGCGTACTGGCCCTGCGCAAGCGCGAGATCATGGCCGACCGCAAGGCCCGCGCAGCGACGTCCCCAGAGGTCGAAGCAGCCACCGCAGCCCCTGACACCCCCGAGGCAACCGCCGCCCTGCCCGCACCCGATCCACTGAACAGCCGTGAGGCCATTGCCAAGGCCGCACGCCTGAGCAGCAGCCAGGTGGTGATGATCGAAAAAATCCAGAAGCAGGCCGCCCCGGAACTGGTGGCGGCCGTGAAGTCCGGCACCATCTCCATCAACGCCGCCGCCGCCGTGGCCACGCTGCCCGCCGAAGAGCAGGTGGCGGCCGTCGTGGCGGGCAAGGACGAACTCAAGCAGGTTGCCAAGCGCGTGCGCGAGCTCAACAAGCGCAAGCCGCGCGACGAAGCACCTTCCGAAGAAAGCCCCGCAGCAGAGGCAGGCACCAGCGCCGAGGGAACTCCCGACGAGTTGCAGGCCCTGCGCCACCGCGTGGCAGAACTCACCGCCGAAAACACCGAACTGCGCCGGCAACTGGCGCAGCTACAAGCTGACCAGCCGGCGAGCAGTGCGCCGTTCTAGCTGCGCAGTGCGTTGAGGCGGTCGGCAATCAGATCGATGTCCAGCCCGTCTTCCGCATGGGCCAGATAGGCTTCCAGGTCGGCCATCGCTTCGAGGGTGTTGCCGCGCTCGGCATGGGCCAGCCCCCGGTCGCGCCGCTCGCCCCAGGCGTCAGGCAGCAGCACGATGAGCCGGTCGAGCACGGTGATCAGGCGCTGCCAGTCCTGCTGCGTGCGATGCACCTCTTTCAGGTTGCGCAGCATGCGCGCGATGATGTCGCGCGGCGTGGCGGCCTGCAGGTACAGGCCCAGCGGCACATCGTAGTCGTCCACCAGGCCGTTGCGGCGCTTGTAGGGTTCCAGCCGCTCGGCCAGCTCTTCGCGGCTGAGGGATTGGCCCGAGATCGGGTCCAGCACCACCTGTCCTTTGGGCAGCAGCACCTTGACCATGAAGTGCCCAGGGAATGCAATGCCCCGCGCATGCAGGCCCAGTCCCTGGGCCAGCTCCATCCACAACACGGCCAGCGAAATCGGGATGCCCCGGCGCGTGCGCAGCACAGCGTTGAGATAGCTGTTTTCGGGGTCGTAGTAATTGTTGATGTTGCCGCCAAAGCCCAGGTCGGCGAAGAAGAACTGGTTGAGCGTGCGCAAGCGC
Source organism: Acidovorax sp. ACV01 (assembly GCF_014851495.1). Taxonomy (NCBI): domain Bacteria; kingdom Pseudomonadati; phylum Pseudomonadota; class Betaproteobacteria; order Burkholderiales; family Comamonadaceae; genus Acidovorax; species Acidovorax sp. ACV01. Next base: position 28,272 of record NZ_JACUZT010000012.1, on the reverse strand, counting down.
TGCAGCGCCGGGGCATCGGCAGGCAGGCGGCGCTTGATGCGCGCGAGCAGCTGGTCCATATCACCCAGCAATTGCTGCATGTCGAGCTCGGGGTATTCGTCTTGCGCCAGGCTGGCTGCAGCCTCCAGCAGCGGGAAGTGGTCATCGCTTTGCACCAGCGATGCAAAGTACTCCAGCGAGGTGGGTACGGAATAGCTCAGGGACATGGTGGAGTTGTAAGTGCCCCGCCGGATGGCGTCAAGCGACAGAAAGCCCCTCTTGACAGGGCATTTGCGGCCTTCGCTGGAATCAGCGCCGCAACAGCTGGCGCAGCTTGAGCCCGGCTGCCCACAGCGCGCAAAAGTACAGCACGGCAGCAGCAGCCATGAGCGCCGCCAGCAACCCTATCCGCCGAAGGGTTTGTCCCTTCATTTCCACCCAATCGAAGTGCTGCGCACCCCATACCAGCAGCACCGCCAGCAAGGCGCTCGCAGCGATCACCTGCAGGGCGAACTTGCCCCAGCCTGGCAGAGGCCGGTAGCTGCCGCGCCGCAGCAGACCGATCAACAGCCAACCGGCATTGATGAGTGCGCCAATGCCGATGGTCAATGTCAGGGCGGCATGCTGCAAATAACGCACCAACACCAGGTTCATCAACTGGGTCAACACCAGCACCGCCACCGCAATGAGCATGGGGGTGCGCATGTCATGTTTGGCATAGAAACCGGGCGCCAGCACCTTGATGGCCACAATGCCCACCAGGCCCACGCCATAACCCGTCAGGGCCAGGGTGGTTTGCCGCACGTCCTTGTCGCCAAACGCTCCATAGTGGTACAGCACCGCCACCAGCGGCTCTGAAAAGACCAGCAAGGCCACCATGCAGGGCACTGACAACAGCACCACCAGGCGCAGCCCCCAGTCAAGCATGGCCGAGTACCTTTCGTCGTCCTGCTTGGCGCGGGCGCTGGCCAGCTGCGGCATCAGCACCACCCCCAGTGCGACGCCCAGCAGCGCGGTCGGCAGCTCCATCAGGCGGTCTGCGTAGGTGATCCAGCTCACGCTGCCGGTGGCGAGGTGCGAGGCAATCTGGGTATTGATCAGCAGCGATATCTGCGCCACGCTCACCCCCAGCAGCGCGGGCAGCATCAGGCGCGCCACCTTGCGCGTGGTGGGGTCGGCCCAGGCGGCACGAATGGCCGCCCAGCGCACCCCAATGCGCGGCAGCAGCCCCAGGCGCACCAGCGCAGGCACCTGGATGGCCAGTTGCAGCAAGCCACCCAGCATCACCCCCGCCGCCTGGGCGTAGATGGGCTCGATGCCATGGCGGGAAAACCAGGGTGCGCCCACCGTGATAGACAGGATCAGCGCGATGTTGAGCAGCACGGGCGACGCCGCCGGCACGGCAAACTTCTTCCAGGTATTGAGAATGCCCCCCGCCAGCGCCACCAGCGACATGAAGCCGATGTAGGGGAACATCCAGCGCGTCATGGTCACGGCAGCGTCAAAACCCTGGGGCGACTGCTTGAGCCCGCTGGCCATGCCCCACACCATCCAGGGAGCGCCCAGCACACCGGCAATACACAGCAGCACCAGCGTCCACGCGAGCAAGGTGCCTACATGGTTGATCAATGCACGGGCCCCCTCATCGCCCTCCTGGGCGCGGGTGGCAGACAGCACCGGGACAAAGGCCTGGCTGAAGGCGCCTTCGCCCAGGACTCGGCGGAACAGATTGGGGATGCGGAACGCTACGTTGAACGCATCCGTCATCGCACTGACCCCGAAAACCGAGGCCATAAGCAGCTCTCGCACCAGCCCGGTGATGCGGGAGACAAAGGTCAGAAGGGAAACGGTAGAGGCGGCTTTGAACAGTGACACCGCAGGGAGTGTATTCCCCCTGAGTCGCTTCGCGTCTTCCCCCGGAGGAGGACGCGCCCAGCGGCCAGGCAGGGCCAGTCCGACGGGTGGGCTCGCGATGGCGCTGCGCCGGTTGTGAACACCGCGGCGATGAACAAACTGCCTTGGGCTATAATCGCGGGCTTTGCTGGCATCATCCACAGACCCAAGGAACTAAATCATGGCATCCGCTAAACCAAAGAAGAAGAACCCGCGCCTGGCGTCGGGCCGCAAGCGCGTCCGTCAGGACATCAAGCTCAACGCTGCGAACACCTCGCTGCGCTCCAAATACCGTACCGCTGTCAAGAACGTCGAAAAGGCTGTTCTGTCCGGCGACAAGACCAAGGCGACCGAACTGTTCGCCAAGATGCAAGCCGTGGTGGACACCGTGGCTGACAAGGGCATCTTCCACAAGAACAAGGCTGCTCGCGACAAGAGCCGCCTGTCTGCCAAGGTGAAAGCCCTGGCACTGGCAGCCGCCTAACCACCCCACCGCCTGCCCCGGCAGGCAAACAGCCCGAACGGTATGTGCCGTTCGCCGTTTGTAACGGGTGCGCTGCCAGCAAAAAAACGAATTAAACCGCCTTCGGGCGGTTTTTTCGTTTCTGGACGGGAAAGAAGCGCCAAGCCAGCAGGGGCGGCGCATATGAGGGCACGGCTTCAGGCCACCCAATATTGAAATCCGAGAAAGGATAGAGAGCGCACGGGCCGAAAAAGACGCCCTTCAGCCACAAGCTGCCAGGTCACAGGCCAGATCAGGGCTTGACGGACGGGAGATCGGGCAGAAGGCAAGCTTCGGCCACCTGCAGGTTGTTGTCGCGCGCGAAGTTGATGACGAAGTCCCAGGCCATGGGCTCGTGGCCCTGCAGGTCGCGGTGCACCACCACACATTTCACGCCATTGAGCGTGGTGGGAATGCACCAGGGCGAATAGCTCAGATGGCTGCCAGGGCGCGCGCCACCCGGGCGGAAACTGCTCATCACCCCGGCCAGCCGCTCGGCCCAGTCGCTGGGCCGAAAGGTTTTCCCGTCGTGGGTGATGCCCTGAATGAAGACTTCTTTGGAGGAGGGGGAAACCATCGGGGAGTGGAGTGGTAATGAGCGCGCCAGACACAGGATCACTGCATGCTGCACCGCAGCGCGACATTCTAACTCTTATATAAGAGCTAGCTCCCTAATCCCCGTGCCAGGCCATAGATAGACACCGAAATGCAGGGTTTGGCCCGCATTGCAGTAATGCGCAATCGTCAACAGCCGTTTACCGTGCTCCCCCTAGAATCGTGCTTCGTTTTTCCGGGTTTATGGCCACCAGCCAACCCATCACCGCACCGTCTGGAGATTTCTGCATGACCGCTACCACCCCGGCAGCTTCGCCCCACGTGATGAACACCTATGGCCGCGTACCCATTGCGCTGGCCCGTGGGCAAGGCTGCCGAGTCTGGGACGTGAACGGCAAGGAATACCTCGATGGCCTGGGTGGCATCGCCGTGAACACGCTGGGGCACAACCACCCGAAGCTGGTGCCCGCACTGCAAGACCAGATCACCAAGCTGATCCACACCTCCAACTACTACCACGTGCCACTGCAGGAGCAACTGGCGGCCAAGCTGGTGGAGCTGTCGGGCATGACCAACGTGTTTTTCTGCAACTCGGGCCTGGAGGCCAACGAGGCCGCCCTGAAGATCGCACGCAAGTTCGGTGTGGACAAGGGCATCGCCAAGCCCGAGATCGTGGTGTATGAGAAGGCCTTCCACGGCCGGTCGATTGCCACCATGTCAGCCACCGGCAACCCCAAGATCTACAGCGGCTTCGGCCCGCTGGTTGAAGGCTTTGTGCGCGTGCCGCTCAACGATATCGAGGCGATCAAGAAGGCCACCGAAGGCAACCCCAATGTGGTGGCCGTGTTCTTCGAAACGATTCAGGGCGAAGGCGGCATCAACCCCATGCGGGTCGAATACCTGCAGCAGCTGCGCAAGCTGTGCGACGAGCGCGGCTGGCTCATGATGATCGACGAAGTGCAGTGTGGCGTGGGCCGCACCGGCAAGTGGTTTGCCCACCAGTGGGCAGGCATCGTTCCCGACGTGATGCCACTGGCCAAGGGCCTGGGCTCGGGCGTGCCGATTGGCGCCGTGGTGGCCGGCCCCAAGGCCGCCAATGTGCTGCAGCCTGGCAACCACGGCACCACCTTTGGCGGCAACCCGCTGGCCATGCGTGCAGGGGTCGAGACGATCCGCATCATGGAAGAAGAAGGCCTGCTGCAAAATGCGGCCAACGTGGGCGACCACCTGCGGGCCGCGCTGCAGCGCGAACTGGGCAGCCTGCCCGGCCTGAAGGAGATCCGGGGCCAGGGCCTGATGCTCGGCATTGAGCTGAACAAGCCCTGCGGCGCACTGATTGGCCGTGCTGCCGAAGTGGGCCTGCTATTGTCCGTGACAGCCGACAGCGTGATCCGCCTGGTGCCCCCGCTGATCCTGACCACTGCCGAAGCCGACGAGATCGTCGCCAAACTGACCCCGCTGGTCAAAGCCATACTGGCTGAATGAAGAGCAAAGCAACACCGCCATGACGACGCTGAAACATTACCTGCAGTTCAACGACCTCACCGCCGACGAATACACCTACCTGTTCGAGCGCGCCGCGCTCATCAAGAAGAAGTTCAAGGCCTACGAAAAGCACCACCCCCTGGTGGACCGCACGCTGGCCATGATCTTCGAGAAAGCCAGCACCCGCACGCGCGTGAGCTTCGAGGCCGGCATGTACCAGTTGGGCGGCTCGGTCGTGCACCTGACCACGGGCGACAGCCAGCTGGGCCGCGCCGAACCGATTGAAGACAGCGCCAAGGTCATCAGCCGCATGGTGGATCTGGTGATGATCCGCACCTATGAGCAGACCAAGATCGTGCGCTTTGCCGAACACTCGCGCGTCCCCGTCATCAACGGACTGACCAACGAGTTCCATCCCTGCCAGATCCTGGCGGACATCTTCACCTACATCGAGCACCGCGGCTCCATCCAGGGCAAGACGGTGGCATGGGTGGGCGACGGCAACAACATGGCCAATACCTGGCTGCAGGCGGCTGCGCTGCTGGGCTTCAAGGTGCATGTGAGCACGCCCCGTGGCTACGAAATTGATGAGAAATTGGCCGTTGGCGCAGGCGGGATAAGCGCAAGCAGCTATCAATTTTTTAGCAACCCGCTCGAAGCCTGCCAAGGCGCCGACCTCGTCACCACCGACGTGTGGACCAGCATGGGCTACGAGGCCGAGAACGAAGAGCGCAAGAAGGCGTTTGCCGACTGGTGTGTGGACGCCGAAATGATGGCCGCCGCCCAACCCGACGCATTGTTCATGCACTGCCTGCCTGCACACCGTGGCGAGGAAGTCGAGGCCGATGTGATCGACGGACCGCAGTCCGTGGTGTGGGATGAGGCTGAAAACAGGATGCACGTGCAGAAGGCACTCATGGAGTACCTTCTGCTCGGCCGCGTTGCATGAAATGCAATGCGGGGGCGCGACAGCGCCAGCAGACTGTTTCGGCGCAGGCTCATGTCCGCAGCGCGGACGTGAAGCAGTCGCAGACTGCGTGCCGCAGCCAAAACCGCATGCACGTACAGAAGGCACTCATGGAGTACCTTCAGCTCGGCCGCGTTGCGTAGCGCCTCGCCCCCAAATGCCCTGGCGCCGCCAGCCTGCCCACGCCACCGAACTGCTTGCGCATTGGCAGGCCCTGGGCCAGGCGCTGGGCCGGGATTCTCCGGCGTGGCGCACCGAAGGCCGCCGCCTCATCCTGAGCTGGGCCCACTGGCCCCGCGCGTACCACGACACCACGCACCTGTGGGCCTGCCTGCGGCATTGGCAGGCCGTGCAGGACCAGCAGCCCGACACACTGCAAGACCCCCATGCCGTCGCTCTGGCCCTGTGGTACCACGACGCCATTTACTGGCCGTGGAGCAAGCACAACGAACAACGCAGCGCCGACTGGGCACATCGATTCGTTCTGAACCAAAAGCTACCAGCTACGCTGGCAGAGACTGTGCACCAGCACATTCTGGATACCTGCCACACCCCCGGCCCTCTCGCGGGCGATGCGCAGTGGGTGGTGGATATCGACCTGGCCATCCTCGGACAAAGCGATACGGTGTACCGCCAGTTCGAGCGCAATGTGCGGCGCGAATACTTCTTTGTGCGCTGGCCTCGCTATGTAGCGGGACGCAGCGCGGTGCTGCAGGGGTTTCTCGACCGGCCGCGCATTTACGGCACCGAATGGTTCCAAACACGCTATGAGGTGCAGGCCCGCAGCAACCTGGCCCATGCGCTGCACGCCTTGAAGGACGGCCGTCTGTACGCCTGAGGGGTGCAGCGGCGGCACAGACCTCGCACCCGCCACCCCCACATTCACGCTCCGCGCGTTAGTCGCAGGGCTGAAAGCGTTTGCACTCCGGGGTCAACTGGATTGAGGTCAGGGTGTTCTCGCCGTCCATGTGGCGCGCCGTGAACTTGACCCATGAGCCCTCCGGGATGCCCGTCGGCAGCGCCCGATCGCTCACCTTGAACCTCTGCGTCGTGAAAGGGAGCTTCGAGCTTGGCAGCAGCTTCAGGCGCACATACAGCCGATTCCCATCCTCTTTCTGAACCGAAACCAGGCGCGCCCGGGTGAACACTGGTTCAGCGGGAGCGCTTGCTCCGGATGCTGTTGCAGGTGCCATCGGGGTTGCGCCCGCCGGCAAAACCAAAGAGGCCAGCGAGGACCATGCGATGAAGACCACGCACCGAGCCCGTGAGCCCCAGCCCAGGCGTCCTGCCGCCTTCAAAACTGCGTCCCCACCGTGAGGTACGCGCGCGGCGTCCACTGCATGCTACTGGTGCTCACGACCGGTACCGCACCCGACGCGTCGACGCGATCCCGGCGGAAATGGGCATCACCCACGTTGTAGACCCCCAACCGCCAGTAACCCAGCCCGCGTACCAGCTGACCCACATACAGATCCAGCGTGGCGCTTGCGCGATTCTTCCCGGTCAACGTCCCGTTGATGTCCTGGTCGGCCGGCCCCGTCATCGACAGCGTGGCGCCGCCATACCAGCCGCCATTGCGCGGCATGGGTTTTGCCGCTGTCAGCGTGGCCACATAGCGTGCCTGCCCCGGAATGCGCCGTCCTTCGTTGGGCCCACTGGTCATGCGTGACTGCAGCGCACTGGCATTGGCCGACAGCGTCCATTCGCTCCCCAGGCCCACCCAGCCCAACCCCGTGCGGGCATCGGCCTCCAGGCCCCACACGATGGCGTCTCCCACATTCCCACGTTGCTCCACCCAGCGTGCACCGATCAACTGCAGTGTGGGAGCAAGAACGTCGCTCATCCGGCGCACGAACAGGTTCACGCCCGCGTGGCCAGTGGCAAGACGCCGCTCAAAACCGGTGTCCAGTGTCCAGGCCACCTGGGGACGCAAGTTCGGATTGCCAATGGTGTCAGGGTTGTTCAGGCTGTTGCTGCCCTGGCTGGGGATGGCGCGGTCCACCAGATCCCACACGCGCGGCAACTGGGTGACGCGCGCGAGATTCACGCGCCACTGCAGGTCCTCGGACAAGGGCGTGCGTGTATGCAGCGATGGCTGCAGGATGTTCCACTGCTTGCTGCCCGTCACGGCAGAGCTTCCGCCGCTCAGCTCCACGCGCTCGCCGCGCAGGCCCAGCGTGAGCGTGGTGGTCGCGGGCAGCTCCCATTCGTTCTGCCCCCAGACCACCCACCGGCGAATGCCGGCATCCAGACCCGAGTTCACCGGCAGGTCGCCACTCGCCGTCGTGTTGACAAAAAGTTTGCGGTCTTCCAGCTGCGCCCCGGCGCTCCACAGCAGTGCGTCGGCCGTACCCGTGAGCTTGGTGCTGAGGTTCCAGACGTCTTCACGCCGGTCGTCCACAAAGCTATAGCTGTCCGTGACTGCAGCACCGCCAACGCCGATGTTGCGCAGCAGGTCGCCCCTGCGGTCCACGGTGTCGCTGGCACGGCTCGCTGACAACGTCGTTTCGAGCTTGCTGGCCGCAAAGCGGTGCGTCCAGTCGGCTGCGGCCTGCAGATAGCGCCGGTCGTAGTTGTGCGCTTCATGCGAACGCGCCGCATACGTACCATCGCCGCTGCCCACGCTGTCCGCGGTACCGCCAAAATCGGCCTTGCTGAGCGTGGCACGCAGCGTCAGCTGATCCGCAGCACCGATCTTTCCGCTGACACGCGGCACCAGTGCGTAGTCGGTGCGCTTGTAGCGGGCACTGGTATCGGACTGTGCGACCTCCGCACCGCCGACCTGCGTGCTGCGGTGGGTGTCCGAGCCCAGCAACAAACCCGTCGCAGAGGCCGCGACGAAATAGGACCACGGCTCCCTGTTCTCCGCCTCGAGCACCTCCTCGGCGCCATCGGAGCCTTGGGCGCCCTTGGCAGGCTTCACAGCGCCGCCCAAAGGCCCCGTGCGCGAAAAGAACGCCTGGCCCGCATTGCGCCCCCACACGTGGTTGTCGGTGAGGCGCAGCACCGTCTCGCGCTTCACCGTGGCCTGGCGCAGCACGATATTGAGAGTGCCCCCGGTGGCACCCGAAAACTCTGCGCTCGGCGCTCTCACCACCTCGATGCGTTCGATCAGTTCAGGCGGCAATTGGTCAATGGGCAACTGGGTACGCTTGCTGCCCACGCGCTGGCCGTCGATCAGCAACTGCGTGGCGCCGCGCTCCATGCCGCGCATGCGGATCTCGACACTGCCATCGGCAGATGGCACTACCTGCACGCCTGGCAACTGGCGCAGCACATCGGCCACCGAGAACGCACCCATTTGCTCGATGTCGGCGCGGTCCACCACGACCAGCGAACCGGCGGCAAAAAAACGCTGCTCCAGCGAGCGGCGCGCAGTCACCGTGACACCATCGAGCTGCGGCGTTGATGATGCCCCGGCCCCCGCTCCCTCGGGCGACGCTTGGGCCCATGCGGCGCCGCCTGCCAGGCACGCCGCCCAGACGACGACGCGGTGGGTGTGTGTTTTTCTCATAGACATCCTCTCTGCCAAGGATTGTCTGGGGACAAGGCTTAAGCGCAGCCTAAGACCAGCACGTTCTGCCCCATGGCGTCGCGGAGCTGCTGTATTCCTGCGACAGGCAAATTGCGGCGCCAGCGCACGTTGCGCCTATACCTCGGGTACTACTAGCGGTTTTCGGTAGATCGTGTGGCGCTTGACCGTGTGGAACCCACAGTCCTCATACACCCGGTTGGCGCCCGTCAGGTTTTCGCCGTCCACCACCAGCGCAGACTCCGACATGCCCTCCTGCGCCAGCAGGCGCAGGCTGCGAGCAATCAGCGCTCTGGCAAGGCCACGGCCACGCCAGCGGCGACCCACGCTGATGAACTCGGTGTAGCCCCGTCGCCTGGACAGATGGCGGTTTTCGTCCTCGTTGATATACGTGCGGACCTGGCCTGCGACCTCTTCGCCGTTCCATGCCACCTGCCAGCGCGCGGGCTGGAAAATCAGGCTCTCCAGCCACGTGTCGTAGTCGCGTGGCAATGGCGGCACCATTCCCCAATGGTCCTCGAACGCGGTGTGGTGCGCATCCCAGATGGCTCGGTAGTGCTGGGGCAACACGGGCCGCAGTTCCAGCCCTTCGGGCATGGGAAAGTCGGGCACAGCATGCAGCTGCGTCTGCAGCATTTCGAAAAAATACCGCATCGGCGCATAGCCGCGGGCCTGCAGCAGCCTGGCGCGTGCATCTTCGCCTTGCTGCACATAGGCATGGTGCACATGCGGGCCGTCCGGCTGCTGCGCTGCCACGGTGTGGTGCCGCTGCTCGATCCAGCCCTGCAGCAGACGGCCAATGCCGCGTCCGCGCCAACGCCCTGGCACAAAGCCGATTTGGGAGTGAAGCGTCAACCCGTCGGCCTGCGTGAATCGCCAGCAACGGCCATAGCCCACCAGTTCACCATCCAACTCGGCCATCACAGCATCCTGATACGGATCGCACTGGGTGAATGCGGCGTAGTCGCGCGCCAGGTCTTCGGGTGTACGCCGTGCGAGCACCCCGTCGGCATCAAAGCTGGCGTTGGCCACCTCAGCCATGCCCGGGAAGTCCGATGGGCCGCGAAAGGGCCGCAGCACCAGCCGTGAAGGTGCCGATAGACCCATCATCGATTTGTCATCACCCACAAGGGCATCCTCCCCAGTTTCTTTCATTCATTCTTCTTTCTCAAACGTCGGTGAGCAAGCCGCGTTGCGCTGCGCGCGCTGCCATTGTGCAAACTGCTGCCTTAACGCCAGCCAAAGGCGGACCTTCTGGCCCCGCCCAGCAGGCACCGCACCCGCCACAATCTCGCCATGCACATCCTGCTCATCGAAGACGACCTGGACCTGGGCCGCGCGCTGCAGTCCGCGCTGAAGGTGGAGGGCCTGACCAGCGAATGGCTGCGCCGTGCGGTGGACGCGCCCGCCACGGTGGATGCGACCACCGTGGACTGCGTGCTGCTCGACCTGACGCTGCCCGACGGCAGTGGTTTTGACCTGCTCGCGCGCTGGCGCAGCCAGGGCGGGCACGGCGGGCAGGTGCCCATCATCGTGATCACTGCGCGCTCGGCCGTGGAAGACCGGCTGGCGGGGCTGGATGGCGGGGCGGATGACTTTGTGATCAAGCCTTTTGCCACGGCCGAGCTGATGTCTCGCATCCGCGCCGTGCTGCGCCGCAGCGCACGCCAGGCCAGCGAACGCTGGGTGCTGGGCGAGCTGGTGATCGAGCCGCGCCGCCACGCTGCGCAGCGCGGTGGCGCGGCGCTCGACCTTTCGCCACGCGAATTTCAGCTGCTGTTGGAGCTGGCACGCGAGCCTGGCGTGGTGGTGTCCAAAAGCCTGCTGTCGCAGCGGCTGGACCCACTGGGCGAGCCCGTGGACTTTGGCGCCATCGAAGTGCATGTGTCCAACCTGCGCCGCAAGATCGGGGCGGAGCTGATCCGCACCGTGCGTGGTGTGGGCTACCTGCTGCAGGCATGACCCGCACCATGACGGACCCACGCACGCCGCACACCGCCTGGACAAGGCTGACCGAACCCACGCTGGTACGCCGCAGTGTGGTGTCGGTGGTGCTGGCCTTTGTGCTGGTGTGGGCGGTGCTGCTGGGCTACATCTTCATCACTTACAAACACACCATCACCAATGACCCCGGCCTGCAAAAGTATGGCGACGCCCTGCTGGTATCTCTGCAGGACTTGACCGACCCCGCACACGCCGCAGCGGCCATCGCTTCTACCGAAACCTGGACCTACATCCGCCGTCGCCAGAGCGGCATTTTTCCCGGCAAGACACTGCATGCACTCAGTGATGCAGCCGGCAACCCGGTGTTTGCATCGCCCGAGTTGAAGACCCTGAATCTGCCCCCCAGGCAGCCTCAGGCGGTGGGCGTGATCACCGAAGCCAGCGCACAGGGCTCCGTGTACCGCATCTACACCGGCCACAACGCCCGCTGGGCCTTGCAGGTGTTTGAGCCCAAACGCACGGATGCAGCCTTTCTGGCCTACAACGGGCGCTTCATCCTGCCCTACCTGTTGCTGGCCATGCCTTTTGTGCTGGTGCCCGTGTGGCTGTCGGTGCGCAACGGCCTCAAGCCCCTGCAGCAGTTGGCCAGCCGCATTGCCCGCCGCAACACCGACGACCTGCAGCCCGTGGGCTTCAACGCGCTCCACCGCGAGCTCAAACCCCTGGAGCAGTCGCTGGACACCCTGCTGGCCCGCATGCGCCAGAAGGTCGAGCGCGAACGCGCCTTTGTGCAGGATGCCGCACACGAGATCCGCACACCGCTGGCCGTGATCACGGCCCAGGCCCATGTCATGGCGCGCTCGCAGATCGAAGATGAACGTACACAGGCCCAGGCGCACATGGAGCAGGCCATCGCCCGCACCTCGCACCTGGCGCAGCAGCTGCTGGACCTGGCCGCGCTGGATGAAGCCCAGCGCCCTGCGCCGCGTGACCTTGATGTGGCCCAGTGGCTGCGCGCCGCCCTGGCGCAGGCGGTGCCCCAGGCCATGGCGCGGCAGATCGAGCTGTCGCTGGACGCACCCGACACCCTGCCCACACGGCTGGACCTGCCCGCGCTCGAATCCATCGTGCACAACCTCATCGACAACGCTGTGCGCTACACCACGGCCGGCGGCAATGTGGCCGTGGGCCTGCGGCAAGACGGTGCCCTGCTGCACCTGGTGGTGCAGGACGATGGGCCTGGCATCCCCTTCACCGAACGCAGCCGGGTGTTCGAACGCTTTTACCGGGGCCTTGGCCATGCGGCCAATGGGTCCGGCCTGGGCCTGGCCATCGTGCGGCAGGCGGCCCTGCGCATGGGGGGGCAGGTGCAGATAGGCGAAGGTTTGAACGGCCAGGGCGTGGGATTTTTCGTGAGCATTCCCCTCCCCCACAGCGCCTGATTCCGCCTGTATAGCGCACCCCGTTTTCCCCTGCCGTTTCTTCTCGCTTGTAGGCCCGACTAAGTTCACCCTTGCCTGACCTGCTGCGCCCGCTTTCGTGTGGGCTTTGTGGTGGAAGAAATGGACGGTCTCATCTCCGGATCTGCGACCCCAGAGATCGTTTAAGCCTCAACAAAAACTGCTGAGCTGTTGGAAATAACCGACACCACGGTTTTTCCGGGACATGCAAACTTTGTCCCATGCCAGCAAGCCCTACCTCCAACGCCCGCCCGCTGTGGGACATCTCGCCGCCCGTGCACGCCGGCAGCCCCGTGTTTCCGGGTGATACGGCCTACAGCCAGGCGTGGTGCGCCACCATTGGCCCGGGTTGTCCGGTCAACGTCAGCGCCATCACGCTGTCGCCCCATGTGGGCGCCCATGCCGATGCACCGCTGCACTACGACGCACAGGGCGCCACCATTGGCGATGTATCACTCGATGCCTTCCTCGGCCCGTGCCGCGTGATTCACGCCATCGGCTGTGGCGCGCTGATCACCTGGGATCACATTGCCCACGCTGTCGATGGCACCCTGCCCGCCCGCGTGCTGGTCCGCACCTACGCCCAGGCCCCCGCGCAATGGGACGGCCAGCTCACCGCCTACGCCCCCGACACCATCGAGCGCCTGGCCGACCGGGGCGTGTTGCTGGTGGGCATCGACACCGCCAGCATCGACCCGGCCGACAGCAAGACGCTGGACAGCCACCAGGTCATCCGCCGCCGGGGCCTGCGGGTGCTGGAGAACCTGGTGCTCGACCACGTGCCCGAGGGCGACTACGAGCTGATCGCCCTGCCGCTCAAGCTGACCACGGCGGATGCGTCGCCCGTGCGCGCCGTGCTCAGAGCGTTGTGATGCATTGATTTCAAGCATTTTTTGCCTCTAGCGCTTACCAGACAAGCGCAAGCAGCTATCAAAACAGAAGTAACTGACCTGGACCGCCATGACGACAACCCTCCAAGACTGCCGCGCCCTCGATGCGCAAGACCCGCTCGCCCCGCTACGTGCGCACTTCAGCCTGCCTGCGGGCGTGATCTACCTCGACGGCAACTCGCTGGGCGTGTTGCCCAAGGCTGCTGCGGCGCGCGTGGCCGATGTGGTGGCGCGCGAATGGGGCACCGACCTCATCAAATCCTGGAACACCGCCAGCTGGTTTGATCTGCCCCAGCGCCTGGGCAACCAGCTGGCCCCGCTGATTGGCGCGGGCCAGGACGAAGTGGTGTGCACCGATAGCACGTCCATCAACCTCTACAAGGTGCTCAGCGCGGCGCTGAACATCGCCCGCGAGGACAACCCCACGCGCAAGCGCATCGTGAGCGAGCGCAGCAACTTCCCCACCGACCTCTACATCGCCGAAGGCCTGTGCAAGGAGCGTGGGCTGGAACTGGTGCTGGTAGAACCCGAGGAGATCGCCGCCGCACTGACGAGCGACGTCGCCGTGCTGATGCTCACCCACGTGAACTACCGCACCGGCGCCATGCACGACATGGCGGCCATCACCGCTGCCGCGCACGCCCAGGGCATTTTGTGTGTATGGGATTTGGCGCACAGCGCGGGCGCCGTGCCCGTGGACTTGAACGGCGCAGGCGCTGATTTTTCGATTGGCTGTGGCTACAAGTACCTCAATGGCGGGCCGGGCGCTCCGGCCTTTGTGTGGGTGAATCCACGCCACGCCAATCGCTTCTGGCAACCGCTGTCGGGCTGGTGGGGCCACGCGGCTCCGTTTGCCTTCACCCCCGACTACACACCCGCACCAGGCATCACGCGCTACCTGTGCGGCACCCAGCCCATCATCAGCCTGTCGGCATTGCAGTGCGGGCTGGATGTGTTCACCGCCGCAGAAAACCTGGGCGGCATGGCCGCGCTGCGCACCAAGTCGCTGGCACTCACCGACCTGTTCATAAAGCTCGTGGAAGAGCGCTGCGCAGGCTACGGTCTGGGCCTGGCCACGCCGCGTGACCATGCACAGCGTGGCTCGCAGGTGTGCCTGACGCGCGACGAAGGCGCGGGCGTCAATGGCCAGGGCAGCGGTGCCTACGCCATCGTGCAGGCGCTGATTGCGCGCGGTGTGATTGGAGACTTCCGCAAGGGTGACGGGGGCAAAGGCCCGCACAAGGACATCCTGCGCTTTGGCTTCACGCCGCTGTATATCGGTTTTGAAGACGTGTGGAATGCGGTGGAGCATCTGCGCCAGGTGCTGGAGGCGGCCGAGTGGCAACGCCCCGAGTTCAACCAGACGCACGCAGTGACCTAAGAAGGTGCGAACGAACCCGCCATGCCCGCCTGCTCGGACACGCCGGGTCCCTTCACACCTTTTAAGCAACGGAGACCCAACGATGTGCCCCTTTTCCCAAACAGCCGTCCCCGCTGACGGCAACAACAAGGCATCAACGGCCCTGCCCGAATCCATAGTGCACGAGGAGCGCGCCCAGCTCGACTTCAGCAAGTCCATGAGCTACGGCGACTACCTGCAGCTCGACGCCATCCTCACCGCGCAAAAACCGCTGTCGCCCGCACACGACGAGATGCTGTTCATCGTGCAGCACCAGACCAGCGAGCTGTGGATGAAGCTCATGCTGCACGAGCTGCGCGCGGCCATTGCGCACATTGCCAACGACGAACTGCAGATGGCCTTCAAGATGCTGGCACGCGTCAGCAAGATCATGGAGCAGCTGGTGCACGCCTGGGACGTGCTGGCCACCATGACACCGCCCGAGTACACCGCCATGCGCCCCTACCTGGGCCAGTCCAGCGGGTTTCAAAGCTACCAGTACCGCAGCATCGAGTTTGCCCTGGGCAACAAGAACCGCGCCATGCTCAAGCCCCACGAGCACCGCGCCGACCTGCTGGCCCAGGTGCAGGCCGCGTACGAAGCCCCCTCGCTGTACGACGAGGCCCTGCGCCTGCTGGCCCGCCGCGGCATCCCCGTGCCCGCCAGCCACCTGGAGCGGGACTGGACGCAGCCCTATGCGGAAAGCGACGGCGTGGAGCAGGCCTGGCTGGTGGTGTACCGCAACCCCAAGGAGCACTGGGACCTGTACCAGCTGGGCGAGGAACTCACCGACCTGGAAGACGCGTTCCGCCTGTGGCGCTTTCGGCACGTGACGACGGTGGAGCGCGTGATCGGCTTCAAGCGCGGCACGGGCGGCACCGGCGGCGTGAGCTACCTGCGCAAGATGCTGGACGTGGTGCTGTTCCCCGAGATCTGGAAGCTGCGCACGGACCTCTAAGGGTTTGAACGCCTCTTTCCCATGCCCGCACAACGGGGGACATTGGGCATAAAAAAAGCCACCAGCGCTTTATGTATCAGCGTTGGCAGCTATTATTTTTACAACGCCCTGCCAAATGCAGGGCTCGCCCACCGGCGAAGGAATTGGGGATTACTGCACGCCCGCCACCATCATGGGGCGGTTGCTGCGGCACCAGATCGGTGCCAGGTGACCAATCTGAATGGTCAGCTCGTTGCCCTTGCCCAGCACCGTCGTTGGGCCGTTGCTGAAGGCATAGCCCGTTTCAGCGGCCTGCTTGGGCAGGTCTACCGTCCAGCCGCTGCGCCGCAGCACGCTGCGCCCCTGATCGGGGTAGAACTGCATTTCCACCTTTTCGCCATTGCCACACGCAAACTGCATGCTGCTGCGGTCTGTCGGCTCGGAGAAAGCCTGCAGTGCAGGGGGTTGGCTTGCACATCCCGTCAGCATGAGGGTCACCAGCGCACCCGAACCCAGCGAAACCATCTTCTTCATCGGTCACTCCTGACATCGCGGTGGCCTTGGCGGCACACCCGAAAACCTTGCAACATCCAACACCTTGGGGCCACCGGCCACACAGGCCCCTGGTTGCCACCAAGCACAAACCTTGCCACTACCACCTGCCTGCGCCGCCTTTGTGAAAACACCGAGCTGTGCGCATCTGTCCAGACTGCTTGCGAGAGACCGAAACCACCGACTTCAGAACTTTCCCAACACCCGGCGAGGCGTGTCCACAAGAGTGCCCCAGGGCCCCTGCCCCGTCATTGGGGTGATCCCCACGTCGAGAGCCTCCTCTAAAGTCTGCCCCCGGCCTGTGGCGCCTCCATGACGGTGCAAAAAGCCCTTTGACCTGCGCCTATTGGGAATACAGGCCAGCACAATCCGCCGCACAACTGCTGGATTGCAAGCAGTTGTTGCAAAGAAAGCCCCCCGCAGGGGGGCGTGGTGCGCGGCCCGCAATGGATCAGGACATACCCTAGGAAGTGGCTGCGGGGACCCATAACCGGCCTTGAACACGGGTTGGAGACGATCCGGGCGCCGGATGTGAAGCCGCGCGTTCAACAGCCACCCGCACCGGCGACAGCGCCCGTCCCGATCTGCAGGTACCCTCGCTGGAGAGAGCGTCCCCGGCACATGGCCCGGGAGCCGCTGTTTCTGGAGCCCCCACTTGCCAGCGCCCCCTTCCCCTTTCGCACCACCGCTTCTGCCTGCGCGCACCGCGTGGGTCATGCTGCTCGCGCTGGTCTCCGGCTTTGGCCTGAGCCAGGCGTTTCGCACCATCACGGCGATCATGGCGACCGGGTTGCAGGCGGAGTTCGGCCTGTCGGCGCAGGCGCTGGGCGTGTTTGCAGGCGCGTTTGCGTTTGCCTTCGGCACCATGCAGCTGTTCATGGGCATCGGTATCGACCTGTACGGCGTGCGGCGCACGCTGCTGGCGGCGTTTCCGCTGGCGATTGCGGGCTCGGTACTGTCGGCGCTGGCGCCCGGCTATGGCGGGGTGCTGCTGGGGCAGGTGTTGATCGGCGTGGGCTGCGCGCCCGCATTTTTGGTGTGCACGGTGTTCATCGCGCGCTACTTTCCCGCCAGCCGGTTTGCGATGGTGTCGGGGGTGGCCATGGGCGTGGGCGGGCTCGGCATGCTGTTCACGGGCACGCCGCTGGCCTGGCTGGTGCAGCTGTCGTCCTGGCGCATGGGCTTTGCCGTGCTGGCTGGCCTGGCCGCGCTGGCGTGGCTGCTGATTTTCTGGAAGGTGCACGAGCCCCCGCAACCGACGCACAACGCCCCTCCGCGCGAATCGGTGCTGCAGGCGGTGCGGGGGTTTGGCGCGCTGTTTTTGCTGCCGCACACCGCCGGCATCATGCTGCTGGCGCTGACGACGTATGCCTCCTTCCTCACGCTGCGCGGGCTGTGGCTGGGGCCCCTGTTGATCGAGCGGCACGGCTATTCGCTGGTGGCCAGCGGCAACGTGGCCATGCTGTCATCGCTGGTGTCACTGTTCAGCCCAGCCTTCTTCGGCCGCCTGGACCCGGGGCCCACACGGCGCAGGCGCTGGATCACGGGCTTTACCGTGCTGCTGGCCGCCCTGTTCGCGGCCATCGGTTTCTTGCACCGGGAGTGGCTGGACGTGGGCGGCGCCATCGCCGTGGGCCTGCTGTCGGGCTACATGGTGCTGCAGTATTCGGACGTGCGCTCGGCCTATGCCCCCGCCGTCACAGGGCGTGCCATGGCGGTGTTCACCATGGCCCTGTTCCTCGGGGTGGCGCTGATGCAGTGGGTGACCGGCGTGGCCGCGTCCATCGCCGCCGCGCAGGGTGCCGACCCGTATGTGGCGGTGATGCTGACCATTGCCGCCATGCTGGCGGCCGGCGCTCTGGCGTTCAGGTGCCTGCCAGCGCCTGCGCGCTGATCTTGGGAGCCTGCGGGGCATCCGCCACACGCCACCACTGCAGCACGCCAAACAGCAGCTCAAACAGCGTGAACCCCAGCACGATGGCATTGGCGCCGTGGGCCACGGCATAGATCTGCCAGGCCGAAAACAGAACCCGGGCCACGCCATCCAGCCGCCCCAACAACACGGTGGGCGCAGCGATACGTGCGATAGACCACACCACGACCACCGAGCCCAGCAGATTGGCCAGCAGCATGTGGGTGGTATCCAGCGGATGCAGGGTGCCTGGCAGGCCCAGCTGGGCGGCCAACAGGCCCAGCTGGGCATACAGCCAGGCAAAGGTCCATGGCAGCGCAAACGGCCAGGTCACCAGCAGGTCGTACCAGCCGCTGGCACGCACGATGCGCAGGTAGCGCGGAGGAGAAATTGAAGAAAGGAACATGGGGATCAACGTTGGGATGAATGAAGCCCCGAGGTTCAGCCCTGAAGTACGCTTCAGGGTCAAGCCACTTTCAGGGGTGGCATTTGTTTTCACGCCACAAGGACATCCCCATGCTGATTGGTGAACTCGCCTCCACCTCCGGCCTGAGCCGCGAAGCCCTGCGCTTTTATGAGCAGCAGGGCCTCATCCGTTCACGGCGCCTGGCCAACGGCTACCGTGACTACCCGGCCGAAACGGCGATGCTGGTGCAGTACATCCGCACCGCACAGCAGCTGGGCTTTACGCTGGCGGAAATTGGCGACCGGCTGCCCGCCATCTGGGACGCCGCCGACCCAGGCCCTGCGCTGGCCCAGGTGCTGGCGGTCAAATTGCAGGAGATCGACACACGCATCGCCGCGCTCCAAGCCCTGCGCCAGACACTGGCCGAGCGTGTGGCTACCGATTGCCCGCTGCGTGGGGCCACGGTCGCCTGAAGGGCGCAGCAGCTCCATCACCCGGGGTTGTCACCAAAATTTGCCAAAAAACAGGCCCTGGCGCTTATCCATCAAGCGCTAATAGCTATATTTTTAATAGCAATAAGTCCTTGCAATGAACTGGAACTTGGCCCCTGGGCGTCCAGCAGGCCTGCATCCACGCATAGCGCTGCCATCACCGTCCATACCGGCTCAAGCGGCAGATGCGGCCACCGAGTGCAGTAGCACGGGGTTGTTGCCGTAGGCGTCCACACTCTCGATCTGCACGCCAAAGCCCCACAGGCGGGCCACATGCCGCAGCACCTCCTGTGTGTCGTCGGCCAGCGGGCGGCCCTGGTACTGGGTGTGGCGCAGGGTCAGGCTGCGGTCGCCGCGCAGGTTCACGTTCCAGACCTGGATGTTGGGCTCGCGCGTGCCCAGGTCATATTGCTGCGACAGGATCTGGCGCAGGCTGCGGTAGCCGTTCTCGTCGTGGATCTCGCTGACCACCAGCTCGCTCTGGCTGGTGTCGTCGTGCAGGGCAAACAGGCGCATCTCGCGCATCAGGTGCGGGCTGAGGTACTGGCCGATGAAGCTCTCGTCCTTGAAGTTGCGCATGGCATGGTCGAGTGCGGGCAGCCAGGGCGTGCCCGCGATGTCGGGGAACCAGCGCCGGTCCTCCGGGGTGGGGTTCTGGCAGACGCGCTGGATGTCGCGGTACATGGCAAAACCCAGCGCGTAGGGGTTGATGCCGCTGTAGGCGCGGTGGCCCACGGGGGGCTGGAAGATGACGTTGGTGTGTGAGCCCAGCCACTCGATCATCAGGCCGTCGCTGAGGTGGCCCTCGTCGTACAGCGTAGTGAGCAAGGTGTAGTGCCAGAAGGTGGCCCAGCCCTCGTTCATGACCTGGCTTTGACGCTGCGGGTAGAAATACTGCGCGATCTTGCGCACGATGCGTACGATCTCGCGCTGCCAGGGCTCCAGCAGTGGCGCGTTCTTCTCGATGAAGTACAGGATGTTTTCCTGCGGCTCCTTCGGAAAGCGGTTGTGCTCCTGCGCCGTGCCATCCTTGCCGGGGCGCGTGGGCAGGGTGCGCCAGAGTTCGTTCACCTGCTGCTGGGCGTAGGCCTCGCGCTGCTCGCGCTCCAGGCGCTCGCGCGTCAGGTTCTTCTTGGAGGGACGGCGATAGCGGTCCACGCCAAAGTTGGCCAGCGCGTGGCAAGAATCCACGAGTTGCTCCACTTCGTCAAAGCCGTAGCGTTCTTCGCACTGGGCGACGTAGTCCTTGGCGTACACGAGGTAGTCGATGATGGAGGAAGCATCTGTCCACATGCGGAACAGGTAGTTGCCCTTGAAGAAACTGTTGTGCCCATAGGCGGCATGGGCAATCACCAGCGCCTGCATGGCGGTGGTGTTCTCCTCCATCAGGTAGCTGATGCAGGGGTTGGAGTTGATGACGATCTCGTAGGCCAGCCCCATGTGCCCGCGCCGGTAGCGCCGCTCGGTGGCCAGAAACTCCTTGCCGTAGCTCCAGTGGCGGTAGTTCACCGGCATGCCCACGCTGGAATAGGCATCCATCATCTGCTCGGCGGTGATGACCTCCAGCTGGTTGGGGTAGGTATCGAGGCCAAAACGCTCGGCGGTGGCGGCGATCGCGGCGTGGTAGCGGTCGATCAGCTCGAACGTCCAGTCGCTCGGATCGGGCAGCGGCTGTGCGGGCCGCTCCCCGGCAGGCAGAAGCTGCTCTGGCGCGGCACGGTGGCGGCGCTCGCCCACGGCGGCGGCCTTCCACGGGTTGTCGCGCAAGCGGCGCTCCAGCACCGGATACTGGGTCATGTTCATACCTGCACCCCCTCTTTCTTGAAGAGGTCGCGGAACACGGGGTAGATGTCGCCCGGCTCGGACACCTTGCGCATGGCGAAGTGTGAGAACAGCGGCAGCAACTGGCTGTATTCCTCCCACAGGTTCTGCTCTACCTCAGTCACCTGCACATAGGCAAAGTAGCGCACCAGCGGCAGGATCCGGTCTACCAGCAGGTTGCGGCAATTGCCGCTGTCATTGGGGAAATTGTCGCCATCGCTGGCCTGGGCGACATAGACGTTCCAGTCACCTTGCGGGTAGCGCGCGCGAATGATCTGGTCGAGCAGCACCAGCGCGCTGCTGACCACCGTGCCGCCACTTTCGGTGGAGTGGAAGAACTGATCCTCGCTCACCTCGGCGGCCTGGGTGTGGTGGCGGATGAAGACGATGTCGATCTTTTCGTAGTGCCGCGTGAGGAACAGGTAGAGCAGGATGAAGAAGCGCTTGGCCAGCTCCTTGCGCCCCTCGTCCATGGAGCCCGAGACATCCATCACGCAGAACATCACCGCCTGGCTGTTGGGCACGGGCACCTGGACACGGGCCCGAAAGCGCAAATCGATGGGGTCCAGGTACGGGATCCGGCCGATGCGCGCCGCAAGCCCGTCGATGCGGCGCTGCAGCTCGGCCACCACCTCGCTGGTGCCGTCGTCCTGTGCCAGCAGGGCGTCGAGCTGCAGCTGCAGCGCCATCAGCTCACGGTGTGACGCCTTGCCCAGGGCGATGCGCCGCCCCAGGGCCCCGCGCATGGTGCGCAGCACTGCCAGGTTGTTGGGAATTCCGTCCTGGCTATAGCCGGCGCGGCGCGACTTCCACTGCGGGTTCTCGCCGATGTGCGTGCGCAGCAGGCGCGGCAGCGCGAGGTCCTCGAAGAAGATCTGCATGAACTCTTCCTTGGTCAGCGTGAAGGTGAAGTCGTCCTCGCCCTCCCCGCTGTCGCTGGCCTGCGAGCCGCGCCCGTTGCCCCCCTTGGGCCGCTCGATGCGGTCGCCGCGCACATGGTCGGCATTGCCGGGGTGCACCACGTCGCGGATGCCGCCCTGCCCATGGTGGAACACCGGCTCGCCGATGTCCTTCCTGGGAATGGTGATGCTCTCGGCCTGCTCGATGTCGCGGATGCTGCGCTGCGACACCGCACGGCGCACACTGTCCGCAATCTGCTCCTTGAAGCGGCGGACAAACCGTTCGCGGTTACCCACAGATTTGTTCTTGCCTGCGAGCCTGCGGTCGATGATTTGCAGTGCCATCCCCTTGCTCCCCTGCGTGGACCAGCGCCCCGGTGGGATGCGCTGGCAAAAACCTTCAAGAGCTTTGTTGGCCGCTGCGCTAGCTGCTCTTGCGAACGCGCAAATACCACTCACACAGCAACCGCACCTGTTTCGGGGTGTAGCCCTTGTTCACCATGCGGGTGACGAAATCTTCGTGCTTGCGCGCCTCCTCGGCGCTGGCTTTGGCATTGAAGCTGACCACGGGCAGCAGCTCTTCGGTGTTCGAGAACATCTTCTTCTCGATCACCAGGCGCAGCTTCTCGTAGCTGGTCCAGCTGGGGTTCTTGCCCTGGTTGTTGGCACGCGCGCGCAGCACGAAGTTGACGATCTCGTTGCGGAAATCCTTGGGGTTGGCAATGCCTGCGGGCTTCTCGATCTTCTCCAGCTCGGCATTGAGCGCGCTGCGGTCGAACACCTCGCCGGTGTCGGTGTCGCGGTACTCGTTGTCCTGGATCCAGTAGTCGGCGTAGGTGACGTAGCGGTCGAAGATGTTCTGCCCGTATTCACTGTAGCTCTCCAGGTACGCCGTCTGGATCTCCTTGCCAATGAACTCGGCATAACGCGGCGAGAGGAACTCCTTGATGTAGCTGGTGTACTTGGTTTCCAGCTCAGCCGGGAACTGCTCACGCTCGATCTGCTGCTCCAGCACATACATCAGGTGCACTGGGTTGGCCGCCACCTCGGCGCTGTCAAAGTTGAACACCTTGGACAGGATCTTGAACGCAAAGCGCGTGGAGATGCCGTTCATGCCCTCGTCCACACCGCCGTAATCGCGGTACTCCTGGTAGCTCTTGGCGCGCGGGTCGGTGTCCTTCAAGCTCTCGCCGTCGTACACCTGCATCTTGCTGAAGATGCTGGAGTTCTCGGGTTCCTTCAGGCGCGTGAGCACCGAGAACTGGGCCATCATCTTCAGCGTGCCGGGGGCGCACTTGGCGGCACCCAGCGAGGATTCGCGGATCAGCTTCTCGTAGATGCGGGTCTCCTCGCTCACGCGCAGGCAGTACGGCACCTTGACGATGTAGATGCGGTCGAGGAAAGCCTCATTGTTCTTGTTGTTGCGAAACGCCTTCCACTCGCTCTCGTTGCTGTGGGCCAGCACCACGCCGTCAAACGGGATGGCACCAAAACCCTCCGTGCCCTTGTAATTGCCTTCCTGCGTGGCAGTGAGCAGCGGATGCAGCACCTTGATGGGCGCCTTGAACATCTCGACGAATTCGAGCAGGCCCTGGTTGGCCAAGCACAGGCCGCCGCTGTAGCTGTAGGCGTCGGTGTCGTCCTGCGCAAAGGTCTCCAGCTTGCGGATGTCCACCTTGCCCACCAGGCTGGAGATGTCCTGGTTGTTCTCATCGCCCGGCTCGGTCTTGGCGATGCCCACCTGCTTCAAGATGCTGGGGTAGCGCTTGACCACCCGGAACTGGCGGATGTCACCGCCGAACTCCTCCAGCCGCTTGACCGCCCAGGGCGAAAGCACATGCTGCAGGTAGCGCCGGGGAATGCCAAACTGCTCTTCGAGCACCGGGCTATCCTCCACCGCATCAAACAGGCCCAGCGGCGACTCGTTCACCGGCGAGCCCTTGAGCGCATAGAACGGCACCTTCTGCATCAGGTACTTGAGCCGCTCGGCCACCGAACTCTTGCCCCCGCCCACGGGGCCCAGCAGGTAAAGGATCTGCTTGCGCTCCTCCAGACCCTGCGCGGCATGGCGGAAAAAGCTCACCACCTGCTCGATGGAATCTTCCATGCCGTAGAACTCGGTGAACGTGGGGTAGCGCTTGATCACCTTGTTGGCAAAGAGGCGAGAAAGGTGGGGGTCGTTGCGCGTATCCACCATCTCGGGCTCGCCGATGGCGGCCAGCATGCGCTGGGCTGCCGTGGCGTAGACCATGGGATCACGCTTGCACTCGGCGAGGTACTCGTCAATCGACATTTCCTCTTCGCGGCTGCGGGCATAGCGCGCGGTGAAACTGCTGATGGCATCCATACGACCTCCTGTGGCGGCACCCCCGGCGGGCTCGGGTGGTGCCACGGTGTTGCAGTGGGAATCGCTACCGGCTTAGCCCTTTGTAGCACCACGCCCCGCCATTGAACAGGGTATTTGTCCATGCAAACAACGCTTTTTCGCAGCATGCACGCACAAGGATAGAGCACGGCACACGGCGCAAAGTTCACCACACACCGGGTTTCCAAGGCACCTTGCCAATGAGGCCCTGGCACAACAGCCCGCTGGACGCGAGAGCCCGGCCATCCAGCGTGAGAAGCTACCAAATAAAGAGCATCACAGCGAACTGGCGCTCGACCCGTCGCCCCGGTACAGCCAGGGCACATCCAGCACCCTTTCACCCAGCAGCCGCAGCGAAAGGTCTCGCCCCCAGCGCATGGGCCCCGTGGCATGAAAGATGCGGCCGTTGCGGGTGGAGCGGGCCTGCACACGCGCATTGCGCTGCCAGCGGTTGAGGGCGTAACGGGTGAGTCGCAGGGGCACGTCCAGGTCGTGCATGGCGAGCGCACGTTGCAGCTCGGCAGCGTCTTCAATGGCCATGCCCGCACCCTGGGCCAGATAGGGGCGCATGGGGTGGGCGGCATCGCCCAGCAGCCCCACCAGGCCTTGGGCCATCTCGCCCGCATGTTGCACCGGCGGGCGGTCACACAACGGCCACAGCCGCCAGCCGGGGCCACCCGCGGTGCTGACGCTGCGCACCACGTCCTGCAGCGCGGTGCAGGTGCCCTGCAGGGCGTGGTCAAGGCCTGCCGCGTTGGCTGCATGGTCCCAGCTTTCCAGATCCTGCGGCGCGGGGCCCTGCACGATGACAACGATGTTCTGCAGCTCGCCCCGGCGCACAGGGTACTGCACGGCATGCAGGCGCGGGCCGAGCCAGGCGGTGACCTGGCCGGTGCGTAGAGCATCGGGCAGCGCATGCTGTGGCACCAGCGCGCGGTAGGCCAGGTGCCCAGTCACGCGGGGCGGCACGGCGCCCAGCAGCTGGTTGCGGGTGCGGCTCCACAGGCCATCGGCGCCAATGAGCGCATCCCCTTCCACCTCTTTGCCCCGGCTGGTGCGCACGGTAACAACCCCATCGCCGTCAACAAAGCCGTCAATGGCGTGCTCCAGATGCAATTGCGTGTCGGTGTATTTGGTAACAGCGGCCAGCAGCAGTCCATGCAGGTCGGCGCGGTGGATGGTGGCGTAGGCCGCGCCATAGCGCTGCACCGCCGTGGGGCCCAGCGGCAGCACGGCCAGTTCCTTGCCACTGACGGCGTTGCGCACCTGCAAGCGGCTGGGGAACGCGGCCACAGCCTGCAACGGCTGCTGCAGGCCCCAGGCCTGCAGGCGGCGCACCACGTTCGGCCCGATCTGCACGCCAGCGCCCACTTCGCTGAACGCTGCCGCGCGCTCGTACAGCCGCACATCCCATCCCGCGCGCGATGCGCCCAACGCCGCCGCCAGCCCGCCGATGCCACCACCTGCCACCAGAACCTGTTTCTTCATGCGCCCATTGTCGCGCCTGCGTGGCGTAGCGGCTTTGTCACAACGCAGGCCGCAGCGCTCGCTCCAGAATCTCCGGAGGCATGGGTCGGCCGAACAGGTAGCCCTGGAACGCCTGACAGCCATGGCGCTGCAGGAATTCAAGCTGCCCCGTCGTCTCCACGCCTTCGGCCACCACAGCCAGGTCCAGACTGTGCGCCAGCGCAAGGATGGTGCGCACGATGGCCGCGTCGTTGGGGTCGGTCTGCAGGTCGCGCACAAAACTCTGGTCGATCTTGAGCTGGTCCAGCGGCAAGCGCTTCAAGTAGCTCAGCGACGAATAGCCGGTGCCAAAGTCGTCCAGCGAGAAGCCCACGCCATAGCGCCGCAGGTATTCCATGCGCGAGATCACATCCTCCACATCGGCCAGCAACAGGCTTTCGGTCAGTTCCAGCTTCAGGCGCTCGGGGTTGGCTCCGCTGGCCTGCAGGGCACCCAGCACCTGCTCCACAAAATCGGGCTGGCGAAACTGCCGCACACTCACATTCACCGACAGGAAAAACTGCCTTGTGAGCGAGCTGCGGGACCACACCACCAGTTGCTCGCAGGCGGCCTGCAGCACCCACTGCCCCAGCGGCAGAATGAGACCCGTCTGCTCGGCCAGCGGGATGAATTCGGCCGGCGACACCAGGCCACGCCGGGGGTGCTTCCAGCGCACCAGCGCCTCGGCCCCCAGCAAGCGGCCCTTGCCGTCCACGATGGGCTGGTAGTACAGCGCCAGCTCCTTGTCTTGCAAGCCCCGGCGCAGGTCGGCCTCGAGGGCCGATCGGTTGCTGACGGCGGCCTGCATGTCGGGATCGAAAAAGCGCTGGGTGTTGCGACCTGCCGCCTTGGCCTGGTACATGGCCAGGTCGGCATGTTTGAGCAGTTCGTCCACGCTGACGGTCTGCTGGCCAAACAGCGCAATGCCGATGCTCGGCGTGCTGTGGTGTCCCGTCTCACCCAGCGCATAGGGCTTGCCCAGCGTGGTGGCGATGTGGCTGGCCACCAGCGCGGCCTCGGCGCTGGCGTGGGGGCCATCCGCACTCAGGCCTTCCACCAGCACCACGAATTCATCCCCGCCGAAGCGGGCCACGGTGTCGGCCTCACGCACGCAGGCCTTCAGGCGCTGGGCCACCTGCACCAGAAGCTGGTCGCCGGTGTCGTGGCCCAGGGTGTCGTTGAGGTCCTTGAAGTTGTCGAGATCGATGAACAACAAGGCCCCTTGCGCTCCTGAACGCACCACAGCAGCCGTGGCGCGCTGCAGCCGGTCCACCAGCAGGCGGCGGTTGGGCAAGCCGGTGAGTACGTCGTAGAACGCCAGCTGCTCAATCTGGCTTTCCACCCGCTTGCGTTCGGTGATGTCGCGGCCTACGCCCCGGTAGCCCCACAGGGCGCCCTGCGCGTCAAACACGGGTACGCCACTGACCGAGATCCAGTGCATGCTGCCATCCGGCCGCTGGCGCTGCAGTTCCAGATCGCGAAACGGCTGATGGGTCTGCAACACCGCACGGTGTGCCGCCCAGTCGGCCTCGGTCATGTTGAGCGCGCCGATCTCCCAGCGCGTGCGGCCCATCACGGTCGACAGCGGGATGCCGTTGACGCTCAGATCGCCCGCAAGCTGCACGAACCGGCCTTCTGCATCATGCTCCCAGTACCAGTCGGACGACAGATCGCTCAGCGAGCGAAAGCGCGCCTCGCTTTCGCGCAGCTCATTCTCCACACGCACATAGTCGCTCACGTCGGCAAAGGTGCGCACCAGGCCACCATCGGGCAGGTCGGTGGTACGCACCTCGAACGTGCGGCCATCGCGCGTGGTGCGCCAGTACACAGTCGGTGCGGGGGCCACGGCGCCACCCGCCACGTAGTCGTGCCCGCGCCGGTCTACCAGGCGATGGCCTTCGCCAAAATCTCCACGCTCCGCCTGGACGCGCGTCAGGTCGGCCAGTGTGGGCCGCGTGGCCATCAACGATTCGGGCAGGTTGAGCAGCTCCAGCACGCGCTGGTTGTAGACGGTGATGCTGCCGTCCGCCGCTGTCTTGAAGATGCCCTGGCTCATGCTGGCCAAAGTGGCCTGCAGGGCCGTGCGCTGCTCCTGCAGCAGGGTCAGCGCCTCTTGCCAGACGCGGGCGTCCACCATGCGCCCGGGCTGGCTCCGCCCCTGTGCGCCTTGCAGCAGCACGGCCAGCCGGTGCAGCAGCTCGACCAGGTGGGCCACCCCGTCGGCCTCGCGCACCATGTAGTCCCCCAGCCCGCAACGGAACGCGCGTGCAGCCAGCGCCTCCTGGTGGGCATCGATGCACATCAGCACCGGGCGGCCCGCGCACAGCTCCAGCACGCCGGGCAAGTCCTGCACCGAAGGCTTGAGGCACAGCACCACGGCATCCCAAGCCTGCGACGCAAGCGGCGCACGGGCCGCCTCGGGCGTGGGGCTGTTCACCACACGCCAGTCCGGGTAGCGCGCTGAGATAAGGTGCCGCGCCGATGCCGCGTGCTGCGTATCGCCGTCGACCCAGAGAATGCCGGGGCCGGTCATGGCTTGCGCCCTTCAGGAAGGGCCACCGCAGGCTGTGCGAACAGGCCCAGCTGGTGCTCGCGCGCAAACACGTCGATAGGCACCGGCCGGCCAAAAAGAAACCCCTGAAACCCCTCACACCCATGCAGCCTCAGAAAACTCAGCTGCCCCGTCGTCTCCACCCCCTCGGCCACCACCTCCAGGTCCAGGCTCTTGGCCAGCGCCAGGATCGTCCTCACGATCGCCGCGTCGTTCGGGTCCGACA
>NZ_JACUZT010000011.1:0-173244 GCF_014851495.1 Acidovorax sp. ACV01 | reverse complement strand
GCTGGCAGGCGGCGATGGAGCGCTGCAGGCGATCGAGCAGCAGGCGGCGGTTGGGCAGGCCCGTCAAGGCGTCAAAGAAGGCCAGGCGTTCGATCTCTTGTTCTGCTCGCTTTCGGTCCGTGATGTCCATGGTGAAACCGTGGGACACCACCGAGCCATCGGGCTCGCGGTGCGGTATCGCATTGGTCATGTGCCAGCGCACGCTGCCGTCGGGCATGCGCACGCGGTACTCGCACTGCCAGGGCACCAGCTTGCGCACCGAGGTGATCGCAGAGCGCTGCACCTGCGGCAGGTCTTCAGGCAGCACGCGGTGCATGAGCACGCCATGGTCGGCGGTCACCTGGCTCGGTTCCACCCCCATGAAGTCGCGCACCGCATCGCTGATGTACTGCACGCTGGTGCCACCGTCCGCATGCAGGCGGTACTCGTAGATGAAGCCCGGAATGCGGCTGGCAATGCGCTGGATGAACAACAGCTGCTCGCGCAGCTGTTCTGCGGCGCGGTGCTCGTCCGTCACGTCCTGCACCACCCCCATCACCACCTGCACGCCGTCGCGCGGCAGCGTGCGCTGCACGCGGGACCGCATCCAGCGCACTTCGCCATCGGGGCGGCGCCAGCGGTACTCCACATCCAGTCCGGCACCTGGCACGCGGGGCGTGTCAAATACATGGCGGTCCTCGGGCAGGATGCCACTCACAGCGCGCTCAGGGTCCACCCATTCCTGCTGCTCAAAGCCCGCGATATCGCACAGGCCCGGGGACCACAGCAGCACCGTCTCGCCGGGGTCTTCAATGCGGCGCCAGTGGCCAGTGCGTGCCAGGCTCTCCATGGTATTGAAGACCTCGGTCTGCTCGCGCAGTTCGCGGCGCACCTCTTCCAGGGCACGTTCGGACGCTGCCAGCGCGGCACGCAGGATCTCGGCCTCGGTGGCATCGCGCACGGTGACCACAATACAGTCCGTGGTCACGCGGCGGGCAGACAGGTCCCAGGCCAGCAGCAGCCGACCCGGCTCGCGCACCACCTGGCGGCATTCGAGCGGCGCGCCCACGCGGGCCACACCCTGCAACTGGTCCATGAGGGGGGTGCCCGCCAGCAGGTCGAACACCTCGCAGGCGTCAGCGCCCGGGTTGCGCACCGCGCCCAGGCCGGGCATGCGCCGTGCGGCAGCGTTGGCGGCCAGCAGCAGCAGACGGCCGTGCTGCAACCGAAATTCCATCAAGGCCACCGGAACGGCGTCGACCAGCGCTTGCAGACGCGCCTGCGCCATCGGCTCTATGTGGCCCTCGCCGATGGGGGCCAGGAGATCGGTCAACAGTTCGGACGAGATCACGGTCGCTCTGAAACCTTTGAAGCCTGCGGTGGGTATGAATCCCGCCTGGGCAAGGCGGGGCCGACGGTCACAGTCAATGCGCCAGCATACAGGCAAGAGTATGTCAAAACGTAACAGTCATTGAAAACCTGTGGCATTTACCCGAGGGAAAACCCGAGACCCCGGTACGGCACGTCGATGACCATGCGCACCTCTTGCACCGGGCTCCGACACCTGCCGCGCGCAGTGAAACCGACCGGGGGCGAACTGCTACAGTCCACGCCTCATTTCCTGGCCCCCCAGCATGTCCGACACGCTTGAGCACCACACCCCCATGATGCATGGGCGTGTTTCCCTATGAAAAACCTCGCGCAGCGCCGGAAGCTACGCCATTTGTCACGCTGGTGGGACTCGTTTGAACTAGTGGCATGGCATCAAACCAGGCTACGAGCGCCAACTGCATGAGCGCTGCCGCATGTCCGCTCATCTACTGCTCATATTGTGAGCGCAACGCCTGAGATCGCCAGGACCTCAAATCCCACGGTTCGCAGCCAATTTCCACAACGCTGGCTCATCCGCCGCTGCCTCACGGCCCTCTGGGGTGAGATCTATGACCAGGCCCCAATCCTCACCCTCACCGCTTGAGACATAAGTGTCAGCAGTGAGAAGGCCACGCGCCCGAAGTTCGTTGATCTGCCAAATGGCCTCCAGGTCAGAAGCGAACGCGGGCAACGACATGCTCGCCAGCGCGCGCAGCAGCGCGAACGCATCGGCCGCATGCTCAAAAGTTGCATTGCCCCGAGCCTTCTTCGCCACCCTGTGCAGCTCGGACGCTTTCATGTCGGCCCCGCGTCGAACAACTCGACAGGCATCAGCCTGAGCAGGGCCTGGGCCTCGGCTTGGGTGCCAACCAGCCACTGGTCATAGTCCCCCGGCTCGATGGGGATGACACTGCGTTTGTCCTGCTGATCGGCGGCCAGCTTTGGGTCTGGCTTGTGCATCCTGTTCATGAGCGGGTGCGCATCAGCGTTGATGGTCAGCATGGTGTAGCTCTCGTGCACCTCGCCCGTGGCCTTGTCAGTCCACGTGCTCCATAAACCAGCTAGGCCCCAGGGGCGGCCATCGGCACGGCGGAAGCGCCACCACTCACACTTCTTGAACGGGGTTTCATACGGCCCCCAGTACGGTTCGTCAAAGTCAGCCGCCGGGATAATGCAGCGCTGGCCGTGAGCCCATGGGTGTTTGAAGCTTGCCTTGGCAGCCAACTCCTCGCTGCGCGCGTTGTTCAGCGGGAACTTGTACTGCGCCTCCTTAGCAAACCAGGGAATCAGGCCCCACTGCCCCACAACCAGCTCGCGGGTGTAGCCAGCATCGTCCTTGGCCCGGCGAATGAAAGGGCCTTGCCTGCGCGGGAACAGCTCAGCGTCCCACCAACGAACAGGGTTGCGGCTACCGATGGCCCACTCGCGTTCCATCTCAGCCATTGCAGGCGGTGTGTAGCGGTTGCACATGGCACGACTGTACACCGATTTTTAAAAACACTGTATGCTTTCCCAGTGTTTGGAGTCCATCATGAAAATCGAGGTTCGCTACTCGTGGCGGTACAAGTGGGGCGGCCGCACTGTGGTGTCCAGGGTCAAGATGACTGAAGAGCAAGCCCGCAGGGAGAACCCCGAGGCTGTGCGCCTGGACGGCACGCGGGAAGAGGTGGCCGTGATGGACCAGCCATGCGAGATCGACCAGGCCAACGTCAACCTGATGGCCCGGAGTCTCGCCAGCGACCCGGAGCGCCTATCCCGACTGCATCGCCCCAAGACCTTGCCCCAAGAGGCCGACTTTGTGCCACTGCCCCTGGCCGCAGTGCTGTACCACGTAAGCGCCCAGGGGGACGTGTGGACCGTGACATCCACAGCAAGCAGCCCGCACCGGGTGGTGTACCAGGGGCGCGGCCCTGTGTCGGTGGAGCCTGCGCCATGAGCAACCCGATCCCATACCCCACCCTGCTACGCACGCCGACCTGGTACGGGGGTATGCCAGATGAGCTGGTGCTGCCGCTGGAGGCTGCCGCCTACCTGGTTGAGCAGGTGGAGCCCGACCGCTGGACGGTGACCGTCAAGCACACAGGCGAGGTGCTGTACCGGGGGATAGGGCCGGTGGAGGTCATCGAGTCACCGGCGCCTTTTTGAGTGAAACAGGCATCCCATCCGTCACCATCAAGAAGGCGCACCTGAACTTCATCATCGGAATCAAAAACACCAACCGATTTTTGCCTGTGCGTTTGCACAAGACCGCGAAAGCCACGTCGGCGGCTCTTCGCAAGCAAAACCGTCTGGGAAGCCTCATCAGCGCGCAGTTTCAAGGATGAAACCATTGCTGCAAGCGCCCTCCAAGGCAGTCGGGTACCCGCCGCACCACTGCCGGGCACCTATTGTGAACTCATACCGGCGGTACACTACCGGTAGTGTCTTGAATGCATATAACACACCATATATAGTGCGCACATTAGCAGTTTACGCCGTAACGCAGGCTGCTCATTAAGGAAGGAGGCGCCCATGGCGGCACCCATAACGAAAAAAACCCCCAGTTATGAGCTGGAGGCTTGATTCGGGTTCGAGGGAATCCCCCTAGCCATGTCTTTGGACGGACACCGACAGTTTACGGGCTGCGGAGGCACAGGACAAGATTCCCAAGATGTAAAAACACATTTTTAGGGACTTAACCATGCCAACCTGCATGTACCCCAAGAGTGTGCACGTGAATCCATACGTTCGTTTTCGGCTTGGCCGGGTCGAACACGTATGCGAGCACTGTCGCGCACTCCCAGGTCAAGACCACCTGATCTGAGCATCAAAGCGTCTAAGCCGCCCCTCGGGGCGGCTTTTTTGTTAGAACAGCTGCACCGGCTCCGCCTCACGGTCCCAGCTGTAGATGATCAGCTCAGTGCGATCAGCGCCCTTGCCGCCACCGGCCACCTGGTAGGTGATGGGCACCGTGTCCATCTGGAAGCCCGCGAAGCACTCGCGGATAGCCGGGTGGTCGTTGATGCTGAGCACCGCCTTGCCTTTGATCTCGCGCATCAGGCGCGCCATGTCTTCGTACTGGCTCCACTCGAACGGCACGCCGTAGCCCTCGGTTTCCCAGTAAGGCGGGTCCATGTAAAACAGGGTGTGGGCGCGGTCGTAGCGCTTGATACAGTCTTGCCAGTCCAGCCGCTCGATGTAGGCCCCGTGCAGCCGCATATGGGCCGCGCTCAGGTCTTCCTCCAGCCGCAGCAGGTTGACGGTGGGCGCCGGGGTGGTAGTGGCCGTGCCCCAGGTCTGGCCCTGCACGCGGGCACCAAAGGCCTGGTGCTGCAGGTAGTAGAACCGGGCCGCCCGCTCGATATCGGTCAAGGTCTCGGGGCGGGTGATCTGCAGCCACTTGAACACCTCGCGGCTGCTCAGCGCCCATTTGAACTGACGCACAAACTCCTCAAGGTGCCGCTGCACCACGCGGTAGAGGTTGACCAGCTCGCCGTTGACGTCGTTGATGACCTCGCATTCGGCAGGCTGGCGCAAAAAGTACAGCGCCGCGCCGCCTGCAAAGACCTCCACGTAGCAAGAGTGCGCAGGGAAGCGCGGGATGATGATGTCGGCCAGGCGTCGTTTGCCGCCGAGCCACGGGATGATGGGTGTTGCCATGATGGGCTCCAGGGTATTGATACACTGCCCCGGCCTGTACAGGTGGGCGGGGCCTTGGCTGGGCTCACTGGCTTGCTCAGTGGTCTTGGTGGCCGTCCG
The DNA here is from genome assembly GCF_014851495.1 of Acidovorax sp. ACV01. Lineage (NCBI taxonomy): Bacteria > Pseudomonadati > Pseudomonadota > Betaproteobacteria > Burkholderiales > Comamonadaceae > Acidovorax > Acidovorax sp. ACV01. The sequence continues at coordinate 168,156 of NZ_JACUZT010000011.1, read as the reverse complement.
GGTGTTCGTAGCACCCAGGCGGTCGCCTCGTTCTTTTTTCTTCAGTCGATGCGCGGCGGAGGCGCATCGTCATCGCGGGGCACAGCAGATCGGGAGACACGCTCCTCGATCTCCCGCTGCCGCTCGCGCAGCTCGTGCTGCAGGCGCTGCTGCTTGCGGCGCCCTACCTTGCGGCCCCGGGGGGCCGAGGTTGCCAGCGCGCTCATTCGCTCACGGGTGATGCCGCTGCTGCGCATTGGCCCCCAGCGGCGGGCACATAGCAAAAGGCGCCCAGCTTGAAACTGGAACAGCCAGACAGCGTGGCAACGGCTGCAAGCGCGAGGATGAGGGCGATCTTGGTGCGGTTCATGGTGCTTCTCCTTGGTTGTAGAGGGGTGGTTGCGAGGTGACGTCTTCGTAATACGCACCGCCGCCGATGCGTACGCCGAGCCACATAAAGAAGCGCGGCAGGAAGGACACCTCGTTTTTCATCGCGGCGTTGAACACGGCGTCGGCCCACTTGCGCGGCCGGTGCTGTGAATACAGGTAGTCGTGCAAGATGGCGCTACGCCGGGCACGGTTGGCAAACAGCAGATACGCGCCGGGCAGGCGCGGAACGCTGGCCAGGTCTGTGGTAAACCCACGGGGCACCGTGACGATTTCGGCAGGCTTGCCGTCTTCCTCGATGCGCACCGTGAAGTTGTCCACCAGCTCCCATTCGTTGCTGTTGCCCAGGGGCTTGAGCAAGGGGTCGATCAGGAAAGTGACGGTGATCACAGGCCCATCTCCTTGCGCACAGCTCGCCACCGCCGCAAGCGGTCTTCGTACCCATTCAGGGCACCATTGACCTTGCGCGTGACGGCCTTGAAGTCGTCGGCATCGGCCAGCGGGTTGATGCTGCGGGAATCCCAGTAGTCCCCCGCGCACAGCGCTGCCCACGGCTCGTGGGCGAGCAGCTCGGGGGATTCTTCGAAGTCCGGGACGTGCGCGCCCAGTCGCTTGCGCAAGCGGTCGCGCATCTGCGCATGGTTGCTGCGGCCGGTGATCTGGATCAGGCCATGCCCCCGGTACCGAAGGCCGTCGCCCGGGTTCACGTTGCCCAAGTCGGCACGGCCTTCGTATCGCCGCTGCGCATCCGTTGGTCCCCAGATCTCGGTGGTGTAGAGCAGGCCCTCCGACTCATGGCCGATCTGGGCCAAGAATGCGGAGATGCGTTTGGGCGTGCTGATGTCGTACGCCTGGCACGTGGCCCGCAAGGGCTCTAGCCATCGCTGCGCGCGGGCGGGTGATGCGCCGATAGCGCGCAGCGCCTCGACGGTGATGAGGTGCATGGGGAACTCCTTTCTAGGTTGCAGAAACAGCAACGCCCGCCGGTGTTGCCACTCGGCGGGCGTTGCAGGGATGTGTGTTGACTAGACTTCGATGGTCACCAGCGTCAGGTTGGGTGCTTCGGCCTCGATCACCCCATCGCGCACGTACACCTTCTGGCCTACGGTGGCTTCGCCCCGCACAGTCAACTTGCCGCCACCGGGCAGCTCGACGGTTGCGGTGCCCCCAGTGACAACCAACACTTCCCCCACCTGCAGGGGCGCGTCGGGGAAGATCTCTTTAAAAACTCGGTACGGGTTTGTCATGGGCTGCCTCACGCAGGATGGGTTTCAACGGAGAGCACCTGGCGCAGCGTGGGACGCGAGAACTCCAGGGAGGTGGATCGCACATAGCCGAGGTGTGTGGTGCCGCCGTCCACATAGCGCACCAGGGCACCCGGCTTGATGACCCCCGTGGTTGCCAGCACAGGCAACCGCAGACTTATCTGCGCCTGGCTGCCTGCATCGCTCAGCACTGCCCGGCCGCGCTGGCGGGCTGCGTCCGCGTGGGTGATCAGCGGATGGGTCACCATGGGCGCAACGACCCCACCGGATGTGCCGGCACGTGTGACTTGCCCCAGCACACCAGCGCTTGTGCCACTGACGAAGACGCGGTTGTAGGGTGCCTTCCGCCGCCACTCGATGCCCTCGACGCTGACGGCATCGCTGGGCAGCTCGAAGTTGGGCGTCAGCCCTGCCCAGTCCCACGGCGCAGCGGGATAGCGCGGAAGCACGCGCAGGGTTTGCGCCGTGTCGTGCGGCTGCAGGTAGGCCCCGGCCGCGTCCGCAATGTCGAGCAGGGCGCTGATGTAGCTGCCCTGGTGGCTCCACACATTGCCTGGCACCAGCCAGTCGGCCAGGCCCCAATCCACGTCCCACCCGATGCTTACACCGTTGACGGTGAGCACATCGGCCATGAGCTGCTGCGCGGTGCGGTTTGCTGTGTTGCCGTGGTTGCGCACAGGTGCGTAGGGCGCATCAAGGATGGCCGCCCTGCCCCGCCCCTTGACGTTGACGCGCGCCCTGCCAAACGAGCGCTCACGCGTAACGCTCTCTGCTGCCAGGCGGTACGGCACGCCGTTGATGGTGGCGAGCACGTCCACCGGGTCTCCGCTGCTATCGGGCATCACAAGATCAAGCGCGTGGCCCGGCAAGGATGCGGACCACTGCCAGGTCCACGAATCGACGTCGATGCTCATGCTGAAGCTGTCGGCGGGGATCGCCACCGCGCCCTCAACGCGCATGAGGGTGATGTTGTTGATGGTCATGTAGACCCTCCGTACTGGAACGACCACCGTGCCCGGGTCAGGCGGCGTTGTGTGCCGTTCACAAACAAAAACCAAGGGCATGCCCGCGCCGCCCGCTTCAGAGAACACCAGCCGCACGGGCAGCTCAGGCACATAGCAAGGGTCTGGCGCCGGTGGGTCCACCGGGCGCACCCAGCGGCCGATGGGCAGGCGCCGGGCCTCCTGGTAGCGGCTCAGCAGTTCAGTACGAATGGGGTCCGCATCGGTAGCCATCTCGACAAACCCGGCCGACAGGCCGATGGCCTCCTGGTATGCCGAGGTCACCCAAGCGCGCGCGTCGCGTCGCGCCTGCTCAAACGCTGTAGCCACCGGCCAGTTGCCCACGCGCTGCGCGTCCAGATACCGGGATGCCACCGCCCTGCGCAGGCGGGCCGCCTCTTGCCAGGCCGCCAACAGCGGCCAGGCACCCACGGCAACAGCCTGCTGGAATACCACCACGGCCCCTGGCCGCACGGTGCGATCCGCATCGGTCCAGGTGCCTGAGAGCCCGCGCTGCAGGCGCTGCCCGTCCTGCCAGTGCGAATGCCGCTGAACGCGCAAGGGCGCGGCACTCTGCCAGGTAGACACGAAGTCCTGCTGCAGCGGCTTGGCGTCCTGCCAGGAGCTGGTTGCAATCGCTTCTATCAGGCGCGGCGTGTTGCTGTCGTACTCCACATTGACCACGCCACGCAGGCGAGTGACCCGCGCCACCAGCGACACGGTGCTGTCTGCTGGCGGCTCGGCAGGGCCTTCGGTCTCGCCAAACACCACGCGCACCGGCAGCTCATCGGGCAGCGGCGCTTGGGTAAAGGCAAGGCGATTGACGGTCATGGCGCTGCGCTCAGGTCAGCTCGGTCAGACCGAGGATCGCGCGGCCACCAGCGAGCAGGCGGGTGCCTTCGCTGCCCGAGAGCTTGAACGGCCCTTCGCCATCCTCATCGGTCACCGCGCCTGAGGCCAGTAGTTCGTTGTCGTAGCTGTACCAGAGGGCCGACGCCGCAAAGCCATTGGCCGCGATCAGGTCACCATCTGGGTCGGCTTGCGCCAGCACCAGCTTGTTGTCCACGATCTCACCGCAGGGCGAAGCGAGCACCAAGACAGCCAGCGTGACCGACGTGGCACTCAGAAAGTGCAGCCGCGAGCCAGCTCCGCGCGCCAGCAAGCCTTCCAGCATGGCGACAGCGCCTGCATCGGTGAGCACCAGGTCGCTCATTCTGGGTAGCCTTCGGGTTTGATGCGGTCCGCGATCACGGCGCGCATGCCGCTGTCCGGGTAGATCGCGGTGAGCGTGTAGGTGAAGTTTTCATCCACGTCCTCGAAGACACCCAGTCCGGTGACCGGGTCGCTCCACTGCTCGCGCATCACCTTGCCGTCAATGTCTCGCTCCAGGCGCACCTTGGCCCATTGGGGCGTGTAGGTCTTTGGGGTGGTGGCGGGCAGCACTTCCTTGACCACTTCAAAGGGGATACGACCGATCCCTGAACATAGGTAGAGGTCCCGGGTCTTTACAACCACGGCAGATGCATTGCCCAGGGGCTTGAGGACGGCTGTCTTGGTGGCAGACACGAATCGCCCCAGGCCGTAGAACTGGGTCTCGGTGTATTCCGGGCTCGGGCCTGTGCCCGTGGCGGTATCCCCGCCGCGCAGCACCAACGCCGAGGGGTAGCGCGATGAAGTGGTGCGGGCGCCAATCACGATGCCGTCCACGTTTTGCGCCGTGGGGAACGTCCAGGTAAGCACCACAGCATCGCCCCCCGCCGCCCAGTAGCATCCGGTCGCGGTGCTGTCATCCTTGAGGTTCGCCAGCGCGCCAGAGGGCGCGGCGCTGGCCGTAAGAGTTGCTGCCGCGTCCACGCGGGTCACCCCGGCATAGAGGTGGAACTCCGACAGCTCCAGGGTGGTGGGGGTCGGCGACACCATTGCCAGGGCCTGCCAATACTTATGGGCTGCCATAGCTCACCTCCAAGGACCAATGATGTCCAGCATGGCAAGGTTGAGCATGGAGCTGACGTACACCTGATTGCCATGGAAGGAAGCCGCGTAGGCCTTGCCACCTGGCAATTCAACAATCTGGTGATTGGTCAGAAGTGCCTCCGCCTTCTGGTTGATGCAATACAGCAGCCCAGGAAAGGTGGCCCTTTGAAACCCCGACACCGTGTCCTTGTAGCCGATGCGACTCAGGGGAATCGCGCCCGTGATGGGGTTCGGTAGGGGATCTGAAGAGGCGCCAAACCGAGACTCTGACGATGCACATCCGCGAGAACTCGTGCCCGTTCCGAGAAAGATCCTTGGTGTGGCCACGGCGTAATTCACCGCGCCGTAGTCGATGACATAGTTCCCCCCCACCGCGTTCCAACCAGAGTCAGGGGAGCCTGCCAATACCGTGGCAAAGGGATCTCCAGCGGGCGACTCTGGGAGGAGGTCCCCGAAGGCCAAAATGGCATGACCCAACCCAGCATTGGATTCAAAGCAGCCTTGCACCATCAAGTAGAAAATCCGGCCATCAGAGGCAAACAACCAGGGCGATGGTGTAGTGCCGCTGGTCGCGTCCGACTTGCCCCAATAGGCGCCGCCGTTCACTTGCGCAGCAGAAGGAAACAGACCCGTGCCGGTGGAGATGGCCGTCATGGTCTCGTAGCCCACGGCACGGGCCGACTCGACGGTGGTATCGGCCACGCGCAGGTATTGACCGTGTGCGGCTGGGTGGGCCGACTTGTAGGCGGCGAGGTTCGTGCCCGAGAAAGGCTTGTTGAACCCGGCCGGTGCCATCTTGACCGTGATGGTGCCCGTGGCGGTGCCGTCCGCTGCCGCCGTCGCCCATTTGATGACGTTGGGCGCCACCGCCGTCACTTTCTGTTCGCCGTTTAAAGCCGCGAGCGTGCCCGTAACGCCCTCCACCAGCACCACCGCATGCTTTGCGGCTGCATGGTCGGTCGGAAACGTCGCCGTGGCCACACCACCCGCAACGACCACGCTGGATGCTGTCTGCTGGCCCCAGCCATTGACCAGCAACGCGTCCAGCAGCGCGATCAGGCTGCCAGCGGCGCGGGTGAGCGTGGGCGCGCCTGGCATGCTGCTGCGCGCCCATTTGACGGAAGTATCGACAGGAGAAGTCATGTTGCTGCGCCTCTTTTAGGGGCGGTCCCCGTCGCCGCGTGCGAGGACCGAGAAGGAATAGTTGGTGCCGGATTCGGGGCCTTGCTGGACCACACGCACGAGGGGCACGGATGCCATGGCGCCCACGGTGTTGAAGCGCAGCACGTTGCCCGCCACCCAGCCCGCGCCCCACCCTGATTCACGGACAGTGAAGTAAGGCGCGCCCGTGTTGGGATTGATGGGCGCACAGTCGGCGCCCGTGGAACCCGTGCCAATGACGCCGACGTTCTCGCCGACGATCCGATACGAAGTGCCGCTGACTTCAAAGTGCAGCGCCCAGCGCTCTGTCAGGGCGCCTTCGTTGGTCACCTCGATGGGGGCCAGCGTGTCGTTGTAGGACGCCAGGGCCTGGTCACCGTCCAGGGCATCTATCCAGGTGATACCGTTCCAGCTCATCTGGTCGAACTTCAGCGACACCCGGGCACGCATGTCGCCCAGCAGCAGCGCGCTGCTGACGTAGGTGCCCTCCACCGGGTAGTTGTGGGTGAGCGGGCGCGTGAAGCGGATATGGCCGCTGAGCTGCGCGTCCCCCACCAGGGCCGTGTCTTCGATGCGGTGCTCCACGGTCACCGGCTGGACAAAGCTGGAGACATCCGTGTAGGTGCCCAGGCCGGTTTCCAGATCTGCCGTGTAGCCGGTATTGATGGCGACACCGTCATGGCCCAGCAAGCGCACGCGAGAGAGGCGGGTTCGGCCGCAATCGAAGGTGTCGCCGTTGGCAACGGTGGCGGGTGCCAGCTTTTGCACGTTGCCCACCACGGCCACCCGGCCCGCCGCATGCACAGGCACCAGGCCATCGGTGGGCAGGCGCACCGAGTTGATGCCCACGATGGAGGCATCCAGCGGGATATAGGTGTAGGCCACCGCGTTGTAGCGCAGCGTGCTGGCACGGGCCGTGTCCAGATCAACCACGCCCACACCAGCGATCCCCATGTACGACAGGTCTGCGGTGCCCAGGCTAGTGGGCACAGGGCTGCAGAACACAAGCTCCACGACCCCGTTGTCATAGTTGATGGTGCCCTTGACACGGGCGCCGTCGATCTTGCCGTTGGTGCCCGCAGTCACGTTGATGGGCGTGCCATCCTCCATCTCGCCCACCAGGGAGAAGCTGCCCGGGCGCAGCGGCGCCGTGGCAGTGCGGAACATCACCTTCGTGTTGCCGGAAATGTCCCCGGCGCCTGACACCGGGGGCGCCTGCACCGCGCGCCAGTCGGTGAGCGCATTGGCAGTGCCGGGAGTCCAGGTGGTGAGTTCAAGCATGCCCAGGGCGGCACTCACCGTGCCCACCGGCACCCCTGCGCCGGTCCCGGGGTTGATGCTGCCCAGCAGCACCCCGGTGTTGGCCGCCAGCAGGCGCCCGCCCGCCAGCTCAAACGACACGCCTTGCAGCGTGTAGCCGTCCGCCAGGGTCAGCACCCGGTTGATGTACGAGTCCACCGTGACGGACACGGGGTCGATAGGGTCGGTGGAGGCTGTGCCCGGGATGTAAACCAGGGTGTTGAACGGGTTGAAGGCGCAGTCGGCGTCGAACGTGAAGCCTGCCCCTGCGTAGTCGCCCAGGCGGCCACCCATCAGCAGCCAGTTCTGGCCGGTGCCATCGACGGTGGCAACCAGCAGGGCCTGCCACCCGGTCATCGCAACGGTACTGAACAGCGCGGGGTTGATGCTGAGCACCCCCGAGCCGTAGTTGACCGAGCCGATGGTCTGACCCAGGGCTTTGAGGTTGCCGCTGCCGTCGTCCGTGACATTGACTTTCATGCTCACAGACGTACGCAGGCCGTTGTCTCCATGCGTGCGCGACAGGTAGAGCTGAGCGCCTGCAGGCAGGCCCGTGGCCGTGCCGTTTGCCACGATCTGCAGGTCAAACGCCACCGTGCCCGCCGCAATGGTCGCGCCCACCGTCGAGGTCCGAACGGGGGCGCCAGTGGTCCAAACCATGTCGGTCTTGGTCACCGCGATGGCCCCACTGGCGGGCACCCCCGGCGCGTTCTCTTGCTTGAGAGTAAACACCGTGCCGGGTGCAGGCAGCGCATCGGGTGCCAGCAGTGCCACGCCGCGCTGGTAGTCCACGACGCCCGTGGCATCGCCGGTGATGACGCCGTTACCGTCGTCCGATGCCGACTTGGCGGCACCGTCGTTCCAGGTGATCTTCAGCTTGTTCGGCTGGATGGGGCGTGCGCCAGGTGCGTCGGAGGCCGCCCCGGAGGTATTGAGGGGCGTGTAGAGCCGCGAGCCCATGCGCAAGGTGGTGTTGCTCAGCGCCTGGCTGGTCACTTCATCAATCCACTGCAGGATCAGCGCGCTGCCAACGTCGGGCAAGGCCCCCAGCGTGATCTGCAAGGTGCCCGTGGTGCGGTTTAGGTTGCCCACCCCATAGGAGGCATCCAGGCCGCGCAAGGCGCCCGATCCGTCTTCGCGCAAGGAGTACCACCGGCCCGCCACCAGGTAGTGCGCGACCAGGCTGCGGCGCGCAGGGGGAACGATGGTGACCACGTAGTTCAATGCGCGGTTTTGCAGTGTGATGGCAATGCCCAAGGAGCGCTGCGCGGCCTGCGGCGTGGCGGCGGGGGTGGCGGTGATCGTGTGCGATCCAGAGCCCGAGCCGAACACATCCACAGACAGCGAAGCCACGCCGTTGTCGTAGTCGATGCTGCCCACCTCCGCCCCGGCCTGCAGCAGCCGCCCGCCCTTGTCGATGATGGTGATGCCACCGCGCTCGATAGACACGCTGCCAGGCAGCAGGCTGCCGCCCACGAACAAGGACTGGCTGGGGGACCAGATGGCAGACACCGCCTGCACCACCGGCCCACCCGCCGCCACCAGGGCATAGGCCATGCCGTTGGTGCTGGCGTCGGCAATGGGCGTCTCGGCCTGGGCGCTGGGGACGATGGGCACGCGGATGGTGCTGGCGCGCACCGTGAAGTCGCCAATGCTGGCGGGTTCGGCCAAAGGCACCGCCCCGTAAAAGCTGGCGGCATTGGCGACCACGGCTTCGTTGATGCTGGTGCGCGCCTTGATCTCTTCGGCGCTGGGGTCAATGCGCATGGCGTCGAAACCGTCGAAGTCGGCTTCCAGCGGATCACTGAGACCCAGCGAGACGATGTTGCGCGCAAAGTCCCCGGCGCTGTCCGAAAACACGCGCAGCAGGTTGCTGACCGATGTGATGGCCACGAACTGCTCGACCTGGCCGGGAAGGCCGAAGTTCTTTCGCAGCACCAGACGATCGCCAATGTTGGGCAAGGGCACGCCCTCGCGCTGCGCGATGGTCAGGGAGCTTTGGCCCTGCAGCATGTCGCCGAACAGATAGCCGGGGTAGGAGGAGCCGCCCGCGAGGTAGCTCTCGATGCGGCGCTTGATCTCGTCGCGATTGGCAAACAGGTTGTCCACCTTCACCATCACCACCGACACGCGCGGGTCGTTGGGCGGCGCGGCAATGATGACGTGCGCGCCCAGGTAGGTGTCCGTGTCCGGTGTGGTCACCCCCAGCACCACCTGGCGGATGTTCACGCGGCCGATTGCGCGGTCCAGCTCGCTGATGTCCGGGAAGATGGCGTTGCTGGCGCCATCGGGAATGACAACGCCGGTCGGTCCGCCCCCGCCGTCCGGGGTGTCGGTCATGTTCTTGGAGGCAAAGATTTTGATGTCGCCGGATGCGATGGGCATGGTCAGACTTCCAAAAAGTTAAGTTCGAGACTGCAGTAGTAGTCGGAGGGCTCGGGGTCGCTGTAATCGATCACGGGCTCTACTTGCTTGATGGCGCCGCTTTCTTCTGCGGTGCCGTGGTCAAAAATGACCGTGCGCGCCACGCCGTTGTGCGTGAGCGTGAATTGCTGCTCGGGCAGTGCTGCCCAGGCAAGCAGGGTTTCCATGCCTGATCGAAGAATCCAGGCGCTGTCTTCGCTGCCTGCCAGCGTGATCAGCCTGCCGCCTACGCGGGGGGCAGCGTCTACCAGCAGCGCGCCGGTAAGGCTGCGTTCGGTGGCCTGGGCCACCGGAGACCAGCGGAATTCATTGACCCACAAGAGGTCTTCAGGCAGTTCCAGGGTGGTGGAGCCGTATGTGAGGGTGATGGCCATGGGCTACCTTGAAGCGCGCTTGCTGTCAGCCAGAGCGGTGAGAAAGTTCTCCAGCACCTCGCGCCCGGCAGCGTCGGTGTTCACCGCCCCCAGGTTCCGACTGCCGTAGTGAAGATGGACGGGGACGCCCGGGGGTTGCCGCGATACGCCGCCCGGACTGCCGGAGTCAAGCCCACCGCTACCCGATGAAACGCCGCCGCCTCTGCCGCCTGCACCGTTTCCACCGCCGCCACTGGAGCCACCGCCGCCACCGGCGCTGCCACCAGGGCGGGAGGAGGTCGATCCATCCTTCCCGAGCGACTTGGCCAGCTCGCGTTCGATGCGTTCAAGCTCCGCAGCAATGTTCCGTTGCTCCAGCAGGCTCTGCTTGCTGCGCATGTTCCCGTAGTTCTTTTGATAGGACTGGAGCTGCAGGCGCAATTGCCAGGCCTTCATGGCAAGTTCATTGCCCACGGCCTCTTCGCCATAGCGGGCGGCGATCTGCTGGTTGATATCGGTGTCGTTCACACCGGCATAGCGGATGTCGCGGGACTTGCCGATCAGGTCGGAGCCGTCGCCCACGGTGTATTTGTCTTTGTCGCCACCAGGGGTGAGACGGTGTTTGTCGTAGATTTTTTCGAGGGCTTTGGCGTTTGCAGCTGCTTGGGCCGCCGCAGCGGCCATATCCCGATAGCCGCCTGCAGCGCCACCGGCTGCACGGCCCACACGGTGTGTGGCTTCTTCAGCATCGCGCATCGAGCGCACGATGGTGCGACCGCTCTCATCTACTTCGACCTTGAGACCAGCAGCCGAGGCCTGCGCCGCAATGTTCGCGTCCACGATGCCGCGATTGGCCTCTACCATGCGCTGGATCATGGCCAGGGCCGCCAGCTCCTTGCGGCGCTGCCAGGCCACGTAGGACTCGCCCTCTTGCGCGCCCGCCTTGGCGATCACGGCGTACGCCTCACGGGCTTCGGTGGCAGTGCGCTGCAGGCTGGCCGAAGACTCCAGGCCCAGCCGCTTCATGGCCTCAGCAACGCTGTTAATGCCGGGCGTGGCCTGATCAAGTGCGGCTTTCAACTCCTCGGCCTTCTGCCTGGCTTGATCAAGCAGGCCATCGGCCACCTTGTCGCCCAGTGCCCTGCGTACCTGTTCGATGCGGGCGCGGAGTTCATCCAGGGCCTTCTGGCTGTCTGCCGTATTGATGGCCTGGGTGAAGCTGGCGGCCAGCACGCGCCCGGCATCTACACCTTGTGCCTTCAAACGGTCAAGGCCACCGATGACGACATCGAGGTCATTCAACGCGCTGCGCGATGCGGTACCGATCTTGCCCTGCAGCTGGTCGAACTCCAGCCCTGTGCGCTTGACCGCCTCGCGCAGGACGTTGTCCATCATCTGGGACACGCGCTCAGATTCACGGCCAGCGGCGGCAAGCGCCCCCTTGATGCGCTCCTCTAGGTCTTTGACAACCGTCTCTGATGCGCCGTTGGTGATAGCCTGCTGCAGCTGGTCCTGCAGCTTCTTCGCGTCTTGCGCAGCAGCAGTAAATGCGGTGCGGGCGAGCACTTCGAACTTGGCAAGGTCTTGCCCATCGAGCGCTTTTGCCCAGGCAGCCTGGAACTCGCTGGCCGTCAGCTTGCCGTCTGCCAGTAGCTTGTCGAGCACGGCAGAGGCGGTGCGGATGCCTGGGGAGTTCGACAGGTCAAAATCTTTTCCGATCTTGCCTACCGCATCAGCGACAGAGTCGCCCGAGGTGCGCAGCTTGTCGAACTCTGCGAGGAGGCCCACGCTCTCCTTGGTAAGGTCAAAGACCCGGTTGCGGGCCTCCACCAGTTTGTCGCTCTGCAGCTGCAAGGCCGCCGCCTGTGCCTTGCGTGCCTCTGTATCACGAACGACCGCCTCTGTGGCTGCGCGCTGTTGGGCTTCGTACCTCTTGATGGTCTGACCGGCTTCGGTGAAGCTCATCGCCCACTCGAACACCGATGTGGTGCCGCGCTTGATCTCGCCACTGAACAACACAACGGTGGCAATCAACCCCACCGGCCCGCCGAGCAGCCCAGTTACACCGCGCATAGCACCGCCCAGCACGCCAAACGCCGCAGTCTTCGCACCCACCGCAGCCGTGTTGGCCACAGCCGCCGCCGTGGCCGCTGTGGTGGCCTTGGTGGCCTGCCCGGTAAAAGTGGCAATCGAGGCCCACGACGCGGCATTGGCGGTGCGTGCAGCTGTGGACGCCGTGGTAGCGGCGATGTTGGCGGTTTGCGCGGCGGTGTTGGCAGCGTGGGCAGCGGCATTGCCCACCTGCGCAGTGGTGTTCGCAGCCACTGCGAGGGTGTTCTTTTCGACAGCAGCCGTGGCCGATAGGGTCTTGAGCGCCCAGGCGCCAAAGTCAGCAGCCAGGCCCGCGATCTTGATGGCCGCCCACAGCTTTCCCGCAGCAGTGAGGGTGCTCACCAGGGTGTCAAGGTTGCCAGCCAATGCGTTGATGACCTTCGCCGCGTTGGCGCTGCTCACCAGGCCGTTGTCTGACTGGCCTACATACAGGGTCCACTGCGTGGTGAGGTTCTGCAGAGCGCGGCCCACGGTGGGCGGCAGCTTGGAGAACTCGTTGGCAACCACATCGGCTTGGCCGCGCAGGGCCTTCATCACTACTTCAGCAGTAAGGGCGCCCTGCCCGGCCAGGTTGCGCAGCTCGCCCGTTGTGACGCCCAGGCCATTGGCCATGGCCTGAGCAAGGCGCGGCGCCTGTTCCATCACGGAGTTGAATTCTTCGCCCCGCAAGACGCCCGACTGCAAGCCCTGAATGAGCTGCGTGATCGCGGCCCTGGACGAGTCAGCAGAGCCACCCGATAGCTGGATGGCTTGATTGATGGTTTCAGTGAGGCGCAGGGCGTTGCCTTGCGCGAGCTGAGCAGACTGGCCGGCCTCTGTCCCTGCCTTCGCCAAGCGCGCGAACAGCGTGCCGGTTTCATTGAGCGCGGTGTTCGTGCGCAAAGCGACCTGCGCCACCCCATCAAAGGCGGCTTGAAACAGCGGGCCTTCACCCGTCGCCAACTTGACGCGGGCTTCGAGGTTGCGGAACTCGTCGGCGGTGTCTGCCACGCTCTTGGCAAGGCCCCCGACATAGCTGCCGCCCAGCGCAACAGTGGCGATCTGCTGGATGCGCTGCAGCTGCGTGCTGATGGAGGTCATGCCCTCACGCAGGGTGCGCTGGTTCTGCGCTTGCACCTGGGTGGACTGCGTAGAGGCTGAGGCGGCCTGCTGGTAGGCGGGGGCCAAGGCGGCCACTTCCTGCCGCACCTGAGCGACCGCACTGCGCAGACCAACCTCGGCCTGCGCGAGGTTGGTCGTGCTGATGCCAACGGCCTGCATGATCTCGCGCGTCTCAGTGAGCGCGCGGCGCTTGTTGCCCAGCTCAGTGCTCAAGCGCACCGAGGAGCCGATAGCTAGGTCATATTCCTTGCGCAACGCGGCTTCGGCGTTTTGGGCTTGGGTGGTGGCCTGGGCCGTGCTGCGCAGTGCGGTCTGTTGGGCTTTGACCTCTGCCACGGCGGTCTTGATGCCATCTTTGAGGCCCGCCACCGTGGCTTTGTATTCGTCGGTCCGGCGCGCAGCGCCCTGTGTTTCCTCCCGCACAGCCTTGAGCGCATCGCGTTTGCTCTGCAGAGCCGTGCGAGCCTGCTCCAGCGCTGTCTGGGCTGACCGTTCAGCAACTGCTAGGGCCTGGGCTTGGGCCGCTGCCTGGGGCAATTCGGAGCCCAGGCGGTCAACCTGCTCAGTGGCCTTCTGCAGTGCAGTCCCCAGGTCGGCAGACTCGCGCTTCAGGGCTTGGAAGTTCTCGACCGCCCGTTGCTTGGAGGCGAGCGCCTCAAGCGCCTGCGCGGCCTGCAGAGCACCTTCCTTGAGGTCGCCCTCCAAGACATCAGCGACCCCGTGCAGCGTCTTAGCGAGCACCTCGGCATCAGGCGCGCCCTTGACGGCGGCTTCGATGTCGTATTTGATCTTGGGGTCTGCCATTTTGGAGGATCAGATGAAAGGTTTGTTGTGGTGCTTCGCCCTGGTTGGCGCAGGCATTCCGCTGGCCCTGTTGGGCCTGCTGGTGGATTCGGAGCGCCTGATGGCGCTGGGTGGCGGGGCCATCGCCACCGTAGTGGTGGGATGGCCCGTGCTGGTGCTGATGGGCGCCGTACAGACGTCTGTACGGCGCGGCTGACCTATCAGATCGCGGCGCCTGGCGTGCGGACTTCGTAGGGCTCGGTCTTGCCGGGTGGCGTAACGAGTTTTCCGCTCAGGGTGATGGGCGTGAAATCAGAGCCCAAGAAGTCGAAACCGTTGCTGGAGCCAAGGACTGCCTCCCATACGTCGACTTCAAGGGGCGAACTGTCCACCATGTTCTGACCGTCAAAGAACACCTGGGTGCGCACTTGGGTCACACGCCCGCCCAGGATCTTCTTGCCGTCCACGGCGCCATACATCCCCGTGAGCTTCAGGACAGCCGCAGCAGCGGGCGCACCAGCGGCTGTGGACTTGAACCGCACTTCGCCGCGCAGCCAGTTCATGTCGTAGTGCGTGCCCAGCACATAAGTGACGGTGTCGCCAGCGTTGGTGAATTCGAAGCCCGCTTCGGCGATGTTGCGCTTGCCCAATGGCAGCCATACGTCCAGCGCCGTCAGCGTGAAGTCCTGCGCAGCGAAGGCGCCTGAACTCTGCGTGAGCGACTGCACAATGCCCTGAAACTGCATCGCCAAAACCTGCACACTGGCTGCAGACAGCTCAATCGTGATCTCGGTGGGCTTGGGCAGCACCACCGAAGCGCGTGCCTGGCCGTAGTCTTTGTGCGATCTGGACTCGCTGGTCTTTTCTTCGCTGTTCGGCTTGATCTCGAATTTGTCAGCATCGAGCGGATCGCCCTTGCCTGCATAGGCCAGCGCTACGGTATCCCAAATGTTGAAAGACACCAGGCCACCGGCCAGGATTGCACGTGCGGTAGTGGTCATGATCATTTCCCTTCAGAAACGAAGAGGCCCGCACTGCGGCGGGCCTCGGGTTGGTTGATTCGATTCGGGTGTCAGCCCGGATCGCGGTAATCGATGGTGAACAGGCCCAGCACAAGGCCACCTCCCACATCGATGTTTTCAAGGCGGTAGAGCACGTCGCCTTCGACAACGCCACGGCCTTCGATCTGCACCAGCTTGACGATCTCTGGCATGCAGCTGCGGATGACGCGTTTGGCCGCCCGGTAGTCGGCATGTGCGCCTTGCCGGTCGTTTTCGGTGCGGTTGATCGCCCCAACCGAGAAGCCGTAGGTGCGCTTTTGCGACTGGCCCGGCTGCCCGATGAGCTTGTCGGCCTGGTCCTCGAAAAAGACGATGCGGGCGCCGTCCTGCAGGTCGCTGGACCGCTTGGGGTTGTCCAGCACCTTGGCACCAGCCAGGGCTGGGGCCTGCCGCAGCGCAGCAACGATGGTCGCGCCGATGGCGAAGGGGGCGCCCTCCGGCAGGGTGTCAGGCTTGAGCACGCTCATGGCGACACGCTGCCCAGCAGCGCCTCCATCTCCATGCCGTCGTTCACGCGCTGGGGGTTGTCCAGCACACGAAACCGGGCGCCTACGGCGATGCTGAGGGCCGGGATAGCCTCCTTGGCCACCAGCACGTCATCAGCGCGGACATCCTGCGTGACAGGCATCTGCACCTTGCGTGTGACGGCCATGGCGCGGCCGTCCAGGGCCTCCGCATCCACCACCCCGAAGATCGCCGTCACGTCCACGTCAGCGACCGATGGCCGCTGGCGCGTGAAGGTGGTGGCGAAGTCGGGGCCGTAGAACACGGTGTCCATGTCTTCTTCGAGATCCAGCATGGCCGATCAGCGCACCTTGATGCGCATCGTGGCGTTGACGCGGTACGGAACCAACAAGGGCGCCGACTGCAGCAGCAGGTAGCGCATGCTGGGGTCCTGTTCCAACCAGCTCTTGGGAAAGTAAGGCAGGGCCTGCAGCGAATCGTGGTCAAGGATGGCGCCGAAATGGCGCGTGCCCTCCACCAGGTCTGGCGCGGCGGTGCAGATCACCGTGAAGGCGGGCAGCAGCGTTTTCTGTTGGGCCTCTTCGTCGCCTGGCTCAATGCCCCACCCGCTGTAGGTGTAGATGTTGAAGCCATCCACGATACCCTGGAACACCAGGCCTTCGCGGTTGTGGGCGTCTTGCTGGATGGTGCTGTTGCCACGATAACGGTCGAGGCGCTCCTTCACGTCAGGATCGGCGCGGAACACCTTCCAGGCGTCGATGGTCATCGTCACGTCGCTGATGCCAACGCCTGTCAACTTGACCATGGTGTCCGACCAGTCCTGCAGGCTATCGAGTGGCTTGACGCCGTTCTCGCCCCAGCGCTCCGCGTTTTGCAGGTTGATGGTGAGGTCCTGGTGGCGCCCGAAGTCCACGACCGCCTTTGGGTACTGGGGTGCCTGGACAACGACCTTGCCAGCGTAGAGCACCTGGGCCGCCATCCATTCGAGGCGGCGCTCCAGGCCATCAATCTGATCTTGGAGATCCTGCGCCACCAGCAACTCCATGCGCTGCTCGGCGGACAGCTCCTCACCACCAATTTTCTCGCCCATGGCACGCTTGACGGCGCGACCCGGGTGAAACACGCGCTTGTCCTTGATGTACGCAGGCTTGAAAGTGTCAGTACGGAAACCACGGCTGGCGACTACCTGGCCAGCCACCAGAGGGCTGACAAACGGAGCCATGCGGCGCGGCTTGTTCTCGATGTCGAAGTGGATTTCTTCGGATTCGTCTTGCTGGACGTTGATGAAGTAGCGGTTTGCGAGGCCCAGGTTGGGCACGCGCAGCTCTTCGACGACAGCGACCAGGCTGTCAGTGCTGAAGATATCGGGCATGGTGTAAGGCTCCTATGTGTTGGGGTTGTGGTTGGGCCTCAGACCGGCACTTGGCCGATGAGGAAAATGCCCTTGTCGCGGAGCACTGCGCGCGTGGAATCCACGGTGTGGGCTGCGCCGAAGATGACGTCGTCGGAGATGAAGTCGCCGCGCGTGTAGGCAATGGTGGGTGCCGGTGCCAGGGTGGCATCGGTGTCTTCGGCCAGGATGGCTTCGGGCACCTGGGAGCCGTCATTGGCTGTGGAGAGGCTTTGCACAAAGCCGCCGAGACCCGCCGCAACGGTGATGTTGAAACGGTCGCCCACGATGAAGTCCGTTGCGCCATCGGCAATGGTGAACTTGATCTGGTTGGCGAAGGTGGCACCCACGGCGATGGTGCCGAGCGAGTAGCCATCCGGAGCCACCACTGTGAACGTGCCGCCATTGGCGGCGGCAGTGGTGCAGGTGACGGCATAGACACCAGCCTGGGCGCCATCGAGACGGGGAACCGCATCGAGGGTCAGTACACCGTTGCCGGTGTTGCCACCAGCCTTGGCGGCCGAGGTGGCATCGCCCAGCGTCACACGGCCCAGCAAGGTGCCGCGTGCATGGTTGCCTGCCAGCAGCGAGATGGATTCGCTGATCAGCAATGCAGCGTTGCCAGCGATGAGGCCACGGGGCACGTACCCCTGGCTCTTGTAAGTTGCAAGGAACGTCATGTTCTTGGTCCTTCAAATGGGTGTTGATGGAACCGGCGCCTTAGCGGCCCCGGAGTTCGTTGAAGGCTGCGGCAGCGCGCTTGCCGATGCTGCGGTCCGTGTCTTCGCCCTGATTCGTGGGCGCGGCGGAGGCGCTCCCAGGTGCGGCGGGCGGAGCATCCTGCTGGTGCTGGGCGGCAGCTGCTGAGGTGCGTGCGGCCTGGGCCTTGAGCACAGCAAGAGCGGCATCACCCGCAGAGGTCTTGCCGTCGAAGGCCAGGGTGTTGATCAGCTCCTTTTCGCCATGGGCGTCAAGAGCCAGCACGGCCTGAATGCGCTCACGCTCTTGCGTGGCGCCCAGGGCGAGGAATTCGCCGCGAAGCTGGGCGAAGAGTGGCGCGTGGTCCTGCTCGAAAGACGCACGCGTGATGGGGGTTTTGTTGTCAGGGTCAGCCATGACGGGTTCCTTTTCACGGGTTGTGGTTGTGTCTTTGGGCGCAGCACCGGCGCTTGGGGACGGGAGGGCCGCCACGGCAAAGACAGCCTTGCGGCGCTTTGCATACGGGGCGGGGTCAGTGGCCATGCTTTCCACCAATGCGTCGAGGGTGAGAACACCGTCCACCAACCCCGCATCAATGGCCTGCTGGCCACGGAACACACGGCCATCGGCCATGCGTTCCAGAACTTGCTCTGAAGTGGTGTCGCGATATGCCGCGACCTGATCCACGAGCAGCGAATAGACGTAGTCCACATCGTCTTGAACCACGGCGCGGGCTTCATCGCTCAGAGGTTCGTTGGACTTCGAAAGGCGTTTGTATTTGCCCGCGACGATGCTTTCCTCGCGCGAGCTGCTCGCGGGGTTGTAGCTGCGGTCCACCACCACGCCGATGCTGCCCACTTGCACGGTCGGGCCGCTGATGTACACGGCGTTTGCGGCGCAGCCGATCCAGTAGCCAGCGCTTGCCAGAACGCCGTCGCTGTGCGTGACGATGGGCTTGATCTTCGACAGCTCATACACTGCGGACGCCATTTCAGGCGTTCCGATGACATTGCCACCTGGTGTGTCCATCGCCAGGACGGTAGAGCACACTCGGGGATCGGCCGTGGCGCTTTCCAATTGCTTGGTCGCCATCTGCGTGCTCATGCCGCCGCTGACCTGCATGAACAGATTGGCCTTGGGCGCGATGATCCCGGACATGCGCAACACGGCCACGCCACCGGGCTCGACGGCGTACGCCTGCTGTTCGTTGGAGAGAGGCCTGCCCATGCGGGCTTCGAGGGCTGCGATGTCGATCTTTTCGCCGCGCAGGTGCGTGGCGTAGATCGCCTGGATCTCGCGCAGCTTTTCGGGCTCGATAGCCCAGACGCCCGTGATGAGGTCGAGCAGAGTCATGGGGTGGTGCCTTCCTTGGACTTCGGGGCCTGTTGTGCACGGCCGCCGACAATGAATTCGAGGATGGAGATCCGGTTGTCATGCCGGTTGTCCTGGCCTTGCAGGCTGCGCAACTCGGTGTAGGCCCAGCCGACCAGGCCCAGCGATGACACCGCGACGGAGCCCACGAGCTTCCAGGTCCAGCTGTGGACCTTGAGTTCGGAGCTGATCTGCTTGATCGAGTGCGCGTGTTCGTCGGACAGCTGGAACAGGCGGCGCTGGTTCGCGTCGAACGACACCAAGCGCTCTTGCAGCACGGCGGATTGGCTGCTCACGGTGCTTTGTTGCTGGCTGATGGCAAGCAGCAGGCCCTTGAGTTCCGAGTAGTTGAGCAGCAGGGTGTCCACACGCTCAGCCAGGATCGCGACCTGTTCGGCAGAAATGGTTTTCTCGGTCATGCGGGTACCGCTTCGTTTTCGACGGCATCCTCTTTTGAGGGCTCGGGCGATGGCTTGGGCGAGTTCTGTGGAGCTGCTGCGCCCGCCTTGGGCACAGGGAGCATCTGTGCTTTGCGCAGGCGCGATTCTTCGGCTTCCTTCTGGTCGAAGGTGTCGTTCCAATCGGTGCCAAACAACTCCCACTCGGCGCGCTCGCGAGACATGAACCGCGCGTCAACAGCAGCGCTGTATGCAGCTACCTCATCCTTGGGGTTGATGCTGCCCATGCTGTCGCCATGCCAAAGTGCGCGGGTGTATGCCCAGCGCAGCAGGGGGTCGGTGAAGAACCCTGGTGCGGAGACACGGCCCCGAGACACCGCCTCGGCAAGCCATGTTTCGTACACAGGCTGGCAGAAGCTGCGGGAGAGCCAAGTGCGCACCGAGCGGAAATAGATGCCTGCATCGAGCAGCGCAGCCTTGCTGGCGGAGTAGCTGGCGTCGAACTTCTTGACCAGCAGTTCGTAGGGGATGCCAAGCGCCATGCCGATCTGGCGCAGCACCGCTTGCACGAACGGATCGAAATTGGGATTGGGTCGAAGCGGGTTTGCAAAAGTAGCTTCTTCGTCTTTCGCTAGATCGACAATTGCTGCCGGTCCCATCTCGAACGAATTGCTGCCATTCCCACCCTCGCCCGGAGCGCCCTCGCCCTGGAAGATGGGCGCAGCAGCGGAGCCCGAGCTGCTCTTGATGAAAACGGTGAAATAGCTGCTGATGACAGCAGCTGCAATCTCGGCCTCGGTGTAACGCGTGAGCTGCTTGATGCAGCCAACGATGGGCGCCAGGTAGGGCACGCCGCGAGGCATCTCGGGCCGCAGCTTGCGGTAGTGGTGCAGGATGCGCCGACGCCCAGACCTGCCCAGGCGTTCGTACCAGCGGCCTGCCCAGCGGTTGCCCGCGACACGCACGCCACCGGGGTGGTGGTCGTAGATGAAGAAGGCCATGGGCACGCCGCCCTGACCCATGCGGACCCCGCCCGCGACTTCTTCGGTGTCGCGTGTTCCCTGAGGATTGCCGCAGCGATCACCCTCCAGCAACTGAATGCGGAGGCGGTAGGGCTGCGTGGAGGTGGGCTCGCCGTCAGGCAGGATGGTGAAGGTATCGCCGCTCTCCAGCGTGCTCCGCAACAGCAGCCCTTGTTGTTCGTAGAAGTTGAGCGTGCCAGCGATGTCGCATTCAGGGCTGTCAGCCCAGAGGCTGAACTCGGCCTGTACGTGCATCTTCCAGGCCACGGACTCTTCAACGCTCCAACCCAGGATGCCACGGTGCGGCTGTGCGCTGAGAGCAAGGCCAGTGCCGACGACGCGATCCACGTTGGTGTTGATGGCGCCCAAGGCGATGGGACTGGTACGCACCAGGTCGCGCGATTGCCCGCGCTGCAGTGGAAGGTGCTTGAGGCTGTCGGCCTTGGCATCGCGGGGTGCGGGCCGCCAGCGGCGTGAGCCGCCATCGTCGCGCGTGCCCGTGGCGTCGTCAGACCCAAATAGGGCGTTTTCGCCGCCAAGAGAGCCACCGAGCGACGCGATCACATCGAACTGCATCTTGCTCTTGAGGCGGTTCACGGCATAAGTCGGCGCCACCCGGCTCACAAGGCGGTCGAGGAGGGAAGCGTGCATGTCAGCACCTCGGGCGTAGGTAGGAGACGCGCCCACGGCGTGTGGCTGCGGCCGTCAGTGTGGCGATCTCGATGCGTACTTCGCGGATGCCGTTCTGCACCTGTTCCAGCTCGGCCCGGCGTGTGCGGCGGGCAGTGCCGCCCTGCCCCACTGTGTATTCCTGCGACTGCAGGATGCGGGTCTCTGCCTCCAGGTAGTTCGCCAGACGCCGCTGCGCCAGCTCCAACGGGGTGACTGCTGGTGCCGTGCTCATGCCCGCCCCCCACGCGCCACCATGGCGGCCATGGCTTTCTGGAATTCGGGCTGGAAGCGCTGCAGTGCCACGCGCTGAACCACGCCCGTGAAGTCCAGGCGCTTGCCGTAAGTGGGCGCGTCGTTGGTGAAAACGAACAGCGCACGGATGCGCTTGCCCTCCCGGCGCCAGATGCCGTCTGGCCGGTTGCCACCGTTGGGCTTGCCGACGAACAGGTCGTTTGCCAGCTTGCGGCCACGCCCCGCCTTCTGGCCCTGGGCACCGACACCACCTCGGATGTTCTTGAGTGCCGCCAGGATGGTGCGAACCTCGGCGCCCTTGACGTTGCCGTTCGCGTCCAGCGACAGGCCCATACCTGGCATGGAGAATTGGCCCGCGCCCAGTACACCGGCGTAGCGCATGGCGGCCTCCGCGCGCTTGTGCTTGCGGCCACCGCCTTCGACCTGGGGGAGCAAGAAGTTCTCGGGCGCAACGCCTGCAGCACTGGTCTTGACCATCACCCGCGCACTCAATGTGTCTTTGGTCGCGGGCTCAATGCGCAGCGAGTTCAGGGTGTAGGCCACGGGGTTGCCGAACACCGAGCGCATCTCGGCGGGCAGCTCGATCTTGGCCGCGTGCTGCGCGGTGCGCGTGAGCGCCGTGGATGCGGCGTACGGCACGATGCGAGCGGGCACGTCACGCACCGATGCGATCACATCGGCCATGTTGCCGCTGCGGCGAATTTCAAGCATGTTTGGAAGCCCCAAAAGAAAGCCCCCGGGGCCTTTCGGCTGCCGGGGGCATGCTGCACAACTGCGTTGTGGACTATTGATTTTCAGGCTGGCGGACTTTTGAGACCTACCTGAATTGGGGCCAATTTTGGGCCAAAGTGTGACATCGAATCAATCCCTAAATTGTGACCTCTGGAGGTCACACTTTAGGTGTTGACAGTCCGTGTGGAAGTGCGTCCCGCGCCTGAATGTTTTGCTCGTGCAAGGCCTTCGCGGAGATATGGACCGTTTTCCGGAACGTCTCCAGCAGGCGGTAGAAGTGGCGCGTGGATATGCCCAACGCCCCTGCCGCTGCCTTGATGGGCTTGACTCGGTGCACGTAGTACAGGGCGAAGACACGCTTGTCCAACTGGTCCGGCTGACATGTGTAGGCCAGGTGAAATGCAGCCAACTCGGCACTATTGATGGCATCTGGCCCACCTGCCTGAACAGGCCGAGACGAAGTTCCACTTAGTTGCCCCAGTATTGAGCCCATTTGTGGAGGCGGACCATACAGGCGCCGGGATCTCGTCCAGGCTACCCAGCGCTCGCACAGGTCGTCGAGGTCGCGCTGCTCTTCGTCCAGTGCGGGCATCTCGTCGCTTTCACGCCCTATAGGCCCTGGCGCTGCGAGACGCAGAGCTTCGGTGTCGTACTGGTCTTTTCTATTTTTGGTCGTCATCAACGAAGTCCTCTAGAACGCATCCGGCGCCCTGTCGGTGCCGGGGGTTGAAAGATAGGTGCCGAGGGCACGCTCAGCGCAGGCGGGGGTACAGACGTCTGTACGGTCGAGATCGCTGGCTCCGGCGCTGCAGGTGCCAAGGACGGTGGGGCAGATACAGCAGGCTCTGGAGCTGACTTGACTGGAACGACAGGCGCTGGGAGAGCGAACAAGTCATGGTTGCGAGGTATCAGCTTGTCGCGCAGCCGTTGCCAATCGAGCGCGGACCACTTGTGCAGGCCCAACCGGTAGGCCATGGCAGTGTTGTAGACCGAAAGGTCGAGCGGCTCATTGCGGGCGCCGTTGGGCTTTACCCACTCCCGCACGGCCCTTCCTTTCACATACCGGGTGCGAGGTTGCTCAACCACCAGCCCAGCAAACCACTCGGGCGGCAGGTACTTATGGAATCGCATTGCACCCGGCCCCTCGGCCAGGTGGAAGCGGTTGAACAGATAGTCCTTGGCAACGTCAGTACCGACCATCCAGCGCTCAACGCCCCCTGGCCGCTTTGTGCCGCCCCAGTCGATATCAACCTTGCTAGGCATGCTGCTGATGATGGGCCGATTCGGACGTGGTGATCCACCAAGCACCGTGCAGCCGACGTGCGCGCGGGCTGCACCGTAGTTGTACACATCCTGCGTATGGTGACCGGCTGCGTCGATGCCATCCGCGCTGATCATGATGGCACGCCCACTGGCGTGCAGCAGCGGGGTGCGTCGGATTTCATCGAGACGCGCCCATACGCTTTTGGGATCATCTGGCGAATCGGAAGGTAGGCCAGGCAGCACGACGTAGTCGATAACCCAATGCTGCATGCCCGGCCCCCACGCTTCGATCTGCACCTCAAGGCGCGTGTCTTGCGTGTCGGTGGCCATGGTCACAACCAGTGCTTCATCAGGGATCACGCGCGGTGCGTAGTCTTCGGCGCGGTCCTGCAGCTGCTTGGCGGTAGTGTTGGACTCGGTGTTCTTGTAGCTCAGGCCCAAGCGGGTGTTGTAGAACACCTGCATCCCTTCGTGATCGCCACGCCCCAAGCGCTCTTTGGCGCGTGCGTACTGCCGGGCCAGCGACAGCCAGGTAATGGCCCCGACGGGCATGTAGAAAGCCGACAGGGTGAAGCTGATCGTTTCACCGTCGCCCGTCGATGTTGCCACCCAGCGCGCCTCTCCACCCATGCCGACATCGGGCAGCATGGTGGTCTTGTGGTGTTCGTCGATCTCGAAGAAGCACGCAGGACACACGAACCATGCCCTATCCATGTAGCCTGTTTCCGGGTCGCGCTCATAGCGGAAGTTGTCCAACACCAAAGCATGAAGGTGACCGCAGTCTGGACAGGGAACGTGGTATTCCTCCTTGGTGCCCATCTCGAACAGGTCATCGATCTTGCTAAAGCCTTCGGTGCTCGGACTGCTGGTGTAGAAAAATTTGCAGTCGTTGGCGTACTGGGTGGCACGAGCTTCGGCCAGCTCTACAGGGTCACCTTCGTCGTCAACGTTCAACTCCAGGCGGTCGATTTCGTCCACATAGATGAAGGGAGCTGAAACTTCAGCCAGGTTGGCCGCAGAGCCTGCAGTGTTGATGTGCAGGGTAGCGTCGCCCTGGAAATCCTTGGCCTGCACGGTGTTGCGGCTGTCGCGGCTTTTGGTGGCTGATACCCGCTCGCGCAGCACCTGCACGTTGCGAATCATGGTGCTGACACGCGCAGAGAAACGTTTCACCAGCGTATCGGTAGGCTCCAAGGCCAGGATGTTGCGTGGCCTGCGGTGGATGATGGAACCGATCCAGTTCAAGGCCGTCTGCGTCTTGAACATCTGTGATGCCACCTTGGCCACCACACGTTTGCAGGGGTGGCCTGGAGAAAGCACCTGGTGCACACGCCGGGCGGGCGGGCTGCGGTCGAAGCGGAACGGCCCAGGCTGCGGGCTGCTCTTGGGCAGGATCACGAACTCCTCGGCCCATTCGTCCACGCGCAGCTCGGGGTCTGGCCGCGCGGCCTCCATGGCGGCGCGGATGACTAGTTCGTAGCCGTCAGCGAGGTTCATGCGAACCTCCCCATATCGTTTGTGCAAATCGACGCCGCAGACTGCGGCCTACTTGCTAGCTCCGCGCTGTTCTGTTCGGCAACCTTTCTCTCACGAGCGACGCGGCCTCTTGCGCGGACATGGCCTCCGGTACGAATATGGCGAAGCCAGGCTCTGAACCGAGCGCGATCGTATCCAAATGGAGTCGATATCGGTGCACCTGACCAGTAGCAGGGGCGCCCACCTCCAGCAGTTTGGATTTCTCGACAACTTCCACTTGACCATCCATAGCTCCGCCATAGAAGTGCGCTTTCACCAGTTTCATGATTGCTCCTTTCGATGTGATCAAAGCCATTCTGCCCCGCAAGGTGTGCCTGCCGAAGCGCATGCCCCATTGAGCCAACGGCTTTTGCACGCAGACGGCAATACGGGGACTGATGACGAGAGTCCATCAAGCGGCCCTCCGCATCGGAACCTTGCTGTTCCAGTTCGCCTCGATCACAGCACGCCCCAGCGGCGGTGGCACGGCGTTGCCACACATCCGCACCTGGGTGGACTTGCTAAAGGCGCGCCCGTCGTGGCCCCGGTCGATGATGTAGGTCTTGGGGAAGCCGTTCGCGTTGTACAGCTCGCGCGGGGTGAGCATGCGCAGCTGGATATCCACGATGACGTAGGGCGTGCCGCGTAGCCACACCGTGACCAGGGCGAGGCGGTCCTTGGTTGTGCTGGTGGACATGGGCTCGCGCATGTCGCCGAGCTGCCCGCCCTGACCGTAGTAGCGGATCAGGAAGGCTGCGCAGCGCAAGGCGCCCTCTTCCGCTTCGGGCGACAGCGTGTATTCGATCAAAGCGTGGTGTTCCCCACCCGCGGTCATCGTCGGCACCGGGTCGCGGATATCCTGGCCTGTGCAGTTCTGCCGAAGCGTGGCGAGGTGGGCGGTCACCAGCCTCTGTTGCGAACCTGTGGCAGTGCTTGTGGACAGAGGTTCGCGTGCGTCGCGCGCCGGGGTGGCGTTGAAGCCGCCGTTGGCCTGCTCAACAAACGCTGTGACGGCGGCGAACTTGCCAGCCCCTACCACCGTGCCCAAGGGCTGGCGCGCATCGAGGGCGCGCGGGGCCTGGCCTTCGCGTTCGCCGTAACCCATCTGCACCAGCGTGCCCACGGCCAGCGCCTGGCCGCCTCCGCTGGCGGTGACCGTGCCCACGGGTTCGCGCACGCTCTTGTTGCCATGGCTCCAGCGGGGGGCGTCGGGCGTGCCCTGGCCGTGCCCGGCCTGGACCATCACCGGAGCCACCACTGCATGCGACCCGCCGCGCGGCCAAGCCGTGACGGTTGAGAGCGGATCGCGGGCACTGGTCACCCCGTCGCGCGACCAATTGGCGATCTGCACGATGAATGGGTCGGCGCTGTCCAGGACGTACCGCTTCATGCCATGCGCTACACGGCGCAAGGTGGCATCGGCCAGCGGTTTCTCGCGCTCAAAGATGCTGCGGCCTTGAATGCTCCAATCGATGCACTCTGCGGCAGAGCGCCAGCGCTTCTGGCCCTTGGCCGGGTTCTTGAAGTGGGTTGGCTCCGGCCAGACGATGGGGGCGCCGTCGCAGCGCGCAACCATGAACAGGCGGCTGCGCGTGGTGGGGGCGCCGTAGTCGGCGGCGCACAAGATGCGCCAGTCGACCTCATAGCCGAGTTGCTGTAATTGCCGGACGAAAGCGCGCCAGGTCTTACCGGCTCGGGCCGGGTCAGGCACCAGGTGCTGCAGTTGCACCGGCACACGTTCGCCATCGGCAGCGACGGTGCCATCGAGCTTGACCACACGCCCGGTCTTTGGGCAGCGCTTGGCGATCAGCGGGCCCCACTGCAGGATCTGCTTGACGTTCTCCAGGGTGATCAGCCTTGGGCGCTTGACCCCGCCCCAGCGGCAGGCGATCCAGGCGAGGCCGCGCAGCTTCTTGCTGCGTGGCTGGCCGCCCCGTGCCTGGCTGTGATGTGTGCAATCAGGCGACAGGTGCAGCAAGCCCACCGCCCGCCCCTTGGTGGCCTTGCGTGGGCACACCTCGAACACGTCTTTCCAGTGGTGCTCAGTCTGGGGGTGGTTCGCTGCGTGCATGCTGCAGGCGTCTTCGTCGTGGTTGACGGCGATATCGACGTGGCGGCCGGTTGCCTGCTCGATGGCTTCGGACATGCCACCGCCGCAGGCGAACTCATCGACCAGCTGCTCATCGTCCAGGCCCAGAATGAATTGAGGGGTTTGCATCAGGTGGTTTCCTTTTTTGGCAACAGCGCCGCCATGCGGACCTCGAAGCCCTCCAGCGCCTTGCGTGTTTCATCGGTGATGACGTGTTCGATCTCGCGGGAGTCGGCAAGTCCGATGCATCGAGGGGCGGCGCGCTGGCCGATGACCATCACGGAGTCACGGAAGGCGCGGACCGCGTCGAAGATCCCGCGCTCGACCAATGAGCGCTCCACCAGCAGTCCAGCCTCACGGCGGTTTTCCCGCTCCGCCCTTTCGTAGTCCGCTTTCTCCCGCAGCGTGCGGTAGTCGGCATATCCAGGCGTCGATGCGGCGCCCTGGGCCGAATCCGGGCCGCTGGTGGGCGTTTCTCCATCCAGCAAGGGGGAACCGGCATCGTTTGCAACAGCGCCCGCCGTGCGCTTGCTGTCGGCCCGGGCGCGGGTGTTCTTTGCCCACTGGATGTCCGCGACCTCGGGGTCAATCTTCCCGTCGATGAGGCTGATCCGGCCCTCCGCAATGGCTTTGCGCACGGCCTTTTCGTCGCAGCCACGGTGCCGCGCATAGGCCGCCTTGCTCAGGAGCTGCACAGCCATCGGACTATTTCCCCGAAACCGGACCAAACGCCGGACTTTTCCCAGCGCCTGCAACTAGCGCGCGCGCGGGGGTCGAATTACCCCCATGAGCAACGGCCCCAGGAGTACCTATAGGGGGGGTAGACAGTGGCAATACCACGGACGCGGCTGTGGTGGCCGACGCCGCCATCACAGCTTTCCAGCTCTGAAAGCCGCGCGACGCGGCCACCTGTTCCAGAGCTGCGTGGTGGGGCACACCCGTTGCCTTGCGGATGCGCTTCGCCTCGCGCTTCATGTTGTCTATCGCCGTCGATGTGATCACCTGAGCCATTCCCTTTTCCTTTCTTCTTTCAAAAGAACAAACCGAGTTACGCGCTTACACGCACGCGTAACACCACAACCCGCGCCACGCCTAGCGAGTTACGCGATTACGCGGTTACGCTGCACACGCACACACATGCATGCACGCACACACGCGCCCGCCTGCATGCCTGCGCACATACGCACACACAGGAGGCGCGTAACCGCGTAATCGCGTAACTACCCGCGCCAGTGCTGGGTTTTCGCGTTACGCACTTGCGTAACCGTGTAACTGCGTGGGCGCTCATTCATCACCTCCATCGGCATCGCCGCCATCGTGGGACGGGGAGCCAGACCCATAGCCGATGTACTTACGCAAGGCCACACCAAAGTCGGTGACAGAGCTTGTGGCCCATTCGGTCTCTGTCATGGTCACGTCGTCAGGCCCCGCGTCTGGCTTGCGCAAGACGGGCTCACAGACCAGCAGCATTCGGGTGGTTTTCTTGGCTTCACCTGGGCGCGTGACGTTCATGGCCTTGGTGCGCGCTGTCTTGCCCTGCCCCTCAGAAAACCGGGTGAGCGTGGGCGTGAACTGGTTGCGCTTGAACGGGTAGCGGTCACCAGTGCGCTGGCACCACTTGAGGTAAGCCGAATACGCCTGATCCACAGCGCACGCCTGGTAGGGCAGATCCAGCTCACCACTCGACCACTCCGCCCAGAACTGCTCAGGGCTCTTACGGTTGATCTCGATCAGCGCCTCTTTGGCCGCCGTCATGGGCGCGGGCGAATAGGGGTGAAACCCTTTGAGGGGGTACGTCAGCAGGAAGTGATAGAACGCCTCAGCCCCCCCGCTATCCCGCCACTCGCCCAGCTTTCGGTAGTAGTCGGGGTCTTTGGCCCGGGGCGTGTACACCACCAGATAGCGGCGGTCCGAGTTGTCCAGCGCCAGCGGCTGCAGCTCATTCGAGAGGAACACGATGTTCATCTGGTTCTTCTCTTCCCGACGAGCCAGGTTCTTCGGGTTGATCTGCACGGTGGGGCTGGTGATCAGCGCTTTCAACCGGTTCTTGTTGTGCACCAGTTCAGCGCGGCTAGACACCTCATCGCCCACCACAAACATCTTGCAGCTGCGCCAGTCGTTGAACTTATCCTCCAGTTCATCCTGGCCGACCAGGGCGCCATACTTTCCATAGATCGCCACCATGATGTCGAACAGGAAGTTCTTCCCCGCGCCCTCATCCCCGTGCATCACCACCGCCGTGCGCAGCTTGGCGCCAGGGTGCTGCAGCGGGTAAGCCAGCCAGCACAGCAGCCAGTGCATGATTTCATCGCACTCAGCATCGTGTTCGGCCGCCCGACTGGTCAGGTAGCGCACTAGATCAAGGATGGGGTCCACGTTGCCCTCCTTGGGCACCATGGCCATCCCGTCATACAGATTGACCGTCGTTTCTGGGTCGCACTGCATCGTGGGGTCAAACACCACATCATCCAGCCGCACCGTGCGCCGCCGCTCGCTGGACTTCCACATACGCACCATGTCCGCGCCGTGGGCGTGGCCCATGTTGGCGATCTTCATCTGCAGTCGCTCCGAGCCATCCCACACGGTGTCCGTGCCGTAGATCAGCACAAAGTGTTCGACCAGATGGTTGAACTTCCCCCAGTCGATGGTCTTTTCTTTCTTGCGCCCCTGCACCGGCTTGTCGCCAGCGGCGTCATCTGCAGGAGGCTCAGAAGGCTCCCCGGCGTCACCACCCCCATCCCCCGACATGCGCGCAGCTGCGCTACTTTGGGGGAGGGGGGGCGGGGCCGAGCTGGGGCCGCTTTCAGCATCAGATGACGCAGCACCACCGCCCTGCCCCTTGCCCGCGCCAAAGTCCACGCGAACGACAGAACTATCGTGCGGCGCTGGCGCGCCGGGTGCAACGTGCGCCTGCAATGCTTCGCTTGCAGTCGGTGCGGGCTCCACCGCCCCGCCCTGTGGCCCGCTGCCTGGCGTCGTTTCAGCCATAGCGCCTCGCCATCATCGTGACGACGCCAGACAGCTGCTTGCGCACGGCATTGAGGCCCTCACGCGCCTGCAGATCGTTGAAGTCGGTGTCTTTCTTGTCCCGCGTGTCCAGCTTGAATATGGGCCAGAGCAGGTCGCACCCCTCCACCTTTCGGGCCACAGCCCGGGCGGCATGGAGGCCAGGGTTGGTCAGATCGTGCGACACAGGGTCGCGCGTTTGCCAATCGTCGTCGGCCAGGATCAGGATGCGGGTGTGCGGGTACAGCTTGCGCAACAGCGGCACCACGTGCGCCAGGTTGCCCGCGTCCAGGGCAACGAACACCGGGTACTGTCCATCGATGGCCGCACGCGCCGTCAGACCCGTGGCATAGCCCTCCACCACAAACAGCAAAGGGGTGGCGGACACGCTGATATCGCCCAGGCGCAAGCAGCACCCCGGCTTGTCCATGCCCCGCTGGTATAGCTTCGCCCCATCCGGGCGGATGAACTGCAACGCCCGCAGCGCTTCCTCACGAGGCAAGTCGTACCGCAGCAGCGGCACCAGCAACGTGCCCTCGGGCAAGTGCACCCGCGTGTCATCTTCCCCAGGATCTCCCGGCCAGCGCAGCACAAAGGGCTCGGCCAGGTAACGGCAGGCCTCGCCCGTCACACCCTTGCGCTCCAGATAGGGCGAATGCCCATCCTTTACGCCCCGGCGCCACACATCGATGGCCTCAGCCATCGCGTTGGCAATCTCCGCTTTGCGCTCGACCGCAGCCCGGGCGCGCTGCGCACGCAGCTCCTCTGCCCGGCGCGCGCGCTCCTCGGGGGACAGGGGCGCCCACTCCACATCCACCTTCTGACTGGCCCCGCCGTGACGGTAGGTGCCAAACGTGCCAGTCACGTATGTGCCACCACCCTTGTCAGGGTCACGGCGGAAGAGATAAAGCTTGTACCAGTCCTTACCGCCCTTGCCGCACGTCACGCTCTTGGGCGTGTCCAGCTTCAGCGGCAAGTCTCGGCCTTCGCGCAGCTCGATGCCAAACTGCGCCATCTGGTAGAGCACCTGCTGATAGTTATCCATCAGCCGCGCCCTGCCCCGGTCAACCGCTCCAGGCGATGGGTCAACGCAGAGAACTGCCCCACCATGGCCTCCATCTGACGGGCCAGCACCTGCGCCTCTGTCTGAGGCTCCACGGGGACCGGGGGCGCGTAGCCCGCCTCACGCAGCAGATACGCCGTCAGGCCATGAAACCCCACCTCGCGCGCCAGGCGCATCAGCAGCAGCAACTGCGAAGGGCTCAGACGTTCGGCACGCGACCCGTTCAAGCAATCGAGCAGATGGCGCGCAGCAGTTTCCGGCGCCTTGTCAGGCCAGATCAGCGGCCCGACCTTCTTTGCGCCACCCAACGCCTTCACCGCATCCTTAGCGGCGTCCAGCTCATCTTCATATAGCAAAGGATCATTCACAGCAGCTCACCTCATGACTGTGCTGCCCGCAACGTTCCGAACGGTTCCGAATCATTCGGAACCGTTCGGAATGCTTTTTTTGGGCAAAAAAAAGAGACTTCAGTGCATGGCCCCATGCACTGAAATCACCATGAATAAAAAGCCCGCCAGCCGTGCGCCCAAGGAGGGAGGAAGGAACACGAAGGAAGGAAGCACGGCCACCGCTGCAAGCGGCCACGTGGCGGAAAATGACCCGTGGGCCTCGAACGCCCGCGAATCGAAAACAGGAACCCTTGAAGGAACACATGAGCAACGACAACACCCTGCCGCTGACAGCCGAAACAGCAAACGCCATCGTCAACGCCCTCGGCGCCTTGGTGTTCGCCACCGTGCGACAACTGCCAGCAGACAAGCAAGCAGCCTTTGCCAGCGACCTGGCACGACTGGCGAAGAACGAAGAGCGGCAGGGCCAGACAGCGACAGAAACCATCCTGCTGGACATGCACCGTGCTGCTGTGGCTGCGGCCAGCTGATCGCAGGGCAAACCACTACAAAACGCTTGGAGGCGACCCACGCCGAATACTGGGCTTCGAGGTTGTCGTGCGGCATAGCCAATCACCCTGTACTGCCGTCGTCAGCAGGCTTCGACAAGCGCGTGGCGGACCATTCGCTAAACCGGGCCTCCAGCTCATGCCCTCCAAGCAACGCGCCGGCATCCGGGTCAAGATTCATGGCCTGCATCACCCGGGCGCCTGCGGGCGATGCGCCCACCAGGTCATACAGCTCCACTGCGGCGGCCAGCAGTGCGCGCTCCTCGGGGCGGCGCGTCACGCTGAACGTTGTAGCGGTGAAGGACTTGCGGAACTCCAGCGTGGTGCCTGCGGCACCCGCCCAGCGTTCGGCCATGGACAGCAACTGGAGGGCGAAGGCTTCGTCAGACATGGACGGCCTCCTCCAGTACCTCAGCGGCCGCAGCATCCGCTCGCGCATAGACCCCGACCAGCTCAGGCCAGTTCTCATGCCAGTCGTCGGGGAAAAGATCGCGGCGGGACACCTCGCCTTGCGTGAACGTCTCGATCTTGACTGCCAGCTTGTGGGGGCAAGGGCGCTTGCCATCGGCAATCGCCCTCAAGAAAGCAACCGATGCTTCGCAGCCCCTGGCCATGGCTGTAGCACGACCGCGTTCCGCGTTGAAATAGGCTTTGAGTTTGCTCATAGGGCTTGCAGTATAGCGTTGCTATTCGTTAAACGGCAAGCCATGCTATCCAATTGCATGAATAGCATTGCTGTCCATGGCTGAGAGCACGAAAGAAGTTGTCCCCGACCACATCCGTACATCGGAGGGGGAAGCACTGCGCCGACTGATCGACTCCAGTGAGTTCAGCCAGCAGACGCTTGCTGCAGCGGCAGGGGTTGGCTCTAAAGGGTTCCTCTGGCAGATCATCAGCGGGCACCGCCCCCTCAACCTTGAGGCCGCCGCCAAACTCGCCAAGACGCTGAAAGTGAAGATCGACGCCTTCAGCCCTCGCTTGGCCGACGTCGTCCGCGAGACCAGCTCGCTCGTCCTACCCGCCAGCTATCTGCGTGAGCCAAACGGTGATTCACTCGCCAATGCGCCTATACCGATCAGCCGCGCGGCAGAGGCCCCAGCGCCACGCAGCGCATGGCCGTTCAGCAGCCTAACCCCAGCGGAGTACGCAATCATCAGCCCCGAGTCACGGGCTGAAATCGACGCCATAGTCAGGGGCATGTACATCGAAGCCAGCAAGCGGGGAAAGATTCAGGGAGCCTGACCCGACCTTCTGCTCAGATAATCCCTTTTCCAAAGTTTCATAGGTGCGGAGGGGCGAATGCAGAGGGAACATGAACGTCAAACAGGCAAAACACTGTTGATCATTGCCGTGTTGCTGGTGCTCGGCATCGGGTTCACGGTGTACCAAAACGAATCTCGCAAAGCTGCTGCCACCCAGAAGGCGCAGCGCGAAGCCGACTTGAAGGCTCAACAAAACCGCGCCGACCAGGAGCGCGAAGCCCTCAAGAAAGCCGCAGAAGAGGCAAAGGCCAAGGACATCTTGTCTACGGCGCTCAAAAGCGCCGATGACGTGATGGCCCGATGGGACGATGCGGTCACCATTGCCACCAGCACAGCGCGCATGTCTCTTTCAACCCCCATCGCAAATCTCCAAGCCATCAAGCGAGATGCAACGGCCCTCACCGTCCCGCCATGCTTGGCTGCGGGCAAGACCGCGCTGATCAAGGGCATGGAACTGATGCTGGAGGGCTATCTGGAGTTCATGGCGAACACTGGCAAGCTGGGCAGCGTCATTGCGGCATCGAAGTTTGACGAAGCAAAACCACACATCGACAACTACAAAGCCGCAAGAAGCGCCTGCCCAACACCTTGAGCACTCGCATCGGATAGCGATGCTTGCCAATTGAGATAGCTTTGCTATACTGACTCCACGCCCACCCCGGGCGATGGAGGTTTCATGTCATTGCAAAGCACGGCCTGCCGCTCAACGGCAGCGCCAGCCAGCCCAGCGCCCCGGCAACCCGGGAGCCGCCCACACCCCGCCCACTACCAAGCGCATGGCCGCCTGTACCGCGCCATCGTGTCGCTGCCTGTCGACATGTGCGAGCGCGACCGCCCGCTGCAAGAGCGCTGGGTTTTCTTCGACTGCCCCACGGGCGACATGCCGCACCCTCACATCGAGGCTCTGCTGGCCATGGCCTGGAACATCAGCACCATCGGCTGGTGTGATCGCGGTCTCATCTACGGCATCACCGAAGCCAGCGACCTGATCGCCCAGGGCGACGCCGACGACGACACCGCCCTGTTCGAGTGCGAATGGGGCGGCGAGGGCACCAAGCACGTGGCCTTGCACGACGTGGACTTCTTCTGCACGCCCCGCGTGCGGGCGCGGCTGGAGCTGGCCCTGCTGCAGGCGCATCTCGGCAAAGTGCTGGAAGGCGGTGCAGCATGAAGCACACAGCCGCACAACCAATGCTCGCGCTGCTGCGCCGACTGACGCGCCAGCCAGAGAAGTCAGACGCCCAGTGCGACGCCGACATGCACTGGCTTCTTTGCTGGCTCGCGCTCCCCCTTCAACGGCCTGGCACCAAGCTCACCACCGCTGTGGCCATCCAAGGCGGCGCGGGGTCTGGTAAGAGCTTGCTGGCCCAGGTAATGGTGGATATCTACAGGGACCACGGCACCTTCGTGAGTTCCGAAGAAGCACATGGCGTGTTCAATGAATGGTTGTCGAACCGCCGATTTGTTGCAGTCGAAGCGGAGCACACCCCCCGATCTCTTGTCGCGAAGCGCGAGCAGATCAAGGCGTGGATCACATCGCCCGAGATCACTATCAACCGCAAGTACCGCCCCGTACTGAAAGAGGAGAACAGGGCGAACTTCATTTTCTTGTCGGGCTCATCAGTGCAGTGGGAGCTGGCTGACACCACGCGCCGGTTCTTCGTTATCGAGCCCGAATCCCAGGAGGCGCAACCGGCCTTTTTCCGCGAGATCCACCAATGGATCGACTGCGAGGGCGGCGCCGAGGCGTTCAGGCAGTACCTGCTTGAGTATCCGGTCACTGACTTCAGCTTTGGCGCCCAGCGGACACGCCAGAAGGGCTGTGCAGCATGAGCGCCGCCGTCCACCACATCCTGCGCCAGATGCAGCGCGACGCACGGCTGGCGTGGCTCATCGGGCCAGGAAGCCGCACCTACGAACTGCTGACCGAGGAAGCCGCGACGGCGAACGGCCTCAATCTTGAGGAACTGCGCAAGCAGCACGCTGCCACGCTCAAGTTCGAGCGGTGGCCCACTGATCTGCGGGTGGAGATCGATCCAGACACGATCATGCTGGCCCCACCCGAGGAATCACGGGTTCGTTGGTATAGCCACGCAAATGGCTATATCAAGGGCGAAGGCTTTCACATTTCGCGGCACCACTGCGACATTTGCGCGCCCTATTGGGTTGCACACGAAACTCGCAAGAACGTCCATGGCTATGAAATGTGGCGTGGCCCGCATCGCTTCTACGTGACCAATGACTTTGGCCTGTTGGTGGAGGTGCCCGGGCCATGACCACCCCACGCCTTTCCCCCGCCATGCGCAACATGCTGCGCAACGCTATCGACGGCAAGCGTATCGGCCAGGGCCTTGCCGGTGGCCCGCTCAAGATCGCCGCCACCCGCCGCGCCCTGGAAGCTCGTGGCCTGCTCGACTCTGAGCTGAAGCCCACCGAAGCTGGCTGCGCCGTGTTCACCCCCAAGCTCCCAGCTGATCACAAGGAGGCATCCACATGCTGACCTTCCGCATCAAAGTGCAGGGCCGCAAGCCCTACGACGCCACCTTCCACAGCGCACAGGAGGCCATGGACGCCGCCTTCAGCCTCTACCCAGAGGCCCGCAGCATCACCGTGGGGCCACTGCGATGACAGCCCGCGCCCACATCAAGGAGCTGATCACCGCCCCCGGTGATCGCTTCCCGGCCCCAACAAAGCCGTTCCACACCGCTGGCTTTCCAGCGCGGTCCATCACCATCTTCTTCACATCGGGGGCGGTGGACTTCCTCCCGCCCGAGGGAACGAACGACCGGCGCTTCATGGTGATCGAGGCCCCCAAGCCTAAGCGCCGCGCTTACACCGGCTGCCCCATCCAGGTAGACGGCCCCTACTACGCCCGCAGCAAGGCGCGCCAACTGCGCCCCTTGGCATCGGCCCTGCTGGTGTTGCTGGTGGCCGCAGTGCTCCGAGGAGGCTGATCATGCGCGCCCTGCTTTTCATCCTGACCTACCTGCGCAACTGGTGGAGCTTCGACGGCAACCACGTGCGCATCAAGGCCGCTACGCACATGGACCTAGATCTGCGCGAACGCCGCCGCCGCCCAAGGGGCCGCCCATGACCACCGCCCTGCAGCTCCGCATACGCGGCCAGGTCACATCGGCCATCTGCGGCACCACCCGCAAGGGCGTGCCCGTGCTTGATGTGCACCTGACCGACGCGCAAACGGGCCAGCACGTAGTGGCCCGCCACACCTACCCCAACGCCAGCCCCGCCAGCCACTACGCGGCCAGCGCCCTAGCGCGCAGCCTGCGCGGCCAGGTGGCCGAGCTGGACGCCACCAACCCCCGCTTTCGCTCGCGCCGCCTCGACTGCGACGCCGAGCACATCGGCCTTCCCTACCAAACCCCATCCACTCGCAAGGATCTGGAATGACACGCAAAACCACCGTCACCTTCACGCTCAGCACCGATGCCCACGGCAACGTTGCGCTGGCTACCGACCTCGCCAAGCCCACTCCAGGCGCCCCGCTCAACCCCGCCCAGTTCGTGGCGTTGGAGTTGATCAACTACTGCCATCACCAGGGCCTGACCATCACGCACGGCACCGACGCCGTCCCGGCCCTCTCGCTGGTGCACGACATCACCCAAACCGATGGCTATGCCTTCGGTGTGCCCCAGAGCCTGTGGCGCGCGGCCATTGACGTGGTGAACCGCAGCCAGCACCCCATGCCCGTTGGCCCGCTCACCGCCGCCGAGTTCGACGTCGTCAGGAACGGAGCGCCAGCATGAGCAGCCACTGGATCGTCACGGCCGATGGCATGCCCCACTACCTCAGTGGGTACGACATGGCCCAGAACAAATACTCCATCGAGGTCATCGCCCACGCGGGCGCGCAGATCAACCGGTTCACCGGCCACTGCATCCGCCCCTACAGCGTGGTGGAACACCAGCTGCTTTGTGCCGACATCGCAGCGCACCTGATGCTCCCAGCAGTTGTGCAACTTGCCTGCCTGATGCATGACGCGCACGAGGTGTATGTGGGCGATTGCAGCTCCCCCGTGAAGTGGGAACTGGG
Source organism: Acidovorax sp. ACV01 (assembly GCF_014851495.1). NCBI lineage: Bacteria > Pseudomonadati > Pseudomonadota > Betaproteobacteria > Burkholderiales > Comamonadaceae > Acidovorax > Acidovorax sp. ACV01. The sequence continues at coordinate 131,109 of NZ_JACUZT010000011.1, read as the reverse complement.
GAGCGCGTGGGAACGGCTGGAATCGCCCCAGGCCAACTCGGTGCGCCGCCATTTCGGGCTGATGGGCATCTTTCTAAGCCATCGAGCGCAGATCAAGGCCATAGACCTGATGGCGCTGGCCACCGAGCGCCGCGACCTCGTCATCTACACCGAGGGCATATCGGCGCCTTGGGCCATCTTGGACACCCCGGGCCGCAAGGTCGAACCCGCCCACTGGGTGCAACTGCACACCGCCGCCCGCGCACAACGCAGCTGGACCGATTGGGCGCAGCTGTACCTCGAACGCTTTCACCAACTACGCGACGCCATCAACGCGACGCTGGCAACCAACATCCAAACAGTTACGGAAGGCATCAAGCAATGACCGCCCGCAAACCCACCCCAGCACTGCAGCCCATCCCCACCGCCAAAGTCTCAGGCAGCGGCAAGGTGCTGATCAGCCCACTGCCATCGCAAACCGAACTGCAGGCCCGCCGCAAAAGCGAGCGCCTGGAGATCGCCAGCACCGAAGTTCCCGTGCGCAACAGCACCACCAAGGGCGACCCGTACACCTGCCCCGAGCTGCGCACCAATCCCTACCGCCCGGGCTCGACAGACGCCTTTCGCCTGCCCAGCCGTACCGGCTTCCGCACCCCACAGCCTGCATAAACCATGGCCACCAAAGACCCACTCCTCGGCCTCACGGTCACCATCAACCCCGACGCCAAGCCAGCCAAAGGCGGCGGCAAGCATCCCTATGCAGGCCAGCAAGCCCAAGTCATCGGCAAGCCACCAGGGGGGCGCAGCTACTGGCTGCAGTGCGGCGCCGCCCAGGTGAGCGTGCCGCTGGCCGACTTCACAGTTGTCGGCGCCGATGCCGCCCAGGCCGCGCCCGCTGACAGCTCTCTGCCCCTATCGGAACTAGTGCGCAGCAAGACCAACCGGCAGATCGTTGAAGACGAAGCCCTGCTGGAAATGGCCGCCACCATGAAGGTCTACGGCGTGCTGCAGCCCCTGCTCGTGCGCCGCCTGCCCGCCGAGCGCCTGCAAGACACGTTTGAAGACGAAGCAACCAAGCACGCCACCCACGAGATCATCGCGGGTGAGCGCCGCTTTATGGCCGCCCGCATCGCAGGCCTGCGCCGGGTGCCCGTGCACATCGTGGCGGCCGACAACAGCAACGCCGTGGTGATGCAGCTCATCGAGAACCTGCACCGCGCAGACCTCAACCCCCTGGACGAAGCGCACGGCATCCAGCTGCTGGTAGACGCCCACAGCATGACCCGCGCAGCTGTGGCCGACGCCCTGCGCAAGAGCCTCAGTCACGTGATGGAGAGCCTGCGCCTGCTCAAAATCTGCCCCGAGGCCATCGCCGCCCTCAAGGCGGGCACGCTCAACCGCAGCGTGGCCCTGCTGGTGGCCCAGCGCCCCACGCCAGCCCTGCAGGTGGAGTTCACCAGGAAGGTGCTCACAGGCGGCCCCGATGGCGGCCCGCTCAGCTACCGCAGCGCCAAGGATCTGGCCCAGCGCAACTACATGACCGACCTCACCCAGGCGCCCTTCGCCCTGGACAACGCCCAGCTGCTGCCCCAGGTGGGCGCTTGCACCCAGTGCCCCAAGCGCACCGGCGCCAACCCCGAGCTGTGGGACAAGGCGGGTGCAGACGTCTGTACGGACACCGCCTGCTTTGCCGACAAAAAGGAGGCCCACTACGAAGCCCTCAAGGCCGACGCCCAAGCCAAAGGCCGCAAGATCATCACAGGCCGCGAAGCCCGCGAACTGATGCCCACCGAAGGCGCAACCCCCAAGGGCTACATCCTGCTCGACAAGCCCAAGAAGGGCAGCACAGAGCCCATGCGCGAAGTGCTGGGCCAGGAAGTGCCCCAGGGCAAGGTCGTGCTGATCGAGACCCCCACAGGCGGCGTGGTGGAGGCCGTGCCCGTGCGTGCTGCGGGCGAAGCGCTGCAGGCCAAGGGGGCGGCGGGCAAGGCCGACAAGAAGGCCCCCACGCGCACGAAGGAAGAGCTGGAGGATGAATACCAGCAACGCTGGCGCAGCGCCGCCGTGCGCGCCACCATCGAGGGGCTGCGCGTTGACGCCGAGCCCGACGATCTGGATTCACTGTCCCAGCAGGCCGCCTACCGCGTAGTCCTGACCATGGCCCGGGAGACGCACGACGAAGCCCTGGCGCAAATCTTCCAGCTGAGCCCAGGCTTCAGCGACGACACCCTGCAGAGCGCTGTGCGCGGGGTCGCTGAGTCCCCACCGCGCGTGCAGAACATGGTGCTGCTCATGCTCGCAGCTGCCTTCGACCACGGCCCCATGTTCAACCGGCCCGCCGACGAAGCCCTGCATCTTGAAGAAGTGGCCCCCATTGCCAAGGTCGATATCGGCGCCATCAAGCGCGAGGTGCAGCAGGCCATGAACGCCGAAGCCATCGAGCGCGCGGCCGAGGCAGACGCCGAGGCAGCAGCCCCCGCAGCCGACAAGGCCAAGCCCACCATCAAGCCCAAGGGCAAAGCCAAAGGCACTGTGGACGGCACCGGCAAGGCCAGCCAGGCCGAGGTGATGGCAGGCATCGCCCAGGCGATGCAACAGGTCGAAGCGCCCCACAGTTTCACGAAGGGGCAGGTGGCAACACTCAAGACAGACGTAAAGAATGAGCACGGGAAGCTGATCCCGTGCAAGGGACAGAAGGCTTCCATCTTGGAAGTCCAGGGCCGCAAGCTGCGTGTTTCCGTCCCCGACTCGTCGTGGCCGTTCCCTCTCTCTCTGACTGTGGACTACACCGATCTGGAGGCTGCAGATGTCGAAAAATGATCTGATCGCAGCAGTAGGAGGCACGGCAGCCGCTAGCAGCGAATGGGAAGCGCGCGGGCACCTTGCGGCATCGCTCACATGCTGGCATCGCCTGACAGGCGAGGAGGCAGACGAGCTGGTAGCTATGTTCCAGAGGCGGCCAACACCAGCCACCCTGCAAGCGAGGAAGTGCGCACAGTGCAAAAAAGTCTACAAGCACGGCCACGGTTCGGTCGGGTGCCCCAGATGCGCGCCAGGGGTTGAAATTGCCGAGGCCGAGTTTCAGAAGCCCATCGCAGAACCAGCCGCCCAGCAAGCGGAGCCAGCCGATCCGCTGGACTGGCCCCTGCCATGCGATGTGACGGTGGGGCACGGGACCATCGGCAAGGGCGTGGCGCTGCGCACCCTTGTCAATCGCATGAAGGTGCTCTACGAGATGGCTACAGGCAACAACGCGGATGAGGTTGCCAATCGCACGCCAAAGCAGCTAGATGCATTGCAACACGCATTTCTTGCGCAGGTGGCCGCAGCCCCCGCGCAACGTGGCGACCAGCAATGCCAAGAATGCGGCGGCAGCGGAGTGGACGGTGACGTGGACAACTACGGGCGCACCGTCGATGTGCTGTGCGGCGGCTGCAATGGAACAGGTGTTGCGGCGAAGGGAGGTGCATGATGGGCCTCCCCCGCTTCCGCATCCCCCCACGCCGCCAACCTGTGCCTGTGAACACCATGTTCAAGGCCCGGGTGCGTGCCTCGCGCCTCACTGAGGCCGAGATCCGCGAGATCATGGACGCTGTCCACCACTGCGCCACACGCATGCGCGAGGGCGTGGCCACCGAGCTGCAGGTGCACACCCTGCGCACCACCATGCTCATCGCGCTGGAGATCGAGCGCCTGGGCTACGTGCGCGGCCTGCACGGCCACATCGAGGCCGCGCTGATCGCGATCAAGAGCGCGCTCACGCGTGGTGTCGAGACAGGCCAATGGCGCCCCACGCAGTTGCAGCTGTACGAACTGGACGCCATCACCAACATGGTGGACCTGCACGAGCACCAGCTGCGCAACCTGGCAGCAATCGAGCTGCACACCGCCACCAAGCGCGTCATCGCCCACATGCAAAGCCAGGGCGGCGGCGAGCTGCTCAACGTGGCCCCGGCCGAGCTGGGCATGGAGGTCACAGCATGATCCCAGCACTCAGCATCCGCCAGCCGTGGGCCTGGCTCATCGTCCACGGCTTCAAAGACATCGAGAACCGCGACTGGCCCACCAACTTCCGAGGCCGCCTGCTGGTGCACGCAGGCCAAACCATGGCCCGCAGCTACTACGACGAGACCTGCGAGGAGCTGCTGCGCATGGGCCTGCTGCCCGCCAGCATGCCCGCCTACGAAGACCTGCCCCGTGGCGGCTTCGTCGGCTGGACCCACGTCATCGACTGCCGCCAGCAGCACCCATCACCCTGGAAGCAAGACGGCTCCCACGGCTTTGTGCTGCGCGACAGCAGCCCCATCCCCTTCGTGCCATTCAAGGGGCGCTTGGGGTTCTTCAACGTGGCAAAGGAGACGGTCACACCATGAGCGAAAACACCAAAATCGAGTGGTGCGACCACACCTTCAACCCGTGGGAGGGCTGCCAGAAAACGGGCCCGGGCTGCGATCACTGCTACGCCGAACTGCGCAATGCACGCTTCGGCGGTGGCGTGGCCATCAACTTTGGCCCAGGCGCACCACGCCGCCGCACCAGCGCCGCCAATTGGGCACTGCCCAAGCGCTGGAACGTCCAGGCCGATGCCTTCGTGGCCCAGCACGGCCGCCGCCAGCGTGTTTTCTGCGCCTCGCTGGCCGATGTGTTCGACAACACGGTGGACCCGCAATGGCGCGCTGACCTGTTCGAGCTGATCCGGGCTACGCCCAATCTGGACTGGCTGCTGCTGACCAAGCGCATCGGCAACGCTGCGGCCATGATCCAGGCCGCGCTGACCAATCTGGACATCGGCTACTCGGTTCCATTTGCGGCTTGGCCGTGGCCCAACGTCTGGATCGGCGCCACCGTGGTCAACCAGAAAGAGGCCGACCGCGATATCCCCAAGCTGCTGGAAGTGCCGGCCCGAGTCCGCTTCTTATCCATGGAGCCGCTGCTGGGGCCGGTGGACGTTCGCCGCTGGCTTCAGCCACATTGCGAGCGACACCCCGGAAAGCTGGAGCCTGACGGTAAGTGCGAAGTGTGCGAGAGCCGGGGTATCTGGGGCATCCCCGGCGCCGAGCTGCTGCAGGAGCACGAGAAGGCGCCTATCCGCAGCGGACTGGATTGGGTCATCGTCGGCGGCGAAAGCGGCCCCGGCGCGCGCCCAATGCACCCCGACTGGGCCTGCAGTCTGCGCACCCAATGCCTGCGCGCAAACGTACCGTTTCTATTCAAGCAATGGGGGGAATGGAAACCCATCAGCCAAATGGATGAGGCCGAGCACGGCGCGCTCTACAAATCCAACGTGATCGCCAAGCCGCACGAAGACCAGGGCAACTTGGACGATATCTACGGCCGCAAGTGCACCGTGCCAACCACCATCCTCCACGCAGATGGTTCGACGCACGACATCACCGAGCCCATGGCCTTCCAGCAGGACACCGGGGCGATGCAGATTTTCCGTGTCGGTAAGAAAGCCGCTGGCCGCCTGCTGGGTGGCATCACCTGGGACGGGTTCCCATCATGAAGAAGGCACCTTCCACCACTGCACCACAAGTGCCTCAACCTGAAAAGTGCCAGCATTGCGTGACTCCAACACGATGCGGCTCATCCTGTCTTGGTAACAAAGGGCCTCGCTGCGTTGGACGCTCTGACGGCCCCGACACCTGCGACTGCATCACTTCGTGTGGCGATGACCCCTGGCTCCAAGACGGTCGCAGCAAGCCTTGCACCCTGTTACTCCCCAAGCTACGAGGCGAAGCCATGGATGGTCACAGCGGCGGGACCACCTGGATTTTTTCGGTACCCCCGCTTTACGCTTCCCGGGTCAAGCTCGTTCAGGTGGTAGCTGGGCTCATGCCAGAGCCCAGGCGCGAGTCTGCCCTCCACAACGGGTTCCATGTTTGGCTAGAGAACTGGGACTTCGATTCGTCCTGCTGGAGATTGATCTCTGGCTCGATCAGCAGCGGCTTCCCAACACGCGAAGCCGCCCATACACATGCCAGCCATCTCTGGGAAACGGAGCGCCTGAAATGAAACGCGGCCTCACCCAACAAGAAGCCATGGCCTACGTCGGCGTCAAGCGCCGCACTCCCAATGGGGTTCCATCATGATCATCGCCCTCCAACCCGCCTATCTCAACCGGGAAGAGACAGCCAAGTTCGTCGGCCTGTCAGACACCACCATGGAGCAACTGGCCCGCGCGGGCGATTTCCCCAAGCCTCGCCAACTGGCAGCCAAGCGCGTGGGTTGGCTGGTGTCCGAGCTGCAGGCCTGGGCAGAAAGCCGCCCCGTGTCCGACCTGCCCCCACCCCGCAACACAGGCGTGCGCCACGCACGGGCTACGGCTGCGCAGCCAGCCGGTCCCAGTGCGTAGACAGAAGCGTAAGCCAGTGGCGCCGCTCAGCGTCGTAGCTGTGGCGGTTGTACACGCCCACAATACCCGCTGGCATGTGGCCCAGTACGGCCTCTGCCACGGCATCAGGGCACCCCAGCGCGGCCAAGGTCGTGCGCACCGTGCGGCGCAGGTCGTGCGGTGCCCAGGGCGCCAGGCGCAGCACCTTCGCGCGGTCCTTCGGTAGCACCGCCGTGACGGTGGTGGCGCGGGTGGCCCACACAGCCACGCCCACCACCTTTTGCTCCACGTGCGCGGCCTCGCCCCGCGCCACCGGAAACAGCCACCCCCGCCCGTACAGATCCACACGCCTGCGCACCACAGCCAGCGCGGCGCCCACCAGCGGCACGCGCAGGTCGGTGGCTGCGGCATGGCGGGCGCTCTTGGTTTTGGCTTTGGGCAGCGTCCACCACCAGCCGTCCGCCTCTTGCGAGATCTCGCTGCCTTCCATGGTCACAATCTCGCCGCCCCGCGCACCGGTCCACAGGTACAGCGTTAACAGGTCGGTCACCAACGGCGAAAAGTTGGGCAGCCAGCGCACCAGCTGGCCCACCTCGGCAGCGTCCAGCACCCGCAGGCCTTGCCCCACGTGCTCACCGTCCACAATCTTGCCCTTGCTGCGTAGCTTGCCCCGCAAGATCAGGCGCCACCAGTTGGGCGTTTCCTCCGGGATGCGCCCGGCGTCGAGGGCATAGTCCCAAGCCGCGCCCAGCTCAGCGCGCAGCGAGCTGGCCAGCACCGGCGCCCGCTTGGCCAACTCTTCCAGCAGTGCAAACGCCTGAGCCCGCGTCACGCTCGCGGCAGGCACGTCGACCAGATCGCCCAGGTAGTTTTCAAGCAGGCGCCGCGTTTCGGCTTGGCCCTTGGGTTTGCGGTGCCGGTCGACGTGGCCCGCCAGGTAGTCTTGCGTCAGACGCGCCACGGTGTACACGCCTGCCCGTGCCTGCTGTGCAGCCGCCTGCACTTTGGCGGCCTCAGCTTTGCGCGCCATGGCGGGGTCTTGCCCAGCCTCGCGCTGCTGCCGCAGCTCATCCCACGCACCCAGCGCGGCCGCATAGGACATGGCGGGCCACTGGCCCATCGCCACCTGACGCATGCGCCCATCGAGCGGGCTCTTGAATCGATAGGTCCAGGTCTTGCGCGTGGCGCTGGCCACCAGCCGCAAGCCCGGAGCGGCATCGACAATAATGTGTTCCCCCGGCGCTAGCAGCTTCGCCCGGCGTGCGTCAAAAACCATCACCACCTCCTATAGGCGGCGTAGGTTTTTTATCCAGCAGGAATACGAACGGCGTAGCTTTTTAAAAAGCAGCCCTTAAAACCTACGCCAATAGGCAGAGTTTAGCCCGGTGAGGATTGGCGAGAACAAGAAGTAAAACCCGCAAGCGGCGGCCCCTTTCTTCAACAGAATCAACAAGATGCAGAACGGACCCCAGCAGAATCAAGCACTTGCGGATACGCAGAAAGATGCACATACGCCGATGATGCAGCAGTACCTGGCCCTCAAGGCCGGGTATCCCGAGACGCTCCTGTTCTACCGCATGGGCGACTTCTATGAGGTCTTCTGGCAGGACGCAGAAAAGGCGTCGCGCCTACTCGACATCACGCTCACCCAGCGCGGCCAGTCGGGCGGCCAGCCCGTCCTGATGGCGGGGGTGCCGTTCCATGCGCTGGAGAACTACCTGGCACGCCTGATCAAGATGGGCGAGTCGGTGGCCATTGCCGAGCAAGTGGGCGAGGTCGGCGCGGCCAAGGGCCCCGTGGAGCGCAAGGTGGTGCGCGTGGTCACGCCCGGCACGCTGACCGATACCGAGCTGCTGTCCGACAAGTCCGAATCGCTGCTGATGGCCGTGCACCAGGCCCCGCGCGCACGCTGCGGCCTGGCCTGGCTGAGCGTGACACAGGGCCGCGTCTTCCTGGCCGAATGCGCGCACGATGAACTCGGCGCCTGGTTGGCCCGCGTGGCGCCCAGCGAGCTGATCTACAGCGCGGGCGTGACCGAACGCTTCGAGCAACAACTGCAGGTGCTGCGCCAGGGTGGCGCCTTCACCTGCCCCATGAGCCCCCGCCCCGACTGGCAATTTGACAGCGCCTTGGGCGAACGCAAGCTGCTTGAAAACCTGGGCGTCGCAAGCCTGCAGGCCTGGGGTGCGCACGAACTGGGCGAGGCCCACGCCGCCGCCGCCGGGCTGCTGACCTATGCCGAGCACACGCAGGGCCGCACCCTCACCCACGTGCACAGCGTGCAGGTGCAGCGCAACGACGACCTCATCGACCTGCCTGCCACCACGCGCCGCAACCTGGAGCTGGTGAAGACCCTGCGCGGCGACGATGCGCCCACGCTGTTCTCGCTGCTGGACACCTGCATGACCGGCATGGGCAGCCGCCTGCTCAAGACCTGGCTGCTGGAGCCCCAGCGCGACCGCACCGAGGCGCGCCAGCGCCTGTCGGCCACCACCGCCCTGCGCGGTGCGGGCGGCGCCGGCGGCGGCAGTGGCCCCTGGGCCTTGCTGCGCGGCGAACTCAAAGGCGTGAGCGATGTGGAGCGCATCACCGCCCGCATCGCCCTGCGCCAGGTGCGCCCGCGAGAATTGGTGGGACTGGGCAAAACGCTACAAAAAGCAGAGCTACTAGCGCTTAATGGACAAGCGCTAGAGCCCTATTTAATTCAAATATTTAGCCATCTGCAGCCGCCCGAGGGCTGCACCGGCCTGCTGCAGGCCGCCATCGCCGAAGAGCCCGCCGCCCTGGTGCGCGACGGCGGTGTGATCGCCAGCGGCTTCGACACCGAGCTGGACGAGCTGCGCGCCATCCAGACCAACTGCGATGCCTTTCTGCTGGATCTGGAAACCCGCGAGAAGGCGCGCACCGGCATCCCCAACCTGCGCGTGCAATTCAACAAGGTGCACGGCTTCTATATTGAAGTGACCGGCAGCCACCTCGACCGCGTACCCGACGACTACCGCCGCCGCCAGACGCTGAAGAACGCCGAGCGCTTCATCACGCCCGAGCTGAAAACCTTCGAGGACAAGGCCCTGTCGGCCAACGAGCGTGCCCTGGCCCGCGAGAAATGGCTGTACGAGCAGATCCTCGACCAGCTCCAGCCCCACGTGCCCGCCCTCACCCGCCTGGCGCAGGCGCTGGCCACGCTGGACGTGCTGTGCACGCTGGCCGAGCGCTCGCTCACCCTCAACTGGTGCGCGCCGCAGTTCGTGCCCGAGCCCTGCATCGAGATCGAAGGCGGCCGCCACCCGGTGGTCGAAGCCCGCCTGGCCGAGACATCGAGCGGCAGCTTCATCGCCAACCACACGCGCCTGAACGCCAACACGCGCATGCAGGTCATCACCGGCCCCAACATGGGCGGTAAATCGACCTACATGCGGCAGGTGGCGCTGATCGTGCTGCTGGCCAGCATGGGCAGCCATGTGCCCGCCACCAGCTGCCGCCTGGGGCCCATCGACGCCATCCACACCCGCATCGGCGCGGCCGACGACCTGGCCAACGCGCAGTCCACCTTCATGCTGGAGATGACCGAGGCCGCGCAGATATTGCACGCGGCCACGCCGCACAGCCTGGTGCTGATGGACGAGATCGGCCGGGGCACCAGCACGTTCGACGGACTGGCGCTGGCCAGCGGCATTGCCACGCACCTGCACGACAAGACCCGCGCATTCACGCTGTTTGCCACGCACTATTTCGAGCTGACGGAGCTGCCCGCCAAGGCGCGCCACGCGATCAACATGCATGTGAGCGCCACCGAGAGCGGCACCGACATCGTGTTCCTGCACGAGATCCAACCCGGCCCGGCCAGCCGCAGTTACGGCATTCAGGTGGCCAAGCTGGCGGGCATGCCCTCGCCCGTGCTGCACCACGCAAGGCATGCTCTGGCGGCGCTGGAAGAGCGGGCAGGCGAAGATGAATTGCAGGTGGACCTGTTCGCTGCGCCCGAGGTGCCTGAGAGTGCGGGCGCCAGCCCGCTGGAAGCTGCGCTGGCAGGCATCAACCCCGATGCGCTGAGCCCGCGCGAGGCGCTGGATGCGCTGTACCAGCTCAAGAAGATGGCGGGCTGACGCAGTCACGCAACCCAGCGGGTAGCACTCCCCACCAAGGCGAGCCCCGCCACCTGCCCGGCTTAAAGATCCTGCGCCACCGGCGCCAGCTGCCCCAGCATGAAGGTGATGAACGGCGGCACACAGGGCAGGTGCCCGGCCACCGGTTGTGCGCGGCATTCAGTCAGGCTGACCAGGTCGCCCGCGCCGCGACTTTGCATCGCGCGCACGGTGCTGACCGAGCTGGCGTAGGGCACGGTGCGGTCGTCGCGGCCGTGGTACAGGCGCACGGGCACATTGGGTTTCCAGTCGTAGACGTTGCTGGCGCTGGCCAGGGCCTGCACGTCGTCGGCCAAAAAGTGGTCGATGAAACGCGTGTCGTAGGCCACATCGGCATCGCCCGGGATCAGCGCGCGCAGCAGCAGGCGGCGCACCTCACGCTGCACGCTGCCGCCCAGGTAGCGCAGGAAGCCCGGGTTGATGAGCGCGCCGATCACCGGCTGTTCTTGCCGCACGAGGTCAACCAGGCCATCCATGGTGGTCTGCACGTTGTAAGGCCCCGCGCCCGGCACCACCATGCGCAGCTGTTGCAGGTGGGGCGAAGCGCTTGCTTGCAGCGCGCGGTGTGTGGCCATGGTGACGTAGCCGCCTTCGGAATAGCCGGTCAGAAAGAGCTGCCCGTTGTCCGCCACGTTGGCCTGGCTGCGCCAGGTGCGGGTGGCGGTCAGAAAATCCACCGTGGCGGCTGCGGACGGCGCCGCCAGCAGGTAGGGGTGGGGCGTGCCCTTGGAAGCGCCAAAGCCCACGTAGTCGGGCGCCAGCACGATATAGCCCAGCGATGCGAGCACCACCGCCACCTCGGACGCAACCGCGTTGTTGCTGGGCGCCTCGGCATCGCGAAAGAGGGTGCCATGCTGGTAACTGAGCACCGGGCTTTTGGCGCCCGCTGGCTTTTGCGGAACGCTGACCAGCCCCGAGGCGCGCACCTCTTTGCCGTCGGCATCGGTGGTGAGGTACTCGATCCGGTAAGAAGTGACGCTGTAGCGCGGCACCACGTCCTGGGCCAGCGACTCCTTGGCGGCCAGCGCTGCAGCGATATCAGCGGCCGGCACGGTGCCAAGCAAGGCGGCGGATTCGAGCTGGCCGGAACGCGCCGGTGCGGGAGGTGGCTCCGGAGTGTTGCCGCTATCGCCGGGGTCTTGCGCGCTGCCCCCGCCACAGGCCACCAGCAATGCCGCCAAGGCCAGCGCGCAGGCGCGGCGGGTTCCAGACAAAATCAGTGGGTTCAACACGGCAAGGCCCCTCCAGGTGAAGCGGCGGATGATAGGAGCGACGGGCACACACTGCCTGTCCCGCAAGCAATAGCCCTTTACCCCCGGGGCGGCAGTTGCCTTGGCTGCCGCCGGAACTTCGGGTCAACGCAAAAGGGCGGGATCTGCCAATTCTTGAGTAAAAATGGCCTCCAGCGCTTATCCAGCAAGCGTTGGTTGCTATCAATACAGGATACCGGCTACGGCACACGCAATTACTGGCCCGCACCCTGCCCAAGGGTGCCTTCCCACGCCGGACTAAACTCGCGGGTTCCCCTCTTACAACGACCCCACTTCTTCCATGACGTATTGCGTCGCCATCAAACTCAACGCCGGGCTGGTTTTCCTGTCCGATTCGCGCACCAATGCCGGCCTGGACCAGATCAGCTCTTTCCGCAAGATGATGGTCTACGAGAAGGCGGGTGACCGCTTCATGGTGCTGTTGTCGGCAGGCAACCTGTCCATTTCACAGTCGGTGCGCGAAATCCTGCAGACCGAGCAGCTCAAGGACGGTGACTCGGGCGAGACGATCTCGATCTGGAACGCCAAGAGCATGTTCGACGCGGCCCGCGTGCTCGGTGCTGCGGTGCGCCATGTGCACGAACGCGACGGCGCAGCGCTCAAGCGCTCGGGCGTGGACTTCAATGTGTCCATGGTGTTCGGCGGCCAGATCAAGGGTGAAGGCATGCGCCTGTTCCAGGTGTATTCGGCCGGCAACTTCATCGAGGCCACGTCCGAGACACCGTACTTCCAGGTCGGCGAATCCAAATACGGCAAGCCCGTGCTCGACCGGGTGCTCACCCCCGAAACCCCGCTGGACGAAGCCGCCAAGTGCGCGCTGGTGTCCATGGACAGCACGCTCAAGTCCAACCTGTCGGTGGGCCTGCCGCTGGACCTGGTGGTGTACGAGGCCGACAGCTTCTCGACCTCAAAGGTGGTCTGCATCGACGAGAACAACCCCTACTTCCGCATGCTGCACGACAGCTGGGGCCAGAAGCTGCGCCAGGTGTTCGACAGCATCGAAGACCCGGCCTGGGGGGGTGGCGCCACGACCGTGCCCATCATGGTGAACCCGGCCCGCAGCAAGCCGCTCAAGAAGATCACCAACCACACTGACAAGCTGATCTGATTTCTCTGACGGCGGGGTTCGCCCTGCCCCGCCGGTATCCCCATGCTCCCCATCGTTTTCTCGCACGCTAACAGCTTCCCGGCCAGCACGTACCGCGTGCTCTTCCAGCACCTCAAGGCCCGGGGGATTGAAGTCAGCGCGGTGGAACGCTACGGCCACGACCCCAAGTACCCGGTGACCAACAACTGGCCCCATCTGGTGCAGCAGCTGGCGGACTTCGCCACGCCGCAGGTGGAGCGCCTGGGCCAGCCTGTATTTCTGGTGGGGCATTCGCTGGGCGGTTTTCTGAGCGTGATGGCTGCCGCCCGCCACCCCCACCTGGTGCGCGGTGTGCTGTTGATCGATTCGCCCCTGCTGGGCGGCTGGAAGGCCAACGCGGTCGATGTGGCCAAACGCACGCAGGTCGTGGGCTCCATCTCGCCGGGCAAGGTCAGCCGGCAACGGCGCTTCAGCTGGGCCAGCAACGAAGAGGCACTGGAACACTTTCGCAAGAAAAAGGCCTTTGCGCACTGGGACCCCGAAGTGCTGGGCGACTACATCACCCACGGCCTGGTGGACCACGACGGCAAGCGCGTGCTGGGCTTTGACCGCGCGGTGGAAACCGCCATCTACAACACGCTGCCGCACAACCTGGGACGGCTGCTCAGCACCCACCCCCTGCAGTGCCCCGCCGCCTTCATCGGCGGGCGCGATTCGGACGAGATGCGGCAGGTGGGCATGGCCATGACGCTGCGCATCACCGAGGGACGCACCATGATGCTGGACGGCAGCCACCTGTTTCCCATGGAGCAACCCGTGGCCACGGCGGCGGCCATCGAGGCAGCGCTGCTGAACCTGGCGGCCACAACCTGCCGCCGGTAGTCCTTTCTGCCATTTCACGGGCGCTTCGCGGGGCGCCAGAATGGGGTGAAAGGGCAAACAGAGGGAGAAAATGTGCGCTGTCGGCTGTTTCTCAGGGCAAATAGGCAGGAGCAATCTCGCCACAATCCCCTACACTGAGTGTTTGTAACAGCATGTAGGTGCCTTATGCCCCCCAATTCACTGACCTTCCGGCTGCCAGTGCTAATTTCTGGGATAGCGTCGGCTTGCCTGATCTACAGCTCGATTGGCCTTGGTAAAACCGTCACTCTCGCTATTCGGTCCCGATCATGACTTTGCCCGCAGCTTCGTCGGTTCTACCGGCAACACCCGCCTACGATCCAGCAGCGATGCGTTATCAAGCTGATCCGCTGGCAGATGCAACCATCGCGGCAATCGTGGGCAGTTGGGAGTTGCCTGCCGGTGAAGCCAGTCTACAAACGCTGCTCGCGCTGAACGCCGACCGCATGCGCCATCTGCAGACCACGACGATGCTGTTGAATACCTGGACCAGCAACGCAGCGCTTGTGGATTGGACACCACCGGACGGCACGTCGCCGCACATCGTTGAGGCACTTCGCGGCTACCTTGACGCTGGGCGCGGATTGCCAGAGTGGAGCGATGCGGCAAAAATCACGCGTGGCGAAAACGTCTTTACTGAGCACGGCCCACTGTCGGTCATGTCGCTGTTTTGCGCGAGCTTGCCGGACTGCTACATTCAGCCGAAAGCCGCCGCCGTGTTGCAGATTTCCGGGCAGCTCACGACCAATGCCGACTACCGCATCCGCTCAACGGCGGCGATGGTGTTCCCGGTCATGCTGCGCGGTGGGCTAACGACACCTGAAGGACTGGGCGTTGCGCAAACACTCAAAGTGCGCCTCATCCACGCCACCATCCGCAACCTGATGCTGCATGGCGCGCCGCAAGAAATGGTCAATGCGGTGGTGCAGCCCATCGCCACCCCGGCCGCTGAGGCAAGCCAGCAATCCATGCATGGCGCATTTCTGGCGAACGGCTGGAACGTCTCGCGTGACGGACTGCCGAACAATCAGGAGCAGCTTGTGTTCACGCTCCTGACGTTTCACTTTGTCTTCCTGCGGGCCATGCGCACACTCGGCATCGGGCTGTGTGCGGAGGATGAGGAAGCCTATCTGCATTGCTGGAATGTAGTCGGCTACCTCCTGGGGATCGAGCCGAAGTGGATGCCATCTACTTACGCCGATGCCGAACGCTTGTTTCTCGACATCCAGACGCAATGCCTCGCTGACAACGTGTATCCGGGGGGCACCGACGCGCGCCCGGCGCTGGGCGGTGCGCTCATGGAGTACATGAGCGATTCGATCCCGTTCAAACTGCTCAAACCCTTTCCCGCGTTGTTTACGCGCTACCTGTGCGGCGGCGTTGTCGCCGACGCGCTGGGCATCTCCAACAGGCTGCCGCTGGTTTCGCGCATCCTGTTCGCTGTGTTGATGTCCGTCAGTCGATTGATCGATTCGGTTGTTCGCCTTGTCGTTCCGCAGTTTTCGTTAAGTCGCATGTTCTCGCGGGTCGTCGGGTATCACCTGTTGACCAGTTTCCTGATGGATCAAACCCGTCCGCTGAAACTTCCAACGCAGCTGCTCACCCAGATGCATGCAACCGTCGGCACTTGGGACGACGACGCAAAGGCACCACGCTGGCTCAACCGCTTGGAAGATCGATTGACTGTACGCGGTCGGTGGGGCCGTCATGGCAGTTAACCGCATGTGGCTCGGGCGATGGCTGGCGTGGGTGCTCATAGCCGTGACGCAATGGGCCACTTCAACCTGGGCGGCCGAGGCGACCACCCCGGCCTCGCGACTTTTGCTCCAGCCCACAACACCGGTCAGCGAGGCCTGGCCGTTTGTGACGGTGCTGTCGGAAAAGCAAACGCCCCTGACTTTGGCCGGTGCTCAGGCGGCAATCTCTGAATTCGAGCGTCCGCAAACAAGCTACGCCACGCTCGGTGTGCAGGCGCAGCCAACCTGGCTGCACGTTCCGTTCCGCGTGGAAGCAGTCAGCGGAGTGGCCTCCCAGCAATGGGTGATGAACATTGACTACCCCCCGCTCAACCGCATTGATGCCTACATCACCCAAGATGGGCACACCCTGCAGAAGGCTGAACTCGGCAGCCTGCGTACGTTTGCTTCCCGGCCCCTGTTCAGCCGTTCGCACGCGATGCCGCTGGATCTCGCCGCTGGCGACTACGACCTGATGCTGCGCGTCGAATCGCGCGGTGCGAGCATTCTGCCCATCGAATTCATGCAACCCAGCGCATTCCATCGCGCCAGCGTTGCCGAGCAGATGTTGCGTGGCATTCAAGTCGGGTTCTTCCTCTGCATGCTGATGTACAGCTTCGCGCAATGGGTGGGAACGCGGGAGCCACTATTCCTCAAATACGCGCTTCTGGTCACCGGATCGTTCCTGTTTGCCTTGCTCCTCTCTGGCGTCGGTGCGCAATGGGTCTGGCGCGACGTATTCTGGTTCGAAAGCCATATGGCAGGCATCGGCTCGCTGGTGGCAGTGGCGGGCACCTTCCTGTTTCTTGGGGACGTACTGCGCAAGCCACATATCGGCGCTGCCGGTGAACCTGCAGACCGTTTCCCGCGCCTCATGAACAGTGGAGCCGCGCTGTGCGGCGTGCTGCTTGTCATTTATTGCCTTGACGCATTCAATACACGACTGCTAACCGCCATGATCGTGCTGCTCGGACCGCTGCCGCTGCTGCTGAGCCTGCCGCGCTTCATGTCCAAAGTCACCAAGGGCGACGCGATTGGGCTCTACCTGTTGCTTGCATTCGCCTTCTATATCACCACCGTGGTGGTCACGACCACAACCATCCGCGGCAAGCTTCCCGCAAATGTGTGGACACTGCACTCGCTGACGTTCGGCGAGATGTGCCACATACTCGCCTTCACGTTGGTGCTGATCGTGCGTGCGACCGAACTGCGCAAAGCCAGCGAAAACGCACGGACCGAGCACGAGGTGATGCGTTCCATGGCGTACGCGGACGCTCTGACCGGACTGCCCAATCGCCGCAGTCTGACTGATGCCATGTCGCTGGCACTGGTGAGTGCCTCACCGCACCACATACTGGCTGTGTATCTGATTGATCTTGACGAATTCAAGGAGGTCAACGATACCCGCGGACATGAGGTTGGCGACCAGTTGCTGATTGAGGTGGCAAACCGCCTGCGCGCTGGTACGCGCAGCGGTGACGTCGTGGCGCGCCTGGGAGGCGACGAATTTGTAATGATTGCCGGCGGCCTGCGCGATCCGGCACAGGCAAGGCAAATAGGAGAATATTTGCTCTCACTATTCGAGACCCCGGTCCGCGTCGCAGGCGAGGAAATGCGAATCGGGCTCACCATAGGCTATGCCATCGCGCCAGAGGCTAGTCACGAAACAGCCACACTGTTACGAATGGCCGATGGTGCGTTGTATCAAGGCAAGCAGAGAGGCAAGGGACGATTGCAGCAAGCATGAGCGCGTCACGCCCGTGGCGGCCATGTGTCCTTAAAACGTTTCACGCAGTACAAATCAACGATATACAGCTGTGTTAAAGGTCACGCAGAGCTGCTGCCCTCCGGGAAATACGCGGGTGAATTGGTGCTCACCCCATTGCGCTAATCGACCCGCATTGCCCCGCTCGTGCCGCCCCGCGCCCCCACCGACATCGCCACTGCGGTGTGCTGCTCCGAACTCGCCCATCGCGAGGGACGGAATGACAGCGATGGCGCAGATGCCGGAGCCCACATACAGATCCAGGGCAGCGGATGCGAATACCGGAGCTAACCTGGGAATGATCGGCACAGCGAAGAGCCTGAAAGCCGTGGCCGTCCATGTACTGGGTCACAACAAAGACACAATGCCGGCGTCAGGACGTCAGAAGCATCTGGAAATGCTTGCGTTCAAGGACGTTCTGAACAGCAACTCGGCGTTTCGGACAGGACCAGCAGGCGCCGGTTGCGCGAGTCGATGGCAGGATCGTCGACTTCTTCAGTTTCTTTGCGAATGGCGAGGCGATGCAGCAATGTCACGGCGGCCTGGACTACGACGATTCACACGACGTGAAAGCCTATGCCAAGCTGATCAATGCCGCCATCGCGGCATGGAATCCATCCATGGTTTCAAGCGACTGACGATGGTGCACTCCACAACGAGACAAGCGCCGCGCCGGCTCGCATCTGATGCCGGTGATGATCCGCAGCAGCTGATCCGCCTCGCAGACGCGGCCATGTACGCTGGTAAACAGAGCGGCAAGCATTCCATTCTTCGCAACCAGGGCGACCTGGCACTGTCGTCATGATGCAGGCGCACACCCTACGCCCCTGGCGGGTTCTGCTCCTGTTGCAGCGCCGGGCTCCGGGCTTGTTCCGTGGCCTGGGCTGGTGCCTGCCATGGCTGCTGTTAGCCATGGCGTTGACGCTTGCAGGCCCAACACGTGCAACAGCGGCAACCCCACTGGAACTGCTCGACGACAGGCCTTCCATGGAGGCATGGCCCGCTGTGTCGGTGCTGGCCGATCCCTCGGGCACCCTGCTGGTGGAGGACATCCTGGCGTCGCTCTCGCGCTTCGAACCACCGCCGGGCACCAGCGGCACGCTGGGCGTGCGCACCGAGCCCGTGTGGTTGCACATCCCCGTGATGGTGTCGCCCAGCTCCAGCGGAGTCTGGGTGCTGGACATCGACTACCCGGTACTCCAGCGCATTGAGGTATACCTCACCATCGACGGCCATGTGACCCTGCAGGCCACACTGGGCAGCCTGCAGCCCTACACCCAGCGCCCCCTGCGCAGCCGCTCTCACGCACTGGCGCTGAACATGCTGCCGGGGCACGCCTACGACGTGCTGCTGCGCGTTGAAACCCGGGGCGCCATGGTGCTTCCCATCACCCTGAGCAAACCCACCGAATGGCACAGCAAGGCCCTTAACGAGCAAATGCTGCAAGGCATCCTGACCGGCCTGGCGCTGTGCCTGATCATCTACAGCCTGGCGCAATGGCTCAATCTGCGGGACGTGCTGTTCATCCAGTATGCGCTGCTCATCACCGGCAGCCTTCTGTTTTCACTGCACCTGTTCGGCCTGGGCGCGCAGTATCTGTGGCGCGACATGCCCTGGATGGAGGTGCATGCCGCCAGCCTTGCAGCACTGGCCGCCACCTGCGGCTCCTTCCTCTTCATCAGCCAGGCCTTGGCGGGCGAGCGCCCAGAGAGCTGGCTGCGGCGCTGCATGCGCGGTGGCGCCGTGGTGTGCGTGGCACTCGCCGTTCTGTATGCGCTGGACGTTCTGAGCACCCGTGCGGTCACCGGGATCGTCAGCATTCTGGGGCTGGTGCCGGCGCTTATGGGCATCCCAGGCTCTGTGCGCCGCGCCCGCAGGGGAGACCCCGTCGGCACGACCCTGCTGCTGGCCTGGCTGCTGTATTTCCTGGCCACCGCCACCGTCATCGGCGTGATCAGGGGGTGGGTGCCAGTCAATTTCTGGACCTTGCATTCCTTCCAGTTTGGGGCAACCCTCGACATGCTGCTCTTCATGCGTGTGCTGGGTCTGCGCACCAAGGCCCTGCGCACGGCAGCCGTGGACGCCAACCGCGAACGCGACGCCATGCGATCCCTGGCACACACCGACCCCTTGACCGGCCTGCCCAACCGGCGCGGCCTGAACATCGCACTGGCCTCGGCCCTGCCTCGGTGCGGGCCTGACAAGCTCCTGGCCGTGTATGTGATGGACCTCGATGGTTTCAAACCCGTGAACGACCAGCATGGCCATGACGTGGGCGATGAGCTGCTGGTCGCGGTGACCCGACGCCTGCAGGGCCATGTCCGCCAGAGCGACGTGGTGGCGCGCCTGGGAGGCGATGAATTCGTGGTGATGACGGGCCACCTGGGCAGTGCACAGCAAGCCCAGGAACTGGGCCACAAACTGCTGGACGCCTTTCGCACGCCCTTCACGCTGGGGGATGTACAGGTGGAAGTGGGCTTGACCATCGGCTACGCGATCGCCCCGGACGACAGCAACGACGCCCAGGGCCTGCTGAAGCTGGCGGATGCAGCGATGTACAGCGGCAAGCAAGGCGGCAAATTCTGCCTTCGGCGCAATACGGGCGACCTGGCGCTGTCTTCGGCTTGAGCACACAACGGATGCTCAGTGTCTGAGCAACAAGGGCCATTCCGAACTGGTCAAACGGCTTGGCTTCCGTTAAACACGGGACTTCGCGTTCTCACCAAGGATTGTTCACCATGGCCCATCGCAAAAGCCCCGCCCGCATTGCCAAAGACACCCGCATTGCGCATTTCCAGTCGCTGGCAGCCAGCCAGGCCACAAAGAATGCGCCCGGTGCAACCCTGACCTGGGATGCCGTGGCGGCACTGGAGGCCAAGCTGGTGGGCCGCATCGTGTTGCCGTCCAGCCCCAACTACAACGCTGCGCGGCAAGAATCCAACCCCGCGTTTCAGGCCTATCCCGAAATCATCGTGTACTGCGCGTGCGAGCACGACGTGCTCGAATGCCTTGCCGTGGCCCGCACCTACCAGGTATGGGTGGCCGTGCGCTGCGGTGGGCACAGCACGGCGGGCTACTCT
The DNA here is from genome assembly GCF_014851495.1 of Acidovorax sp. ACV01. Lineage (NCBI taxonomy): Bacteria > Pseudomonadati > Pseudomonadota > Betaproteobacteria > Burkholderiales > Comamonadaceae > Acidovorax > Acidovorax sp. ACV01. The sequence continues at coordinate 110,812 of NZ_JACUZT010000011.1, read as the reverse complement.
GTCAACAGTGGCATGGTGGTGGACCTGAGCGATATGAGTGGTGTGGTACTGGACCCAGCCCGCGCCTGCGTGCACGTGCTGCCAGGCACCGACTTCGACCATTTCAACGGTGCCATGAACCATACCGGTTGGCATGTGCCCACGGGAGCGTGTGGCAGCGTGTGCGTCGGGGGCTTCGTGCAGGGTGGCGGCTACGGCTACACGTCGCGGGCCTTCGGCATCCAGAGCGATGTGGTGGAATCGTTCCGGGTGGCGCTTGCCAATGGCACCATCGTCACCGCCAGTACCCAAGAGAACCCGGGCCTCTACTGGGCCATGCGGGGGGGCACGGGGGGCAATTTCGGCGTCCTGCTGCAAGTCACCTACCGCATGCACCGGCTTGACCAGGTGTGGGCCTGGGCCATCAGCTGGGATGCCGCGCATGCGGCTGAGGTTCTCACGACGATGCAAGCCCATTACATGAAAACCGGCGCACCCGATGCCCTGGGCTACATGATGAATCTGGGCTACCAGAACAGCACACCGGTGTATATGGTGCAAGGCATGTTCTGCGGCACACGCGATGAGGGCATGAAGGCCATTGCGCGGCTGATGGCGATACCAAGCGCACAGCTGCTGGTGGACAAGACGGGCACCTACCCCGACATGAACATCTGGCTGGAAGACCACCCCTACACCTTGCCAGACAACCTGCCGGACGGCGTGGCGGAAACCAAGGCCTGCGGCTACATCAGCACACCGCTGTCAACGTCGGACTGGCAACGCATCATCGATTACTTCAAGACCTCGCCAAACCCATGGTCGCTGGCTTATCTGGAACCCTATGGTGGTGCCATCAACCGCTATCCCGTGGCAGACAGCGCGTTCATCCACCGTCATGTGGATGCGGATCTGGTGGTGGACGTGTTCTGGACCAATGCCACCGAGCGAGCCCAGATGGAGGCCTGGCTCGATGGATTCATGAACCTGGTCAAGCCCTTCCTGAACGGGCACGTGTACCAGAACTACCCCGACGCAGGACTGCAGGACTTTGCCCAGGCCTACTGGGGGCCCGCGTACCCGCAGCTGCAACAGATCAAGGCCCAGTACGACCCCGAGAATTTTTTCCACTTTCAGCAGAGCATCCGGCTGCCCAGGAAGTAGAAACAGGGCGGCGGGAACCGGGCGACAGGGGCCAAGAGCCCTTGAGCTCAAGAACCAGTAATTTCAGCGTAGTGGAGCCGGCCCTTGCCCGCGCGCTTAGCGCAATACATCGCCTGGTCGGCGCGGTTCATCAGGGCATCAATGTCACCCTCCAGCGGGGGATGTACCGCGACACCGATGCTCGCGCCGACAAACAAATCACGCCCCTCCACGGCCATGGGCTGGTGCAGGGCTTCGATGATGCGGTGGCCGATGGTGTCCGTCACATCGCGGGTGACATCCCGGTCCAGCATGACCAGGAATTCGTCGCCCCCCAGCCGCGCCATGGTGTCACCCGTACGCACGGTGCTGGCAATGCGTTGGGCAACAATGCGCAGCACTTCGTCCCCTGCGCGGTGGCCTTCGGTGTCATTCACGCCCTTGAACCCATCCAGGTCGATGAACAGCAATGCAACAGATCCGGCATTGCGCCGAGCCTGGGTCAAAGACTGTTCCAGGCGGTTCTGAAAAGCCGCGCGATTGAACAGTCCCGTCAGCGAATCGTGGTTGGCCAGGTAATGCTGATGGCGGGCAATCTGGATCTTGGCCGAGACGTCCTGGACCAGCGCCATGATCGATGTGACCTGCCCCTGCGCATCGGTCAGCGCGGAGTTGAACCACTCGCAATGCACCTCGCTCCCGTCGTCCCGCACAAAGCAGGTATCCGCACGGTTCTGGGACTCCTGCCCGGACTGCAAGCGCTGCAAAGCACTTTGAAGCCCTTCGTCCTGGGATGATAGGTTCACAAGTTCGGTCAGCAACCGCCCCTCCAGCCCCGCGACATGCAGCCAGCCCATGAGCTGCACAGCGCGCTGCGAACAGTGCAGGAGCCTGAGGTTGTGGTCCATCTCCAGCACCGCAAGCGGGCTGTTTTCCATGTGGGAGGACAGCCGCTGGTTGGCGGCGCGCAGCGCATTCATGGTGACCTGCAACTCGTGGACGTCGAGCGCCGTGGTCAGGAAACCATCCACAAACCCATGCCGGTTGTGCCAAGGGGTCAGGCAGATGGTGCGCCATTCATCAATGCCATAGGGGGTGCGCAAAAGGCGCTGGTACTGCACCCGCTCGCCCTGCAGAACACGCTCGACAAAGGGCATGAAACGGGCGCAATCGCTCTCGCCATACACATCGACAAGAGATTTCCCAATCAGCTGCTGGGGCACCGTGCCGAACCATCGGGCATATTCATCGTTGACATAGATCATGGTCAGACTGCGATCGACCACGGCCATGGTTGCACCGGCGCTGCGTGTGATCAGATCCAGCAAATCCGCCTTGGACCAGGAAGCCTTGGCGGCGGCGTTGGGGGGCTGCGACAACTCAGGCTCGTCTTGCATCATGCGGCGAAAGCCCCCGGCGGGGAAATGATCATCAACAGAGGAGGCAATCCAACGCCGCCCCCCTTGGCGGTGGCCGCTTCGCATTGCCTTGCTACAGGTAACAGGGTGTCAACGGCAGCTTATCACTTTCGGCCAGAACCGTTGCCCGCGCAAGCCGCAGGCGCCCACCGTAGAACGGCTCTAGCGGCAGCAGCGGTACGCCAGACCCACGGACACGGAATACCCAGTGGGCTCCACCGTGAGCGGGCTGCGGCGTGCATCACCCTTCAGTTGCGATAGACGCGCCGCCCCGAGCACCACCCAGTGGCGATTGATGGCAGACATAACCTCCACGCCGGCGTCCACGCTGTAAAGGCCCGCGCCCGGGTCAAATGCCGGCAAAGCACCTGCACCGCCTGCAGGCACACCAAAATGGCCCCGGAGGTAGGTGTGATCCGCGAAGCTGGCACCGATCCCGAAGACCACCTTGGTTTGCTCGGTTACCGGCCATGTATAGCCTACGCTGGTGGACAGCTGCGCGCCGCCGTCGCGCCCCAGAATGTCTTGCGAGAGGCCCGCTCCCACCGACCAGCGTGGTGTCAGTGCATAGCCTGCACTCACCCTCGCGCGCAGTGTGGAGCGGACAGATGGCAGTCCCACCAGGATCGGGGCATCCGAGCCATCCCGGCCTTTGTCGATGCGCAGCGATGCGCTCAGGTGGAATTGATCTCCCTGCGCCAATGTCGCACTGGCACCCGATTCGCGCGGGCCCAGCCCATGCCCCATGAAGGCACTGCCACGCGATGTACTCAGCCTGAAGCGTCCGTATTCAACAGCCCATGCAGGCCGCAGGCTGTTCTTGCGCCCGTCACCGCCCGCATAGTCCGGGCTGGAGCCAACAATGGCGCCCAGCGCATAGTTGAACAGGGGCTTGGGCGGCGCTTCGGGAACAGGCACATCCTGAGCATGCGCCAAGGGCCCAGCACAAAGGCCCGCAAATATCGCGGCGCATGAAACGAGAGAAACCAGCGGTGCAGGACGGCTCATCCGTGAATTATCAATCCGCCCAATGCACCCATCCAGTCCATGCGGTCACCAAAACAACGATACCAAACACGATGCGGTAGTACGCAAACGGTACAAAGCTGTGGGTACTGATGTAGCGCAACAACCAGCGCACACACAGCCAGGCACTCAGAAAGGAAAAGACCAGCCCGGTGACGAACATGGGCAGATCGGCCGCTGACAGCAGCGCGCGCTCCTTGTATAGGCTGTACACCCCGGCGCCAATGAGCGTGGGAATGGCCAGAAAGAACGAAAAGTCGGTGGCAGCCTTGCGCGACAAACCCAACAGCATGCCTCCGATGATGGTGGAGCCGCTGCGGCTCGTGCCCGGCACCATGGCAAGACACTGCACCAGGCCCACCTTGAGGGCGTCCAGCGGCGTCATGTCATCCACCGACTGGATGCGGGTGGCGGCAGGCGATCGGCGCTCTGCCCACAAAATGATGAAGCCACCAATGATGAAAGTGCTGGCCACCACCACAGGGGTGAACAGATGGGCCTTGATGGCCTTGCCAAACAGCAGGCCCAGCACCACGGCAGGCAAAAAACCGATGACCACATTGAGCACAAGCCGCTGCGCCTGCCGCTGCGTGGGCAAGGCCACCAGCGTGGCGTGGATCTTCTGCCAGTACACCAGGATCACCGCAAAGATCGCACCGGTCTGGATGGCGATGTCAAACACCTTGGCCTTGGCATCATCAAACCCCAGCAGGGAGCCCGCCAGGATCAGGTGCCCCGTGGAGGAAATGGGCAGGAACTCGGTCAGGCCTTCGACCACGCCCATGATGGCGGCCTTGACCAGCAATACAACGTCCACGCACACTCCTTGAGATAAATTTGAATCAAATAAGGCTCTACCGCTTATCCATCAAGCGCTAGTAGCTATCAAAACAGGAGTATATGCCTAACATCCTGGCGCGGCCTTCAGGCAGGGGGTTGCCACGGTGACTGCCACCCGCCACCCAGCGCCTGTACCAGCGTCACCACCGCCAGCTGGCGGTTGACCTGCAGCTGCAGCAGCGCGCGTTGGGCGGACAGTGCAGACACTTGCGCTGTCACGACCTCGGTGTAGCTCACCTGCCCTTCACGGTAGCGGTTGAGCAATTGCTGCGCCGTACGTTCGGCGGCCGATACGGCCTCGCGCCGCAAAGGCTCCTGTTCTCGCAGGGTGCGCAGCACGGTGAGCTGGTCTTCCACGCTCTGGAAGGCCGTCAGTACCGTCTGCCGATAGACGGCCACACGGGCCTCGCGTGCAGCCTGCGCCTCCTCCACGCGGGCAGCCGTGGCACCGGCATCAAACAAGGTCTGTGCAATGGAAAGCCCCAGCGACCACACGGTGCCCGACGCTTTGAAAAGATCCGCCACGCTGCTGCCACCGCTGCCGAGTGTGGCGCCCAGGCTCAGGCTGGGAAAATACGCCGCGCGCTGGATGCCGATCTGCGCATTGGCGGCGGCCACAGCCCGCTCCGCCGACGCGATGTCGGGGCGGCGCTGCAGCAAGGTCGACGGGACGCCTGACGGTACCTCGGGCACTTCGGCCACCCACGGTGCGCGGGGCAGTGCAAAGTCAGCGGGAGCCCGCCCCGTCAGCACCGCCAGGGCATGCTCGAACCTCGACCGGTTCTGGCGCACGGTAGCCAGGTCGGCCCGGGCGTTGGCCAGCTGGGTCTGCGCCTGCAGCACATCGGTCTGCGCCACCACCCCGGCTGCGTAGCGGTTTTTTGCGATCTGCAGGCTGCGCTCGTAGCCCTCCACCGTGGCCTCCAGCAGCCCGATTTCAGCATCGGCCTCGCGCAGCTGGAAATAGGCCGATGCCAGGCTGCCCACGGCGGACAGGCGGGCCGACGCAAGGTCGGCCTCGCTGGCCTGTGCACTCGCCTGGGCATTGTTGACGCCGCTTTCGAGCCGCCCCCACAGGTCCGGGGCCCAGTCCACCCCCAACGAGGCTTGCGTGGTGGTGCCGGATCGTGTGGCCCCCTCGCCGCCCGAGCGCGTGGCTCCGCCCGACAGGCTGACGGAAGGCAGCAGCCCGGCGCGCTGCTGCCGCACCACGGCCTGCGCCTGGGCATAGGCGGCCACTGCCGCAGCGATGTTCTGGTTGGAAAGCTGCACCTGCTCTGCCAGTCGGTTCAGCTCGGCGTCGCCGAACAGCGCCCACCAGGGTCCACGGTCCAGCGCATCGGCTGGCACGGCAGGCGCCCAGGTGGCGCCCGCCTCCTTGAACGCCGCAGGCACCGGCATTTCGGGGCGCTGATAGGGCGGTGTGACAGAGCAGGCCGAAAGCAGCGTCAGCGCAAGCCCCAGGCTGGCCAGCCGGGCGGCATGTGCGCCCGAGGTAAGTGGGATGAAGGGAAAATTCATGGTGCGCAATCAGACAGCGGCACCGGGGGCTCCGGCACGGCTCAGTTGTTGTTCATTGGGTGCGGGCTTGCGCAGTTTGTCGAGCAGCACATAGACCACCGGTGTTGTCAGCAAGGTGAGCAACTGGCTGGCAATCAGGCCACCGATGATCGCCACCCCCAGGGGCTGGCGCAGTTCAGAGCCCTGGCCAAAACCGATGGCCAGCGGCAAGGCGCCCAGCGCCGCCGCCATGGTGGTCATGAGGATGGGCCGAAACCGCAACAGGCAGGCCTCGCGCACAGCCTCCAGGGCCGTGAGCCCGCGCGCGCGCTCGGCGTCCAGTGCGAAGTCGATGATCATGATGGCGTTCTTCTTCACGATACCGATCAACAGAAACACCCCGATGAGCGCAATGATGGTGAACTGCATGTTGAACAGCAGCAGCGCCAGCACCGCCCCCACGCCCGCGGACGGAAGCGTGGTGAGCACCGTGATCGGGTGGATGAGGCTTTCATACAGAACGCCCAGCACGATGTAGATCACCACGATGGCCGTGATGATCAGGAACGCCTGCTGCCCCTGCGACTGCTGGGCGCTGAGCGCCGTGCCCTGAAAACTGCCGCGCACGTTGGTGGGCATGGCAATGTCCGCCTCGGCCTGCCTAATCACCTGGCGCGCCTGCGCAAGCGAGGTCCCCGGGTCGATGTTGAACGAGATGGTGGTGGCCAGTTCGCCATCCTGATGGCTGATGGAGGTGGGAGACGCCCGCTCCACCACGCGCGCCACTGCGCTGAGCGGCACCATGGTGGACGGCGTGGTGCTGATGACGTTGCCCGTGGACGCGCCACGCTGGCCGGGGTTGGCCGCCGTACCCGTGGCGCCGCTGGGGTTCGCCGCCACGTAAATGTCCTTGAGGGCGGGCGGCCCCCGCGTATATTCAGGCCCCCATTCCATGATGACGGCGTACTGGTTGAGTTCACCATAGATCGTGGCCACCGAGCGCTGGCCAAACGCGTTGTACAGCGCGTTGTCGATGGCCGATGCGCTCACGCCCAAGCGCGACGCACTCGCGCGGTCCACCTCCACATAGGTCTCCACGCCGTTCTCGGCCTGGTCGGTGTCCACGTCCTTGAGCAAGGGCTCGTCCTTGATCCGATCGGCCAGCTTGCCCGCCCACTGCTTGAGGTCCGCCATGTTGTCGCTCTTGAGCGTGTACTGGTAAGTGGAGTTGCTGGACCGGCCGCCCATGCGAAGGTCCTGCACGGGATTCAGGAACACCCTGAGGCCGGTGATCTGGTTGAGCTGTGGCCGCAGACGGGCGATGACGGCAGGCGTACTGTCGGTACGCTGCTTGAGCGGCTTCAAGTTGACGAACATGAAGCCACCACCCGCCCGGCTGCCGCCCGAGAAGCCCACCACCGTATCCACAGCCGGGTCCTTGCGGATGATCTCCACCGCCTCGCGCAACTTGCGCGCCAGGGCATCGGACGAGATGCTCTGGTCGGCCCGCAGGCCGGCATTGAGCTGCCCATTGTCCTGCTCGGGAAAGTACCCTTTGGGGATCTTGGCGAACAGGTACACGTTGAGCCCGATCACCGCCAGCAGGATGAGCACCACAAGACCCTTGCTGGCCAGGGCCCAGTCCAGGCTGTGTTCGTACCCACGCAGCACGCCCTGGTAGCCCCGCTCTGCCCAGCGTGCCAGGCGCGATGGGGGCTTGTCGCTGGCCGGGTCGTACGCCCGCAGCAGCCACGCGCACATCATGGGCGTGGTCGTGAGCGAGATCACCAGCGAGATCATCACCGCCGCCGACAGCGTGACCGCGAACTCGCGGAACAGCCGGCCCACCTGCCCGTCCATGAACAGCAGCGGGATGAACACCGCTACCAGCGACAGGCTGATAGACAACACGGTGAAGCCCACCTCACGCGCACCTTGCAGCGCTGCCTCCATGCGGTCCATCCCGGCCTCGATGTGCCGCATGGTGTTCTCCAGCACCACGATGGCGTCATCCACCACAAAACCTGTGGCGACGGTCAGTGCCATCAGGCTCAGGTTGTTCAGGCTGAACCCCAGGAAGTACATCACCCCGAAGGTGCCCAGCAACGACACCACTGTGGCCACAGCCGGGATCACCGTGGCGCGCGCCTTGCGCAAGAAGAGGCCCACCACCAGCACCACGAGGGCAATGGACACCATGAGTGTCAGCTCGATCTCATGCAGGGACGAACGGATGGAGTTGGTGCTGTCGGACGCCACGGCCACCTGGATGTCCTGCGGCAGCTGGGCCTGCAAATCGGGCAACAGGGCACGCACGGCATCCACGGTCTCGATGATGTTGGCCCCCGGCTGGCGCGTGACCAGCACGATGATGGCGGGGTCGCCATTGAACAGACCCACCGTGCGGCGGTTTTCCACACCGTCCACCACGCGCGCCACATCCCCCAGCCGCACGGCGGCGTTGTTGCGCCAGGCAATCACGAGCGACTCGTACTCTGCCGCTTTGCGCGCTGGGGATGGCGTGTAGATCTGCAACCGGCGGCCATCCCCTTCGATGGCGCCCTTGGGCCGGTTGGCGTTGGAGGCCTGGATGGCCGCACGCACATCTTCGGTGCTGATGCCATAGCGATTGAGCGCGAAGGGCAGCAACTCAACGCGCACGGCGGGCAGCGACCCGCCCCCGATCTCCACCTCGCCCACACCGTCCACCTGCGAAAGGCGCTGGCTCACCACATTGGAGACGGCGTCATAGATCTCGCCCGGCGTGCGCGTCTTGGAGGTGAGCGCCAGGATGATGACCGGGGACGCCGCAGAGTTGCGCTTGCGGTAGGTGGGGTTGCTGCGCAGTGTGGCGGGCAGATCGGCCCGCGCCGCGTTGATGGCGGCCTGCACCTCGCGCGCTGCCGCGTCGATGTTGCGGTTCAGATCAAACTGCAGGCTCACACGGGCCGATCCGTTGGAGCTGGTCGAGGTCATTTCGTTGACCCCGGCAATCACCCCCAACCGCCGCTCCAGAGGCGTGGCCACGCTGGTGGCCATGGTTTCGGGACTCGCCCCCGCGAGGCTTGCCGAGACCGAAATGGCCGGATAGTCCACCTGCGGCAAAGGCGATACAGGCAGCACAAAAAAAGCGGCGATTCCAGCCAAGGCTAGGCCAATGGTCAGCAGCACGGTGGCTACGGGCCGCTCCACAAAGGGGCGCGACAGGTTCATGGAGCCTCTCCGGCCTGAACCGGCGCCGCCGCCGTGCCCCGGCCTGACCATCGACGACCCAACCGGTCAAACGCCAGATAGATCACCGGGGTGGTGAACAGCGTGAGCATCTGGCTCAGGATCAGCCCCCCAAAAATGGCCAGCCCCAGGGGCCGGCGCAGCTCGGCCCCTTCACCCCAGCCCAGCATCAGCGGCAGCGCCGCAAACAGCGCCGCCAGCGTGGTCATGAGGATGGGGCGAAAGCGCAGCAATGCAGCCTGGTGGATGGCTTGCTGCGGCCCCATGCCCTGGTGGCGCTCCGCGTCGATGGCGAAGTCGATCATCATGATCGCGTTTTTCTTGACGATGCCGATCAGCAGGATGATCCCGATGATGCCGATCACCCCGAGATCATTGCCCGACACCATGAGCGCCAGCAGGGCCCCCACCCCGGCGGAAGGCAGGGTTGAGAGGATCGTCACCGGGTGGATATAGCTCTCGTACAGCACCCCGAGCACGATGTACACGCAGACCATGGCCGCCAGGATGAGCCACAACTGGCTGGACAGCGATTTTTCGTAAGCCCCGGCAGCCCCCAGAAACTCCATCGACAGGCCCTGTGGCATGCCGATCTCCTTGGCGGCAGCGCGGATGGCGTCCACCGCGCTGCCCAAAGATACGCCCTCGGCCTTGTCAAACCCCAGCGTCGCCGCCGGGTACTGGGCCACGCGCGTGACCTGCAGCGGTGCCAGTTGCTCACGGATGGTGGCCACGGCCGCCAGGGGCGTGGGCGTGCCGGAGCCCGTGCGCAACTGCAAGGTGCCCAGGGCTTCAGGCGTGTTCATGCCTTCCTGCTGCGCCTCCAGAATCACCCGGTACTGGTTGGTCTCGGTAAAGATGGTGGACACGATGCGCTGGCCAAAAGCGCTGTAGAGCGTATCGTCCACCGAGCTGGCCGTGACCGACAGGCGCGATGCCGTGTTGCGGTCAATGTCCACGAAGGCCGAAAGCCCTTGCGCGCCCGCGTCGGTCGTGGCGTTGCGCACCTTGGGCTCGCTCTGCAGCCGCAGGGCGAGTTTGCGGGTCCAGCCATTGACCTGCTCAGCGTCTACTCCGCCAATCGACACGCGGTACTCGGTGGGCCCGGTTTCCGCATCGATGGTCAGATCCTGCGTGGGCTGCAGGTACAGCGTGACACCCGCCACAGACCGCACATGCTCACGCAGCCGCTGCATGATGGCTTCCTGCGCATCCCGCTGCGGCTTCAAGTTGATCAGCATGCGCCCGGCGTTGAGCATGGTGTTGTTGGCCGCATCGACACCCACAAACGAACTGAGCGACAACACATCCGGGTCCTGCAGGATGGCGCGCACGGCCGCTTGCTGCAGTTCGGTCATGCGGGCATATGAGACATCTTGCGATGCCTCGATGCGCGCCTGAAGTTGCCCGGTGTCCTGCGTGGGGAACAAGCCCTTGGGAATCACCACATACAGCAGCGCCGTGAGTGCCAGCGTCATCACAGCCACGACCATGGTTGCGCCCTGGTGGCGCAGCACCCATTGCAGCCAGCGGTCGTAGCCCCCGATCACCCGCTCGAACCCCCGGTTGATGCGCCCTGCGACGCCCTGCGGGCCTCCCACGGGCTCCGGGCGCAGCCAGCGCGCCGCCATCATGGGCACGAGCGTGAGCGACACCACGCCGGAGATCAGGATGGTGATGGCCAGCGTGACCGCAAACTCGCGAAAGAGCCGGCCCACCACATCACTCATGAAGAGCAGCGGGATGAGCACCGCGATCAGCGACACGGTCAGCGAGATGATGGTGAAACCGATCTGCGTGGCCCCCTTGAGCGCCGCCTGGAACGGCGACTCCCCCTCCTCCAGGTAGCGTGCAATGTTCTCGATCATCACGATGGCATCGTCCACCACGAAGCCTGTGGCAATCGTCAGCGCCATCAGGCTCAGGTTGTTGAGGCTGTAGCCCAGCAGGTACATCACGCCACAGGTGCCGATGAGCGAAATGGGCACGGCCAGGCTGGCAATCACCGTGGCGCGCAGGCTGTGCAGAAAGAAGAAGATCACCAACACCACCATGAGCACGGCCAGAACCAGTTCCAGCTCCACATGGTGCACCGAGGCCCGGATGCCCGTGGTGCGGTCAGACAACACCTGCACCTTGAGCGACGCGGGCAGGCCCGCCTGCAGCTCGGGCAGCAGCTTCTTGATGTTGTCCACCGTGGCGATCACGTTGGCGCCCGGCTGGCGCTGCACGTTGAGGATGATCGCCGGAGTCTCGCCCGCCCAGGCGCCCAGGCGGTTGTTCTCGGCGCTGTCCACCACCCGCGCCACCTCCAGCATGCGCACCGGCGCACCGTTGCGCCACGACACGATGAGGTTCTTGTAGTCGTCCACCGTCAACAACTGGTCGTTGGCGTTGATGGTGTAGGAGCGCTGCGGGCCATCAAAGCTGCCCTTGGCACTGTTGGCATTGGCCGACGTGATGGCCGTGCGCAGGGTGTCGAGGCCAATACCGTACGACGCAAGCGCCTTGGTGTCGGCCTGGATGCGCACCGCAGGCCTCTGCCCGCCCGCCAGCGACACCAGCCCCACGCCTGATACTTGGCTGATCTTCTGCGCCAGGCGCGTGTTCACCAGGTTCTGCACCTCGGTGAGCGGCAACGTGTCAGAGCTGATGGCCAACGTCAGCACCGGTGCATCCGCCGGATTGACCTTGGCGTACACCGGTGGCGCGGGCAGGTCCGCTGGCAGCAGCGAGTTGCTGGCATTGATGGCGGCCTGCACCTCTTGCTCGGCCACATCCAGCGCCAGCCCCAAGCCAAACTGCAGCGTGATGATGGACACCCCCGAGGCGCTGGTGGAAGCCATGCGCTCCAGCCCCGGCATCTGGCCAAACTGCCGCTCCAGCGGAGCACTCACGGTGCGGCTCATCACCTCGGGGCTGGCCCCAGGGTACAAGGTCTGAACCTGGATGGTGGGATAGTCCACCTCGGGCAGTGCCGACAGCGGCAGGAAGCGGAAACCCAGCAACCCTGCCAGCACGATGGCAATCATCAGCAGCGCGGTGGCCACGGGCCTTTCAATGAACGGACGCGATGGGCTCATGCTGGCATCCGCGCTCAGGGGTTTTGCGCAGGGCGCTGACGGCGCTGGCGACCTTCACCCGAAGCGCCGCTGCGCGGGCTGCTGCCCCCCGCGCGGGGTGGGCGTGCGGCCTGCGCACCCGGCAGCTGCACGGCCATGCCATCCTGCAAACGGTCCCCGCCCTCGGTCACCACACGCTCGCCCTCCTTCAGGCCCTCGGCGATCGCCATCAGCCCCACCGTGGCCTGGCCGCGCTTGACCTTGCGCAGCGACACCGTGCGGTCTTCGTTGATGACATAGACATAGTCGCCATTGGCACCGGTGCGCACGGCAGTCACGGGCACCACCAGCGCAGGCACATTGCGCAGCAGCAGCTGCACGTTCACAAACTGATTGGGAAACAGCGCGCCCGCCGCATTCTCGAACCGCGCCTTGGCCTTGACGGTGCCTGTAGTGGTATCGACCTGGTTGTCCAGCGTAGAAAACCGGCCTTTGTCGAGCTCGGCCTTGCGGGTGCGGTCCAGTGCCGTCACGGCCAATGCATCCGCGCCGCCATGAGTGGCCTGGGCGGCCTGGATGTCTGCCACACGGTCCTGCGGCACCGAAAACTGCACATCAATCGGGGCCACCTGGGTGATGGTGGCCAGGCCCGCCGCGTCCCCCGAGGTCACGTAGTTGCCCGCATCCACCGCGCGCAAGCCAATCCGCCCTGTGGCTGGCGATGTAATGCGCGTGTAGCCCAGGTTCAACCGCGCTGTGCCCTCCTGGGCCTTGTCGGTCACCACCGTGCCCTCCAGCTGCTTGACCAGCGCGGCCTGGGTGTCCACATCCTGGCGCGCGATGGAGTCTTGCGACAACAGGGTGCGGTAACGCTCCAGGGTCAGGCGGGCGTTCTCCAGCTGCGCCTCGTCGCGCTGGCGGGTGCCCTGGGCCTGCATCAGTGCCTGCTCGAAGGGCCGGGGGTCGATCTGCGCCAGCAACTGTCCCTTCTTGACCATCTGGCCCTCGGTGAACAGCACCTGGGTCAGCATGCCCGACACCTGGGGCCGCAGCGTGACCGTGGTGGCCGGGATCACCGTACCCAGTGCGTCGACGACCACCGGCAAATCCGCCTTGCGCACCAGGGCGTCCCCCACCGTCACCATGGGGCGTCCACCCCCTGGAAAGCCCGGGCCGCCGCCGGATTCGCCATTGGCCCGCTCGATGAGATACCACGCGGCCCCCCCCACCAGCGCCACCAGTACCAGGGCCAGAAGACTCCCTACCCAGCGGGAACGTCGTGGCGGTTTGCCAGAGGGGGCGGGGGGAATCGCCGATGGCGGGGGCGCGTTGACTTCTTGGGGATTCATGGCGGTCCTGATTCGTGTTCTCGGGTGCAGGCTGGGCCGGGGTCCAACCGTACCGGATCGTAGAGGCTCATTTCGCGCTCTGCCTTGAACGCTGTGCGAAGAAAAGTAAACCTTGGGGTCAAAGCCATGGGAGCGGGGAGACCCATGCCCCAGCGACTGCCCCCGGAAGCACCCACAGGTCGCGCCTCGCTCCTGCATTTCACGGCAGTCGATCCGCATTTCGTCGCAAGCCGCTGGAATCACCCCGGCGGTGGCGGCAAAGTCCGCTCCATTGAAGAACGAGCCCGGAGCACCGCCATGCAACTCACCCCCGTCATCGCCATTCACCTCGCCGCTGCGCTGGCAGCCACCGCCATCGGCCCCATCGCCCTGTGGGCCCGCAAGGGCGCTACCCAGCGCCCCCGCCTGCACCGCGCCGCCGGGTACGCCTGGGTGACCCTGATGGTGGCCGCGGCTGTCTCTGCCATTTTCATCAATGGAGGCAATGGTCCCCGCTGGGGGAGCTTCGGGCCCATCCACCTGCTGATTCCGGTCACGCTGGGCCTGCTGGTGCTCTCCTTTGTCTTCCTGGCCCGCCGCAACATCGAAGGCCACCGCCAGACCATGCAAAAGGTCTACATCGGCGCCTGCGTGGTGGCCGGTGGCTTCACCCTTCTTCCCGGACGCTTTCTGGGGCACTCGCTCTGGTCTGCACTGGGCGTGATCTGACTCTTTCCTCCACCCCCCTATCCATCCCTACCCAGGAACCACACCATGCTGCTCAATATGATTGTTCACCAGCCTCAGGCGCTGATCCAGGTCGTCACCCACACCCCCTACTGGGTCTGGGGCCTGCTGGCTGCCTTGGTGGGGCTGGGAGCCAGCCAGCTGTACGACCGCACCGCCAGCCTGCGCCGGACCCAGCTCATGCCCCTGGGCATGGCCGTCTTTTCGGTCGCCGGCGTCCTGTCGGCATTCGGCAGTTCGGCGCCCATGGCCGCACAGGCCGTAGGCGTCTGGCTGGCTGCCGCCGCCGCAATCACCGCGCTGGCACTGTGGTTCCAGCCCACGGCCCCCACCGGCACGCTCTACGCATCCTCGTCGCGCAGCTTCTACGTGCCAGGCAGCGCCATGCCACTCGCACTGATCGTCGGCATCTTTCTCACCAAGTATTTCGTGGGGGTCGAGCTGGCCATGCAGCCCTCCCTGGCGCGGGACGGCGACTTTGCCCTGCAGATCTCGGCCCTGTATGGCGTGTTCAACGGCCTGTTCGCCGCCCGTGCACTGCGGATGTGGCGCCTGGCACAGCAAAGCGTGGTCTACGGCGCAGCCCCCGTGGGCACCTGAGCCCCGCCAGAACCCTCCACTTCCATCGAACTGCCTCACCTTGCCTGGAGACATCACCATGCGCTACGCACACCTCACCCAAGACCCCATCGAACGCCTGGCCCGCAAGCGCGCCGGGGCCAAGCTGGGCTGGTACATGCACGCCGGGGTCTATCTGCTGGTCAACCTGCTGCTGATCACCCTGTCGGCTGCCAGCGGCCGGCATTGGGCGGTGTACCCCGCGCTGGGATGGGGCATCGGCCTGGCGGTGCATGGGGCGGTGGTGTTCCTGGTCGCGGGCGGCGGGCTGCATGAGCGCATGGTGCAGGCCGAGCGAGACCGCCTGGCGCAGCAGGGCCCACGTCCTTGAACCCGCCAACACCCTCCATCTGCACGAAAGAAATCCCATGAAGATGCTTCGACGCCTGACCCTCGCCCTGCTGGCCCTGGGCGCTGCCGCCGCATGCCAGGCGGGCATCGGCCTGGCGGAACTGCCGGGCTTGCCGGGGGATGGCCCCGTCACGGTGTTCTACCCCAGCAGCAGCGCCGACGAACCCGTGCAACGCGGCCCCTTCCAGCTGCAGCTGGCCTGGCAAGGCACCCCCGTGCGGGGCAACGGCCGCCTGATCGTCATCACGCACGGTTCGGGCGGCAACCCTTGGGTACACACCGATCTCGCGCGCGCAATGGTGGCTGCAGGTTTTGTCGTGGCATTGCCCGAACATGCGGGAGACAACTCCAAGGACCCATCCACCCCCGGCCCCGAGAGCTGGAAGCGCCGCCCCGCAGAGGTCTCCCGCGCCATCGACACCGTGGCCCAGGACACCCGCCTGGCCCCACTGCTTGCCTTGGACAAAGTGGGGGTCTTCGGCGGTTCCGCCGGTGGCCACACTGCCCTGAGTCTTGCAGGCGGCGCATGGTCCCCCGCACGCTTCCGCCAGCACTGCGAAGCCCACATCGCTGAGGATTTTTCCTCCTGCGTCGGGTTTATCACCCGGCTGCACGGCAACCTGCTGGATGGCCTGAAGAAATGGTTTGCACTGGCCGTGATACGCCACCGCTTTGGCGATGAAACCGCCTACACGCACCAGGACCCCCGCATACAGGCTACCGTGGCCAGCGTGCCCTTCGCAGCCGACTTTGACATGGCCACCCTCGCCACCCCGCGCATCGCACTGGGGCTGGTGACCGCTGGCATGGATGTCAACCAGGTTCCTCGCTTTCACAGCAGCGCCGTGCTCGCTGCCTGCCAAGACCGCTGCACCCATGTGGCCCACCTGCCGGGCGCCAGCCACGGCGCCATGCTGTCGCCCATGCCACCGCTGCACCTGCTCAACGACGTGCAGACCGCGCTGCTGGGCGATCCCCCCGGTTTTGACCGCAAGGTGCTGCCCGACGTGGATGCACGGATCGTGGCTTTCTTTGCGCAGCACCTGCAGCCACTGCAAGCCCCGCCACCGCTGCAGGCGGCGCACTGACCGGGCCTCAACAATCCACTCGCCCCTCCCATCATGCTGCTCCTCTCTGCCGCCACACTCGGCCTGCTAGCCACCATGACGCCGTCCGCCACACTGCGGCCCCGCCGCCGGTACCCCATGCTCATCACAGCCATCCTCCTGACCGCAGGCCTTGCAGGCCTTGCAGGCCTTGCCGCCGCCATTGCCTGGGGCGGCCCCAAAAACATCCCGCCACTGACCAGCGTCAACGACCCGTTCAAGGGCGTGGACTACAGCCGCGTTCCTCCGGCCCAGCGTTACACAGCGCGCGATGGCACATCGCTGGCATGGCACAGCTACAGTCCCCCCCAGGCAACGGCAGACGCCCCAAAACACCGAGTGGTGCTGGTGCATGGGTCTTCCGCGCGCGGACAGTCCATGCATGTGCTGGCGCAGGCGCTGGCGGCCGAGGGGCATGCCGTGGCGACCCTGGACATACGGGGGCACGGCGCATCCGGCCCTCGGGGCCAGGCCGCCTATGTGGGCCAGCTGGAAGACGACATCGAAGACTTTCTGCGCGCCGTGCCGCACACTGGCCCGCAAACGCTGATGGGGTTTTCGGCAGGCGGCGGGTTTGCGCTGCGTTTCGCAGGCGGCGCGCGGCAGGACCTGTTTGACCGCTATGTGCTGCTGTCGCCTTTTTTGCACCACAACGCACCCACATCGCGGCCTCACAGCGGCGGCTGGGCGTCGGTAGGCCTGCCCCGCATGGTTGCCATCACGATGCTCAACCAGATCGGTATCACCCGATGGAACCACCTGCCCGTGCTGAGCTATGCCCTCAACGATGCAGCACGCGAGCTGCTCACGCCCCGCTATTCATATACGGTAGCCACCAACTTCCGCCCCCACGATGACTACCAGGCTGACATCCGCAATGCCCGGGGCACCGTCTGCATCGTGGCCGGACAGGACGACGAGCTTTTCTACGCAGACCGCTTTGCCGATCTGTTTGCCCAGGCCGGCAAGCCCGTGCCCGTCACCCTCGTGCCTGGCGCCAACCACATCGGGCTGACGCTGGACGCCCAGGCTGTGGCCACGGTGGCGCGCCACGCCTGCCCTGCGTAGCCCGCCCCTAGAATCCCTGCAGCGCCACCCAGCTTCCAACCCTCCCCCCCGCCACTGCCATGTCCTCACCCCTGAGCCCCGAAGAGATCGAAGCGCTGGCCCGCCGGCGCGCCAGTGCCAAGCTGGGCTGGTACGTGCACGCCGTGGCGTTCGTGCTGGTCAACGCGGCGCTCTTTGCCATGTCACGCTATGCGTTCGGTACGCGGCCCTGGTCGGTATACCCGCTGCTGGGCTGGGGGCTGGGACTGGTGCTGCATGGGGTGTCGGTGTTTTTGCTGGGCAGCGGCAGCGGCTTGCGCGAACGCATGGTGCAGCGTGAGCGCGAAGCCCTGCAGCGCGCGCAGGCACAGGAGCAGGATCAGCAGCACCAGAACCGGCCATGACGCAGCAGCACCACTTCAACGGCATCAGCAAGCTGCGGCACTTCCTGCAAACGCTGGCCTTCACCCTGGTCGTTGCCACCATCCAATATGCCTTCATGCCCGACAAACCCTACGGGCCGCTGGTGGTGTACTCGGTGCTGATCGGCACCTTCACCTGGGCCGTGATCGACCTGGGGCGCGAATTGATACCGTCTGCCGCCGAAACAGGCTGGCCGCATGGGTGGCAGGGCATGGCACTGGTGGCGGGGGGCATCGTTGTGGGGTACGTGGCCGGCACGGCGCTGGCCAACGCCTTGTGCGTTTACTACTTTCACTTCTACCCACCGGGCACGTCCACTACCGGGTCTGACCAGCGCACATCCATTCTCATCACGGCCATTGCCGGGCTGGTGGGCAGCTACTACTTCTACGCCATCCACAAATCGGCGTATCTGGAAGACAAGATGGCCGAGGCGCGCATGCACGCGAGCGAGGCGCGCCTGAAGCTGCTGGAAACCCAGCTCGAACCGCACATGCTTTTCAACACGCTGGCCAATCTCCGCGTGCTGATCGGCACCGACCCCGTGCGCGCACAGGAGATGCTGGACCGCATGATCGCCTACCTGCGCGCCACACTCACCGCGTCGCGCAGCACCCAGCACCCGCTGGCCAACGAGTTTGACCGCCTGCGCGACTACCTGGAGTTGATGGCGGTGCGCATGGGCCCGCGCATGGCCTATACGCTGAACCTGCCAGATGCGCTGCGGGATGTGCCCGTGCCGCCACTGCTGCTGCAGCCGCTGGTGGAAAACGCCATCCGCCATGGCCTGGAACCCCAGGTGGAAGGCGGCCACATCACCGTCCGCGCCAGCACGCGCCCGGACGCCAACGGCCCGCTGCTGGTGATCGAGGTCAACGACACCGGCGCGGGCCTTCCCGACACCCTGCCCACCCCGGGCCCCGGCCAGAGCTTTGGCCTGACCCAGGTGCGCGAACGCCTGGCCACATTGCATGGTGCTGCAGGCACTCTTGATTTGATAGCTGCCAGCGCAGGTGGAACAAGCGCCAGCGTCGTTTTTCCTTTGAAATCTGTTACCCCCCCATGAACCAGCCCGCCCCCCGCGCCCTGATTGCTGAGGACGAACACCTGTTGGCCGCCGCGCTGCAGCAGGAGTTGACCCGTGCCTGGCCCGAGTTGCAGATCGCCGCCACCGTGGGGGACGGCCTGTCGGCCGTCAAGCAGGCCCTGGCCTTGCTGCCCGACGTACTGTTCTTTGACATCCGCATGCCGGGCCAGAGCGGCCTGGACGCCGCTGTGGAGCTTGCCGACGCCTGGCCCACCGAAGGCCCCTCGGGCCGGCCCTTTCCCGCGCTGGTGTTCGTGACGGCCTACGACCAGTACGCGGTGCAGGCGTTTGAAGCGCAGGCCGTGGACTACCTGCTCAAGCCCGTGCAGGCGGCCCGGCTGCAAAAAACCGTGCAAAAACTGCAGCTGGCGCTGATGAATAAAACGCAACCAGCTATCAATTTAGAAACAACCATGGAGCGGCTGCGCCACCTGCTGACAGCTCCCGGCATCGCCTCGCCACCCGCTGCAGCGGCACCGAGCAGCACCGCCCCCCTCACCCTCATCCAGGCCAGCAGCGGCAGCCAGATCCACATGGTGCCCGTGGCCGACGTGCTGTACTTTGAAGCGGCCGACAAATACGTGCGGGTGCTGACTGCGGCGCGCGAATACCTGATTCGCACGCCGCTCAAGGACCTGATCGGCCAGCTGGACACCCAGGTGTTCTGGCAGATCCACCGCAGCACCCTGGTGCGCGCCAGTGCCATCACCACCGTGACCCGCGACGAGGCGGGCAAGCTGCATCTGGAGCTGGCGGGCCGCGCTGAAAAGCTGCCGGTGAGCCGCCTCTACGCGCACCTGTTCAAGGCGATGTAGTCCCCGAGAGTTTTTATCGATTGGTGGCCAGCAGCAGGCCACCCGCCCCCATGAAAAACCCGCCGGCGGCCTTGTTGAGGCGCACCACGCCCTGCGAGGTGCGGATAAACCGGCGGATCTGCCGGCCCCCGGCCGCATAGACCGCCGTAGACACAAACTCGGCCCCCAGGTACACAGCCCCCAGCACCACAAACTGGCGCAGGGCCGGCTGGCTGGGGTCGATGAACTGCGGAAAGATGGCCGCAAACAGGATGATGGCCTTGGGATTGGTGATGCCCAGCAAGAACTCCTGCGCGATGAGCGACTGCAGGCGCACCGGCGTGCCGCCCGCCTTCACCACACCCCCATCTGCGCCGTCCACCACGTCCAGCCCACTGAACTCGCGGCTGCGCCACGCGCGCCAGCCCAGCCAGAACAGGTAGCAGGCCCCGACCCACTTCACGGCAGTGAAGGCAGCCTCGGACGCCAGCAACATCGCCCCCAGGCCCACCGCAGACACCGTCAGGAAAATCGCGAACGCAGCCACCCGCCCCAGCGTCGCCACCATGGCCGCACCAATCCCCGCGCGAATGCCGTTGTTGAGGCCACAGAAATTGTTGGGTCCGGGCGTGAGCGCAATGGCAACCGCCACCGGGGCAAAAAGAAGCGCGTCCATGGAACATTCCTTCGGGGAACGGAGAAACACAAAACAGCAGTGCAGTCTAAAACAAGCGGAGGTTGACGGCCACGGCGCCCGGCGGCGAGGACCCGGTTCAACCGTGGAGTTCCACCACCGTGCCCCAGGGCACACCCGGCAAGGTCTCGTAATGCGCTACCACCACCACGCGCCCGGGCTGGCTGGCCACCTGCGCCAGGGCGCGGCCCAGGTAGGCCGCCGACGGCTTGTCGAGCCCGCCCACCGGTTCATCGATCAGGGTCAGCGGCGCGCCCGATGCCAGCGCCCCGGCCATGAGCACCTTGCGTTTGCTGCCGGTGGACAGCGCGTAGAACGGCTTGTCCAGATGTTCATGCAGGCTGAACCCTTCGGTGTGGACCTCCAACGCAGCGGCATCCCACGATGGGTAACGCGCGGGAAGGCTGCCTAGCCAGCCACGGGCCGTGAGTTTGTCCAGGTCGCCCGATCGGGGATCGGCCCAGAAGACTTGTTGGGCATAGGCCTTGGGGGCTTCGCGCGCGTTCACACCCTGCAGCGTGATGCGCCCGGCCTGTGCCGTGAGTTCCCCCGCCAGCAGGCGCAGCAGCGTGGTCTTGCCACTGCTTTCGTCGCCACGCACTAGCGCCAGGCCCGCGGGCAGTGCCACCGACCACTGGTCCAGCACCCCACATTCGGGGTAGGCAAAACACAGGCCCTCCACCTGCAACACCACTTTCTCAGACATCCTGCTCCCTTGGGTTGATGGATGGCGCAGGGCATTCTTCTACAGCCTGCGCCGCCCTGCGATTCTAGAGAGCGGTTGGGTTTGTCTCGGCTGCGCCCGCAGCCAACCCTTGGCCTGGTTGACGCACAGCCCCCACAACGCGGCGTCTGCGCCCGTCGATTGCAGCAGACCTACCGGATGCGTGAGCCGGTCAGCACTCCACAATCGCCTTGATCACGCCGGCCTTGGGGTCCAGCAGGTCCTGGAACTTGGTGGGCACTTCGGCCAGGGTCAGGCGGTGGGTGTTCAGCGCCTGTGGAATCAATCCTGCACGCATGGCGTTCAGCACGGTCTCAAAATCTTCGGCGGTGGCATTGCGGCTGCCCATCAGGGTCATTTCGCGTTTGTGGAATTCGGGGTCGGAAAAGGTGATGTTCGCGCCCACCACCGAGATCAGCACATAGGTGCCGCCATGCGCGACAAATTGGAAGCCGCGCTCCATGGCCTTGGGGTTGCCGGTGGCGTCAAACACCACGTCATAAAACTCACTGTCTGTCAGTGCTGCGAGTTGCGCCTCATCGGACTCACCCAAAGAAACACCGGCTCTCACTCCCAGCGACTGCGTGCAGAAGTCCAGTCGGTTCTGGCGCCCGTCCAGTGCAGTGACCGTGGCGCCGCGCAGCTGCGCAAAAATCATGGCCGCCATGCCGATGGGCCCGGCGCCCACCACCAGCACCCGCTGGCCCGGCCCCACGCCCGAGCGGCGCACGGCATGGGCGCCGATGGACAAAAACTCCACCATCGCGGCCTGGTCCAGCGACACACCTTCGGCCTTGTGCACAAACTGCTGGGGCACGCACAGGTATTCGGTAAACGCGCCGTCGGTGTGCACGCCCAACACCTGGATGCGGGTGCAGCAGTTGGTCTTGCCGGCGCGGCAGGCAATGCAAGTGCCGCACGAGAGGTAGGGCATCACGTACACCGTGTCGCCGGATTGCAGGGCGCTGCCAGAAGGCGCGATTTCCACAATGCCCGACAGCTCGTGCCCCATCACGCGGGGGTAGCTCAGGTAAGGCTGGTTGCCGGTAAAGATGTGCAGGTCGGTGCCACACACGCCCACGCGCTTGACACGCAGCAGCACTTCATCTGCCGCGCGCACCGGTAGGGGGCGGTCGTGGGCACGCAGGGTGCCGGGGGTTTCGCAAACAACGGTCAGCATGACAGGTTCCTCAGGTTCATTCCAAGTTCTGTGCGCTCAGTTCAGCGCGCGTGGGCAGGCCTTCCATGTCGCCCACCACCTGCAGCGCGCGCGAGGCAATCCAGTTCGCGCGGCGCACGGCCTGCGGCCAGCCCAGCCCTTCAAGCTGCGCGCTGATGATGCCCACCGCAAACGCGTCACCAGCACCCACGGTGTCCACCACCACAGGCACGGGCACGCCGGGCACCTGGCCTTGTTCACCGCTGGCGGTGCGAAAGTACGCGCCTTCAGCGCCTTGCTTGATGACCACGGCCTTGGCGCCCCGGTCCAGGTACCACGCGGCAATGTCCGCCGGGGTGTTTTGGCCAGTCAGCAGCTTGCCCTCATCAATGCCCGGCAGCACCCAGTCCGCATGGCGGGCCAGGTCGTTCAGGGTGTCGCGCATGGTGGCCACATCAGGCCACAGGCTCGGACGCAGGTTCGGGTCGAACGACACGCTGCGGCCGGCGGCCCGCAGGGTCAACATGGCGTGGGCCACCAGTTCACGTGCGGCGGGCGACAGGGCTGGTGTGATGCCCGTGGTGTGGACATGCCGGGCGCGCAACGCGTAGTCGGTCTTCAGGTGTGCCACGCTGAGCTGGCTGGCAGCCGAGCCACGGCGGTAGTACTCGATGGCGGGGTCGCTGCCGTCCACACTGCGCGACTTGAGCATGAAACCCGTGGAGCGTTGCGGATCGGTCTCCACCTGTGAGGTGTCCACGCCCTCGGCCTCAATCGTCTTGCGCACGTAGCTGCCAAATGAATCCGCTCCCAGGCGACTCACCCAGCCGACTTTGAAGCCCAGGCGCGCCAGTCCGATGGCCACATTGGTGTCGGCACCGGCAATGCGTTTGCTGAAACTTTGCACCTCGGCCAGTGGGCCGGGCTCCTGCGCGACCAGCAGTGCCATGGTTTCGCCCAGGGACAGAACGTCGAGTGCGTAGGGCATGGTGCTCATGCGGTCAACTCCCCGCGGTTCACCGCTTCCAGCGTGCCTGCCACTCCTTGTGTTTGCAGGGATTGCAGCAAGGGCACCAGCGCGGCGGTGAGCGCTGCATGGCCCGCCAGGTCGCCAAACACCGGCGCATAGGCCAGCATGGCTTGCACGGTGTGCGGGCTCACGCCTTGGCCCAGCGACTGCTGGTACAGCGCGGTGAGCTGGGTGGCATGCGGGTCGTCAATGCCGTAGGTTTGGCTCAGTTCGTCCACGCCACGCAGGTAGTGCATCCACGCGGCCAGACCCAGGGCCATGCGCGGCACGGGCAGTTGCCGGGCCAGGCGGTCGCGCAGCGTGCCCAGCAGGCGTTGGGGCAGTTTTTGAGAACCATCCATGGCGATCTGCTGCGTGCGATGGGCCAGGGCCGGGTTGGCGTAGCGGGCCAGCAGGTTGTGGCGGTAGGCCGCCAGGTCCAGGCCCGGCAAGGCAGGCAGGGTGGGTTCAATCTCGTCGCGCATCAGCGCTTCGATGTGCGTGCGCAATGCGGGCTGCGCAATGGCTTTGTCCACGGTGTGCCAGCCGGCCATGGCGCCCAGGTAGGCGAGGCTGGAGTGGGTGCCATTGACCATGCGCAGCTTGAGCCGCTCAAAAGGTTCGGCATCGGGCACAAAACGTGCGTCGCCCCGTGTCCAGTCGGGGCGGTCGGCAGCAAATTCGTCTTCGATGGCCCAGTCAAAAAACGGCTCGCCCAGCACGGGCCAGGCATCCACGCTGCCCAGCGCTGCGCTCACAGCGGCACGGTCGCCATCCGTGGTTTTGGGCACGATGCGGTCCACCATAGAGCATGGAAAACGGCACTGGCGCTCTATCCACGTGCGCAAGGTGCTATCAATTTCTTCAGCAAAGCGCAGTACGGCGGCACGCAGCACACGCCCGTTGGCCGGCAGGTTGTCCAGTGACATGAGCGTGAGCGGGCCATGGCCTTGGGCGTGGCGCAGCTGCAAGCCGAGCACCAGCATGCCGATGGCGGAGCGGGGAACTTGCGGGTGCGCCAGGTCGTGCACGATGTCGAGGTGGTCCAGCCGCAAGGCACCGGTGGCAGGGTCGTGGCAGTAGCCTTTTTCCGTCACCGTCAGGCTCACGATGCGGGTGTCTGCGGCGGCTATCGCCTCCAGCACGGCTTGAGGGTTCTCGGGTGCTACCAGCAGGTTGCGCACGGCCCCAATGACTTGCAGGCGCTGGCGGGGTTGGCCTTGCGCATCCGCATCACGAATCGCCAGTGTGTACAGCCCGTCCTGCGGCGCCAGGGCATCGCGGGTATCGGCTTGGCGCAGCGACACGCCGGTGATGCCCCAGCGCAGGTCGCCGGCGGCAATCGCGGCCTCGGTGGCAGCGGCCATGTGGGCGCGCATGAAGGCCCCTATGCCGAGATGCACGATGCCGTTTTTCAATGCACGGCGGTCGTAGGGCGGGCGCACCACGGCGGCAGGCAATGGTCCCACCGTGGTGTCGTTCAATCGGTTCATGTCCGCCATCACCAGTTGGTCAGCGTACCGTCGTGCTGCAGGCGGTTGACCGGCAGGTAGGCACGTTTGTAGGGGTACTTGGCGGCCAAGGCCTCGTCGATGGTCACGCCGTGGCCCGGTGCCTCGCCGGGATGCATATAGCCGTCCTTGAAGCTGTAGGCGTGTGGGAACACAGCGTCCGTCTCATCGGTGTGGCGCATGTATTCCTGGATGCCGAAGTTGGGCACCCACAGGTCAAAGTTGAGCGCGGCGCCCATGCACACGGGCGACAAATCGGTGGCGCCATGCGAGCCGGTGCGCACCTGGTAGAGCGCGGCTAGATCCGCAATGCGGCGCAGGTGGGTGATGCCGCCCGCATGGACCACGGTGGTGCGGATGTAGTCGATCAGCTGGTTCTCGATCAGGTCCTTGCAGTCCCAGATGGTGTTGAAAATCTCGCCCACCGCCAGCGGCGTGGTGGTGTGCTGGCGGATCAGGCGGAAGGCCTCCTGGTTTTCGGCAGGCGTGGCATCCTCCATCCAGAACAAACGGCAGGGCTCCAGGTCTTTGCCTAAGCGACCGGCCTCGATGGGCGTGAGGCGGTGGTGCACATCGTGCAGCAGGTGAATGTCTGGCCCCACGGCCGCGCGCACCTTGTCAAACAGCTCGGGCGTGTGGCGCAGGTATTTCTCGGTGGACCAGTCGTGCTCGCTGGGCAGGTCGGCATCGGCCGGTTCGTAGAACATGGTGCCGCGGCCCACGCCGTACACCTTCTCCAGACCCGGCACACCGCTTTGCGCGCGGATGGCCTTGTAGCCCATCTCCTTGTAGCGCAGCACTTCTTCCACGGTTTGCGTGATGTCCTTGCCATTGGCGTGGCCGTAGACCATCACACCGGTGCGGCTCTTGCCACCCAGCAGCTGGTACAGCGGCATGTTGGCCGCCTTGGCCTTGATGTCCCACAGCGCCGTGTCCACCCCGGCAATCGCACTCATGGTGACCGGGCCGCGGCGCCAGTAAGCGCCTTTGTAGAGGTACTGCCAGATGTCTTCGATCTGCTGTGGGTCGCGGCCGATCAGGCAGGGAATGACGTGCTCGGTGAGGTAGCTGGCCACGGCCAGCTCGCGGCCATTCAAGGTGGCATCGCCGATGCCGGTGAGGCCCTCGTCGGTTTCGATTTTCAGGGTGACAAAGTTGCGGCTGGGTGCGCAGATGATGACTTTGGCGGAAGTGATTTTCATGGTCTTGTCAGATGAAGAGGGTTTACATCACGGCGCCCAGCGCCCAGGGGACAAATTCGTTCTGGCCGTAGCCATGCAGCTCGCTTTTGGTCTTGCGGCCCGAGGCTGCGGCCAGCATTTCCAGAAAGATGCGCTCGCCGAGCTGCTCCACGCTCTCGCTGCCGTCGATCACGGTGCCGCAGTTGATGTCCATGTCCTCTTCCTGCTTGGCCCACAGTGCGCTGTTGGTGGCCAGCTTGACCGAGGGCGCAGGGGCGCAGCCATAGGCCGAGCCACGGCCGGTGGTGAAGCAGATGAGATTGGCTCCACCCGCCACCTGGCCCGTGGCCGACACCGGGTCGTAGCCCGGCGTGTCCATGTAGACAAAACCTTTGGCGGTGATGGGCTGGGCGTACTCGTACACGTCCACCATGGGCGTGGTGCCGCCCTTGGCAATGGCGCCCAGTGATTTCTCGAGGATGGTGGTCAGGCCCCCGGCCTTGTTGCCAGCGGACGGGTTGTTGTCCATCTCGGCGTGGTGGCGGGCGCAGTAGTCGGTCCACCACTGCAGGCGGGCCTCCAGCTTGTCGGCCACGACTTGCGATACGGCGCGCTGCAGCAGCAAGTGCTCGCCGCCATAAATCTCGGGGGTTTCGGACAACACGGCCGTGCCACCGTGGCGCACCACCAAGTCCACCGCCGCGCCCAGTGCCGGGTTGGCGCTGATGCCGGAGTAGCCGTCGGAGCCACCGCATTGCAGGCCGACAACCAGGTGACTGGCAGGCACAGGCTCGCGCTGCACGGCATTGGCCTCGGGCAGCAAATGTTTCACCACCTCAATGCCACGCGCCACGCTTTTGGCCGTGCCGCCCATGTCCTGGATGCTGAAGGTCACCAGCTTGGCACCTTCGCGCAGGCCTTCCTGCGCCATCAGTCCCTGGATCTGGTTGGTCTCGCAGCCCAGGCCCACCACGATGACGGCGGCAAAGTTGGCATGGCGGGCGTAGCCTGCGAGTGTGCGGCGCAGCACCTGCAAGCCTTCGCCCTCGCTGTCGGTGGCGCAGCCCGCGCCATGGGTCAGGGCCACGATCCCGTCCACCTGGGGGAAGGCGGCCAGGGCCTCGGGGTGGATGTCGCGGCGAAAATGGTCGGCAATGGCGCGCGCCACGGTGGCTGAGCAGTTCACGCTGGTCAGCACACCAATGTAGTTGCGCGTGGCCACACGCCCGTCGGGGCGTTTGATGCCTTCAAACGTGGCCGGGGTATCGACATAGGCCACGGGCCGCACATCACCGCCCACGGTGTGGCCACGGTCAAAGTGGCTGAACGCCAGGTTGTGCGTGTGCACATGCTGGCCGGCCGCAATGGCCTGTGTGGCGGTACCAATGATCTGGTTGTAGCGCCGCACCGGCGCACCGGCCGCAATGGCGCGCACCGCGATCTTGTGGCCTGGCGGTACCAGGCCAGAGACGGTGATGCTCTCGGATTCGATGCAGGTGCCGCCCAGCAGTTGCTGCCGGGCGATGACCACATCGTCTTGCGGGTGAATGCGGATCACCGGATTCACTTGACCAACCCCATTTGCTGCGGCAACCACAGGGTGAGCGCCGGGATGTAGGTGATGGCGATCAGCGCCAGCATCAGCGGTACCAGCCAGGGCAGGATGGCGACGGTGGTGCGCTCGACCGAAAGCTTGGAGATGCGTGCCAGCACAAACAGCACCATGCCCAAGGGAGGATGCAGCAGGCCAATCATCAGGTTCAGCGTCATGATCAGGCCGAACTGGATGGGGTCAATGCCGAGCTTGAGCACGATGGGCAGGAGGATGGGCACCAGGATGGTGATGGCTGCAATCGTGTCGATGAAGCAGCCCACAAACAGGATCAGCAGGTTGGCCAGCAGCAGGAACACCCACTTGTTGCTGGTGATGGACAAGATCCAGTCCGCCAGGGCTTGGGCGGCCTGGGTGGTGGTGAGCAGCCAGGCAAAGATGGACGCGGCGGTCACGATGAACAGCACCGAAGCGGTGGTCTCTATCGTCTCGAACGTGGCTTGCGCCAGCGTGCGGAGGGTCATGGAGCGGTAGCGCACCAAGCCCAGAAACAGCGCCCAGATGACCGCCGCCATCGCAGCCTCGGTGGGGGTGAACCAGCCCATGGTCATGCCACCAATCAGGATGACGGGCGCCATGAGGGCCAGCACGGCCGAAAAGTTGAAGCGCCAGTCCAGCACCAGCAGGGCCACAAAGGCCAGACCCGCGGCCACGTTGACCGACATGCCGGCTTTGACCGCCAGCCACACCGCCATGGGGAAGGCCAGCACCACCAGAATCTCCAGCGTGGCGCTGCCCAGGCGGGCCCATTGGAAAGCGACGTCCCCACCCCAGCCATTGCGGTGGGCAAAGTAGGCCACCGTGGCCATCATCAGCACCGTCATGAACAGGCCCGGAATGATGCCTGCCACGAACAGCGCGCCGATGGACACGTTGGCCATCATCCCGTAGATCACAAAGGGCAGCGAGGGCGGAATGATGGGGCCCAGCGTGGCCGAGGCAGCAGTGACGCCCACGGCAAATTCGGTGCTGTAGCCGTGCTCTTTCATGGCCTTGATCTCGATCGCACCCAAGCCGGCAGCATCCGCAATGGCCGTGCCGGACATGCCTGAGAAGATGACCGAGCCGATGATGTTGACCTGCCCCAGGCCGCCCTTCATCCAGCCCACCAGCGCCACGGCAAAGTTGTAGATGCGGCTGGTGATGCCGGCAATGTTCATCAGGTTGCCCGCCAGGATGAAGAAGGGCACGGCCAGCAGCGGGAAGGACTCGATGCCCGCAATCATGCGCTGGGCCAGCACGATGTCGGGGACGCTGTCGGATACCAGGATGTAGACCAGCGAGCCGCCGGCCATGGCCACCGCCACCGGCAGGCCACACAGCATCAGCCCCAGGAAGGAAACAATCAGGATCAGCATGGTGCAGGTTCCGTTCAGTCGGTGGAGCCGTCAAAGAAGCCAGGGTTTTGCAGTGCCGAGAAGCCGCGCCGCCAGTTTTCGATGGCCACCTGCACGGCCCGCAGGGCCATGAGGGCAAAACCGGCAAACGCGAGCCAGTACACATGGCTCTTGTTCCAGTCGATGGTGGTCATGGGTTCGTTGTTCACTGCCAATGCATAGCGCGCAACGAGCCAGGCCCCATAGCTGTAGAAGGCAATGGCGGCGATGTCTACCGCCGTCGACAGGGCCCGGCCTGCAGGAACGGGCAGGTAGCGGTAGACTAGGTTGACCTGGATGTGCCGCACCCGCCGCACACACATGGACGCCCCGATGAACACCACCGGCATCAGGCAGTACACGGCCAACTCTTCAGTCCAGGCGAACGAGTCGTTCAGCACATAGCGGCTGAAGAACTGCAGAAATACCAGGCCGGCCATGGTCCAGAAAAAGCCCAGGCAAATCCAGTCCTCGACGCCGTAGACGGAGAGGTCGACCATGTGCTGGTCGGCCTCCGCGAAGCTGGCCACCAGCGCTTCCGCGCTGGTTTCGACGGGATGCGACTCCGCCGCGCCGCCCGACAGGGGCAGGGAGCTGTGAAGCGTCATGGTGCGTCGCCTTACTTGATGGCCTGGATGCGGTCCCAGTCGGCTTTCTGGTAGCCGTACTGCTCAAACGGCACGTTCTTCAGCACGGTGTCGCGGAACTCACCGGTGTTCACCTCGGTCACGCTGATGCCCTTGCTGCGGAACACGGCGGCCAGTTCGCTCTCGCGGGCGGCCACTTCCTTGGAGGCCTTGGCAGCGGCTTCGAGCGCCACTTCCGAGAACATCTTCTTGTCGGCGTCCGACAGTTTTTTCCACAGCCCGCCCGCCACCACGGTGTTCAGGTGGTCCACGATGTGGCCGGTCAGCACGATGTGTTTTTGCACCTCGTAGAACTTCTTGGCTTCGATGGTGGGCAGCGGGTTCTCTTGGGCTTCCACGGTGCCGTTTTGCAGCGCCAGGTAGACCTCGGCAAACGCGATGGGCGAGGTGTTGGCACCGCAGGCGCGTGGCATGGCCAGGTAGGCCGGCACGTCGGGCACGCGCATCTTCAGGCCCTTGAGGTCGGCGCACTTGGCAATGGGTTTGTTGCTGGTGGTATGGCGGGTGCCGTAGTAGGTGGTCGCAATGATCTGGTTGCCGCTTTTCTGCTCATAGCCGGCGGTCAGCTCTTTGTAGATGTCACTCTTGGTGTAGGCCAGCAGGTGGTCCACGTTGCGGAAGGTGTAGGGGTAGTAGGTCACGCCGATGCGCGGAAAGGCCTTGGCCGCAAAGCTCGAGCCCGAGATGATGATGTCCACCGTGCCCAGGCTCAGGCCCTGGTTGATGTCGTTCTCCTTGCCCAGTTGCGACGCGGGGTACACATCGATCTGGTAGCGGCCCGCACTGCGCTTCTTGATCTCTTCGGCGGCCCACACCGATGCGGTGTGGAAGGGCTCGCCCGGCTCGTACACATGGGCCCACTTGAGCTTGGTCTGCGCAAAGGCGGGGGCCGCAACCAAAAGGCTTGCAGCCAGGGCCAGGGTAATCCGTTGGAATGTCATGCTCTTTGTCTCCTGTTGTTGTGGATGTTGCGCAGCCGGGTCGTCACCGGGGTTTAGCCGGGAACAAGCTGCACCTTGGTACTGCGGCCTCTGTCCAAAGCCAGATCGAAGGCCGCTTTCGATTGGCTGATCGGCAACTGGGCGCTGATGAGCGGGCGCACATCGGCCCGCCGGCTGCGAATGGCCTGCACGGCCCAGTCGAATTCGATGTCGGCGCGGAAGGCGCCCACGTAGTCCAGCTCGCGCGACATGATGTCGTTGGCCGGGAAAGGAATTTCGGGCGGCAGCGTGCCCACCTGCACCACGCGCCCGCCGCGGCGCACTGCCGCCAGGCAGCTGGCCAGCGCGGCAGGGTGGCCTGCGGCTTCCAGCGCCACATCCACGCGGCCCTTCCAGGGCGTGGCATCGGGCAGGGCTTCGTCGGCGCCCACGGTCAGGGCCATTTCGCGGGCGCGCTCGCTGGGGTCGCAGGCAATCACGCGGCTGGCACCGGCCAGGCGCGCGGCAATGACCGACATGCAGCCGATGGTGCCCGCGCCGGTGACCAGCACGGTGGCGCCCAAAATTTCGCCCGCGCGGCGCACTGCATGCAGGCCCACCGACAGGGGCTCGGCACAGGCAATTTCGCCCAGGCTCACATCCTCGTCAATGGCAGTGAGCTGGGCCTCGTGCATCACAAAGTGCTCGCGGAAGAAACCGGGGATGTGCGGAAAAATGGCCGCGCTGCCCAGGAACACCATCTTCTCGCACAGGTTGCTGCGCCCGGCGCGGCAGGCGGGGCACACGCCACAGGGGTGGGCAGGATTGACCGCCACTTTTTGCCCCGGCTGCACCTTGGTCACCCCTTCGCCCACGGCGTCCACCACGCCCGAGGCTTCGTGCCCCGGCACAAAAGGCGCGCGGATGGCGAAGATGCCAGCGCGGCCATGCTGGTAGTAGTGCAGGTCCGACCCGCAGATGCCACCCGCACCCAGGCGCAGGCGCACCTGGCCGGGGCCGGGCTCCTGAAGGGCAAGTTGTTCCACGCTGAGGTTCAGCGGGCCATTCAGGGTGCAGGCAAGGCTCATGGTCAGGCGTCCGGTGGGTTCACGCGTCGGCGGGGCTGTTCCAGCCGGCCGAGAAACGTTGGTGCGAGCGGTCCAGGTGACCGCTCATGGCGGCGCGGGCCATCGCGGGGTCGCGAGCGGCGATCGCGTCCACCACGGCGCGGTGTTCGTCCACCGCCTCTTTCCAGGTGGCTTCGCGCTCGAAGTGGCCGCCCAGCGTGGTGAACAGTGGCCCATTGCGCTCGTCAAACAGCTGGGTCACCACCGCTTGCAGGGCACTGTTGTCGCTGGCCTGGGCAATGCGGATATGGAAAGCGCGGTCGCCGCGGATGGGCAGGGTGCGCGCGGCAATGTCGGCCTCCATGTCGCGCAGGGTTTCCAGCAGGTCGGGCACCAGCGTGGGGTCGGTGCTTTTAGCGGCCAGCGCGGCCAGTTCACATTCGATGAGCTGGCGTGCGCGGATGATTTCCAGCGGGCCGTGCGCGTTGTCCAGCAGGCGCACGCTCTCGCGGCCAATCACCACAATGCCCGAGCCCATGCGCACTTCAATCAGGCCCTCTACCTCCAGCGCAATCAGCGCTTCCCGTACCGACGGGCGGGACACGCCCATTTTTGCGGCCAGGTCGCGCTCGGCGGGCAGTTTGGATCCCACGGCAAATTCGCCGCTTTGAATGAGCTGGCGCAGCTGGTCGGCAATCTGGCGGTACAAGCGGCGGGGCTCTATGGGTTGAAAAGGCATGCAGAAATTGGCTCAAAGGTAAATTGGTCAGACCAGTTGGCCGCATTGTGAACGGATGAAAGCGAGCAAGGTTCAGGGTTTTCCCGACAGGTGGTGGTGCAACACCAAAGCCGCCACAAAGGCATTTAGCTATTAATTTAGGAGCTATTGGGATAGACACAGCTTGCGCTAGGTGCCTATATAGGTGCAAATTCGGCACCGGCAGCCGGCGATAAGTGCAATTTGGTCGGCGTCCGGCGCAGCACCACACAAGCCTTGAGGGGCGAACTCCTCCCGGCCAAAGACTCCATCCAAGACAATCGGAGCGGGGGAGCCAAGACCTCGGCAACGAGTCGCTTCGTTCCCATGGAGCGAGACACTGCTGACCTGTTGCCGCCGTTTGAGCAACCCGTTCTGACCAAACTGGCCCGGCAGTACTTCGGGCGTGACCCGCCGCACATCACCCCGACGGCGTTGCTGGGGTGCTGGTCCTCGGCTGCGCCGGCCTCACCCGGGCATGACGCCCTCTTGAATGACAAACATGAAACTGAACTACCTGGACTTTGACTACAGCGAGGATGCGGACGGTGTGGGTACTTTTGATGCCATGGCCAGCGTGTCGTCCGCACAGATTCCCGCATTGCACGCGGAGATCAGTGCCGTACTGGTCTGGGCACACCAGCATTGGCCCGATGTCCGCGGCCCCTCGGAAGATGGGGGCGAATGGCAATACGACCTGCAGGGTGCGCAGGAAGTCAGCACACCGCTGGTGCTGACATTTGATGAGTCCGCCGGGCAGCTGCACGCGGCGGCAGGCAGCCCCGCCCCACCCCGGACCACGATCACCCTGACGGTCAGCGGCAATGCGGCCTTTTGCGATGCGCTGCGCGAAGCCTTCGCGGTCGAATAAGCCTCCGCCAAGGGGTTAACCCCAGTTACCCGCAAAAGCCCCACGTTGCGCACAGGTTAGCGCATCGGCAAACGGCAAACTCTTGGCACCGCTACAGTTGCGACTCATCAGTTCAACTCATTACCGGAAAGTTTCATGCTGTCTCGTCGCCACTTCCTGGGTGCAAGCCTAGCCACCACCGTATACGCCGCGGGATCCTTTGTGCCCGTCTGGGCCCAGAACGCGCCCAACCTCGGCACGCCCACCCTGCCCAGCCCCGCCTTCCGCCGCATGAAGGTGGGCGATGCCGAAGTGATCGCGTTGAACGACGGCATCACGCGCCGCCCGCTGGGCGAGGAGTTTGTGAAAAACGCACCGCTGGCCGAAGTGCGCGCGCTGCTGGCCTCCCAGGGCTTGCCTACGGACTACATCGACGTGCCCTACACGCCGTTCCTGGTGTTGACGGGCGGACGCAAGATCCTCATCGACACCGGCCTGGGCGAGTTTGGCGGCGCCACCACGGGCAAGCTGCTCGACAGCCTGCGCGCCGCCGGCCTGCAAGCGGCCGACATCGACACCGTGCTCATCAGCCACTACCACGGGGACCACATCAATGGCATCCGCAACAAGGCCGGTGAGCTGGTATTCCCCAAGGCCAAAGTGATGGTGCCTGCGGCCGAACACGCGTTCTGGATGGACGATGCCCGCATGGCCGCAGCGCCCGCAGGCATGAAGGGCGCGTTCGAGAACGTGCGACGCACCTTTGCCACCCTGCCGGCCGACACACTGGTGCAATTTGCACCGGGCACCGAAGTCGCCCCGGGCATCCAGTCGGTGGCAGCCTACGGCCACACGCCCGGCCACACGCTGTTCGAGCTGAAGTCCGCCGGGCAAAACTTCTTTTACGTGGCCGACCTCACCAATGTGCCGGCCCTGTTTGCCCGCAACCCCGACTGGGCCGTGACGTTTGACATGGACGCCGAGGCTGCGCGCAAGGTGCGGCGCGAGGTGTTCCAGCGCATTACCGCCAGCAACGCCATGCTGGGCGGCTTCCACTTCCCGTTCCCGGCCTTTGGCCGCGTGACGTCGTCGGGCAACGGCTATGCCTTCCAGCCTGCCGCCTGAGCCCCGCGTTGCCCGCCGTGCGGTGTTGGGCGCCGGGCTGGCCTTTGCCAGCCTGCGCAGCTGGGCAGCCCAGGACGCGGATGCCGAGGCCCTGTTGCGCAGGGGTGGTGTGGTGGCAGCCTTCCGCCACTCGCTGGCCCCTGGCACGTTTGACCCACCCGGGTTTCGCCTGGGTGACTGCAGCACCCAACGCAATCTGAGCGAAGAAGGCCGGGCGCAGGCGCGGCGCGTGGGCATGTGGTTTCAACAAAGGCAACTGCAGCCGGGCAAGGTTTTTTCGAGCCCCTGGTGCCGCTGTGTGGACAGTGCCACCCTTGCCTTTGGTACGCCCCAGGTCTGGCCTGCGTTGGGCTCGCCCCACGGCAGCCCAGAGACCACGGGAGCGAGCCATCTGCGGGAACTGCGCGCGGGACTCTCTGCTGCATCGCTGCGGGCGGGCCGTTTTGAAGTGTGGTTCACCCATATGTTTGTGCTGTCCGATCTGGCAAAGACCAACACCAGTTCGGGTGAAGGGCTGATCCTGCGAGCAGATCGCAGCGGCAAGACCGAGGTGCTGGCACGCCTTGCGGTACCGGCCTGACGAGGTGACCTGCCGGCGCCCCTGAATGGGTAACGGGCGGGCATTGCAGCGGGCCGTTCGCCTACATCGGGCGCCGAAGAAGAGACTATCCTCAAGTCACGCTGCTGTGCCGGATGCCCCGGCATGCAGCGCACGAAGGACATGCCCATGGCAAACACCCAAAGCCCTCCCCTGCAGTTAAATACCCGCAACGCTGCCACCTGGCCCGCCCCCTACCCCGCGCCAGCGGCCCCTGAAGCCCAACCGAGCCATGACCGCGTGCGCATGGAACTGCAGATTGATCTGAGCTACGAGGTGGACCAGCACGGCGCTGATTTTGTCTTCAACATCCACGCTGCGCAGACACCCAACCAGTCTGTGAGTGCGGAACGCCTGGTCATCAACCAGCCCATCGCCCACCACGTTCATACCGATCCAGCCACGGGCAACCGCTACCTGCGGTTGCATGGCGAGCCTGGCACGCTGGAGCTAACGTATTCCGCCACGGTGGATATCAACCACTACCGCGTCGACCCCGCCCAACTGCCAGAAGTGCCGGTGAGGCGTCTGCCACAGGAGGTGATGGGCTACATCTACCCCAGCCGGTATTGCCAGTCCGACCGGCTGCTGCGCCTGGCTACGAATGAGTTTGGAGCCCTGTGGCAAGGGCACAGCCGGGTGCAGGCGATATGCGACTGGGTGCAGCGGCATGTGGCGTTCACGTCCAACACGTCCAACTCGAACACCTCGGCGGTGGACACGTTGGTGGAGCAGGTGGGCGTCTGCCGCGACTTCGCCCATCTCATGATTGCGTTGTGCCGCGCCATCAACATCCCGGCCCGCTTCACCACCGGAACCGACTATGGCGCTGACCCGGCCCTCGGACCGCCCGATTTTCATGCATATGTGGAGGTGTATCTGGGCGACCGCTGGTACATCTTTGACCCGTCTGGCACGGCGATCCCCATGGGCCTGCTGCGTTTTGGCGTGGGGCGGGATGCGGCGGACGTCGCCTTTGCCACCATCTTTGGTGGCGTGTGGGCCAAGCCGCCCGTCATCCGCACGACTGCCATCCAAGACGCAGCGCGGGGTTTTGAACTGCCTCGCCACTGCACGCAGGCCTTGTCCACCGACCATGGCGCGGGTGTGGCTGCAGGCGTGGCTGCAGGTTTTGTCACCCCCTAAAGGTCCTGCCAAACACCGGTCAAAATCCCGGCGACCCGGCTGTGGCCTAAAATCTCCCTTTTTTCCACCAACTCTGAGACCTACCATGGGCAACAAGATCGTCACCGAAGCAGACCGCAAGCGCACTCCCCGCCCTACGCCCGTGCCCGGCTACACCCTGCCAACCGGCGGCCGTGGCCAACGCGTGAGCCTGGAGCGCGGTGTGGCAACCCGCAGCAAGAAGAACCCTGGCAAGCGCTCCAAGAAGGGCGGCTGATCGCCAGATCGCCAAGGGCCGACTGCGGTGGGTCCTCTGCAAAAAGCCCTCGCCAGAGGGCTTTTTGCTTTTCAGGGCCGTCCTTGCCACCCGCAGGTTTGCACCGCGCTCCGGCAAACTGTTCAAATGTTCACCCATGATCACCGTCCACCACCTTGAAACCTCGCGCTCGCAGCGCGTTCTCTGGCTGCTCGAAGAACTGGGCGTTCCCTACGAGCTCAAGATCTACCAACGCGACAAGGCCACCAAGCTGGCCCCGCCCGAGCTCAAGAAGATCCACCCGCTG
This sequence comes from Acidovorax sp. ACV01, assembly GCF_014851495.1. Lineage (NCBI taxonomy): Bacteria > Pseudomonadati > Pseudomonadota > Betaproteobacteria > Burkholderiales > Comamonadaceae > Acidovorax > Acidovorax sp. ACV01. Next base: position 74,194 of record NZ_JACUZT010000011.1, on the reverse strand, counting down.
GGAAAATCCCCGGTGATCACTGACGGCAAGGAGGTCATCGCCGAGTCTGGCGCGATCGTCGAATACCTGGTGGAGACCTACGGCGCCCAGGCGGGCGGTGACCTGGCCCATCTGCAACCAGCGCCGCGCACGCCAGAGTACCGCCAGTGCCGCTTCTGGATGCACTACGCCGAGGGTTCGCTCATGAACTGGCTGGTGATGAAGCTGGTGTTCATGACGATTCCGACCCAGCCCATGCCCTTTTTCGTCAAGCCCATCGCCAAAGCCCTGTGTGGCAAGGTACAGGAAAAGGTGATTGACCCCAACGTGAACACCGCGCTCGACTTCATGGAGCAACACCTGGGCAACCACCGCTGGTTTGCGGGCGAGCACCTCACCATGGCGGATTTTCAGATGAGCTTTGCGGTGGAGGCCGCCCTCTCGCGCGCCAGCAAGGCCAGCGCCTGCCCCAACCTGCAGGCCTACAAACAGCGCATGGAGGCGCGCCCCGCCTACCAGCGTGGCATTGCCAAGGGCGGCCCGGTGGTGATGTCGGCCTGAGAACCTGCGGACAAGACATGCAAGACGAGCACGCACCTGCGGCCACCTACTCCGTGCTTTTTGTGTGCATGGGCAACATCTGCCGCAGCCCCACGGCCCACGGCGTGTTCCGGCACAAGGTGGTTCACAGTGGTTTGGCCGACCAGGTGCGTGTGGACTCGGCGGGCACCCACAATTACCACCCCGGCGAGGCGCCGGATGACCGCAGCCAGCGCCACGCGACGCAACGGGGCTACGACCTTTCCAGCCTGCGCGCACGGCAGATGCTACCCAGGGACTTCGGGCAACACGACCTGATCCTGGCCATGGACTGGGACAACCTGGCACTGGCGCAAGAGCGTTGCCCGCCAGAGCACACCCATAAGCTGCGCCGCATGACCGAGTTCTGCCAACAGTTCGACAGCCCCGTGGTGCCCGACCCTTACTACGGCGGGGCCGCTGGCTTTGAAGAGGTGCTGGACCTGGTGGAAGACGCCTGTGAAGGGCTGCTGCACCACGTGCGGCAGCAGTTGCAGTTGCGGGCCCGGCCCCGTTAGTGCACATCTAAGCCGCGCGCACCCCACATACCAGCACACCCGGGTCGTTGTGCGCCAGTTCCCGGTCGTTCTTGGCCTGGGCTACTTCCATGTCGCGCGGCAGGGTCACGCCGTTTTTGACGGCCAGGATTTCGGCCATCACGCTCACCGCGATCTCGGGCGGCGTCTTGCTGCCGATGTAGATGCCAATCGGCCCACGCAGGCGCGCCAGGCTTTCTTCGGTCTGGTCGAAGTGTTCGATCATGCGGGCATGGCGCGCCTCGTTGTTGCGGCGCGAGCCAATGCCGCCTACATAAAACGCGTCGGTGTTCAGCGCCTCCAGCAGCGCCAGGTCATCGAGCTTGGGATCGTGTGTGAGGGCCACCACACAACTGCGCCGGTCTGGCTTGAAGGCCAGCACCACGTCGTCGGGCATGTCGCTCACCACCGTGGCAGCGGGCACGTTCCAGCTGCCACGGTATTCCTCGCGGGGGTCGCACACCGTCACCGCAAAACCATTGAACAACGCCATGGTGGCCAGGTACTCCGCCAGCTGGCCTGCGCCGATCAGCAGCATCCGGTACTCGGGGCCAAAGGTGTTGGTCAGATTCTCGGCATCCACCACCAGCTCGGTCGGCGCTGCCGCAGGCGTCAGCGTGGCCACCCCATCGGCCAGGCGCACGCTGCGCTGCATCAGGCGCCCGGCCTCCAGCGCGGTGATCAGTGTTGCCAGGCTGTTGGGGTCAGGGTCGTACTCCAGCAGCAACTCCAGCGTGCCGCCACAAGGCAGCCCGAAGCGGTGCGCCTCGTCCGCGGTGACGCCGTATTTCACAAATGTCGGCGGGCCACTCGGAATGCAATGGTCTTTGCCCGCATTCGCCGTGGGAACGCCCTGCGCATAGGCCCGTGTATGGCGGTCAATCAGGTCGTCCTCAATACATCCGCCCGAGACCGAGCCCACCACAGACCCGTCTTCACACAGCGCCATGATGGAGCCCACCGGCCGGGGTGAAGAGCCCCAGGTGCGCACCACCGTCGCCAGCAGCGCCCGCCGCCCGGCAGCCCGCCAGCCCTGCAGCGTGCGCAACACCATCACATCCAGGTTTTCCATCGTTTCATCACCCATTCATTGCCACGGCTCACTCAGAAATCCGCCATCCACACCCGCCGCGTATGAAGCCGCGCAGCACCCATACCAGCGCCACCGTGGATCCGGCTTCGCCGGTCCACCGGAGGCGTCCCCCTCAGGGGGATGACGCGAAGCGGCTCAGGGGGAGCCCATTCCCCGGCACAGGGGGAGTCAATTGATCGCCCAGGCTACCAGCACCAGCGCCGCCGCGCCCACCACCCACACCCAAACCGGTATGCCGCTGGGGGGAATATCCTCCCCCGCCGACGCCGCCAGCGCCCCAGGCTCGGTGGGCGCTTCGGAAGAGGCCGCACCATCGTCCGCCGCTGCGCGCGGATGGCGGCGCTGCATCTCGTTGTCAAAGCGCTTGAAAAAATCCTCGGCCATGCTCTTGGCGGCGCCGTCGATGAGCCGCTGGCCCAGCTGCGCGATCTTGCCGCCCACCGTGGCATGCACGGTGTAGTGCAGCTCGCAGCTGGCCTGCCCTGCGGCATCGGCGGGCAAAGGCACCAGTTTGACTTGTGCATTGCCTTTGCCAAATCCCGCCACGCCACCCGACCCGTCAAAGGCAATGGTGTAGCTCTCGGGCGGCACGATCTCCGACAGCGTGATCTTGCCTGCGAACTTGGCAGACACGGGCCCAATCTTGAGCGCCATGGCGACGGCGTACTGGTTGTCACCGGTCGCCTCGACCTTGTCGCAGCCGGGGATGCACAGCTTGAGCACTTCAGGATCGTTGAGCGCCTCCCAGGCCTGCTGCTGGCTCACGGCAAGGGTGCGGCTGGCTTGCATTTCCATGGTGGATTCCTCTCGGTGTATGGACGATGGTTGTCTCTGAAATCAGTCACTGCCGGAGCACGGCAGCCAGGCTGGCCGCCAGGTCCTGCAGGCGGCTCAGGTTGTGCACGGCCACCATGCCGTGGGCCTGGCGGTGCAGCTCGGCCGCGCCGCGTGCCGTGGGCGCATAGCCCTCAAATCGCAACAGCGGGTTGAGCCACAGCAACCGGCCACAGTGGCGCCGCAGCCAGCCCAGCTCCTGCGCCAGCACCTCGGGCGTGCCCGTGTCCAGCCCGTCGCTGATCAGCAGCACCAGGGTGCGCCGCCCCACCAACCGCCGGGCATGCTGCAAACGCAGCTGCGCCAGGCTGTCACCCATGCGGGTACCCCCGGCAAAGTCACTGATCGAATGGCTGGCCACCTGCAGCATCGCGTCGGTGTCGGCCAGGCGAAAGGCCGGCGTGAGGTCAGTCAGCCCGGTGCCGAACGCGAACACATCCCGGCGCGCGGCGTCACCGGTGTGGCGCGGCGCGGTGGCTGCATGCAAAAAGGCGAGCAGCAGCCGCGCGTAACGCTCCATGGAGCCCGACACATCCACCAGCACCAGCAGCGGCAGCGGTTGCTGGCGCCGCTGCAGCAGCGGGATGCGCAGCACCTCGCCCCCATTGCGGGCCGCGTGGTGCATGGCGCCCGGCCAGTGCGGGCGGCTTCCGCGCACACCGGGGCGGGTGCGGCGGGCGGCGTAGCGCGGCAGGGGCAAGGGCACCTCGCGCGCCAGGCGCTCCACCAGCAGGTATTCGCTCGCCGAAAGCTGGTTGAAGTCGGCCTGGCGCAGACGCTGCAGATCGCTGGCCGTCATGGCGGCGTCGAAATCGATCTTCTCGTCCTCGCGCGGCGGGGGCGCGTTGCGGGCCGCACGCACGGGGGCCAGCGCCTCACTCACGCGCGGGCGGCGCTTGGCGGGCTCGGCCTTGGACTCCGCGCTGGGCAGCATCTGCGCGAGCAGCTTCTGCGCCACGTTGGGGTTGCGAAAGTACGCGTCGAACAACTCGCGGAACACCAAACGGTCCTGCTCGCGGCTGACCAGCACGGCCTCCAGCGCGGCGCTGAAATCCTCACGCCGCAGGCCCACGAGCATCACCGCCTGCTGGGCCAGCGCCATGCGGGCGGCGTCCACGCGCACTCCGGCGCGGCGCAGGGTGCGGCCAAAACCGCTCAGGTTGTCGGCCAGCTTGCCAGTCCGGGCATCGCCCAGTTGGGAAATGGTCTTGCCCTCTGCCACGGCTGCGCCCTCAGGCATCGACATCAGCGGGCTGCAGCAATTGCACCGCTATGTCGCGCGTGAGCGCCGCCACATCCTCGCGCTGTTTGAACAAAATGCCTGCGGTGTCGGACACCACTTCCGGGTCCACCACGATGGTGTCGAGCGCCACCAGCGCCTTGGCCCATTCCACGCTCTCTGCGATGCCCGGCGCGCGCTGGAAGGCATTGGCAAATGGCTGGCTGCGCAAACGGCCCACAAAATCCGCCACCTGGATGGCCAAGGCGGCGCTGGCATCCGGCACCTGCGCACGCACGATGGCCAGTTCGCGCTCGCGCTCGGGGTAGTCCAGCCAGTGGTACAGGCAGCGGCGCTTGACGGCGTCGTGCAGGTCGCGCGTGCGGTTGCTGGTGAGGATGGTGACCGGCGTGGCCGTGGCGCGCACGGTGCCGATCTCGGGAATGCTCACCTGGTACTCGCCCAGGTATTCGAGCAAAAACGCCTCGAAGGGTTCGTCGGCGCGGTCCACTTCGTCAATAAGCAGCACCGCACCGGGGGCGGGCGCCTGCAGCGCCTGCAGCAGGGGGCGGCGGATGAGGTAGCGATCCTGGTAGACCTCGCGCTCCACCTGCGCCATGTCGGCAGTACCTTTGCCTTCCGCCGCCCGCATGTGCAACAGCTGGGCGGCGTAGTTCCATTCGTACAGTGCCTCGCGCTGCTCCAGCCCGTCGTAACACTGCAGTCGGATCAGGCTGCGTTCCAGCACCTTGGAGAGCGCCTGGGCCAGCGCCGTCTTGCCCACGCCGGGCTCGCCCTCCAGCAGCAGCGGGCGCTGCAGCTTGAGCGCCAGGAACACGGCCGTGGCCAGCCGCCGGTCGGCAAAGTAGCCCACGCCCTGCAAGGCCAACACCAGGGCGTCGATGGAGGACAGCGCGGGGGCGGTCATGGGCGCAGGAGGGGAAACGTTCATTACTATAATTTTTATAGCTACTAGCGCTTTATAGATAAGCGCTAGAGGCCAATTTCATTCAAAAATTAACCTTGCATGCCACCCAAGGTGATTGCAACTGGCCTCGCAGCCCCGTAGGTCGGGTTAGCACGCAGGGCGTAACCCGACACCCGCGGAAAGAGTGGCGCAGCAATGTCGGCTTACTCTGCGCTCACCCGACCTACGGATCTCAACCCAGCATCTGCGCCACGGCCCTTTGCGTCTGCACGCTGATCAGGTTGGCGCGATACGCCGCACTCGCATGAATGTCGGCGTTCAGGTCGCTCGCATCAATCTTCACCGCCGCCGCCGATGCGGGCGTAAAGCTCTGGTTCAGCGCTGCTTCCAGCCCCGCATGGCGGAACACGCTGCTGGCCGCACCGGTGATGGCCACCCGCACACCACCCTCGGTCTGCGCCACAAACACGCCCACCAGCGAGAAGCGTGACGCCGCCTGCTTGAACTTGAGGTAGGCCGCGCGCTTCGGAATCGGAAAGCGGATCGCGGTGATGATCTCGCCCTCTTCCAGCGCCGTGGTGTACATGCCCACGAAGAAGTCATCGGCTGCGATCTCACGCTGGTTGGTGATGACCGTAGCGCCCAAACCCAGCACCGCGCTGGGGTAGCAGGCGGCCGGGTCGTTGTTGGCCACCGAACCACCCAGCGTGCCGCGCGCGCGCACCTGGCGGTCGCCAATGTGTGCGGCCAGGTCGGCCAATGCGGGGATGGCTGCTTTGGCGTCGGCACTGTTGGCCACATCCATGTGGCGCGTCATGGCGCCAATGAGCAGCGCATTGCCCTCGCGGCGGATGCCCGCCAGCTCGGGAATACTGTTGAGGTCGACGATCTTCTCGGGGTTGGCCAGGCGCAGGCGCATCGATGGCAGCAGGCTTTGGCCACCGGCCAGCAGCTTGCCACCCTGGGCGATGAGCTGTGCAGCGGCTGCGGTGGAGGAGGGATTTTCAAAGGTAAATGCGTACATGGAGAACTCCTGTCAGTTTTCATGCTTTGACTGCAAAGGCTCGCAGCCAGTGGCAAACGCGCGGCAAAGACCAGCGGCCGCCGGGCAAGGGCCGCCCCGCCGCGCTGGCGGCGTCCTCCTTGAGGGGGAAGGCGCGAAGCGACTCAGGGGGTGTTTCATGATTTGGCCGACTGGATGGCTTCCCACACGCGGTGCGGCGATGCGGGCATGTCGAACTCCTTCACGCCCAGCGGTCGCAGCGCGTCGAGCACGGCGTTGATCACCGCCGGTGGTGAGCCAATGGCCCCGGCCTCGCCGCAGCCCTTGGTACCGAGCGGGTTGTGCGTGCAGGGCGTGCAGACATGGCCGAGCTTGAACTCGGGAAAGTCGTCGGCGCGCGGCATGGCGTAGTCCATGAAGCTGCCGGTGAGCAGCTGGCCCGTTTCGCGGTCGTACACGCAGTTTTCCATCAGCGCCTGGCCAATCCCCTGCACCAGGCCGCCGTGCACCTGGCCCTCCACGATCATGGGATTGATGATGGTGCCGAAGTCGTCCACCGCAGTGAACTTGTCCACGCGCGTGCTGCCTGTGGCCGGGTCGATTTCGACCTCGCAGATGTAGGTGCCGGCGGGGAAGGTGAAGTTGGTCGGGTCGTAGAACGCGGTTTCGTTGAGGCCCGGCTCCAGCACATCCAGGGGATAGTTGTGCGGCACGTAGGCAGCCAAAGACACCGATCCGAACGGAATCTTCTTGTCGGTGCCCCGCACGCTGAATTCGCCGTTGGCAAAGTCAATGTCGGCGTCGCTCGCTTCCATCAGGTGCGCCGCGATCTTCTTGGCCTTGGCCTCGATCTTGTCCAGCGCCTTCATGATGGCCGCCCCGCCCACGCTGATGGAGCGCGAGCCATACGTGCCCATGCCGAAGGGCACGCGGCCCGTGTCGCCGTGCACGATGTCCACGTTCTCCACCGGGATGCCCAGGCGCGCGGCCACCACCTGCGCAAAGGTGGTCTCATGCCCCTGGCCGTGGCTGTGCGAGCCGGTGAACACCGTCACGCTGCCCGTGGGGTGCACACGCACCTCGCCACATTCGAACAGGCCCGCGCGTGCGCCCAGGGCGCCCGCGATGTTGGACGGCGCAATGCCACAAGCCTCGATGTACGACGAATAGCCAATGCCACGCTTCAAGCCCTTGGCCTCGCTGGCTGCCTTGCGCGCCGCAAAGCCCGCCACGTCGGCCAGCTCCTGCGCCTGCGTCATGCACGCGTGGTAGTCGCCCACGTCGTACTGCAGCGCCACGGGCGTCTGGTAGGGCCAGCTGGTGATGAAGTTGCGCTTGCGGATCTCGTCCTGCGACAGGTTCATCTCCCAGCCGCAGCGGGTGACCAGGCGCTCCAGCAGGTAGGTGGCTTCGGGCCGGCCCGCGCCCCGGTAGGCATCGACCGGCGCGGTGTTGGTGAACCAGGCATCCACCTCCACATAGATCTGCGGCGTGGTGTACTGGCCCGCCAGCAGCGTGGCGTACAGGATGGTGGGCACCGCGCTGGCAAAGGTGCTGAGGTAGGCGCCCATGTTGGCGTCGGTGTGCACGCGCATGGCCAGGAACTTGCCATCCTTGTCCATCGCCATCTCCGCATGGCTCACATGGTCGCGGCCATGTGCGTCCGACACGAAGGACTCGCTGCGGTCGGCCACCCACTTGATGTTGCGGTTGAGCTTCTTGGCCGCCCAGGTCAGGCACACGTCCTCGGCATACAAGAAGATCTTGGAGCCGAAGCCGCCGCCCACGTCGGGCGCGATCACGCGCACCTTGTGCTCGGGCAGGCCCATCACGAAGGCCGTCATCAAGAGGCGCTCGACGTGCGGGTTCTGGTTGCTGACGTACAGCGTGTATTCGTCGTTGGCGCGGCTGTACGAGCCAATGGCGGCGCGCGGCTCCATCGCGTTGGGGATGAGCCGGTTGTTGACCAGATCCAGCTTGGTCACATGCGCGGCGTTGGCAAAGGCCGCATCCACAGCGCCCTTGTCGCCAATGGCCCACTTGTAGCAGTGGTTGTCGGGCGCGGCATCGTGCAGGCCTGCGCCGGCTACGGTGCCTGCTGCGGCATCGGCCACACTGACCACGGCGGGCAACACGTCGTAATCCACCTCCACCAGCTCGGCCGCGTCGCGCGCTTGCTGCTGCGTGAGGGCCACGACCATGGCCACGTGGTCGCCCACATAGCGCACCTTGCCCTGGGCCAGGATGGGGTGCGGCGGCTCCTTCATGGGCTGGCCATCGGTGCTGGTGATGAGCCAGCCGCAGGGCAGGCCGTTGATGTTGTCAGCCGCCACGTCGGCACCGGTGAACACGCCGAGCACGCCGGGTGCGGCCTTGGCGGCATCCACGTTGATGCTGTTGATCTTGGCGTGCGCGTGCGGCGAACGCACGAACACCGCGTGGCTTTGCGCGGCCAGCACCACGTCGTCGGTGTACTGGCCCGCGCCGGTCAGGAAGCGATAGTCTTCCTTGCGCTTGAGCGATTCGCCGATGTGCGGCAGCTTGGAAAAGTCGGATGCACCCATGGTTGTCTCCTGGTGTGTGAAATTCGGGACGGGACTACCGGGTTTGCATTCAGTCGGATAACTAGGCGGGGAGCCGCAGACAGTGCTGTAGCACGGCAAGGCGGCCCAACGACGTTAGCCGGTTGAAGGCAAAGCCGGCTTAGGCCGAGGCCATGGCCTTTTGGCCGACCTGTACTGCGCGAACAATGTTCTGGTAGCCCGTGCAGCGGCAAATGTTGCCTTCGAGCAGCTCGCGGATCTCGCCTTCGCCAGCGTTGGGGTGGTTCTGGCACAGGTCCACCGCGCTCATCACCATGCCGGGGGTGCAGAAGCCGCACTGCAGGCCGTGGCATTCCTTGAACGCCGCCTGCATGGGGTGCATGGTGCCGTCAGCGGCTGCCATGCCTTCGATGGTGGTCACCTCGGCCCCCTGGGCCTGCACCGCCAGCATCGCGCAGGATTTGACGGCCCGGCCGTTCACATGCACCGTGCACGCCCCGCACTGGCTGGTGTCGCAACCCACATGGGTGCCGGTGAGCAGCAGGTGCTCTCGCAGCGCATGGACAAGCAGGGTATTGGGGGGGACGTCAACACTGGCAGCGCGCCCGTTGACCGTGAACTGGACTTGCATCTGGCTGTCTCCTGGAATGGTTTTGGCTGGATTGGCATTGCGCATCTTCTGCCGCGCCCCACCACCCATCCCTAGGGACAACCCTAGATTTCCGAGGGTCCTCGCTGGATATTCTCAAAATGAAACATGTTGCAGCGCACACCGGCGCATCATGCGCAGCTCAAGGATTCGGTTCACCATGCTGTCCTCCGCGCCCACCTCCCCCACCCACCGCCATGCGCTCATTGCACAGGCCCGCCAGACCTTGCTGGCGGACGGCGCAGCGCCCCTGCGCGCAGAGGTGGAGCCTTGGATTGCGCGGTCGTGGCAACGCTGCCTGGCCCAGGGGCTCCATCCCACCCAACGTGTTGCGTTTGATGCCGTCAGTGCCACGGCGCTTCGCCGCAGCCGGGAGCAGAACCAACACTTGCTGCGCGCGGCACGGCCCGTGCTGCAGCAGCTCACCCGCGCCATTGCGGGCATGCACTACTTCGCGATGCTGACCGACGCACGCGGCATCGTGGTCGATGTGCAAGGCCATTGCGACCAGGGCGACCCGCGCGCCAGCGCCATCGGCCGCGTGGGCATCGACCTGTCCGAAGCGGCCGTGGGCACCACCGCCATCGGCGCAGCGCTGGCCGAGCTGCAGCCCGTGTGGCTGCACCGGGGCGAACATTTTTTTGACGACAACGCCAGCTATAGCTGCGCAGGCGCCCCCCTGTTCGACCCCCAGGGCCAGTGCGTGGGCATGCTGGACCTGACCGGTGTGGATGTGCCGGAGCGGCCCGAGCTGCGCCACCTGGTGGCCCGGTCGGCCCGCGCCATGGAAGACGCCTTGCTGCGGCAGTTGCCCCATGCCCTGCTGCTGCGCGTGAACTGGCCTGGTTGCCCGCTGGGCAGCGAGGGCGACGGCCTGCTGACGCTGGACGGCGATGGGTTTGTGGTGGGCGCCAACAGCATGGCCCGCCAACTGGTGCCCCAGCCGCTGCGTACACCGGGGGCACCCACCCATGCCAGCGACCTGCTGGCCCTGCCATGGGCCATGTTGTTCGATGCTGCCCGGCGGCACCCGGCGCAGCCGATCGATTTGCCCCTGTGGTCGGGACTGCGCCTGCAGGCTTTGGCGCAACTGCCAGAACACGCCCGTGGCGCCAGCCCTGTCGCCACCCTGTCCCCGGTGCTGGCGGGGGCACCCCCCGCCGCAGCGCCGCTGCGCGAGGCCGAAACCGCCCTGATTCGCCAGGCCGTGCAAGACGCCCGTGGCAACGTGGCAGAAGCCGCCCGGGTGCTCGGCATCAGCCGCGCCACGGTGTACCGCAAACTAGGCCATCCCAAGGGGTTTTGATCGGCAGCGGGGACGCTGATCGGCGGTGCACAGCGAAAAATTTAAGCCAAATTTGCCCTTAGCGCTTACTATAAAAGCGCCAATAGCTATTAAATAAATAGCAAACCAAGCCAGCGACAGGTCTGGCGTCAGACCTCGGCCAAGGCCAGTACCACGGCGTTGTCTTCCACCACCAGCACGACCGGGCTGCCCGCGCGCAGGCCACTGCCGGGCGCCGCAAAGCCCACCATCTGCAAGCCACCCACCAGTTCGGCAGACACCTCGTCACCGGATTCGCCCCGCACCACGCGCGTGGCTTTTGCTGGCAGGCGATGGGTACCGGGGGCATTGGCCACCGCCCCCGCAGACGCCAGGCGCCCGCCCCGCTCCACCCGCACCGCCGTGGCCTTGCACAGCGCCTGCACGGCCAGCCCGGGCTGCAGATCCAGCAGCTCTGCGCTCTCACGGGTGATGCGGGAGGCCAGCACCGCACCATCTGCACCACCGACACCATCGGCCCCGAGGCGCAGCTGCACCCCCACGATCTGCCCCTGCACCAACAGCCGCTCGACCACACAGGGCAATTGGTTGCGCATGCTGGTGCGCACCGCCAGCCGCGCCAGCGCAGGGCCCGCGTGCGGCGTGGCCTGCCAGCGCGAGAGCACAGCCCCCCGCGCCTGCGCCATCGCATCGGCCGCCGCCAGCAGCTGGTGCCCCGCCTCGGTCAGCTGCGCGCCGCCGCCCCCCGCCCCGCCCACGGCCCGGGCCACCAGCGGCGTGCCCGCCAGGTTGGTGAGCGTGTCCACGGCCTGCCACGCCGCCTTGTAGCTCACGCCCACGGCACGCGCGGCCTGCGAGATGGAGCCACAGGCGCCGATCTGGCGCAGGATGTCGATGCGTTTGTCGGCCAGGGCATGGCCCAGCGCATCCGTGAGGGAAAGAGAAACAACAGGCATCCGTGGATGATGCCTGAGCGGCCCCTTCACGCATTCTCTTCACGCAGCCTTGCGGTGCAGCCCCGTGACCGGTTTTGCAAGCTTCTGCTGGCGCGCCAGCGCGCCGTCCGCAGCAGCCTTCAACAACCGCTGGAACGAGGGGCATTGCGCGTGGCTCTCCGCCGGGCAGGCCGCCGCGTGCCGCAGGCCATTGCTCATGGCCTTGAGGCGTTTGACCATGGCATCGAGTTCATCGGCCTTGGCCGAGAGCAGTTGCCTGTCAATGCTGGGCTCGCCGCTGGGCAAAAACATGGCGCGGATGTCATCCAGCGAGAAACCCGCCGATTGACCGAGCGCGATCAGCGCCAGCTGGTCCAGCACGCCCGGCGCAAACCGGCGGCGCTCTCCGGGCTGGCCCACGGAGCGCAGCAACCCTTTTTCCTCGTAATACCGCAGCGTGGATGCCCGCAGCCCGGAGCGCTTGGCGACTTCCGCAATGTCCATCAAAAACCTCTTGACTTCAAGTTGACTTGAACTTCTATATTCCATTCAAAACCTCCTTCCGTCAACTTTTCGAGGTGCTTTGATGACACTCCCACTGCAAGAAATTCCCCTCGCGATGCTGATAGGCATCGGCGCCACCGCCATCATGGACACGTGGCTTTTGCTGCTCCGGCGCATGGGCGTCCCCATACTCAACTTCGCGTTCGTTGGCCGCTGGGTGGGCCATCTGTTTCGGGGCCAGTTCGCCCATACAGCCATCGCCAAGGCGGCGCCCATCCGGGGCGAGCTGGCCTGGGGCTGGCTCACGCACTACGCCGTGGGCGTGGCCTTCGCCACCGTGCTGGTCGGCATCCAGGGCGCCGCCTGGGTACACCACCCCACCCTGCTGCCTGCGCTGGCCGTAGGCATCTGCACCGTGGCGGCACCGCTGCTGGTGATGCAACCCGCCATGGGCGCGGGCTTTGCCGCATCGCGCACCGCTACGCCGCTCAGGAACTGCCTGCGCAGCCTGGTCAACCACACCGTGTTTGGCTTTGGCCTGTACCTGTCCGCGCTCGCCATCGCCCTGGTGTGATGTCGCGACGACGCCTCCCCACTCTTTTCCCCCTCGAAACCACCTGTCTGGAATCCATGCAATGAAAACCATCGCCATCATTTATCACAGCGCCCACGGGCACACCGCCCACATTGCCCGCCAGGTGCTGGAGGGCGCCCAGGGCGTGCCCGGCATCCGGGCCGATCTGCTCCAGGCCGAAGACCTGGCCCGTACGCCCGATGATCTGCTGCGCTACGACGGCTTGATCCTCGGCTCGCCCACCTACCTGGGCGGGGTGTCCGGGCCGTTCAAGACGTTCATGGACGCCACTGGGCGTCTGTGGAAAACGCAGCAGCTCAAGAACAAGCTCGCGGCGGGCTTCACCGTGTCGTCACTGCCTGCGGGCGACAAGCAGTCCACGCTGCTATCGATGTTTGTGTTTGGCATGCAGCACGGCATGGTGTGGGTGGGCAACCCCATCCTGCCGGAACAGCATTCCGGGGTGCCGTACGACGAAGCGGCCAACCGGCTGGGCTCCTGGTCGGGCCTGATGGCGCAGGCGGGCCATGGTGCAGCGCCAGACGCATTTGTGCCAGGCGACACCAAGACCGCCCGAATGTTCGGCCGGCATTTCGCAGAGACCCTGCAGCGCCTGGGCGGTGTGGCCATGACTGAGCAGCCTGGCCAGCAGGTCGCGGCATGATTCCCACCCGCTACGGCCCCGTGCTGTTCAGCCTGATCCTGTCTGGCGTGATGTCGCTGCTGGTGTCCGGCATCTCCACGTTTCGTGCCGTGCCGGTGGACCAGGGGTTTCTGGGTCTCTGGGCGGGTGCTTGGCTCACGGGGTGGCTACTTGCCTTTCCTGCAGTGATGCTGGCGGCGCCGCTGACGCGCAAGCTGGTGACGCTGCTCACGGCCCGGAGCCCCAGCGGATCAGGACACGGATGACGTGTGGCGGCAACACCCATCGCTGCAGGGAAACGGCATTTCGCGCTGTGCAAAAAGCCGGTACGCTGTTGCCCCATGTCCTTGCCCGCCCCACCCACCCTGCGCCTGAACCTGCGCACGTGGCTGCTGGGCCTGTCGTTGCTGACCACCCTGCCCCTGCTGGTGTTTGCGCTTTCGGTGGTGTGGGAGTTCAAGGAGTTCCAGCAGCGCGCCCTGGTGGAACAACTGGAACGCCACAGCGATGAACTGGCCCACGCCGTGGCCGAAAAGCTGCACAGCACCCTGGGCACCCTCAACGCGCTGGCCGAGTCCGACGCCGCCCTGGCGGTGGACGTGCCGAGTCTGTACGCGCATGCGAAGCGCATTGTCGCGCGCGACCCCGACATCCGCGCCATCACCTTGGTCACCCAGGACCGCATCCTGTTTCTGACGGCCGCGCCCCTGGGCCGCACTGGCATGCCCGTGAACGCCGCCGACCGCGTAGAAGCGGCGCTGCGCACCCAAAGCCCCAACGTGTCGGGGCCGTTTTCCTCCCCGGTGAGCCCGATCCAGGTCGTGGCACTCACCGTGCCATTGGCACGTGAAGGCGAGGCCACGTACGCCCTGCGCGGCATCTTGGCCGTGGAATCCCTCAACAGCCTCGTGGCAGCAGAACGCCTGCCCAAAGGCTGGATTGCCGGCATTGCCGACGCCGAAGGCACCGTGGTCGCGCGCAGCCACGATGCCGCACGGTACGTGGGCCACCCGGCCAGCGCCTCGTTCCGCCAGGGCATCCTGGCCTCAGGAAAACCCACCGCATTCCTGGGGTCCACACTGGAAGGCACCCCCACCATGAACCTGGTGCGGCCCGTGTTCGGCTTCGACTGGTACCTGGGCATGGCCGTGCCGCGCACCATCCTGAACGCCTCGATGACCGAAATGCTCTGGCATGTGGCAGGGCTGGGGCTTTTGTGGATGGGGTTGTCTCTGGTGGCGGCCATGGCATTTTCGCGTTATCTGCTGCGCCAGATGAAAACCGTGGCCCGCGCCATCAATCAAACCAGCGAAGCGCCGCTGCAGCCCAGCACGCCATTGCGAGTATCAGAGCTGGCCGCTCTTGTAGGGAAGTTCCACGCCACCCAACGCAGCGAAGCCGCCATGCGGGGCGATCGCGACGTGGCCGTGATTGCGCGCGAGCAGGTGCAAGACCTGTACGACCACGCACCCTGTGGCTACCACTCGTTGGACCAGGAAGGCCGCGTGCTTCGCATGAACCAGACCGAGCTGCGCTGGCTGGGCCTTCCGCTCGCGCAGGTGCAGGGCCGCGCCTACGCCGACTTCCTGACACCCACCAGCCAGCAGATCTTTCAGGAGCGCTTTCCCCAGTTCATGCGCGAAGGCCACGTCAAAGACCTGGAAATGGAGCTACAAAACGCCTCGGGCGCGGCCATGCCCATTCTGGTGAGTGCCACCGCGATCCAAGACACCCAGGGAAACTTTGTGGCCAGCCGTTCCACGGTGTTCGACCACACCGAAAAGAAGAGGGTGCAGGCCCAGCTGGAACACATGGCACGCAGCGACGCGCTGACCGAGCTGAGCAACCGGCGCGACTTCTACGACAAGGCCGAACACGAAATCGCGCGCAGCCACCGGTCTGGCCAGCCGTTTTGTGTGCTCATGCTCGACGTGGATTTTTTCAAGAAGGTCAACGACCACTATGGGCATGCTGGTGGCGACGACGTGTTGCGGCAACTCGCTCGGCTTCTGGTGGCGCAGCTGCGCGTGGTGGACATGCCCGCCCGCTTCGGGGGCGAAGAGTTCGCAGTGCTCATGCCGGGCACCCCGCTGGCCGAGGCTGCCCACGCCGCCGAGCGACTGCGCATTGCCCTGCAGGCCACGGCGGTCGCCCTGCGCGATGGCCAGGAGGTCTACATCACCGCCTCCATCGGGCTGGCGCAGTGGAGTGCCGACGACACGGGCATCGACGCCACCCTGAAGCGGGCCGATGCTGCCCTCTACCGCGCCAAGGCTACGGGACGCAACCGGGTGTGCGTCGAAAGCTGAGGGCACGCGCAGGAGCCTGCGCCGAAGGGCGCGTCTATACTTTCGCTATTCACAAACAGAATAGCGCTTCTTGCGCCCTGCTCCCATGCCATATCCCTTCGCACACGCCGCTCGCACCTTCGTGGCGGTTGGCTTCGTTTTCGGCGCACTTCAAACGGCGCAGGCCGACACCGTTTCCGTCGCGGTGGCCGCCAATTTCACAGCCCCCATGCAGAAGATCGCCGCCGTTTTTGAGGCCGACACCGGCCACAAGGCGGAACTCTCGTTCGGCGCCACCGGCAAGTTCTACGCGCAGATCACCCACGGAGCGCCGTTTCAGGTGCTGCTGTCAG
The DNA here is from genome assembly GCF_014851495.1 of Acidovorax sp. ACV01. NCBI lineage: Bacteria > Pseudomonadati > Pseudomonadota > Betaproteobacteria > Burkholderiales > Comamonadaceae > Acidovorax > Acidovorax sp. ACV01. The sequence continues at coordinate 58,249 of NZ_JACUZT010000011.1, read as the reverse complement.
CCGACGACACCACGCCCGCCAAGCTGGAGCGCGAGGCCAGGGCCGTGGCCCACTCGCGCTTTACCTATGCCGTGGGCACGCTGGTACTGTGGAGCGCGCAAGCCGGCATCGTGGATGCGCAGGGTGATGTGCTCAAGAAAGGCAACTTCAAGCACCTGGCCATTGCCAACCCCAAGCTGGCGCCCTATGGCGCGGCGGCCATGCAGGTGATGGACAAGCTGGGCGTGACCGACGCCCTGCAGCCACGCTTGGTGCAGGGGGAAAACATCGCCCAGACCTTCCAGTTTGTCTCCACCGGCAACGCTCAGCTGGGCTTCGTGGCGCTGTCGCAGGTGATGGCAGATGGAAAGATCCGCAGCGGCTCGGCCTGGCAGGTGCCCGCCAGCCTACACGACCCCATCCGCCAGGATGCGGTGTTGCTGGCACCCGGCAAGGACAGCGCGGCGGCCACCGCACTGCTCACCTACCTGCGCGGCGACAAGGCGCGCGCGATCATCCAGTCGTACGGCTATAGTTTCTGAGGGAGCGCGACTACCAAAGCCCTTCTGGCGTGGGTGCCCCGTCTTGCCGCACCTCTGGTACTGTCTGCGCCGGAGCTCCCGGCCAGAGCCGCTTTGCTGAGCTTTGCTAGCCGCTCAACATTCAACAAAACTCCCCGACAATCCACTCGCTACAACCATGCCCTTTTCCAGCGCCGATCTGGCGGCCATCGGCCTCACGCTGCGGCTGGCGGGCACCACCATGGTGCTGCTGCTGGTGCTGTGCACGCCGCTGGCCTGGTGGCTGGCGCACACGCCGTCACGCTGGCGCGGCCCGGTGTCGGCCATGGTGGCGCTGCCGCTGGTGCTGCCGCCCACGGTGATCGGGTTTTACCTGCTGGTCACGCTGGGCCCCAACGGACCCTTGGGGCAGTTCACGCAATGGCTGGGGCTGGGCACCCTGCCCTTTACGTTCTGGGGGCTGGTGGTGGGCTCGCTCATCTATTCGCTGCCCTTTGCCGTCCAGCCGCTGCAACACGCTTTTGAAGCCATTGGCCAGCGCCCGCTCGAAGCGGCGGCCACGCTGGGTGCGGGGCCGCTGGACCGGTTCTTTACGGTGGCGCTGCCGCTGGCGCGTCCGGGATTCATCACCGCCGCGATCCTGAGCTTTGCGCACACCGTGGGCGAATTTGGCGTGGTGCTCATGCTGGGCGGCAACATCCCTGGCGTGACGCGTGTGGTGTCGGTGCAGATCTATGACCATGTCGAGGCGCTGGAATACACCCAGGCCCACTGGCTGGCCGGGGGCATGGTGCTGTTTTCATTTGTGGTGCTGCTGGGTTTGAACCTCACTCGCCGCAAAACATCGTCGATGGTGCAGTGATGGAAGCCCCGGCCTCTTCCTCGCAGATCACCGCGCAGCTGAAGCTGGCCCACCCCGGCTTCACGCTGGACGTAGACCTGCAACTGCCCGGCCGTGGCGTGACAGCTCTCTTCGGCCCCTCAGGCTGCGGCAAGACCACCTGCCTGCGTGCCATTGCCGGGCTTACGCGCGCACAGCCTGGCCGTGTGGTGGTCAACGGTGATGTGTGGCAGGACGATGCACAGAAAATATGGCGGGCCGCACACGAACGCGGACTGGGTTATGTGTTCCAGGAGGCCAGCCTGTTCGACCACCTGAGCGTGCGCGGCAACATCGACTATGGCCTCCGGCGCACGCCCCCCCAACACCGCAAGGTGGCGCTCGAGCAGGCGGTGGAGCTGCTGGGCATTGGCCCCCTGATGGATCGCAGGCCCCAGGCCCTGTCGGGCGGCGAGCGCCAGCGCGTGGCCATGGCACGCGCGCTGGCCATCAGCCCCCGCTTGCTGCTCATGGATGAGCCCCTGGCCGCCCTGGACGCGCAGCGCAAGGCCGAGGTCCTGCCCTATCTGGAAAGGCTGCAACGCACCCTCGACATCCCCATGCTGTATGTGAGCCACTCCATCGACGAGGTGGCCCGGCTGGCAGGGCACATGGTGCTGATGCGAGAGGGCCGCGTGCTGGCCCAGGGCCGCACCGATGAACTGATCGTACGACTGGACCTGCCCCTGGCCCATGGCGACACCGCCGCTACGGTGATCGAAGGCACCGTGCAACAACACGATGCACACGACCACATCACCACCGTGGCATTCGGTGGCGGGCACCTGCTGCTGGTCAGCCCCGCGGCACGCGCCACGGGTGAGCGCATCCGGCTGCGAGTGCAGGCGCGCGATGTGAGCCTGGCGCTCACCGCCCCGAGCGACACCAGCATCCTCAACGTCCTGCCAGCCACCGTGGTGGCCCTGGGCGAAGACAGCCCTGGACAGATGATGGTGGCACTGGACGCAGGCGCCACACGGCTGCTGGCGCGGGTCACCCAGCGTTCCGCCCATGCGCTGGCGCTGTCCCCAGGGCTGGCCGTTTTCGCGCAGGTGAAGGGTATTGCCATCGTGAACTGACTGCGACATCCCAGGACCTTGCCCGAGCGCTCCATGTGCGGCAAGGAAGCCCCCAGCCCCACCCATGGGTCGTATGATGACTGCCAATAACAAGGATGGGAACAGGGGGAGGAAATGGTTGCAATCTGGCATGACGCCACACTGGCGTTTGCGGTGGGATTTCCACCGCTGCTCCAAAGTCTGCTGTTCTGGATCTTCGCGTCGCTGGTGGTCCATGTGTGCCAGCGCCTGGTCGAACACACGGCTTTTTCAGTCGATCCATCAAGCCGTCGCATCAGCGCGTCGCAGGCCGCCCTGTGCATTGGCTGCATTGTCTGGGCCTTGGATGTGGTGGGCCTGTTGATGTATGCCGAGCTGGCGCACCATGTGCTGGAACTGGTGCCCGCGCTCAGCGGTCTGCTCATCATGGCCGTGAGTGCGCGTTTGACCATCCCCACACTCAGCACGAGCTCCAGCAAGGCGCGCATCGTGTGGGCGGGGGCATGGCTGGCAGCCGGCATGCTGGCAGCGCACTTCACCATCACCTGGGGCCATGTGCAGAGCTTCTCGCAGGTGAACGGGCTGGCCATTGCGCTGTCGATGGCAACCGCCGTGGGCATTGCCGCCTACACGTCCATTCGCCACCGCTCAGCCAAATTGAGTGTGCTCACGCCCCATTACCGCGCGCAAACCTGGGAAGACAAGGTATCGTGCGGCGCCGCCATCCTGGTGCTGCACTGGCTGCTGGTCAACACCTTCGCACCACAGTCGGGCGACCCGCATGGCGAGTCCGACGGCATCGCCCTGCTGGTCATCGTGCTGGGGTTTGCCATCGCGGTCGCCATGGAGCAAATGAGCAATATGCGCTGGGACGCAGGCCGCCAGCAGCTCTTGCGGCGCGGGCTGTCGATGATGCGGTCATCGGCCAGTGCACAAGATGCCCAGCGCGACATGCAGCTGTCGCTCATTGCAGACCATCTGCACAGGCTTCTGCACCCGGAAAACCTGGCGCTGCACTTTCAGCCCATCGTTGATTTTCAGCAGCATGGGGTGCAGTTCGAGGCACTGCTGCGCATGACCGACAAGACCCTGGGCGCCATCAACCCCGAAACCTTCCTTTTGGTGTGCGAGCTGCAGGGCAAGACGGCTGAGGTGGATCGCATGATCCTTCGCAATGCACTCGACAGCGCAAAGGCGTGGCAAGCCCGGGGCCTGGCCGACATGGCCATCAGCGTGAACGTGGCCCCCATCACACTGCTGGACGAACGCTTTGCCCACTGGCTGCGCGAAGAACTGGCCCAGCGTGCCCTGCCGCCAACCACCCTCAAGCTCGAAATGACAGAACACGCCATCATTGCGCTGGGCTCGGAGATGGTGACCGCCATCCAAGACCTGAGCACCATGGGTATTGCCGTGTGGATGGACGACTTTGGCGCGGGCTACTCGTCGCTGGGCATGCTGGCCGACCTGCCGATTGCAGGCATCAAATGCGACCGCCTCTTCGTGCGAAAGCTGCCGCAGGACAGCCGACGCCAGAGGCTGCTGCGGCACATCAGCGCATTGGCCGGGGAGTTCGGCCTGTCGGTAGTGGTGGAAGGTGTGGAGACCGTGGAGGAGCTGCAGACACTGGCCGCCATCGGGCTGCACTGCATCCAGGGCTATGTGTTCAGCAAGCCCATTCCGGCAGCCAACGTGCCCGACTGGTACCTCACCCACATGCTGCCCCAGCGCGCCGTGCTGCAGGCCTCGCTGCACCCGGCCGGTTCGGCCACGGCAGTGGTACACACACCGTTTTCAGCACCCCGAGCGGCCCTGGCACCGTCGTCCACCCACTGATCCATGGCAACACTCAAAACGCTGGTCCTGGGCGGCTACGGCAACTTTGGCGCACGCATCTGCCGCGCGCTGGCGGACGACGCGGCCACGCGCCACCACATTGCCTTGCTGGTGGCAGGCCGCGATGCATCCCGTGCCCAAGCCTTGGCGAACACGCTGGGCCACGGCGCCCGGGGTGTGGCCCTCGACCACCAGGCCCCGGGTCTGGCAGCCACCTTGCGCCAGTGGGGGGTGGGCCTCGTCATCCATACCGCAGGGCCGTTCCAGGCGCAGGGCTACAGCGTGGCCCAGGCTGCCGCCGAGGCGGGCGCGCACTACATTGACCTGGCCGATGGCCGCCGCTTCGTGTGCGACTTTCCAGCCGCGATGCAGGCCGCGTTTGCTGCTGCCGGGCGCACAGCCATCGCTGGCGCCAGCACCGTTCCCGCGCTGTCCTCGGCCGTCATCGACCACCTGTGCGCCGGCTGGCAGCACATCGACAGCATCGATATCTGCATCGCCCCCGCGCAGCGTGCGCCGCGCGGCCAGGCCACGCTGGCGGCGGTGCTGAGCTACTGCGGCCTGCCCATTGATGTGTGGGCCGGCGGCCGCTGGCACCCCCAGCGGGGCTGGGCGCATCCCGAGCCCGTGCAGTTTCACCGGCTGCAGCCGCGCCTGGGGGCGGTCTGCGACATCCCGGACCTGGAGATCTTCCCGGACCACTACCAGGCCCGCGACCGCGTTACCTTCCGCGCCGCGCTGGAGGTGGGCCTGGCCCAGCGCAGCTTTGCCGCCATCGCGGCGCTGCGCCACTGGGGCGTGCTGCGCCAGCCCGAGAAGCTGGCCTGGCTGATGCACCACACCGGCGGTGTGCTGGACTTCCTGGGCACGCCGCTGGGCGGCATGGTGGTGCGCGTGGCAGGCAACGATGCACAAGGCCAGCCGTGCCGCCTCGCATGGCACATCGCAGCCGACCACGACCACGGCCCCGAAATCCCCTGCATGGCCGCCATCCTGCTGGCCCGCCAGCTGGCGGCCGGACAACCCCTGCCGAACGGTGCACACACCAGCACCAGCCTGCTGCCGCTAGCGGCCTTTGCGCCGGAGTTTGCAAAGTGGGGAATGGTGACGGATGTGGTGGATGAACCGGTAACACCATGAGCCTTGCACAACACAAGCTGCTGCGCTACAGCCTGGTGGCCATCTGGCTGGCCACCGCCCTGGTCAGCGTATGGGAACTCCACGGCCAAAGCCGCGAACTGCTGGCGGGCCTGCCCTCTGCGTGGACGGAAGGCCGTGCACCGTGGCTGCCCACAGCCATCATCCTGGCCGGGGCGGCTGCCGATGCCGCGCTGGGGCTGTGGCTGGCGTTCCGACCCGGACGCAGCGCATATTGGGCAGCGCTGCTGCTGATGGCCGCGATGACATTGTTGGCCACGCTCATCCACCCCGCGTGGTGGTTGCACCCCTTCGGGCCGCTCACCAAGAACCTGCCCATCGCCGCCATCCTGTGGGTGCTGCTGCAGGACACCACCACCTCGCCGCCCTATCCATGAGCCTGTACCTCACCCTCAAGTGGCTGCACATCATCTCCAGCGTGCTGCTGGTGGGCACCGGGCTGGGCTCGGCGTTCTACATGTTCTTCACCAACCGCAGCGGCAACGTGCAGGCCCAGGCGGTGGTCAGCCGCCTGGTAGTGCGCGCGGACTGGTGGTTCACAACCCCTACGGTGTTCATCCAGCCCGCCACGGGGCTGGGCATGGCGGCCATGGCCGGGCTGCCCTGGAGCACGCCGTGGCTGGCCGTGTCCATCGCTCTGTATCTGGTGGCCGGTGCCTGCTGGTTGCCCGTGGTGTGGCTGCAGCTGCGCATGCGCGACATCGCGGCGCAGGCGGCACACGGCGATGGCGTACTGCCCCCGCTGTACTGGCGCTACACGCGATGGTGGGAGGCGCTGGGCTACCCGGCCTTTGTGGCGATGGCCGTGGTGTTCTACCTGATGGTGAACAAGCCCAGCCTGGGGTTCTGAGAACTATCATCGCCCCATGCTGATCGAGACGCTGGACACCGCCCGCGACCTGGGGCGCCTCAAGGAAATTCTGGGCGTGATGGTGCGCCATGGGTTTGGCGACACCGTGCGCCGCCTGGGCCTGGCAGACCGGCTGGAGCGCGCTGGCCAGGCCCTCAACTGGACCCACGCGGCCGACCTGGCCCGTGTCGAGCCCCCCGTGCAGGTGCGACTGGCGCTCGAAGAGCTGGGCCCGGCGTTTGTGAAGTTCGGCCAGATCCTGGCGGGCCGGGCCGACCTGTTCGGACCCGAGTGGATCGCCGAATTCGAAAAGCTGCACAGCCAGGTGCCCTCGGTTCCCATTGACGCCTTGCGTCCGCAGCTGCGCGAAGACCTGGGTGCCGAGCCAGAAGCTGTGTTTGCCTGGTTTGACACCACACCGCTGGCTGCAGCCTCCATTGCACAGGTGCACCGTGCCCGGCTGCAGGATGGCACCGAGGTCATCGTCAAGATCCGCCGCCCTGGCATTGCCGACACCATCCACGCCGACCTGCGCCTTCTGCTGCGCCTGGCCGCGCTGGCCGAGGCCGAACTGCCCGCGCTCAAGCCCTACCGGCCCCAGCAACTGGTGCGCGAGTTCGCACGTTCGCTGCGCCGCGAACTGGATCTGGCGGGAGAGTGCCGCCAGGCCGAGCGCATTGCGGCCCACATGGCCACGCTCCCGCACATCGTGATCCCACGCGTGCACTGGGCCCACACCCGCGAACGCATCAATGTGCAGGACTTCATTGACGGCACCCCTGGCGGTGCACTGACTGCGCTGACGCCGGAGGCCGGGTTTGACCGCGCGGTGCTGGCGCGACGGGGTGCACAGGCGGTGCTCAAAATGATCGTGCAGGACGGCCTGTTCCATGCCGACCCACACCCCGGCAACGTGTTTTACCTGCCGGGCAACCGCATTGCTTTCATCGACTTTGGCATGGTGGGCCGCCTGTCCCAGCGCCGGCGTGACGAACTGCTGCAACTGCTGCTGGGCATGGTGGAACACCAACCCCAGGCAGTGGCCGATGTGCTGCTGGACTGGACCAGCGACGGGCCAGGCGTGAACCTGGGCCAGCTGGAAACCGAGGTGGAGGCCTTCGTGGACCAATACCACGGCGTGCCGCTGGCCCAGCTGAGCCTGGGCCAGATGCTGGCCGACGTGAGTGCCATCCTGCGCGAGCACCACCTGGGCTTGCCGCCGGATCTGGCACTGCTGATCAAGGCCTTCATTTCACTCGAAGGCATGGGCCGCAACCTCGACCCCCAATTCCACATGGCCACCGAGGCCCTGCCACTGCTCAAGCAAGTGGTGCACGAGCGCTACCAGCCCCAGGCGCTGGCCGGACGTGCCTGGAGCACCTTGCGGCGTGCGCTGGCCACCGTGGAACAACTGCCGGACGACCTGGGACGGCTGCTGCGCAATGCGCGGCGCGGGCACCTGCAAGTGGGCATTGAGCTGGCCCACCTCAAACGTGTGGGCGACCAGATCGACCGGTCGGCCAACCGGCTCGCGATGGCGCTGGTGATTGCGTCGCTGATCATCGGCTCGTCCATCGTGATGACCGTCAAGGGCGGGCCCACGCTGTTCGGCCTGCCTGCCTTTGGCTTCCTGGGGTTCTTTGGCGCGGTGGTGTGTGGCCTGTGGCTGGTACGGGCGATCTGGCGCAGCAGCCACCACCGTGATGACGACTGACGTGGCAGCCCGCACAGCTTCCCCCGGCTAGAAACTGGGGCGACCCAAGCCAGTGCCACTGTGGAACCGGCTCTGCCGGGCCACCGGCGGCGTCCCCCTAGGGGGAAGGCGCGGAGCGACTCAGGGGGATTTACTTGCCCGCGTTCGGGAAAAACAGCTGCTCGCCCCCAATCTTGTAGCCCGCGATAGCCTGCTGGCCGGCAGGCGACACCACCCAGTCCACAAACTTCTGCGCGTCCTGCGACTTCACATGCGGGTGCTTGGCGGGGCTGACCACCATCACGCCGTACTGGTTGAAGAGCTTGGTGTCGCCCTCGACCAGCACGGCCAGGTCCGCACGGTTCTTGAAGTTGAGCCAGGTGCCCCGGTCGGCCAGCACATAGCCGCCACTCGACGCGGCGATGTTGAGCGCAGGGCCCATGCCGCAGCCACATTCCTTGTAGCCGCTGCCCTTGGCGGCGTCGGCGCCCGCAAGTTTCCAGTAGCGCAGCTCGGCCGCGTGGGTGCCGCTCTTGTCGCCGCGCGAGATGAAGTTGCCGTTGGCCGCGGCCAGTGTCTGCAGGGCCTGCACGATGTCCTTGCCCTTGGCGCCCACCGGGTCGTTCTTGGGGCCCACCAGGATGAAGTCGTTGTACATCACGGCATAGCGCTTCACGCCCCAGCCATCCGCCACAAACTTCTCTTCAGCCACCTGGTCGTGCACGAACAGCACATCCGCATCGCCCCGGCGCGCCATGTCCAGGGCCTGCCCGGTGCCCAGCGCCACCACCTTGGTGTCGAGCCCGCTGGCCTTCTTGAACTCGGGCAGCAGGTAGCCGAACAGGCCCGATTGTTCGGTTGACGTGGTGGATGCCATGGTGATGCTCTGTGCAAAGGCAGAACCACTTGCTACCAAAATAATAGCTGCCAGCGCTTTATACAAAAGCGCTGGGGCACAAAAAGGCTTGAAACTTTTCATCGCCGGGCCGCCCCAAGATGAAAAAGCCTCCTTGGGGGGCAGCGACCACACGAAGTGGGGAGCGTGGGGGTCAATTCTCGTCATACCAGTTCTCCTTTGACAAACAGACGGGCGGCCTCGGGCAAGGGGCCGTTGAAGAAATCGTGCACCGGCAGATCGGCCACCAGGCGGCCGTGCTCCAGGTAGATCACGCGGCTGGCCAGGCGCTTGACCTGGCCCAGGTTGTGGCTGCTGAATACCATGGTCACGGGGTGCGCCGGGCCTGCCGCACTGTGGCTGGCCGCAAAGTCGGCCATCAGCGCCTCCACCTCGCGCTTGGCATGGGGGTCGAGGCTGGCGGTGGGTTCGTCCAGCAGCAGCACATCGGGCCGCAGCGCCCAGGCACGGGCCAACGCCACACGCTGCTGCTGGCCGCCCGACAGGGTGCGTGCGTTCTGCGCGGCAATGTCCTGCAGCCCCACACGCTGCAAGGCGGCGAGGGCCTGCAGCCGTGCATCGTGCCACCGCGTGCCGCGCAGCCACAGGGCAAGTGCCACGTTGTTCTGCGCACTCGTGCGCAGCATGTGCGGGCGCTGGAACAGCATGGCCTGGCGGAGGGCCGCGTTGCATTGAAAGCCGCCGCCACTGGCGTCGGCCAGGCCGTTGAGCACGCGCAGCAGTGTGCTTTTGCCACTGCCATTGGCGCCCACCAGTGCCACGTGCTCGCCGGACGCGATGCGCAGCGTGACCTGGTCCAGCGCCTGCACGCGACCGTAGCGCACCGTCACCTGGCGCAGATCGACCCAGGGGTTTTCCAAAGGCTCGCTCATGCCGCCACCCCCACGGGCGTGCTGGACGCAGAGCCATCCACGCGTTCGCGCCAGCGCCGTACCAGCGCGATCAGCACATTGAGCGCCAGCACCACGGCCAGCAGGATGATGCCCAGCGCCAGCGCCAGGGGCAGGTCGCCCTTGCTGGTCTCCAGCGCGATGGCGGTGGTCATCACGCGCGTGAAGCCGTCGATGTTGCCGCCCACGATCATCACCGCGCCCACCTCGGAAATCGCGCGGCCAAACGATGCCAGCAGCACCGTGAGCAAGGCATAACGTTCGTCCCAGGCCAGCAGCAGGCTGCGCAGCAACGGGCCAGCGCCCATGGAGCGCAGCTGTTCGCCATGCGCGCGTTCGGCGTCTTCCACCACCTGGCGCGTGAGCGCCGTGGCCACCGGCAAGACCAGAATGGCCTGCGCCAGCACCATGGCCTTGAAACTGAACAACCACCCCAGCGAGCCAAGCGGCCCGCTGCGCGAGAGCACCAGGTACACCACCAGCCCCACCACCACCGACGGCACCGCCAGCAAAGTGTTGAGCACCGCCAGCGCGGCCCCCCGCCCGGCAAAGCGGGCGACCCCGAGCCAGGCGCCCAGCACCAGGCCAACGCCGCAGGCAATCAGGCAGGCGGTGGCGCTGACAGACAGGGAACGGCCCACGATGGTCCAGAGGACGGGGTCGGACGAGAGGGTGAGTTGCAGCGCTGTGCTCGCGCTTTCCGAGAGAGTGGACATGGGTTCGGCTATCGTAGGCACCCAACCAATGTCCAGCGATATGAACTTCCGTGCATAGGGTCCAACTTCACTACACACTCAGCCGCGATGCAGGCAACGCCCTGATCCGCAACCCTCTGCCCGAACTGCTGCAGGCTGTGGCAGAACAAGGCTCCATCTCGGGTGCTGCACGGGGGCTGGACCTGTCGTACCGCCATGTCTGGGGCGCGCTCAAGCGCTGGGAGGAGCAACTTGGCGGCGAGCTGATCATCTGGGGCAAGGGCCAGTCGGCCCAGCTCAGCGAGTTCGGAGCGAAGCTGCTGTGGGCCGAGCGCCAAGCCCAGGCGCGGCTGGCACCACAGATTGCCGCACTGCACGCCGACCTGGAGCGCGCGTTTGCCGTGGCCTTCGACCCCAACGCCCATGTGCTCACCATGTACGCGAGCCACGACGATGCCCTGGTGGCGCTGCGCACCCACGCTGCCGCACAGGCCGATGCGGGCGCGCTGCACCTCGATATCCGCTTCACCGGCAGCGTGGACGCGATCCGCGCGCTGAACGAGGGCCGATGCACGCTCGCGGGCTTTCACACGGTGGAGCAACCCACCGCCGATTCATTGACCGCACGCACCTACAAGCCGCTGCTGCAGCCCGGGCTGCACAAGATCATCGGCTTTGCCCAGCGCACCCAGGGCCTCATCGTGGCTCCAGGCAACCCGCTCGGTCTAGGCAGCCTGGCCGACGTGGCGCGCACCGGCGCCCGTTTTCTCAACCGGCCGCTGGGCACGGGCACCCGCGTGCTGCTCGACGATCTGCTCGCCCAGGCGGGCCTTTGTGCTTCGGACATCCAGGGCTACGCGCTCAACGAGCCGTCGCACACCGCCATCGCCCAGGCCGTGGCAGCGGGAGCAGCCGATGTGGGCATGGGCATCGAAGTGGCCGCCCGGGCTCGCGGGCTGGATTTTGTGCCGCTGGTGCACGAGCGCTACCATCTGGCCTGCCTGAAATCCAGTCTGGACCAGCCCGCCACACTGGCACTGCGCACCTTGCTGCAGACCCCCGAATGGCTGGCCCAGATGGCCACCCTGCCGGGCTACGCCCCCTGGCACTGCGGCGAAGTGCAGGCCATGAACACGGTGCTGCCGTGGTGGCGCTTCACACGCCCCAAGCTCGCCCCGCGCGCACGGGCTTGAAGGCTGGCGGACCGCCGCCCAGCGCCCCCCCCGGCGTCTGTCATAGCAAAAGAGATGCCGTCGGCAGTCCCTCAGAGGTTTTGCGGGCCTACCCCAGGTGCAAAACCCTTGCAGGCTAGAAACAGAAGATGGGGGGTTGCGCCAACGACGGGAAGGTCTGGTGAGAAGGGCTGTGGGGGAAGACGGCACAACCCCACCTAAGGAAAACCCCAGGTTTCCGCGTCAGGCTTTCTTCAGCGGCAAAGGGGTAGTATCCGCGTAACTTCCAGACACCAGCAGACCCAACAGCGCATTGGGCCTGCATCACCGTTTTTATACTCGCAGGAGACACCAAGTGTCAGCACTACTCAAATTGGCCCTGGGCATGGACTGGATTTCCAGCCAACTCAGCAAGATTGCAACCTGGACCGTCCTCGCCGCGGCGCTCATATCGGCAGGCAACGCCTTCATCCGTTACGGGCTGGACCTCAGCTCCAACGCATGGCTCGAAATCCAGTGGTATCTGTTTGCCGCCACCGTGATGCTGGGCGCCCCCTTTGTGCTGTACATGAACGAGCATGTGCGCGTGGACATCATCTACGGCAAGCTGCGTGGCAACAAACAGGTGTATGTCGACATTGCAGGGCTGGTCGTCTTTCTGCTGCCGGCCATGGCACTGATCGCCTACCTGAGCTGGCCGCTGTTCACCCGCGCACTTTTCTCTGGCGAGATGTCGAACAACGCCGGGGGCCTGATCCGCTGGCCCGCCATCATGCTCATGCCAGTTGGCTTTTCACTGATGTTCCTGCAGGGCCTGGCAGAGATCACCAAGCGCGTGGCTTACCTGCGCGGCATCTACGAGATGAACACCCACTACGAGAAACCGGTTCAGTAATCAGGCCCATCGCGCCCAACCATGAACCTGCGTTGCCGCTGAGCTGCCAAGCCACCCGCACCGCGATCTCAATTCCGGATTTTCAGGAACAACAAAATGCAAATGGAAAACTTTGCCCCGATCATGTTCGCGGGCTTGGTGGTGGTGATGCTGATCGGCTTCCCCGTCGCCTTCTCGCTGGCCGCGCTGGGGCTGGCCTCGGGCTTTTTCGCCATCGAGATGGGCTGGTTCCCGGCCGTCTTCATGGCCAACCTGCCCATCAACATCTTCGGGATTCTGAGCAACGAGCTGCTGCTGGCGATCCCGTTCTTCACCTTCATGGGCGCCATCCTGGAGAAGTGCGGCCTGGCTGAAGACATGCTCGACTCCATGGGCCAGCTCTTTGGCACCGTGCGCGGCGGCCTGGGTTACTCGGTGATCATCGTGGGCTTCATCCTCGGCGCCATCACCGGCACCGTGGCTGGCCAGGTGATTGCCATGGCGCTGATCTCGCTGCCCGTGATGATCCGCTACGGCTACAACATGCGCTACGCCACGGGCGTTCTGGCGGCCTCGGGCACCATCACGCAGCTGGTGCCGCCCTCGCTGGTGCTGATCGTCATGGCCGACCAACTCGGCCGTTCCGTGGGCGACATGTACCGCGGCGCCTGGGGCCCTTCGATCCTGCAAGTGCTGATCTTTGCGGGCTACACCTTCATGCTGGGTGTGTTCAAGCCCCAGCACGTGCCGGGCATCCCGAAGGAAGCGCGCACCATGTCGGGGGCCAAGCTCTGGCTCAAGTGCCTGCGCGGCATCATCCCCTCGGCCCTGCTGATCTTTGCCGTGCTCGGCTCCATGGGTGGCTTGCCCGGCATCGACACCGCCATCGCGACCCCCACCGAAGCCGGTGCCATGGGCGTCGTGGGCGCCATGATCCTGGCAGCCATCCACAAGCGCCTGACCTTGTCGCTGATGTGGGAGGCCATGCAAGGCACGATGCGCCTGACGGCCATGGTGGTGTTCATCCTGATCGGTGCCCGCGTATTCTCGATGGTGTTCCAGGGCGTGGATGGCGCCAAGTGGGTCGAGCATCTGCTGTCGGGCCTGCCCGGCGGGCAGATCGGCTTCCTGATCGTCGTGAACCTGTTCATCTTCTTCCTGGCGTTCTTCCTCGACTTCTTCGAAATCGCCTTCATCATCTTGCCGATGCTGGGCCCGGTCGCGGACAAGCTGGGCATCGACCTGATCTGGTTCGGTGTGCTGCTGTGCGTGAACATGCAAACGAGCTTCATGCACCCGCCCTTTGGCTTCGCGCTGTTCTACCTGCGCGGTATCGCCAACACGCTGTTCAAGGAAGGGCGTATTCCCAAACCCGTGCTCTCCAGTGACATCTACATGGGTGCGATCCCCTGGGTGATCATGCAACTGCTGCTGGTGACCATCGTGATCTTTGTGCCGCAGACGGTGACCATGTTCCTGCCCAAGCAGGAGATCATCGATACCGACAAGGTCCAGATCGACGTACCCGCCGATGACCTGATGCGCTCGGAAGGCACGCCCAATGCAGGCGGAGAAACCGCTGGCGAGAACCCATTCGGCAACGCCCCGGCTGAAGCAGCGTCGGAACCGGCAAAGTGATGCACAGGCCCTCTCCAGCCCCCTCATTGCCATGCTGAACTTCACGCCACTGCCCCTGCCCGAGCCCTTTCGATTTGCACCAGAGGGCGGCACGGTCGTGGGACCCGCGTTTTCGCGCTCCTTCCGGCTCCTGGCCACCGTGATCGTGGGTGGATGCGCCCTGTGGTTCGCCCAGTTGTGGACGCGGGGCGCACTGGGCACTTCAGTGGGCACCGGCACCGGGTGGTTCATTGCGGGGCTTGCACTGATGGCCTGGACCTGGTGGAGCATCATGGTGAGCACCACACGCCTGGACCAGCGAGGCCTGCACCAGCGCTGGGTGTGGGACAAGGAAATGGCCTACGACGACCTGGCCTACGTGCGGCTGATCCGGGTCCGTGGATTCAGCTGGCTCATCGCGCCGCGTCTGTATGTGCGCACCCTGGCGGGCAAATTCACCGTGTTCTATGGCGCTACACCGGCCTTGATCCAGGAGTTTGAACGCATGAGGACAGAGCTCAGCACCTTTCGGCAGTTCTGAGCTGCCACGGTTCGCAGCAAGGCGGGCATCCCAAAAGGGATGTCCGCCTTTTTTCATGGACCTTCGCAGGGCAGGCGAGCGTTCCATGCGGCCCCCAAGGCCTCGTGAAGACACTCCTGCACTCCTGCATGCCTTCGCCAGCTGAAGGCCTCTTTCGGAGCCTGCTGCACTGCCCTCTTTCAAGACACTCAACGTGCTCCTTCACCTATCCGCTGTGCCACGCTAGAAGCACCTGCCGCTGCAGCAGAAACCAACTGACCTGGACCTGCCGACAAAGGGGATGGAGCCCCCTATAAGCACTATGAGCAGTGAAAAGGCCTGCTCTGTGTATGCTCCCGGCCCCACCCAGGAAGGCTGGCCAGCACTGCCTGTCTGGCCATTTCTGCCACGCCCATGTGGGTGCCTGAGACCCTGGCCCAGCCCCTTCGCCCGATCGCGGCGCTCTCTCCGCAAGATAGCCTGGAAGGCCCGCTCGCCACACGCTCCTACGGCGCCCATAAAAAAACCGCGCCGAAGCGCGGTTTTTGTGTCGTGGTGATTAACCCGGACTCAGAGCTTGACGGTCTGCATGTAGCTGTCAAAGCGGCCTTCCGCCACGCGGAACCATGCCACCTGGTCGCGCTGGAAGTTGCGGAAGTCCGCATAGATCTTCTTCCACTCGGGGCTCTTGGCATCGTTCTCGGCATACACCTCTTGGGAAGCCTTGAACGAGGCGTCCAGCACATCCTTGGTGAAGGGCAGGAGCTTGATCTTGGCGCCAATCAGTTGCTTCAAGGCGACGGGGTTGCGGGCATCGTACTTGGCCAGCATGTCCACGGCGGCGTGCGACGACGCGGCCTGGATGATGGCCTTGTTTTCGGGGGACAGTGCGTCAAATGCCTTCTGGTTGATGAAGAAGTCCACCTCGGGACCACCTTCCCACCAGCCGGGGTAGTAGTAGTGAGGCGCCACCTTGTTGAAGCCCAGCTTCTGGTCGTCATAAGGACCGACCCATTCCGCCGCATCGATGGTGCCCTTTTCCAGAGCTTGGTAAATTTCGCCACCGGGCAGGCTCTGGGGCACCACGCCCATCTTCTGCATCACTTCACCCACCAGGCCGCCGCCCAGGCGCATCTTCAGGCCCTTGAGGTCAGCGACCGACTTGATTTCCTTGCGGTACCAGCCACCCATCTGCGTGCCGGTATTGCCACCTGCGAAGCTCAGCATGCCGTAGCCTGCATAGAACTCGTCCATGAGTTTGCGGCCGTTACCGTGCATCATCCACGCGTTCATCTGGCGCGAGTTCATGCCGAACGGAATGGCCGAGCCCAGCGCGAAAGCGGGGTTCTTGCCGTAGAAGTAGTACGGCACGGTGTGGCACATTTCCACCGAGCCCTGCTGCACGCCGTCAGCCACGCCCATGGCAGGCATCAGTTCGCCGCCAGCGTGCACCGAAATTTCGAACTTGCCGCCCGACATGGCTTTCACCGCATTGGCAAACACCTCGGCACCGCCGTAGATGGTGTCAAGGGGCTTGGGGAAGCTCGATGCAAGGCGCCAGCGCACAGCAGCCTGCGCGTGAACAGCAGGCGCCACCCCGGCGGCCAGCACGCCAGCAATGCCCGCATGCTTGATGATTGAACGACGATCCATGTGGTTATCTCCGAAAACTCGATTGCACAACTTGGCGCGCAGGGAGGTAACCCTTGGCCCAAGAACTTTCTTACCGGAATCGATTGTAGGAACATGCCCTGTGCAGGATTTGCGGGTTTTCCCGTGAAATCCCGGCCATCGCCGAAGGGCTTCAGGGTTCTGCAAGCATCGGCCCCGATGAGTCAACAAAGGCTGTTGAGTACACGGCGCGCAAGCGCCACCGCAGACCGGCGAAACTGGCACGCCCCATGCCAGGGCAGCCGTGCAAGGGCCGCCCCGCCGCACTGGCTGCACGCCCCTTCCCGAATAGCGCAGCCATTCGAGAGAAGGGAGAAGGCGCGAAGCGCATCAGGGGGTTGCCCCTATATCTTCTGCGCCGACATGAAGGTGTCGTATCGCGCTTCGGCAAAACGAAACCACAGGATCTGGTCGCGCTGAAAGTTGCGCATGTCTCCGTAGATCCTTTTCCACTCGGGGCTTTTGGAGTCGTTGTGCGCGAAGACTTCCATCGACGCCTTGAATGCCGCGTCCATGACACTTTGCGAGAACGGCAGCACCTTGGTCTTGGCCGCCACCAGTTGCTTGAGGGCGGTGGGGTTCAGGGCATCGTACTTTGCCAGCATGTCCGTGTGTGCGATGGCAGCGGCCGCCTCGACAATGAGCTTGTTGTCGGCCGACAGGCTGTCAAATGCCTTGCGATGGATGAAGAAGTCGATCTCCGGCCCCCCCTCCCACCAGCCGGGGTAGTAGTAGTAAGGGGCCACCTTGTTGAAACCGAGCTTCTGGTCGTCGTAGGGCCCCACCCATTCGGCCGCATCAATCGTGCCTTTTTGCAGGGCCTGGTAAATCTCGCCGCCCGGAATGCTTTGCGGAATGGCACCGAGCCGGGACATCACATCGCCCACCAGACCGCCGCCCAGGCGCATCTTCATGCCCTTGAAGTCGCTGGGGCTCTTGATCTCCCGCAGGTACCAGCCCCCCATCTGTGTGCCCGTGTTGCCGCCTGCGAAACTCACCATGTTGAAGCCCGCATAAAACTCGTCCATGAGCTTGCGGCCATTGCCATGGAGCATCCAGGCGCTCATCTGGCGGGCGTTGAAGCCAAATGGAATGGCCGAGCCCAGCGCAAAGGCCGGGCTCTTGCCATAAAAGTAGTACGGCACGGTGTGGCACATCTCGACTGCACCGCCCTGCACAGCATCCACCACACCAAACGCCGGCATCAACTCGCCCCCGGCGTGAACGGAGATTTCGAAGCGGCCGTTCGTCATGATTTTCACGGCCCTGGCGAACACCTCGGCGGCGCCATAGATGGTGTCCAGCGACTTGGGGAAGCTGGAAGCGAGCCGCCACCGGATGGATGCCTGCGCAAACACCGCCGGCGCCGCACCGGTGGCCAGCACCCCTGCGATACCTGCGTGTCTGATGAGAGAACGGCGATCCATAAAACTTGTCTCCAGGGGTGTTGTTGACAGGCAGGAACGCATGGTGCCATTGCGACGCCACGCAGGCCGGGGCCTGTTGCCTTTTGTCGCAATTGTAGAAGTAGGGAGGGCGGCAGCCCCTCTAGGTTTTCCCCTGCACAGCCGCCGCCACGCACAGCCACCGTGTGCCGCCACAGAGGTCACCCGCTGGAAGGGCTGGCCAAAAAGGGAGACAACCGGAACGGGAAACAAGCGCGGCCACCCCGTACAGGGTCACAGGCAAAAACAACGCTCCCAGGCCACCCCTTCTTCGCCTGAGGCAGGCCGCCGCCAAAGCCGCAGGAGAGCGCGCTAAGCCTGCAGAAAACGCTGCGCTATCGCGCGCTGGATGCCTGCGGCATCCAGACCCTGCAGCGCAAGCAGTTTGGCAGGGTCGCCATGTTCGATGAACACATCCGGCAGGCCCAGTTGCAGCACCGGGCGCACGATGCCCAGGGTGTTGAGCGCTTCGGTTACGGCACTGCCCGCGCCGCCCATGATCGCGCCCTCTTCCAGCGTGACCAGCGCATCGTGGCGCTCGGCCACTTCACGCAGCAGCGCCGCGTCGATGGGCTTGGCCCAGCGCATGTTGACCACCGTGGCGTCCAGCGCCTCGGCCGCTTCGAGCGCGGGGTACAGCAGCGTGCCAAACGACAGGATCGCAATGCATGGCGCCTTGGCGTCGGTGCCCTGGCGCTCGCGGCGGATCTCGCCCTTGCCAAAGGGCAGGCTGTCCAGCCCCGCCAGCGGCGCCACACCAGCACCGCTGCCACGCGGGTAGCGCACGGCCACGGGGTGGTCCTGCTCGAAGGCGGTGCTGAGCAACTGGCGGCATTCGCGCTCGTCGGCCGGGCAGGCCATGCTCATGTTCGGGATGCAGCGCACAAACGGGATGTCATACGCCCCGGCGTGCGTCGCGCCGTCCGCCCCCACCAGGCCTGCGCGGTCCAGCGCAAACACCACGGGCAGGTTCTGCAAGGCCACGTCGTGGATCAGCTGGTCGTAGCCACGCTGCAAAAAGGTGGAGTAGATCGCCACCACGGGCTTGACACCCTCGCAGGCCATGCCGGCAGCGAACGTGACGGCGTGCTGCTCGGCAATGCCCACGTCGTAGTAGCGGTCGGGGAAGCGCTTTTCAAACTCGACCATGCCTGAGCCCTCGCGCATGGCGGGCGTGATGCCCACCAGGCGCGTGTCGTGCGCAGCCATGTCGCACAGCCACTGGCCAAACACCTGGGTGAACGTGGGCTTGGGCGGCGTGGCGGGCTTGGTCAGGCCCACGCTGGGGTCGAATTTGCCCGGGCCGTGGTAGGCCACGGGGTCGGCCTCGGCCAGCTTGTAGCCCTGGCCCTTCTTGGTGACCACGTGCAGGAACTGCGGGCCTTTCAGGCTCTTGATGTTCTCCAGCGTGGGGATCAGCGAATCAAGGTCGTGCCCATCGATGGGGCCGATGTAGTTGAAGCCGAATTTCTCGAACAGCGTGGCGGGCACCACCATGCCCTTGGCATGCTGCTCAAAGCGCTTGGCGAACTCCAGCAGCGGCGGCACGGGGCGCAGAACAGTCTTGCCCACGTTTTTGGCGGCAGCGTAAAACTGCCCGCTCATGAGCTGGGCGAGGTAGCGGTTGAGCGCCCCCACGGGCGGGCTGATGCTCATGTCGTTGTCGTTCAACACCACCAGCAAGTTGGCATCGGCCACACCGCCGTTGTTGAGCGCCTCGAACGCCATGCCGGCGCTCATGGCACCGTCACCGATGATGGCCACGGCATGGCGATTTTCGCCCTTGCGCTTGGCGGCCAGCGCCATGCCCAGGGCGGCGGAGATGCTGGTGCTCGAATGCGCGGTGCCGAATGTGTCGTACGCGCTCTCTGCCCGCTGCGGAAAGCCCGAGATCCCGCCCAGCTGGCGCAGCGTGTGCATGCGGTCGCGGCGGCCCGTCAGGATCTTGTGCGGATAGGTCTGGTGGCCCACGTCCCACACCAGGCGGTCTTCGGGGGTGTTGAAGACGTGGTGCAACGCCACCGTCAGCTCCACGGTGCCCAGGTTGGAGCTCAAATGCCCGCCCGTCTGCGCGACACTTTCGATCACGAACCCGCGGAGTTCCGTGGCCAGGGCCTTGAGGTCTGCGCGCGAAAGCTTGCGCAGATCTGCCGGGTCATTGATGGTCTGCAGCAGGGGAAAGGACGTAGTTGACATTAGCTATTCTTTTTATAGCTACCAGCGCTTTACAGTCAAGCGCTAGCGGCCAATTTTGCATTGATTTCACTGCATGGGGCATGAACAGGGTGCAGCACGGATCATCGGGCCTGGCTCAATGCGAGCGGCGCACCACCATGTCCGCCAGCGCGCCCAGCGCACGGGTGTCGGGCAGGCCGCTGTGGGCCAGGGCCGCATGCGCCTCGGCCAGCAGTTCCTGGGCGTAGGCCTGCGCCCGCGCGAGCCCCAGCAAAGACACGTAGGTGGGCTTGTCGGCTGCGGCATCCTTGCCAGCGGTCTTGCCCAGCGTGGCGGAATCGGCCACCACATCCAGAATGTCATCGACCACCTGGAACGCAAGGCCCATGGCCGCGCCGTAGTCGGACAGCGCCTGGTAGGCCGCGCCCACGGCGTGGCCACACACCGCCCCCATGAGCACACTGCCCTGCAGCAACGCGCCGGTCTTGAGGCGGTGCATCTGGCGCAACTGCGCTTCGGTCAGCGCAACCCCCACGCTGGCCAGGTCGATCGCCTGCCCACCCGCCATGCCGGCCGAGCCCGCGGCCCGCGCCAGCAGCCTGCACAGCGTGGCCTGGGTGGCCGCGGGGATGAGGGTGTTGTCGGGCGTGAGCAGTTCAAACGCAAAGGCCTGCAGGGCGTCGCCGGCCAGCAGCGCCTGGGCTTCGCCAAACTGCACGTGCACGGTGGGCTTGCCTCGGCGCAGCACATCGTTGTCCATGCAGGGCATGTCGTCGTGCACCAGCGAGTAGGCGTGGATCAGCTCCACCGCACAGGCAGCGCGCAGCGCGGCATCGTCATACACCGCAGAGGCCGATGCGCCACTGCAGACCGCCTCGTAGGCTGCCAGCACCAGCAGGGGCCGCAGCCGCTTGCCGCCATCGAGCACCGCGTAGCGCATGGCGTCGCCCAGCCCGGCGGGTGCGCCATCGCCCACCCATTGCGACAGGGCCTGCTCCACGCGGGCCAGGTGGTTCTGGCTCCAGAGATTTATATCCAGGGGCTGGCTCGCAGAAGTCATTGGCACCGCGCTCATTCCTGGTTCCATGGTTGCAGTTGCCCTTCGTCCAGCACCTTGATCTGGTCCTGCACGGCATCCAGCCGCTGGCGGCAAAACGCCAGCAGCGTGGCGCCGCGCTGGTAGCCGGCCAGCATCTGGTCCAGCGGCAACTGGCCCGACTCGATGCGGGCCACGAGTTGCTCCAGCTCTTCCAGGGCTGCCTCGTAGCTGGCAGGTTCGGCGGGAGGAGCGGGGGTTGCAGGGGCCTTGGGCATGGAGGGGGCGGCAGAGCGCGGGTGAAAAACCGGTGATTTTAGGCGCACCAGTACACCATCCGTGTCAGATGCGGTCCGATCCGTGACGCCGCTCTATTTTCAGAAAGCGATGTTTTCTATTCACGTAGCAGGGGTGCGGGAATAACCCCACCGCCTATAATCCCATTCCAGTCGAGCCGGCTAGCCCCCTAGCCGGTTTCCTTTTTTCCAGATGCGCATTCCCAGGCGCACCTCCCGCACTTTCCCCCTGTGGGGAGTCTTTAGGTCAGGTCACCCATGTCTGATTTAAGTCTTCAACTGCAGCAGGCCGCAAGCCAACTACCAGTTTCAAGCTACTTTGACGATGCGCTGTTCCAGCGCGAGCTGGATTCCATCTTCCAGCGCGGGCCCCGCTACGTGGGGCACCAATTGGCAGTGCCCAATACGGGCGACTACTACGCTCTGCCCCAGGAGGGCGAGGGCCGTGCCCTGGTGCGCAACGCCCAGGGCGGCGTCGAGCTGGTCTCCAACGTCTGCCGCCACCGCCAGGCCGTCATGCTCAAGGGCAAAGGGTCGCTGAACACCCAGCAAAAGGGCAGCGCGGGCGGCAACATCGTGTGCCCCTTGCACCGCTGGACGTACAACCCCCAGGGCGAACTGCTGGGTGCACCTCACTTCGCGCACGACCCGTGCCTGAACCTCAACAACTACAAGCTGCGCGAGTGGAACGGCCTGCTGTTTGAAGAAAACGGCTACGACGTGGCCGCCGACCTGGCCCAGATGGGACCACGCGCCGATCTGGACTTTGGCGGTTACGTGCTCGACCACGTGGAGCTGCACGAGTGCAACTACAACTGGAAGACCTTCATCGAGGTCTACCTGGAGGACTACCACGTCGGTCCCTTCCACCCCGGCCTGGGCAGCTTTGTGACCTGCGACGACCTGCGCTGGGAGTTCGGCAAGAACTACTCGGTGCAGACCGTGGGCGTGGCCAACCGCCTGGGCAAGGCCGGCAGCCCGGTGTACGAACGCTGGCACGAAGCCCTGCTGGCCTACCGCGAAGGCAAGCCGCCCAAATATGGCGCCATCTGGCTCACGCTGTACCCGCACATCATGGTGGAGTGGTACCCGCATGTGCTCACGGTGTCCACGCTGCACCCCATCAGCCCCACCAAGACGCTGAACATGGTGGAGTTCTATTACCCCGAAGAGATCGCGGCGTTCGAGCGCGAATTCGTCGAGGCGCAGAAGGCCGCCTATATGGAGACCTGCATCGAGGACGACGAAATCGGCGAGCGCATGGATGCAGGCCGCAAGGCGCTGCTGGCGCGCGGCGACAACGAGGTCGGCCCCTACCAAAGCCCCATGGAAGACGGCATGCAGCACTTCCACGAGTGGTACCGTGAGGCGATGGGCTCGGACACCATCGACCCGGCCACGCCAAAACGCTGAATACGGCGGCAAAACCCCGCCAATCTGCAGGCCCGCCGTGGTCTGCTCTCATTACAATAGCTGCCAGTGCTTAAAAAATAAGCGCTGGCAGCTATTTTCATTTCTGCGCCCCACGGCGCGCTTCAAGAGATCACAACCCGATGCAAGCCCTCTGGATGGTGTTGGCCGCGTTCCTGTTTGCCAGCATGGGCGTGTGCGTCAAGATCGCATCGGACTTCTTCAACTCGGCCGAGCTGGTGTGCTACCGGGGCCTGATCGGCATGTTCATCCTGTGGCTGCTGGCGCGCTCGCAAAAGGTGCGGCTTGCCACGCAATACCCCGGCATGCACGCCTGGCGCAGCCTGGTGGGTGTGACATCGCTCGGTGCCTGGTTCTTTGCCATTGCCCACCTGCCCCTGGCCACGGCCATGACGCTCAACTACATGAGCAGCGTGTGGATCGCCGCCTTCCTGATCGGGGGCACGCTGCTGGCCTGGCGCCCCTCGCCAGCCACCCCGCGCCCTGCCCTGCAAGGCCCGCTGGTGCTGACCGTGCTGGTCGGTTTTGTGGGCGTGGTGCTGATGCTGCGCCCCAGCTTGGACCAGAACCAGGCCTTTGCCGGACTGATCGGGCTGATGTCCGGCCTGACGGCTGCGTTTGCCTATATGCAGGTGGTGGCGCTGTCGCGCCTGGGTGAACCCGAATCGCGCACCGTCTTCTACTTCGCCGTAGGCTCTGCGGTGGCGGGCGGCGTGGGCATGCTGTTCACCGGCACCTCGGACTGGCCGGGCTGGCAGGCGTTGTGGCTGCTGCCCATCGGAGTTCTGGCAGCGGGCGGCCAACTGTGCATGACCAAGGCCTACGCCAGCGCCAAGACCCAGCGCGGCACACTGGTGGTGGCCAATCTGCAGTATTCGGGCATCGTGTTTGCCGCTGTCTACAGCGTGCTGCTGTTTGGCGACAAGATTCCGCCCATCGGCTGGATCGGCATGGCACTCATCGTGGGCAGCGGCATTGTGGCCACCATCCTGCGTGCGCGGGCTGCGCCCGGGGCCCCTGCCGAAGAACACTGATGGATACGAAGTGACGAGCACACCGCGTACCAAGATGGCCACAATGGAACCCCTTTCGACGCACTCCGTCACTTTGCCCATTTTCTGCCGATGACCCCCTACACCACGCTCATCTCCGCCCACGACCTGCAAGCCCTCATCGCCAGCGGTGCGCCGCTGATGGTGTTTGACTGCAGCTTCGACCTGATGCAACCCACGGCAGGCGCGCAGCAATGTGCGCAAGCCCATATTCCCGGCGCCGTGTACGCCGACCTGAACAACGACCTCAGCGCCAAGCACGGTGCACCCGGCGCCACCGGCACGCTCACGGCACAAGAGGCCGACCAGCCCGCATCCGGCGGCCGCCACCCGCTGCCCAGCCGCGAGCGTTTTGCCATGTGGCTCTCCAGCGTGGGTTTTGCCAACGGCATGCAGGCCGTGGTGTACGACCGCCAGGGCGCCAACTACTGTGGCCGCCTGTGGTGGATGCTCAAGTGGGCGGGCCATGACGCGGTGGCAGCGCTCGACGGTGGGCTGCAGGCCTGGCAGGCCAACGGGGGGGCCGTGAACAGCGGCGACGAGCCCGCACACTTCCAGTCCAACTTCCAGCTGGGCGAACCCCTGCGCCAGCTGGCCACGGCCAGCGACGTGCTCGCGCGCCTGCAGCAGCCCGGCCAGACCGTGATCGACGCCCGCGCTGGCGCCCGCTACCGGGGCGAAGTGGAGCCGCTGGACCCCGTGGCGGGCCACATTCCAGGCGCGCTCAACCGCCCCTTTGCCGAGAACATCGGCACCGACGGCCGCTTCAAGCCTGCCGCCGTGCTGCGCGCAGAGTTCGACGCCCTGCTGGCCGGCCGCAACCCCGCCACCGTGGTGCACCAGTGCGGCAGCGGCGTGAGTGCCGTGCCCAATCTGCTCGCGATGGAGGTTGCAGGCCTGGGCACGACCGCGCTCTTTGCGGGCAGCTGGAGCGAGTGGTGCAGCGACCCCACGCGGCCGGTCGAAAAAGGCTGAGAGGGACCCCAAAAAACTTCAGGCGCCGTGGCTGCGTCTTGCCGCACCACGCGCACTGCCTTGCGACACTACGCCTGGCCAAAACCGCCTCGCTGGGTTCTTTTGCGGCTCTGAACGGGGGTGTGCCGGTCCGTATCAGGCGGCAAGGGTTGCAAAAGCGCAAAAAAGATGGTTTTGCAGGCGCTATCAAAACCATGAGCAGATCCCGCACACACGGGCCCGAGGCCGCAGCAAGCCACACCCTGTGAAATGCCGGACGGTGCCTGATCGGCTTGTAGGGCAAATTCCTACATGGCCCACCGCGAAACCAGACACGCGGCACAGCCAAACCCCGACTTAATTTCTGATTGGGGCGGTTTCACAATCCATTTCAACGGATCACGCAAAACCTGCAATCAGCAGAAAACGCAAGACCCGGTACTGGAAAAAAGGAAGCTGCCATGACCAACGAACAACTCCTCGCTGAAATCCGCGAAGCCAACCTCACCTACCTGATGTTGGCCCAGACCCTGATTCGCCAGGACAAGGCCGAAGCCGTGTTCCGCTTGGGCATGAACGAAGAGTCTGCCGATATTCTGGCATCTCTGTCGGCAGCGCAAGTGATGAAACTGGCCTCCCGCAACACGCTTCTTTGCAGCTTCCGCGTGGACGACAACCTGGTGTGGAGCTTGCTCACCAACCACTCTGCCAAGAAGGTGGGCAACGAAGCCACCAACACGCTGCACGCCAACATCCTGATGGCCAGCCGCGTGTCGGAAGTGCTCTGAAGCATTTGCCCACAGCCTTCTTCTCCCAGTCTCCACCGAAAGCCCGCCATGTCCACCAACGCCCCCGCTGCCAAAGCCCCCGCCAAGAGCGTGCTGAACGAATCCAAACAGATCGAACGTGCGGCCATGCTGATCCAGATGGGCGCCCGCATGCAGGTGCTCGAATCGGAAACCACGCTGTCGTATGAGCGCCTGATCCGGCTGTACAAGGAGATCGCGGGCAAGTCACCGTCGAAGGGCCAGTTGCCCTTCTCCACCGACTGGTTCCTGACCTGGCAAGAGAACATCCACAGCTCGCTGTTTCTGAACATCTACGAATACCTGTCCAAGGGCGTGGACCTGGATTCGGTGGAGCTGCTGACCAAGGCCTACCGCCTGTACAACGAGCAAGTGGCCACGGCCGAGATCGAACCCCTGCTGTCGTTCACCCGCGCCTGGCGCCTGGTGAAGTTTGTGGATGCCGGCATGTTGACGCGCACCAAGTGCAGCCAGTGCAGTGGCCAGTTTGTGACCGAGCTGTATGAGAACCGCCACTTCACCTGCGGCCTGTGCAACCCACCCGCCCGCGCTGGCAAGAGCAAGACAGCCGGTGCACTCATGTTGCATTGAGAAATTGATGGAAAATAGCCTCCAGCGCTTTATTCAAAAGCGCTAACAGCTATATTTTTAATAGCAAAAAAGAAACAGCCCCTCAAGGGGGCTTTCCTGCATGTGGCATGCAGTCCTCCATGCTCACCGCTCAACGCCCGGCCAGCAGCGCCCGCACGTTTTCATCCATGGGCACCGCATAGTTGTGCGCCGCCACCACGGTGTTGCCCACCGGGTTCACCAGCTTGAGGCTGATGTACACCACCGACGTGGACACCGCATACGTGCCCACCACCACGGCCTGCGCGTCCTGTGCCTGGCTCACCTCGCGCACCTCGCGTGACAGCAGCAGCTCGCCCTGGTCGCGCTGCAGCAGCAGGTTCTCGCGCAGTTTCACCTCGGTCACCTTCAGGCCCCGGTGCACCATGCGGCCCGCGATCTGCTCGGAGAAGATGCGGCCCAGCCGCGATGACTCAGTGAGCCGGTCCACACTGACCAGCGTGGCCACCAGCACGGGCTGGTTGGCGTCCAGCGGTGCGTATTGCAGCAACGCATCGGTGGCGCGGTCGTTCAGCTCGATGAGGTTGCTGCGCGATATTCCGCCCGCCCGGTCACCGTAGTAGTAGCTGTGCATCGGGTTGGTCACGCAGCCCTGCAGCAGGCCCATTGCCACGAATGCCACCAACAAGAACGCCACAGCGGGCGCCCGGGTCGGCACCCTGTCGCAGAAGGATGGCCGGGCCGTCATGGTGCAACCACCCGCCAGGTTTTCACGGGCGTGGGCGGCGGGGGTGCGGGCGGGGGCGGTGGGGGCATCTCGGGCGCCTTGGTCTTGTAGAGCACCGAATCCTCCTGCTCGATGTAGTACACATCGGCGGTGCGCGCCAGATAGCGGTCCCCGCCCTCCAGCGACGTGGTGATCAGCACCTCGGTGCGCGTGGGGCCGCCTGCGGCCGGCCCGCTGATGGCGTACTGCGTGAGGTCGGTCACCAGGCCCAGGGCCGTGACACCGGCCAGCATCGAGCCCGCGCTCTGGTGGTACAGGTACCAATCGCGCGCCACGCCCACGCCCAGCGCCAGGCGCGTCCAGGGCAAGGGGCCCATGCTGTTGACCCGCGCCTCGTGCTGCACCAGCTGCGTCTCGAACGTCATGGTGACCGCCGTGGGCTGGGTGGACAACGTCACGCCCTTGTCCAGCAGCCGCGTGATCAGCAGCTTGCGAAACCCGTTGTTGAAGCTCGTATCGCCCGCAGACGGCGCCACATAGATGGGGTACTCACCCGCAGGCCAGGCGCTGATCTTGCCGGCCACGCGGCTGGCCACGTCGTCGGCCAGCACATCCCAGTGGTGCACGGCGCGCGCCTTTTTCTGGTCGCTGACGGGGTAGTTGTCGGCACGCGGCACATCCAGGGACGAGCAGCCCCCCAGCAGCAGCACGGCCGCCACGGCGGCGGGGGCAGCCGCCCAGAACGGCACCCGGGCGAGGGATCGGTGGTGTTTCATGCGCACGAGCCCCTGGTAGTGGTGGTATTGAAGGTGACGGCGAAAAGGTGCATGCGGTCCAATGGCATTGCGCCATCCTAGTGGGGGGAGGCAGCGGCCATCGGCCAATAAGCGCCGGATTTGCATCGCACTTTGGCGGCGCACCCTGCACAGCAGGGGTGGGCACCTACACAACCCCGGCAACACCTGCCGCACAATTCGCGCATGACCGCGCCCGCCGCCCCCCCGTTGCCGCCCAACTCATCCCCCGCCCCGCTCGCGGCCGAGCCCGCACCGGAGGCCGCGCCGGCAACCGGCAGCCCCGGCGCAGGCACGCCGCACCCATCGGCGTCACCATCGTTGGCCCCCACGGCCCAGCCCGCACCGGCCACACCCGAAACCACGGCAGCCGCCACCGAGGCCACCACTGCCCAGGCGCCCGCGCAGGCTGCCGCCGCGCACACCCCCCACCCCGATGCGGCCGCCACCGCATCCACCCCCGCCAGCGCATTCCTCCCCGGCCCGCTCATGCTCCACATGCCCGTGGACGTGCGCAACCTCTCGCTCGCGCTGCTGGCGCTGTTTGCCAGCGTGGCCCTGCTGCACTGGGCCAGCGCCGTGTTCATCCCCATCATGCTCAGCCTGCTGCTCACCACCGCCCTGCGGCCTGTGGTGGAAGTCTTGCGGCGCTGTTATGTGCCCCGCTGGCTGGGGGCCGGTGTGCTGCTGATCGCCATCGTTCTGGGCCTGGCCAGCGCCGCCTGGTCGCTGAGCGACGGCGCCGCGCAACTGGTGGATTCGCTGCCCGTGGCCGCCAAGAAGGTGCGCGACAGCATCAAGGCGCGCAGCGGCGCCAGCAGCCCGCTCGACACCATGCAAAAGGCCGCCACGCAGATCGAACAGGCCGCCAACGAAAACAGCGCCGTCGCCAGCCCGCCCCGGCGCGGCGTGCAGCGCGTGGTGGTAGAGCGCCCCCCCTTCAACATCCGCGACTATCTGTGGAGCGGCACCATGGGGCTCATGTCTGCGCTGGGGCAGCTCACGGTGGTGGTGTTTCTCACCTTCTTTGCGCTGGCATCGGGCAACCTGTTTCGCAGCAAGCTGCTGCGTATCGCGGGCACCAGCCTGGAGCGGCGCAAGGTCACCATCCACGTGCTGGAAGACATCACCAACCAGATCCAGCGCTACCTGATGGTGCAGGTGTTCACCAGCGTGCTGGTGGGTGTGGCCACCGGCCTTGCCTACTGGGCCCTGGGCCTGGAGAACGCCGCCGTGTGGGGCGTGGTGGCCGGGGTGCTCAACCTCGCACCCTACATCGGCTCGGCCCTGGTCACCGGCGCATCGGCCCTGGTGGCCTTCCTGCAGTTCGGCACCCTGGACATGGCCCTGGCCATCGGCGGTGCATCCATGGTCATCCACACGCTGGTGGGCAACCTGCTCACCCCCTGGCTCACCAGCCGCACCAGCAGCATGAGCCCCGTGGCCGTGTTCGTCAGCGTGCTCGCCTGGGGCTGGCTGTGGGGGCTGTGGGGCCTGCTGCTGGGCATCCCGGTGATGATGGCCGTGAAGGCGGTGTGCGACCGGGTGGAAGATCTAAAGGCCGTGGGGGAGTTGCTGGGGGATTGAGGGGCGGGGTGGGCGGCAAGGCTGTCGCCCAGTGGGCGGCTGTGTTCTACCGTGATGCTGCGGTTGCTGGTCCATTTCACCAAGGCAACCAATGCAAGGCCGGGAAACACTGGGGACGCTGGCCTGTGGCTTGTGATCTGGGCCCGGAAAAGACAAGGACCAAGGCCAACAGGGCGTGAAGCCTGCTGGCCTTGCCGAGTTTGACGCCAAATTGGCCGCTGGCGCTTGATGGGTAATCGCTGGCAGCTATGGATTTAGGAGTTTTCAATAGCTGCCAACCAAACCCCGGTGGAGAGTGTTGCGCGGTTGAGGCAAAAGGCAAGACCTGACCCCAATGAAACTCGCGCTGGCCCAGGCCGTTGTGGGCGTATTTGGTGGTGGGGGCGTCTTCGCCTTGGCCGGTGCTGGCGCTTTGCTTTATGTGGCCCCGGCAAAGACGAGGACCAAGGCCAGCAGGGTGTGGAGCCTGCTGGCCTTGCCGGGTTTGGAGCCAAATTGGCCGCTAGCGCTTGATAGACAGGCGCTACCAGCTATCAATTTAGGAGTTTTCAATAGCTGCCAACCAAACCCCGGTGGGGAGTGTTGCGCGGTTGAGGCAAAAGGCAAGACCTGACCCTAATAACTGTGCCACGGCCACGGGACAGGGTGCTCTACCAGGTGGGCGCGCACCCTGTTCAGCTCCTTGAGAATGCAATAGGTGTCACGGATTCAGTCTGAGTTTGGCCCCTTCTTTGTCCCCACTTCCTCAGACTCTTTCGAGCTAGAGTTGACTCCTTGCGCCAAGACTAATGCGGCCAACACGCACAGTCCACTTAAGATCAGCAATGTGACATCAACCCACATCGGGGCTACTGCTGTGAACACTCTTTGCATTATCAGGAGTACTGCGCCAACCAATAGAAAAAGCAGTCCAGCTATTTGTCGAGGAGTTTTCATTTGGCCTCGCAAACCGGAGGTTTGATCTCGCAATGCTCAAGCAATGGACCGATTGCATAACCAAGTGAACTAACGGCAGTAACTGGGTTGGTGAAAACGGAAACACCGCGCACAATCCAACTCATGGCTCGCGCCCCTGCGCCCAATTGCAGCGCAACTTTAGGTACTTGATTAGCAACCGTATTGCCAGCGACGGCGCCACCGCCCTTCACCACAACACCTACACCCAAGATGCACGCAGTGCTGTAGGTCTTTGTTTCGCTGAAGTATGGACCAGGCAAACCAGCAGCAGCCAAACCAGCCGCACACATGGGATCCGTCGAACCATCACAAACACCTCGCTTGGTAATAGTGAAGTTTGGGTCGTATTTATCACCGTCTCGGCCATAGGGTATCCCTGCAACACGGTCCGCCATCGCACTGATGCCATCAAGGCCCTGCGGATCAATCATGCTCAGCGGATTGCCCCCCACATAGGTAAACGGATTCCACCCCCCATCCAACCCAATCGGATCCCCCTGCGTATACCGCCCCGTCCCCGGTGCGTAGCTGCGGTGGTAGTTGTAGTGCAGCTTCGTCTCCTTGTCGAAGTACTGCCCCGGATACCGCAAGTCACAAAGGGGTCAGGTCTTGCCTTTTGCCATCCCAACCCCTTCAGATAAGCACTACTCAGAACCAGCCAATATCGCAGCCCGATGTGCCGACACGATACGGCTGACCCGCGACACGGACAAGCCCAATTGGCGCGCGATCTCTGACAGGCTGATTTGTGACGCGTAGTGCGCCTGCACCAAGGCCTGATCCCGCGTGGGGCACTCGGCAAGCCAGTCTTGCAGGCTCTTGGGGCTGGCACGCTGTTGTTTGGGGATTTCTTTGGCGCTCACGGCGCGGTCACTGGCCAGCGCCTGCATGCGCAGCACGAAGTCTTCATTGCCCAGATACATTTGCTGGCGCAAGCCCTGGGCCCAAAGTTGAACCCCCTGCCCCGCTTGCACCAACGCGACATAAGCATGGGCCGCCTGAGCCCTTGCCTGTGCATCCTGTGCATCGCGCCCCAGCAGATAGCCCCACACGGCCTGCGCATCCAGCCAATCAGGTGCAGGGCTCAGACCCGCCAGCGCGTGGTAACTGCACCACGGCCACTGGGCAGGATGCTCTACCAGGTGGGCGCGCACCCTGTTCAGCTCCACATAGCGGCACACCTCCAGAAGGTAGGCATCCCGGTCCACCAGGATGGCTTTGAACCGCCCTTGAAAAAGATGCCCCACCTTGCCGTGGCGCCGATTAAAGCGCTGGGTATAGACACCATTGATATGGCGCATCAAAAGCGACAAGTTAGGTTGCCTGGTGTGCAGCACAAAGTGGTAGTGGTTGTCCATAAAGCACCAAGCCACAGCACATGCATCAAAGCGATGCAGCGCTTGACCCAAAACGCTCAACAGGTCTTCGCGGTCAACGTCACCCAGAAAGATGGGTTCACGCCGGTCTCCCCGCGAAGTCACGTGATACACCGCACCTGGAAACTCGATTCGCAGGGGTCTTGCCATGTTCAAGCCTTTGGAAACTCACTGATCAATCTGATGGCGCGAGAGAGTTTCTATGGGTTGATGGCAAAAGGCAAGACCTGACCCCAATTATTTCCAATTATTTCAATAATCACAAGCTGGCATGTGTGGGGCGTGTTGCGCTTCATTTTTGAATCCGTCATTTTTCCGCCCCGCTTATGCTTGAAGTGCCTCAACTAGCGAATTCCTCTGCCTCCATCAAAAATCACAGTGTATTTTGATCTATCTCCATTATTAAAGTATTTATAAAACAATATTCTAGTTGGATATTCATCATCACTACACTTATCGGCACAAACAACCTTCAGAATTTTCATACCCTCCTCATCTCGATCAATCCAGTTTAAAAATTGCTTTTCAGAAACATCCTCGTCAGGCTTTCCAAATAGCAATTTCAATTCATAAATTCTCTTTCCCGAGTAATTAATTTTCCACCTCTCAGGAAATTCATTATCTTTGAACTCGCAACCTGACAAAAAAACAGCCCCTACCAAAAAAAGCAATCTGACAAACAGATGTTTTTGAGCCCTTCGATTTATTGAAATCACTGGCACATGCACCTCCTATATACGGGGATTCCTTGGGGAAATTTGTTTAAATCCCAAGGCCAGCTGGTCGTGTGAGAGCCCGCTTCAGTACCCGCTCCAATTGTCGACACCCCCGGGACTTTCACGATTGCTACATGCCCCGAGGAGTCAGGTGTCCAACGGGCTATAGCGACGATATCGCCCGGTCGAGGATCAGTCACCACCGGAAAATTCGGTATGGTTGCAGTAGGGTCTGCCCATTTTCCTGCACTAATCGGCATACTCAACCAATTGCGCCGAGGTGCAACACCAGTTGATTCGAGAACATCATCAACGAAGGTATTGCATTTATTGGTATTTGGGCCAGGGCGATACGGGGCACGCAATGAATAACGAGAGTCATTATTGAGTAACTCAGCTTGCTCGAGAATGTTTTCACACCGGCAAAGACCGAGGGAATCAAAATATCTCAATGGATCAGCATCAACATACCCAAACCGATTCCACCCCCCATCCAACCCAATCGGATCCCCCTGCGTATACCGCCCCGTCCCCGGTGCGTAGCTGCGGTGGTAGTTGTAGTTCAGCTTCGTCTCCTTGTCGAAGTACTGCCCCGGATACCGCAGGTTGAACGTGACTTCAGGAATGCTGGTGGCCCCCGTCGTCGGTGTGGTCGTCTCGTTCGTGAACCGCTTGGCCCCAATCGTCGGCTGCTCATCCCCAAACGCACTGTACGCCCACTGCCACGCGGTTTGCCCATCGGCCTGGGTGAGCTTCCTCGGGGTGTTCAGGTGGTCGCTGTGGATGGCGTAGGCGGTTCCCTTGATCACCGCTGCGATCGGCATGGGGCCGCTGGCGGTGGGCAGGTACAGGTATTGCGCGGTGCCTGAGCTGTTGGTGCCGCCCGAGCCGTATTCGCCCAGCAGGCTGCCGTCTTCGGCATACACGTAGCTAAAGCCCAGTTTCTCGGCATCGCTGGTGCCGGGGCTCCAGAGTCTGCTCCAGAAGCCCAGGAGCCATTGGACCAGGCCGGGCTGCTCGGCCTGGGCGGGTTCTGCCCCCTCGTCGTCGGCCAGCAGGTTGTTCAGGTTCTTGCCGGTTTTGTTGCCGGTGCTGCTGCTTTGGGTGCCGCTGTACAAAGGCTCGGTCTTGAACACGCGCTGGCCCAGCGCGTTGTGGGCGTATTTGGTGGTGGGGGCGTCTTCGCCCTGGCCGGTGCTGGCGCTCTCCAGGCGGCCTTCGCTGTCGTAGCGGTAGGTGGTCAGGCCGTCGCCCAGCAGGTCGCCTGCGGGGTTGTATTGGTAGGTGACGCTGGTGGTAGCCGTGTTGCCAGTGGTGCTGGTAGCCGTCTGCTCAAAGCCCAGCAGGCGGTTGTGGCTGGCGTCGCCGCCGTAGGTGCGGCTGGTGCTGGTGCCTGCCAGGTCACGGGTGCTGGCGGTGCGGTTGCCGTTGGCGTCGTACTGGAAGGTGGCGGTGTCCACGGGGGCGTTGGCCGCCGTGTTCTTGGTAAAGCCGGTGATGCGGCCTGCGGGGCTGTATTGCACGGTCCAGGTGCTGGTGACCTGGCTGATGGTGCTGGCCTGGGGGTTGGTGCTGGCCGGGCGCCAGAGCTTTTGCGTGAGGGTCTGGATGCGCCCTGCCGCGTCGTACTGGTAGCTGCTGAAGTCCGTGGCGGTGACTTGGCCTGCGGTGTTGTAGCTGCGGGTGGCCGGGATGGCGGCCGTGCCACCGGGCAGGCTCCAGCTCCAGCCGGTGGGCTGGCCCAGCGGGCTCCAGGTGATGCCGGTGACCAGCGGTTGGCCCGCCCAGGTCAGGCCGGTCAGTTGGCCGGTGGTGTCGTAGACGTTTTGCAGCACTTGCCCGCCGGGGTAGGTGGTGCTGGCCAGCAGGCCCTGGGCGTTGTAGCCGTAGCTGACGCTGCGGGTGTCGCCATTGATCAGGGCCTGGGTTTTGGTGGTGACGCGGCCATGGGCGTCGCGCTGGTAGGTGGTGGTGCCGCTGGCGTCCACGATCTCGCCCAGGAACCCTTTGCCCGTGGCCGTGAGGTCGTAGCGCAGGCTGGTGATGCGCCCCCCTGCGTGGGTGATGAGGGTGGGGCGACCCAGCAGGTCGCGTTCGATGGTGGTGGCTTGGCCCAGGGCGTCGGTGATGGTGCTGGGCAGGCCCAGTGCGTCGTACTGGGCGCTCTCGGCGCCGCTGTCGGGGCTGGTTTCTGCGGTGGCGTTGCCCAGGGCGTCGCGGGTGTAGGTGGTGGCCACGCCCTTGAAGTCGGTGGCCTGGATGACGCCATCGAGGGCGTTGTAGCTCAGGGAGGCTCCATAGCCCTCGCCGTTGGTAACCCCTACAACACGGCGCAGAGCGTCTAAATTTCGGCCAGAGTACTGGCCCAGGCCATTGGTGGCAGCGTACGCTTCACCGTTACCGTCATAGTTGAAAGTAGTGGACTGCCCACCGAGAGTGACGGATTGCACGCGGTTGAGGCTGTTGATGGTGCGCGCCA
This sequence comes from Acidovorax sp. ACV01, assembly GCF_014851495.1. NCBI lineage: Bacteria > Pseudomonadati > Pseudomonadota > Betaproteobacteria > Burkholderiales > Comamonadaceae > Acidovorax > Acidovorax sp. ACV01. Next base: position 23,518 of record NZ_JACUZT010000011.1, on the reverse strand, counting down.
GGCGCCACACCGTTTGCCCCTGGCGATTGCGGATGTCCTCTTGGGTGCGGTTGCCCATGGCGTCCAGGGTGTAGGCGCCGGAGTGGCCCCGGTTGTCGCTCCAGCCCGTGAGGCGCTGGGCGGCGTCGTAGGTGTAGGTGACCACATGGCCGTGCGGCAGGCTGGCGGTGGCGACCTGGCCGCTCGCGCGGTAGGTGAGCGTGGTGAGCTGCCCGCCCCGGTTGGCGGTGAGCATGCGGCCGCGGGCGTCGTAGGTATAGGTGGCCACCAGGCCGGTGGGCGCGGTGTGGCTGAGCACGCGGCCTGCGCCATCGTGGGTGTAGGTGTCCACATGGCCCAGGGCGTTGGTGGCGCTTGTCAGGTTGCCTGCGCTGTCGTACTGGTAGCTGGTGGTGGCGCCGTTGGGGGCGGTCTCGGTGGAGACCAGGCCGCTCGCGTGGTAGGTCCAGGTGGTGGTGCGGGAGCTACCCGAACCGCCCGAGCCACCACCGGTGTCGGTGATGGTCTGGGTCAGGGGGTTGCCCAGGCTGTCGTAGGTGTAGCTGGTGGTGCGCCCATGCTCGGTCACCGTGACAGGTAGGCGCCACTGGGGGTGCCAGGTGGTTTGTATGGTGCGTGATTCGGCCCTATTGGTCGCTTCGGTGACGATTAGCGGTAATCTTCGTGAGTTATCCCACTGAATATTAGTAGATACATTTTGGAAATCCGATATGGATGTCACTAGACCAACGTCATTCTGCACACGCGTGGCTGCATCGGGTTTTCCCGTTGGCGAATATGTGTTGGCGGCTGTCACAGCCCAAATGCCTTTGACTATACCAAAAGTATAGTATCTATTTGTACCCAATGGATCCGTCACGGTCGCACCTATTGCAGGAATCGGAGCTCCGCCATAATCAACAAGATACTTACCAACCCCCCCTGCGTAAAAAGTACTTGTGGCAACCGCTTTGGCGCCGTAACCAAAAGTCGCGTACCGTTGCCCTTGAATTGAAATTCCAGTCAACAATTTAGGAGAACTGGCGTTTTCATAGTGATACGTGCGAAAGTCTTGATTTGCATAGATGGCATCCTGCAGTCGATTTGCTCCATCATAAGAGTATGCGACTGCAGTACCATCGGGCAGCACTATGCGTGCAATAAATCCACCAGATCCATATTCATACCGAAGAAATCTTCCGAAGGGATCTCGCACGTCGGTGAGAAGATCTCCATTGTAAGAATAACTTGTTACCCATCCGTTAGGTTCCACTACGGATTTCAATTGACCTTGGAGATTAAAATTGTAAATAGTACCGCTACCCGCCAATCGCAGCACCCATATATTTACATTCTTCACCAGGACATCCAGCCCATTGGCGGGTCGCCAATCACCCGGAGCATCCGGATTGGGAAAGGTATCTCGCACAAATAGTCGTTCCTTGCCACCCGGCAAGTCAATTCTCAGCTCATGGGCACTGATTTGATTGAAGCCTGCAGCATGGTTATGTCTCCAGGCGCGGCCTTGCCTGTAGTCTTTCGCTAAACTGTCTGTAGCCCATCGGCTGCGAAAATAGCGCTCCACGTTGAGTATGCCAACGCCCCCATCTGCATAATCCAACTCAGTCTGCACCTTTTCGCCAGCCGGAACGATGATTGGGTTGCCAATCGCGCCCCCATCTGCATTGTTTGCAAAGAAGTCTTTATAACTTGTTGCTTCGCAAGAATTTTTTGCCTTAGCAATGGGAGTAACCTCAAGTGGAATCGAAACTTCTTTTGAGCACCACAATTAGCTTACATTGAGATAGAGCACCCACTCTTTTTCTCCCTGCACGGGATTGGCGTCTTGTTCGCAATATCCATAACGCCCTATATTTTCAGATTCGGAAATATCTAATTTTCCGTCACTGGTCCTATATACATCCCACATGTAGTAAATCGGAAGACCATTAAAATTTATAGTACTAGGTTTTTCTCGTAGATTTTTGGCTTCATAACGCACATTGTTTATGCTCATTTCAGCATATTTTGCCTGGACTTCCTGGAATGCTGCATCCAAGCTGTCAAAATGCATGAGACTAGAACTGCGTCCTGAGGCTGTTTGAAATTTGTATTTTGGATCTTTCCTAAACCCTATTTCCTCCGCATTGGCACTCCACGTCGCAAAAATTAGCAAAAGAAGACCAAAAGTGTATTTATTAATTATTTTCACAAATCCCCCTCAATTTTTCAAGCCAAATAACTCACCTCAATTAATTACCATTACCCCGTATTCCTCAACCCCGCAGCAATCCCATTGATAGAAATGTGAATCCCCGTCTGCACCCGTTCATCCCCCAGCCCCGCGCGCCAGCGGCGCACCAGCTCTACCTGCAGATGGTGCAGCGGGTCGATGTACGGGAAGCGGTGCTTGATGGAGCGGGCCAGCGCGGTGTTGTGCATCAGGCGCTGTTTGTCGCCGGTGATGCGCGTGAGGGCGTCGGCCGTGCGGTGCCATTCGGCCTCAATGCTGGTGAACACCTTTTTGCGCAGGCGCGCGTCGGTGACGAGTTCGCTGTAGCGTGAGGCCAGGGCCAGGTCGCTTTTGGCCAGCACCATGTCCATGTTGGACAGCAGCGTGCGGAAGAACGGCCATTGGCGGTACATCTTTTGCAGCAGGGCCAGCTGGGTCTTGGGGTCTTTGCCTTCCAGGTTCACAAACGCATCGACGGCCGAGCCAAAGCCGTACCAGCCGGGCAGCGTGAGGCGGCACTGGCCCCAGCTGAAGCCCCAGGGGATGGCGCGCAGGTCTTCGATCTTTTGGCTGGCCTTGCGGCTGGCGGGGCGGGAGCCAATGTTGAGCTCGGCGATCTCGCGGATGGGGGTGGAGTTGAAGAAATACTCGGTGAAGCCCGGGGTTTCGTACACCAGCGCGCGGTAGCTGCCCATGCTGGCCAGAGAGAGCTGCGCGGCGGCATCCAGAAAGGCCTTGGTGGCGGGCTTGGTGGGCTGCAGCAGCGTGGCTTCGAGCGTGGCGGCCACCAGGGTTTCGAGGTTGCGGCGGCCGATCTCGGGGTTGGCGTATTTCGACGCGATGACTTCGCCCTGCTCCGTCAGGCGGATCTGGCCGCGCACGGTGCCGGGGGGCTGGGCCAGGATGGCCTGGTAGCTGGGGCCGCCGCCCCGGCCCACGGTGCCGCCCCGGCCGTGGAACATGCGCAGCTGGATGCCGTGGCTGGTGGCCAGTTCGTCAAACAGCTCCACCAGCGCGATCTCGGCACGGTACAGCTCCCAGTTGCTGGTGAAGATGCCGCCGTCCTTGTTGCTGTCGCTGTAGCCCAGCATGATGTCCTGCTCGCCACCGCTGCGCTGCACCAGGGCGGCCACGCCGGGCAGCGCATAGAACTCGCGCATGATGGGCGCGGCATTGCGCAGGTCTTCGATGGTTTCGAACAGGGGCACCACGATGAGGTGGTTCTTGGACTCGGCATCCAGGGTGCCGCTCATCAGGCCCACTTCCTTTTGCAGCAGCAGCACTTCGAGCAGGTCGCTCACCGTTTCGGTGTGGCTGATGATGTAGTGGCGGATGGCCTCGTGGCCGAAGCGCTCGCGCATCACGCGGGCGGTTTCGAAGATGGCCAGCTCGCCCTGGGCATGGGCCGAATACTGGGCACCCACCACGCGCAGCGGGCGGGCGTCGTTGAGCAGCTTGATGAGCAATGCGCGCTTGGCGGCTTCCTGCAAGCCTGCGTAGTGAGGCTCGATGCGGGCCGTGGCCAGCAGCTCGGCCACCACTTCTTCATGTTTGTCGGAGCTTTGGCGCAAATCCACCGTGGCGAGGTGAAAGCCGAACACCTGCACGGCGCGGATCAGCGGGTGCAGGCGCTCTGCGGCCAGGGCTTCGCCGTGGTGCGACTTCAATGACGCTTCGATCACACGCAGGTCGGCCAGGAATTCGTCTGCGCTGCCGTAGGCGTTTTGCGGGGCCACGGCGTGGCGTGCGGCCTCGCCGCCGGTCAAGTCCTTCAGTGACGCTGCGAGGCGCGCATAAATGCCGGTGAGGGCGCGGCGGTAGGGCTCGTCCACGCGGTGTTCGTTGGTGTCGGGCGAGCGCTGGGCCAGGGCCTCCATCTCGGCGGACACCTGCACCAGGCGGGCAGACAGCGACAGCTCGCCGCCCAGGTAGTGCACCTCGGTCAGGTAGTGGCGCAGGGCCACCTCGGCCTGGCGGCCCAGGGCGTAGCGCAGGGTCTGCGCGGTTACGTTGGGGTTGCCGTCGCGGTCGCCGCCAATCCACTGGCCCATGCGCAGAAAGCTGTGCACGGGGTACTGGCCCAGTTCGTTTTCGAGGTCGGCGTAGATCTTGGGGATCTCGCGCAGGAAGGTGGCTTCGTAATACGACAGCGCGTTCTCGATCTCGTCGGCCACCGTGAGCTTGCTGTAGCGCAGCAGGCGCGTCTGCCAGAGCTGGGCCACCCGGGCACGCAGCAGGGCTTCGTTGGCGGCCAGTTCGCGCGGGGTGAGTGCGTCCTTGGCGCTGTTGTAGAGCTGGGCGCGCACCTGGATGTCGTCGCGCGTGGCCAGCAGCTGGGCGATGTCGCGCTCGGCGTCCAGAATGCTCTTGCGCTGCACTTCGGTGGGGTGGGCGGTGAGCACGGGGGCCACGTAGCTGCCCGCCAGCGTCTGTGAAATCGTCTTGGGCGCGATGCCGGCCCAGCGCAGGCGCGACAGGGCCACTTCGATGCTGCCCTCTTGCGTATCGCCCGCACGCTCGTGCACGGCGCGGCGGCGGATGTGGTGGCGGTCTTCGGCCAGGTTGGCCAGGTGGCTGAAGTAGGTAAACGCGCGGATCACGCTCACCGTCTGGTCGCCCGACAGGGACTTGAGCAGCTTCTTCAATGCGCGGTCGGCCTCCTGGTCGGCATCACGGCGGAAGGCGACGGAGAGCTTGCGCACCTGCTCCACCAGCTCATACGCGGCCACGCCCTCCTGGTCCCGGATCACGTCGCCCAGAATGCGGCCGAGCAGGCGGATGTCGTCAATCAGGGGCTGGTCCTTGTCGGATCGTTTCATGGTGCGTGGGTCTCCGGAGGTGGGTAGGTGACCTGGCGCCGCCTGCCCCCGCGTCCCCCGGGGCGCACCGGCCCCAGTGCGGGCGCATGCTAGCATCGCCCGCCCCTGAATGATTACAAACAGGTTACGAACTTGAGCCTCGCCCATTCCCCCCTTTCCATCGTCATTGCCACCCGAGAGAGCCGCCTGGCACTCTGGCAGGCCGAGCATGTGCAGGCCCTTTTGCGCGCACGCGGCCACCAGGTGGAGCTGCTGGGCATGACGACCAAAGGCGACCAGATCCTGGACCGATCGCTCAGCAAGGTGGGCGGCAAGGGCCTGTTTGTGAAAGAGCTGGAAGTGGCGCTGGAAGAAGGCCGCGCGCACATTGCGGTGCATTCGCTCAAGGATGTGCCCATGGAGCTGCCCGAGGGTTTTGCACTGGCCTGCGTGATGGAGCGCGAAGACCCGCGCGATGCGTTTGTCTCGCCCCGCTACGAAAACCTCGACGCCCTGCCCCAGGGCGCGGTGGTGGGCACTTCGAGCCTGCGCCGCCAGGTGCTGCTGCAGGCCCTGCGGCCCGACCTGAAGATCGAGCCGCTGCGCGGCAACCTCGACACCCGCCTGCGCAAGCTGGACGAAGGCCAGTACGACGCCATCGTGCTGGCGGCGGCAGGCCTGAAACGCCTGGGGCTCGAATCCCGCATCCGCTCTGCGTTTGCGCCCACGGCCATGCTGCCAGCGGCCGGCCAGGGCGCCTTGGGCATTGAGGTGCGCAGCGACCGACAAGACCTGATCGACGCGTTGGCGCCACTTGCGCACCAACCCACCTGGCTGACCGTGGCCGCCGAACGCGCCGTGAGCCGCGCCATGGGCGGCAGCTGCTCGATGCCGCTGGCGGCGCATGGCACGTTCACCGACGGCGTGCTGCAGCTCGACGCCGCCTGGGGCGACGTGGACACACAGGCCCCGCTGGTGCGCGCAGCGGCCAGCGCCGCCGTCACCACGCTGGCACAGGCCGAGGCGCTGGGCGACGCGATTGCGCAGCGCCTGCGTGCCGGTGGCGCGCGGGGCGCCGAACCCCTGAATTGATCGGCCAAGCCATGCCCCGGGTGATCGTCACGCGGCCCGCCCGCGAGGCTGCACACTGGGTAGAGCTGCTGGGCGCGCGCGGTGTGGATGCCGTGGCCCTGCCGCTCATCGCCATCGGCCCCTGCCGTGATGCGGCGGCAGAGCAAGCACTCACCTTGGCGCATGCCCGGCTTTCGCAGTACCGGGCGCTGATGTTTGTCAGCGGCAATGCGGTGGTCCATTTTTTTGAGCCAAATAAGGCCCCGGCGCTTGATGGACAAGCACTGGAAGCTATAAAAACAAGAGCATGGGCACCTGGCCCCGGCACGGCGCGTGCGCTGGAGCAGGCCGGTGTGCCGCCTGGCTGCATCGATGGCCCGGCGCCGGATGCCCCCCAGTTCGACTCGGAAGCGCTGTGGCAGCAGGTCTTTGCGCAGATCCGGCCCGGCGACTGCGTGCTGATCGTGCGCGGGAGATCCGACACGCCCCAGGGTGTGCATGAAAGCCAAGGCAACGGTCGCGACTGGCTGGCACGCCAGATCGAGGCGGCGGGTGGCACGGTGGAGTTTGTGGTGGCCTACCAACGCGGCGCACCGCATTTTTCGGCGCACGAGGTGGCGTTGGCGCAACAGGCGGCGCACGACGGCTCCATCTGGCTGCTGAGCAGCTCTGAAGCCGTGGCCCACCTGGCCGAAGCCCTGCCAGGCCAGCACTGGGGCGCCGCGCACGCGCTGGCCACCCACCCGCGCATCGCCGAAGCGGCCCGTGCAGCCGGATTTGGCACGGTGCGGGAATGCCGTCCGGCGCTGGAAGACGTGGTGGCCTCGATAGAATCGGCCGCATGAGCTCCGCGCCCCCCAACGAACTGCCCCCCGCACCACCCGCAGCGCCCATGGCGGCACCCGCAGCCCCCGGCCGGGGCGGTGCGGTGACGCTGCTGCTGGGCGCAGTGGCCGCGGCAGCGCTGGTGAGCAGCGGCCTGCTATGGCAAAAGCTCAGCTCCATCCAGGAACAACTGGCCCGGCAGTCTGCGGACTCGGGCGCGCAGGCCATCGAGGCCCGCACCATGGCCCGCCAGGCCGAAGAGCTGGTGCGTGAGACGGCCGCCCGCCTGTCGGTGGCCGAAGCGCGGGTGAGCGAGGTGGCGCTGCAGCGCAGCCAGCTCGAAGAACTCATGCAAAGCCTTTCGCGCTCGCGCGATGAAAACCTGGTGGTGGACATCGAATCCGCCATTCGCCTGGCCCAGCAGCAGGCACAGCTCACCGGCAGCCTGGAGCCGCTGGTGGCCGCCCTCAAAAGCGCCAACCAGCGCATCGAACGCGCCGCCCAGCCCCGTCTGGCACCCGTGCAGCGCGCCATTGGGCGTGACCTGGATCGCCTGACTCGCGCCACCGTCACCGACACCGCCGGCCTGCTGGGCCGCCTGGACGACCTGGTGCGCCAGGTGGACGAGCTGCCCGTGCTGAACGCCGTGGCCCAGGCCGCCGCCACCCGCCGCCTGGCCGCAACACCCGCCCCAGAAGGCACCACGCCACCCAACCAGGGCAACCTGGCCTGGTGGCAGGCCGCCCTGCAGCGCAGCTGGGAGGTGGTGCGCGATGAGGCCCGGGGCCTGGTGCGCGTGAGCCGCATCGACCAGCCCGAGGCGATCCTGCTGGCACCCGAGCAGACCTTCTTCCTGCGCGAAAACCTCAAGCTCAAGCTGCTCAACGCCCGCCTGGGTGTGCTGGCGCGCCAGTTTGAATCGGCCCGCGCCGACCTGGCGGCCGCCACGGTGGCGCTGAACAAATACTTCGACCCGGCCTCGCGCCGCACGCAGAACGCGGCCAGCACGCTGCAAACCGCCCAGGCCAGCATGAAGGCGGCCGAGCAGCCGCGCCTGGACGAAACGCTCTCTGCGCTGGCTACCGCCGCTGCTGGAAGATGATGACGCTCCCCCTGAGTCGCTTCGCGCCTTCCCCCCCTCCCGCTTCGCTTCGCGAAGCGGGAGGGGGACGCCCCCAGCGCGGCGGGGCGGCCCTTGCGCGGGGGCACTGGCCTTGGGGCACGCCAGTTTCGACGGTCGTGGACGCACGCGGAGCATTGGATAACTGATATGCGTGCAGCTCTTTGGCTTTTGGCATTGTTTGGCGTGGCCGTGGCGGCCGCGCTGTTTGCGGGCAACAACCAGGGCACCGTCACCCTGTATTGGCCGCCCTACCGCATCGACCTGTCGCTGAACATGGTGGTGCTGCTGCTGGTGGGCGGCTTTGTCACCGTCTACGCGGCGCTGCGCGCGCTCGCCGCCCTGCTGGAACTGCCCCACCAGGCCCGCCGCTGGCGCGTGCAGCAAAAGGAGCGCACCATGCACGCGGCCTTGCTGGATGCCCTGACCCACATGCTGGGCGGCCGCTTCATCCGCTCGCGCAAGGCGGCGGTGGCCGCGTTGTCACAAGAACACGCACTGGCCAGCGCCGGCGAGGCCGTGCCCCACGGCCGCCAGCTGCGCGCCCTGGCCCACATGATTGCCGCCGAGGCATCGCACGCCCTGCAAGACAGCGCCACGCGCGAAAGCCATCTGCAGGACGCCTTGCAGGAGGCGCCGCTGCGCGGCAGCGTGAACGAGCAGGAAATGCGCGAGGGCGCCCAGATGCGGGCCGCCCGCTGGTCGCTGGACGACCGCGATGCCAGCGCCGCGCTCGACCGCCTTGCGGCCCTGCCGCAGGGCGCCGCACGGCGCACGCTGTCGCTGCGTATCAGGCTCAAAGCCACGCGCCTGGCACGCCAGACGCAGGACGCGCTGGACACCGCGCGCTTGCTGGGCAAGCACCGTGCGTTCTCGCCCGCAGCGGCCCAGAGCATCGTGCGGGGCCTGGCCATCGAACTCATCAACAGCGCGCACGACACCGCACAGCTGCAGCAGACCTGGATGTCGCTGGAGTCGTCCGAGCGCAGCATGCCCGAGCTGGCCATCCACGCCGCGCAGCGGCTGGCCGCCCTGGGTGGTGATGCCACGCAGGTGCGCGCCTGGCTGCTGCCCGTGTGGGACCGCATGGTGGACCTGCCCGACGCGCTGGCCGAACACCATGCGCTGAAGCTGGTCCGCGCGCTGGAGGCGGGGCTGGATGCGCTCGACGCCCCCTGGCTGGCCCGCATCGAATCAGCCCAGCAGGCCAACCCGCGCGACGCCCGCCTGCAGTACCTGGCGGGCATGGCCTGCCTCAAGCGCCAGCTGTGGGGCAAGGCCCACCAGCTCCTCACGCAGGCGGCGCAGCAGCTGGGCGACAGCAGCCTGCGGGCCAGCGCCTGGCGCCACCTTGCAGAACTGGCAGAGAAACGCGGCGACGAAAATGCCGCTGCCGAGGCCTGGAAGAAGGCCGCGCTCAGCCGATAAACGGCCTTTTGCAGGGGCTGCGCTTTCCGGGTGCCGTCCTTTGCCGCCCAAAGAACATCCCTCGCAGCCTGCCCAGACCGCAACGGTGGGGGCCACACCCAACCAGGGCATTCCTGGTGCATTCACCGCCGTCACTCCCCCGCTGATGCGCGCAGGTGCAACTTGCACAGCATTGGGGAACTTTGAGCGCTCAGGCCCTATCAATTCATTTTTTTTGAATTGAAGCATCAATCTGCCTGAAGCCGAATGCGGCGACGGCTTCCTACACTGCCCCATCGCTTGACGGATGTCAGCCCCGAACAGGCTGGCAGGTTCGCCCAGCACCCTGTTTGCCAGACCCTCCCATTCTTTCCCGATGACTGCCACCGCCACCCGCACCGCCGCCGACGCACCGCCCCGCCGCTACACGCGCACCGCCATGCTTTTGCACTGGGTGCTGGGCCTGGCGCTGATCGGGCTGTTTGGCGTGGGCATCTACATGACGGGCCTGCCGTTTTCGCCGCAGCGGCTCAAGCTCTACAACTGGCACAAATGGGCAGGTGTCACCCTCCTCGTGCTCTCGGTGCTGCGCCTGCTGTGGCGCGCCACGCACCGCCCCCCGGCCCTGCCGCCAGCCATCAAAAAGGCCATGCCGGGCTGGCAAAAGCTGGCGCACCACGCCACGCACGGGCTGCTCTATGCGCTGTTTTTTGCCGTGCCGCTGATTGGCTGGGCCTACAGCTCGGCCGCTGGGTTCCCCATCGTGTTCCTGGGCCTCTGGCAGCTGCCCGACTTCGTACCCGTGAGCAAGGAACTGGCCGAAGCCATCAAACCCTGGCACCAGATCACCGCATTTGCGATGGCGGGCCTGGTGGTGCTGCACATCGCGGGCGCGCTCAAGCACCAGATCGTGGACCGCGACGGCCTGCTCTCGCGGATGCTGCCTGGTAGATGAGGCACCCCCTGAACCGCTTCGCGTCCTCCCCTTCTCCTGCGGGAGGGGGACGCACCCGGTGGCCCGGCAAAGCCGGTTCCACGGGTGCACTGGCGGATGCGCACCTGTCATGCACCAGCCGACCGCCCCACCTTCTCTTTTCTGTCTTTTGAACGGAGTTTTCGAATGAACCTGTCTTCTTCCACCCTATCCCGCATCGTGCTGGGCGCCGCCCTTGCCATGGGCGCCCAGGCCGCCCTGGCCCAGCAACAGCTGGTGCCCGCCCAAAGCGAAGTGCAGTTCACCGCGCGCCAGATGGGTGTGCCGCTGGACGGCCACTTCAAGACGTTCAGCGCCCAGGTGGCGTTTGACCCGGCCAAGCTGGCAACGAGCAAGATCGCGCTCACGGTCGATACCGGCAGCGCCACGCTGGGATCGCGCGAGACCGATGCCGAGCTGCCCAAGCCCACCTGGTTCAACGTGCCCAAGTTTCCGCAGGCGCAGTTCGAATCGTCCAGCATCAAGGCGCTGGGTGGCGGCAAGTTTGAAGTGGCTGGCAAGCTCACCATCAAGGGCAACGCGCAGAACGTGGTCGTGCCAGTGGCCCTCGTCCAGAGCGGCGCCACCACCACGGCCACCGGCACGCTGCCCATCAAGCGCCTGGCGTTCAAGATCGGCGAGAACGAGTGGGCCGATACCTCGATGGTGGCCGACGACGTGACGGTCAAGTTCAAGCTCGCGCTGACTGGGGTGGCCAAGCTTTAGCACCCGAGTCCCCGCCCACCAGCGTTTCATTCGTTTTTGTTTTCGGTTTCGTTCCGCGTTTTTTCCTCTGTCGTCTCTATTCAGGAGTATTCACCCATGCGCAAGTCCCTGTTCTCCCTGCTCGCCGTGGCCGCTGCCACCGCCATGACCGCCGGTGCCGCCCAGGCCGCCAACTACGCCATCGACCCCACACACACCTTTGTGACGTTCGAGATTGGCCACTTCGGCGCCACCACCAACCGCGCCCGCTTCGACAAGAAGCAAGGCACGGTGGAATTTGACCGCGCAGCCAAGAATGGCAAGGTGGACATCACCATCGACACCACTTCGGTGAACTCGGGCACGCCTCCGTTCGACAAGCACCTGCAAAGCGCCGACCTGTTCGATGCCGCCAAGCACCCCACCATCAAGTTCGTGTCCGACAAGTTCAGCTTCAACGGCGACAAGGTCAGCGAAGTGACCGGCCAGCTCACGCTGCTGGGCAAGACCGCCCCCGTGACGCTGAAGGCCACGCAGTTCAACTGCTACGACAGCCCCATGCTCAAGCGCGAAGTGTGCGGCGGCGACTTTGAAACGACCATCGACCGCACCCAGTGGGGCATGAACTACGGCGTGGAATGGGGCTTCCCCAAGAACGTGCGCCTCGTGGTGCAGATCGAAGCCGTGAAGCAGTAAAGCCGCACAGCGCAAAGGCAGCAGGGGTGCTCAGCGCCCCTGCCCCCCAGTGCCAGAAGCCACCCGCAGCAGCGATGCTGCAGGTGGCTTTTTCTTTGGCAGTCCGTTGCGTCCCCTGCGGATGCAGCGCATGTCACAGATAGTCAAAAATTAACTTAACGTAAATCAATTACGAATAGTAGAATTGCAAAACCAATTCGAGGAGACTCTGCATGAACGCTGTCCTGAAGAACCCTGACCTGGCCACGCTTCCCCCGCCGGCCGCCATCCAGCAGTTGCACCACTACGCCTACAAGGCGCGTGACGCCGAGGAAACGCGCCAGTTCTATGAGGACATCCTGGGCCTGCCGCTGTACCACATCATCCAGAGCGACTACGTGCCCAGCACGGGTGAATACTGCCCTTACACACACTTCTTCTTTCGCCTGCGGGACGGTTCGTTCATCGCCTTCTTCGACCTGGGCGACGACGTGAAGGCCGAGCCTTCGCCCAACACTCCGCTGTGGGTCAACCACATTGCTTTCCGCGTGGACACCGTGCAAGAGCTGGAGAACACCAAGAAGCGCCTGGAGGCCCACGGCATCGAGGTGCTGGGTGTGACGGACCACCACATCTTCCACAGCATCTATTTCTTCGACCCGAACGGCATCCGGCTCGAACTGTCGGCCCAGCTGGCCGACGAAGCACAGATGGCCAAGGACAGCACCGTGGCCCACGCCCGCCTGAACGAGTGGACGGCGCGCAAGCAGCAGTGGCGCAAGGAGCGCGCCGAAGGCAAGGCGGTAGAGCCGCTCAAGCCGCAGCAGAATGATCGGCCGGAGTTTGCGCAGCCGTAAGAACCTGCGTCGGGGGCCACGGGGTTCCCGGCAAAGAGGCTGGCGTGAAATTGTCGGGTGCCAATCCGCCAAAGAATTGAAAAAATAGCCCCCAGCGCTTTTCTGTATTGATTTTTTAGCTATCAATACAGAAGCAGCCTCACCCTCAGACGCAGGGGAGATGGCCAGGCACCTCCCTCGTGCGGATCATGCTTCCTGTTGCTGTTGTGCCCGCATGATCTGGTGGCGCTGCCAGTAGTGGCCCACCGTGGCGTTGAAGGAGTCTTTTTCCTTCTTCAGGCCAGCCAGTTTGATCTTGCTGGTCTTGGCGCCCAGGCCCAGGGCATTTTTCTCGGGGTGGGTCACGATCAACGCGTTGCCAAAGCTGCTCTCTTTGTATTCGAGCGCCTTCACCGCATCCCAGAACACGGTGGTCTCGTCGGCGCTCGTGCGGATGCCCTCGATGCTGACCTCTACGGTGTTGTCCCCCTTGAGCGCAAACACCACGGGTGGAAAGTAGCGCAGCACCAGTGCGCGCTCTTCATCGGTGGCGGGCTCGTAGCGGTAGGCAAGGCTGCGCTCGTGGTCTTGCGCGAACTGCTGCTCGTAGTCGCTCCACAGGTGCTGCTCGATCGCATCGGCCGTCAGGATCTCCTGCACCCAGGTGGCGGCAGGCGCACGCACGGCGATGGCGCCGTAGTCCTGCTCTTTCAGCGCCATGCCCACGTTGCGCAGGCGCTCTGGCATCGCGGGGTGCGTGTCAAAGGGGTGCGGCACATTGGCCGTTTTCATGGCGTCCAGAAAATCATCGGAGGCCGCATAGGGTGCCAGCCCCTGGGCCACAAAGCGGGCAATGCCCAGCGTGGTGTCGTCGTGCCGCTCATTGCGGCCAAACAGCTCAGTCTCAATCTTGTAGCGGTACTGCGCGTAGGCCGCGATCTTCACCAGCGACTGCGCAATGGCCGCAGGCGAAATGAGCTTGGCGGCCAGCCGGTCGGCCTTGAACTCACGCTCGCGGCTGTCGCGCGCCAGCGCGATCTCAAAGATCATCCGATACAGGTCCAGCAGCGGCGAGACCATGACCGTGAGCCCGCCCGTGCGCATGGCGTGCCGGTAGTGGTCGTATTGCACGAGCTTGGGGCCCAGCCGGGCGCTGCTCTGGGTATCGCCGCCACGCAGGTGGGCTAGTTCATGGCCGAACACGGCATCGGCTTCGGCCTGGTCCAGGATGCGCAGCAGGGGCAGGCTGACAAACAGCGTGCGGCCTGTGAGCGTCTGGTTGCCCACTGTGAGCGGCGCCTCTGTCACGAAAAAATTGGCGTCGATGCCGGCCACGATGTGCTGGGGCGGCTCGGTCTTGAGGCGCTGGGCCATGTGGCGGATGCGCTTCCACAGCTGGGGGGCATCGTCTTCGGACACCAGTTCGCCCACGGCCTGGTTGCTGGACTCCACCCGTTTGAAGATGCCCCTCACCGCCACCAGCACGCCCGCCAACACCACAAAACCCACGAGAAGCACGAGCTTGGGCGAATACTTGTGAAAGAAGAATGCCGTCACCCAGAACGACAGCCACACTGCCATCGCCCCTTGCACCAGCAGCGCGGCGGCGCTGGCATAGGTGGTCAATCGCCAGCCGGTCACAAAGCTGGTGTACTGCAGCGTGCGGTCGGCAAAGGCCAGGGCGCCCAGGCCCAGCACGGCCAGCAGCAGCACGCCACCGGCCACCAGGGTCCAGAACGACACCAGGCGTGCCATGTGGAACTGCCACACGTCGGAATAGCGTTCGCACAGGGCTTCGCGGTAGTCCTGCGCCTCGGGCGAAGAGTTGTCGCAAATGGTGGAGGGTGGGTTGCTGCGGTAGTAGTCCTTGCGCGCCTGCTTCTCGGCGGGCGGCATGCCCTTTTCGGCATCGATGCGCTGGCTGATACCGGCCACAAAGCTCGCGTCCTGGTCGTACTGGGCGTAGAGGGTGAACCCATAGGTCACCGCAGGGATGAGGAAAAGCGCCAGCAGCGCATAGACAAAGACCTTGGCCAGGCCCACGCGGAGTGCGGATTGAAGATTCATGAATGGGACCGATTGGTTGTATGTTTCATGACTTGCGCAAAACAAGGCTCAGGCAAGCGGCTCACCTCAAGGCGAGGTGGCTGTTGTTGCATCCCGATTTGCGGAAGTCCTGTGTTTTTTGACCCGGATAAACGCATGGAGCCACGCCCCTCCTCTCCAGGGGCTCTCTCTCGCTCCACCGGGCGGGATTATCAAGACGCCACAGCGGGCCGGTCCAGCGACAAGGTAACAATTGGCGAGAAATGCCCGACAGGCGGGATGTGGGTGGGATGCGAGCGCGAGGGGAAGAACGTCTAACGCCGGTCGGCACTCCCGTAAAATGCCCGGTCCACCCTCTTGACCGTTGAGGCGCGCCCCGTGCCTGCCTCCACCTTCTGCCAAACCCCATGAGCACGCCCCAAGCACAACCCGGCCTCGACAGCCTGTCCAAGTCTTTTGAACCTGCCGCCCTGGAAGCCCACTGGGGCCCCGAATGGGAACGCCGTGGCTACGGCGTCGCGGGCTTCCGGGGCACCGGCGCCGCCCAGGCGGGCGAGCCGGCGTTCTCCATCCAGTTGCCGCCCCCCAACGTGACGGGCACGCTGCACATGGGCCATGCGTTCAACCAGACGATCATGGACAGCCTTACCCGCTACCACCGCATGCGCGGCTTCAACACGGTGTGGGTGCCGGGCACCGACCACGCGGGCATCGCCACGCAGATCGTGGTGGAGCGCCAGCTGCAAGAACAAGGCATCAGCCGCTACGACATGGGCCCGACCCCGCCCGAGGCGCGCAAAAACTTTGTGAGCAAGGTGTGGGAGTGGAAGGAAAAGTCGGGCAACACCATCACCACGCAGATGCGCCGCATGGGCGACAGCGTGGACTGGAGCCGTGAATACTTCACCATGGACGACAAGCTGTCCAAGGTGGTCACCGACACCTTCGTGAAGCTGTACGAGCAGGGCCTGATCTACCGCGGCAAGCGCCTGGTGAACTGGGACCCGAAGCTGCAGTCCGCCGTGTCCGACCTGGAAGTCGAGAGCGAAGAAAAAGACGGCTCACTGTGGCACATCGCCTACCCGTTGGCCGATGGCTCAGGCAGCCTGACGGTGGCCACCACCCGGCCTGAGACCATGCTGGGCGACGTGGCCCTGATGGTGCACCCTGAGGACGCGCGCTACACCCACCTCATCGGCAAGATGGTGAACCTGCCGCTGTGCGACCGCCAGATCCCCATCATTGCCGATGACTACGTGGACAAGGAGTTCGGCACTGGGGTGGTCAAGGTCACCCCCGCGCACGACCAGAACGACTACGCCGTGGGCCAGCGCCACAAGCTGCCGATGATCGTGGTGCTGACGCTGCAGGCCACCATCAACGAAAACGCACCCGCCAAATACCAGGGGATGGACCGCTTCGTGGCCCGCAAGGCCGTGGTGGCCGACCTCGAAGCCATCGGCGCGCTGGTCGAGGTGAAGAAGCACAAGCTCATGGTGCCGATCTGCACCCGCACCGGCCAGGTGATCGAGCCCATGCTGACCGACCAGTGGTTCGTGGCCATGAGCAAGGTGAGCGACCAGGACCCCACCGGCAAGAGCATCGCGCAAAAGGCCATCGACGCGGTGGCCACGGGCGAGGTGACCTTCGTGCCCGAGAACTGGGTGAACACCTACAACCAGTGGATGAACAACATCCAGGACTGGTGCATCAGCCGCCAGCTGTGGTGGGGCCACCAGATCCCTGCCTGGTACGACGAAGACGGCAACGTGATCGTGGCCCGCACGGAAGCCGAGGCCCAGGCCAAGGCGCCCGGCAAGACGCTGCGCCGCGATGAAGACGTGCTCGACACCTGGTACTCGTCGGCCCTCGTGCCCTTCAGCACCATGGGCTGGCCTGAACAAGGCGACGCGCCCACCGACGACTTCAACCTGTACCTGCCCAGCACCGTGCTGGTGACGGGCTACGACATCATCTTCTTCTGGGTCGCCCGGATGATCATGATGACCACGCACTTCACCGGCCGCGTGCCGTTCAAGCACGTGTACATCCACGGCCTGGTGCGCGACGCGCAGGGCAAGAAGATGAGCAAGTCCGAAGGCAACGTGCTCGACCCGGTGGACCTGATCGACGGCATCTCGCTGGAGCCGCTGCTGGACAAGCGCACTACCGGCCTTCGCAAGCCCGAGACCGCACCCACCGTGCGCAAGAACACGCAAAAGGAATTTCCCGAGGGAATCCCGGCCTACGGCGCCGATGCGCTGCGCTTTACCTTTGCGGCGCTGGCCAGCCTGGGGCGCAGCATCAACTTCGACAGCAAGCGCTGCGAGGGCTACCGCAACTTCTGCAACAAGCTCTGGAACGCCAGCCGCTTTGTGCTGATGAACTGCGAAGGCCAGGACTGCGGCTTGAAGGAGCACACCAAGGAAGAGTGCCAGCCCGGCGGCCCTGCCCACGGCTACATGCACTTCAGCCAGGCCGACCGCTGGATCTCGTCGCTGCTGCAAAAGACCGAGGCCGAAGTGGCCAAGGGCTTTGCCGAGTACCGCCTGGACAACGTGGCCAACACGATCTACGACTTTGTCTGGAACGAGTACTGCGACTGGTACCTGGAAATCGCCAAGGTGCAGATCCAGAACGGCACCGAGGCCGAGCAGCGCGCGACGCGCCGCACGCTGATCCGCACACTGGAAGCCATCCTGCGCCTAGCCCACCCGATCATCCCGTTCATCACCGAAGCGCTGTGGCAGACGGTGGCGCCCGTGGCAGGCATCCCTGGCGAGTCGGTCAGCATTGCCCGCTACCCCGAAGCCCAAGCCGCCAAGATCGACGAGGCTTCCATCGCCCACATGGGCCGTGTGAAGGGTCTTGTGGACGCCTGCCGCGCGCTACGCGGCGAGATGAATGTCTCGCCCTCCACCCGTCTGCCGCTGTACACCGTGGGCGACACCGACTTCATGCGCGGCGTGGCACCCGTGCTGCAGGCCTTGGCCAAGCTCAGCGAAGTCAAGGTGTTTGACGACGAAACCGCTTGGGCTGCCGCCGCCCAGGCTGCGCCCGTGGCCGTGGTGGGCGATGCCCGCATGTGCCTGTTCATGGAGATCGACGTGGTGGCCGAGAAGGCCCGCCTGTCCAAGGAAATCGCCCGCATCGACGGCGAGATCACCAAGGCCCACAACAAGCTCTCCAACGAAGCGTTCGTGGCCAAGGCCCCCCCTGCCGTGATCGACCAGGAAAAGAAGCGCATCGCCGACTTTGGCGCCACGCTGGCCCGCCTGCGCGACCAGCTGGCACGCCTGGGCTGAACGGCCGGGCAGCCTCTGGCCTGACACTTGCATATCCAAGACGACCACAACACCCCGAACCCCGCCTTCAAGGAGCCCCATGACTGTTGCCACCACCGTCCGCAAAGCCGTTTTCCCCGTCGCTGGCCTGGGCACCCGTTTTCTGCCCGCCACCAAGGCGTCTCCGAAGGAAATGCTGCCCGTGGTCGACAAGCCGCTGATCCAGTACGCCGTGGAAGAGGCTTACGCCGCAGGCATCCGCCACATGATCTTCGTGACCGGCCGCAGCAAGCGCGCCATCGAAGACCATTTCGACACGGCGTATGAGCTGGAGGCCGAACTCGAAGCCGCCGGCAAGAAGGAACTGCTGGCGCTGGTGCGCTCCATCCAGCCCGACGACATGGACTGCGCGTTCGTGCGCCAGCCCCGCTCGCTGGGCCTGGGCCACGCCGTGTTGTGCGCCGAGCCGCTGGTGGGCAAGGAGCCGTTCGCCGTGCTGCTGGCCGACGACCTGATGGTGGGCCCCCAGGGCGGCCAGCCTGTGCTGGCCCAGATGGCCACCGCCTTCCGCCAGCAAGGCCGCTCGGTCATTGCGGTGCAGGAAGTGCCGGAAGACCAGGTCCACAAATACGGCATCGTGGCCGGCGAGCCCGCTGGCGGCCCGCTGATCCGCATTGAACGCATCGTCGAAAAGCCCAAGGCCGATGTCGCCCCCTCGCGCATGGGTGTGGCCGGCCGCTACATCCTCACGCCCGGCGTGTTCGACGAGATCCGCAACCAGCCACGCGGCGTGGGCGGCGAAATCCAGCTCACCGACGGCATCGCCCGCCTGATGCAACACGAAGCCGTGTACGCCTTTCAATACGAAGGCAAGCGCTACGACTGCGGCAGCAAGGAAGGTTTTTTGGAAGCGACGGTGGAACTGGCCTTGCAGCACCCGCAGGTGGGTGCGCAGTTCCGGGAATATCTGAAGACCTTGGCGCTGTAAGCCACAGTCCGAAATCACATTGGAAGCGCCTCAAACGATTCCAAATTAATAGCTGCCAGCGCTTATCCAGAAAGCGCTGGCAGCTATTTTTACATCTAACGACGGCGCAGGATGTGGATGTATTCCTCGCCCACCGTCTGCTGCTCCACCAGCTCGTTGCCCGTCTGTTTGGCAAACGCCTGAAAATCCCGCAGCGACCCGCCATCGGTGGCCACCACCTTCAGCAACTGGCCGCTGGCCATGTCGGACAGCGCCTTCTTGGCCTTGAGGATGGGCAAGGGGCAGTTCAGGCCCCGGGTGTCGATTTCTTTGTGAATGTCCATGGTCGTCAATCCTTTGGCGGCTGCGGTGGTTGCTCGTCCAGGCCACGCCGCCGTTCTGCATTTTCTTCGGCGGTAAAAAACACGGGCTCATGCCCCCGCGTGCGCAACCAGTCCGCCAGCGCGTAGCCCGTGCCCGCAGGCCAGCATTTGAGGTCCGCCAGATCGTACAGCCGGTAGTCCACCAGCTCGGGCGACAGTTGGACCCGCCCCGTGGCCACCACATGGTAGGCAATGATGATCTGGTTCATGCGCAGGAACTCGTAGGCCCCCACGAGCGATGTGGACTGCACATCGAGGTTGGTTTCTTCCTTCACCTCGCGCGCAATGCCCTCCTGGGGCGACTCGCCCGCCTCCATGAAGCCGGTGATCAGCGCAAACATCTTGCCCGGCCAGGCCGCATTGCGCGCCAGCAGCACCTTGCCGTCGATCTCCACGATGGCGGCCAGCACGGGCGTGGGGTTGTTCCAGTGCGTCCAGCCGCAGGCGGGGCAGCGCAGCCGCTCCTTGTCGCCCCCATCTTCGGCCAGGGTGATCGGCTGCAGCGCGGTACCGCAGTGGGTGCAGTGGCGGACTTCGTAGTGCATGGTAATACTATTATTTTTATAGCTACTAGCGCTTACCCTTCAAGCGCTAGCAGCCAATTTGATTCAAATTCTCGAACCCGGCAGCCGGTGGCAACCCGTCACGCCGGAAACACGCCGGTAGACAAGTAACGGTCGCCCCGGTCGCACACCACAAACACGATGGTGGCATTGCTGTCGCGTGCGGCAATCTGCTGCGCCACCCAGCACGCGCCTGCGGCCGAGATGCCTGCAAAGATGCCCTCTTCGCGCGCCAGGCGGCGGCACATGTCTTCGGCGCTGTCCTGGTTCACGTACACCAGCTCGTCCACCGTGCTCGCGTCATAAATCTTGGGCAGGTACTCTTGCGGCCACTTGCGGATGCCCGGAATGCGCGATCCCTCTTCAGGCTGCGCGCCGATGATCTGGATGGCCGGGTTCTTCTCCTTGAGGAACCGCGACACCCCCGTGATCGTGCCCGTGGTCCCCATGGCGCTCACAAAGTGCGTGATGCGCCCGCCGGTCTGCTCCCAGATCTCGGGGCCGGTGGTCTCGTAGTGGATGCGCGGGTTATCGGGGTTGGCGAACTGGTCCAGCACCTTGCCCTCGCCGCGCTTTTGCATGGCCTCGGCCAAGTCGCGTGCATGCTCCATGCCACCGCTCTTGGGCGTGAGCACCAGCTCAGCGCCAAAGGCCTTCATGGTTTGCGCGCGCTCGATGGAAAGGTCTTCAGGCATCACCAGCACCATGCGGTAGCCCTTGATGGCCGCTGCCATCGCCAGCGCAATGCCGGTGTTGCCCGACGTGGCTTCGATGAGCGTGTCGCCGGGCCGGATGTCGCCCCGCTCCTCCGCGCGCCGAATCATCGACAGCGCGGGCCTGTCCTTGACCGAACCCGCCGGATTGTTGCCCTCCAGCTTGCCCAGCACCACATTGCCCCGCGCCGTGTTGTCCTGGGCCCCAATGCGCTGCAGCGCCACCAGCGGTGTGTTACCAACCGCGTCTTCAATCGTCGGATATTTCATGCGCCCTACTGTGCCATAATTTGGGGCTTCACGAATTCCAGCCCGGGTGGTGAAATTGGTAGACGCAGGGGACTCAAAATCCCCCGCCGCAAGGCGTGCCGGTTCGATTCCGGCCCCGGGCACCATAGCTTTTTAGCTATGTTATTTGCAGCATGTTCCGCGTTTGTTCGCCGTGACGTTCCGCAAATGACAAACAAAGACCTCCAGGCGTCAGCCTCGGGGTCTTTTTTGTTTGGCCTGCTCGACGGTGCTGCGTGGCCCCATTCGCAGCAGGTGGTGCGCGATTTAGCAGTCTGATTGCGAGCTTTTTTTGCGACAGAATCCCCGCATGGCAGCTCAGAACATCGTAGACCTCCCACCCTGCCGCCCAGGCATGGCAGACATCCACCGCCGCGCGACAAACGCATTCCGCGCCCACTGGCGCGCGCACGGTGCCGCGCTTCCGCAAAAGCTGGTTCTGACCAGAGCCCAGGCCGACGACCTGCACCTGTGCCGCCTCTATGGCTGCGTACCAATGGATGGCGCGAAGCCAGAGCAAGGCAAATTCAATGGCAGCCCGATAGAGGTATCGGATGCCACTGCTGGCGTTCTTGTGGCCCACGACGGAACCGAGATGCCGCTGGCGGACCTTGACCAACTAGCTCCCGTCTGAAGCCAGCTCTGGACGGTCGTTCTATATGGATGAACTCCTACGACGGCCGACACAGGCGAGAGTCCCAATGGACTCTTTCCACAAGGAGCTCGCCATGGCCACCGACCCGAACGAACACCCCGCTCACAAGGTCCCCGAGACCTACCCCCTGCCCCCGGGCGACTTGCCGCCCAGCACCGAGACGCCAACCATCCCCCCACAGCCCCAGCTCCCGCAGTCAGGCCCGGACTACGTTGGCGAAGTTGAGGATGAAATTGCAGATCCTGTGGGCACGCCGCGCCGCCGAGGACGTGAGCTGAACTCTCTTGCACCAGGCAAGGTCAATCCCATCCTCAGCGGTGGTTTTTTTGATCAGTGCAACCGGCGCAGCAACTCTCTCGAAGAGCGTCTGCCAGCGGTGCTGTCAGCCCATGCCCTTCATAAGACCCGGTTCCCAGCCAGGAGCAGGCGGCTTTGACTGTTTGTCCGAGCCGCCTTCGAGTATGGCTCGCACAACAATGGGTCTGTCGATGGCATTGACATAGTGGGGTATACGCATCGCCTTCAACTGAGCAATTTGCAATTGCTCGCGGGTTTTGCCGTTTCGTCCGATCCGGACACCAGTCAATTCCGCCACCTCCTCAGGAGTGAGGAACATGCTTTTCGATGGGGCTACCTCCATATCCGCATGCAGCAACAAATCGGCTACTTGTCGCGCAGCATCTCGCGGGTCCACTTCAAAGTCTCCATCGCACCAGTGTTTGAAGCAGGCATGTCCCTGAGTTGGTTGTACGCTTCACCCAGATGCTTCTCGAAGCGATCCGCAAAGTGTGTGTCGGACTCACTGAAGGTTTTCGCAAAACAGGCTGCCAGTGTTGCTAAAGCCAGTCTCCCCTGATCAACAGGCTCTGCAAGTTTGGTCGTGGATATGTCGGTCATGAGTACCCCAGATGGTTCGTGAAGTTTGTACAGCGGTGTTGACCGTTTTGTTGGCGCCGACCGGAAACTGAGCCAGTTTTGTAGGTAGTGCCGAAGTAAAAGTGAGCCAGGTGTTCAACCTACCCTGCTGTTTATTTAAGCAGCGGGGTTCGAGGAGTGATCACCATGGACATGATTGGCAGGATCCGACGGCTGCACGTGAGGGACAAGCTGTCGGAGCGCGAGATAGCGCGCATGACGGGGCTGTCGCGCAACACGGTGTCGAAGTGGCTGCGGGCACCGGTTTCCGAGGCACCGAAGTATCGGCGCGAAACGCGACCGAACAAGTTGAGTGCATTTGAGGCGGCGCTGAAGCAGGCATTGACGGCCGATGCGCGACGGGCCAAGCACGAGAGGCGCACGGCACGTGCGCTGCACATCGAGATCAAGGCGGCGGGCTACGACGGCGGTTACTCGGCCGTCACTGACTTCGTTCGAGCGTGGCGCCAGGGCGAGGGACAGGCAGTCAACGTCACCGCGTTCGTTCCACTGACCTTCGAGCTCGGCGAGGCCTTCCAGTTCGATTGGAGCGAAGAAGGCCTGGTCGTCGGCGGCATCTACTACCGCATGCAGGTGTCGCACCTGAAGCTGTGCGCGAGCCGTGCGTTCTGGCTGGTGGCGTACCCGAGCCAAGGTCACGAGATGCTGTTCGACGCCCACACGAGGTCGTTTGCAGCGCTGGGTGGCGTGGCTCGACGCGGCATCTACGACAACATGCGCACCGCTGTTGACAAGGTCCACAAGGGCAAAGGCCGTACCGTCAACGCACGCTTCTCGGTGATGTGTGCGCACTACCTGTACGACCCCGACTTCTGCAACGTCGCCTCAGGCTGGGAGAAGGGGCGTGTGGAGAAGAACGTGCAGGACAGTCGTCGGCGCATCTGGATCGACGCAGCCCGGCGCCGCTTCGGCTCCTTCGTCGAACTCAATGCCTGGCTGGCGGAGCGATGCCGAGCACTGTGGAGCGAGGTGCGCCACCCCGAGCACAGCCAGTTCAGCGTGGCCGAGATGCTCGAGCACGAGCGTCCCCACCTGATGCCCATGCCTGAGCCCTTCGATGG
>NZ_JACUZT010000010.1:0-182489 GCF_014851495.1 Acidovorax sp. ACV01 | reverse complement strand
TGCCCGAACGGGTGCCGCCTCTCTATGTAGTACAGGCTCGTCGATGCATGGCTCCACAGCGCCTGGCCGTTGGACAGCAGGAAATTGAACGTCCCGCGTGGGCATATGTGGGCCGCCAATTCCTTGAAATTTGCCCAAGGACTTTCAAACTCAGCTGCCGATCATTCCTTGCGCGGAGAGTGGAATTGGTGAACGCCCGCAGCATCCAGAATCCTTTGCAATCGACCATCAAACCAAAGCAGGTGCAAGTGGGCCAACGCTTCGCCCATGGCAAATGTCATCTGACGGGCATCCAGCTTGCGCTTGAACATGATCGGCAGCACATCGGCCGCAGACAGGGGGCCCCCTTTCGCTGCATCGAGGATTTCTGCCAGCCGATCCCGGTGATGGTTTTGCAACTGCTGGATACGCTCATGCAAGCCCTGGAAGGGTTTGCCATGAGACGGTAGGACAAGCGTGTCAGCAGGCAATTCAAGATACCGCAGCAGCGAGGTCAGGAACAGCTCCAGAGGATTGGATTCCGGTTCCACCGCATGGACGCTGACGTTGGTGGAAATGCGTGGCAGAACCATGTCGCCACTGATGAGGACGGATGATTCTGCGCAATGCAGCGCAATGTGCTCGGGTGCGTGCCCGTAGCCACTGATGCACCGCCAGGAGCATCCCCCAATCTCGACGATGTCTCCATCCATGATCCGGCGAAAGCTCGGAGGCAACGCAGGAACCAGAGCGGGAAAGTACGACACGCGCCCTCGAACGTGTTGGAGAAATTCGCCATCCTGCATGCCGTGCAAACTGTAGAAATCTGCGCTCGCCTCACCGCCAAAGCCGTTGCGGTCATAAACGGCGGTCCTCGCGACGTTGTAGTCGGTGGCGCTGACCCAAAGACGTACCTTCCAATGCTCGCACAGCCAATGGGCCAAACCGATATGGTCTGGATGCATGTGGGTCACGATCACGCGAAGAATTGGTAGACCTTCCAGGCTGCTGGAAAAAACCCGCTCCCATTGCGCCCGCGTTGTGGCGCTGTCGATGCAGCAGTCGACTACCGTCCAGCCATCGACCAAATTGCCGAAGGCGTCTGGTTGCCGATCACGCAGCAGCCACAGATTGATGTGATCCAGCGCGAAGGGCAGGGCCATGCGGACCCACTTGACGCCCGGCGCGATCTCCATCGCCACGCCCTCCAGAGGCAACACATCGCCAAATGGATAGTGGATCTGGTGTTCAAGTGGATTCATGGTGGTGGCTTGATGGGTTAGCATTGACGTTAACGTAAACGTCATGCATTCAGTGCATTGTAGGGACCGACAGCACCAGGGCTGTCTCCTGTGCGAAACCGACCCTGCCGCGTGCAATACCCCCATGGCCAACACCTACACCATCAGCGATCTCGCCAAAGAGTTTGATCTCACGACCCGAGCGATCCGTTTTTACGAAGACATGGGTCTGCTGCAGCCCGAACGAACGGGCGCCGCAGGTAGAAACCGCGTCTACAGCGCCCGCGACCGTACCCGGCTGCGTCTGACGCTCCGTGCGAAGCGCCTGGGCCTGTCGCTGACGGAGGCGAAGGAGATCATTGATCTCTACGACAGCCCGCGAGACACCGGGGTGCAGTTGCGCAAATTCCTCGATGTCCTCGTGGTGCATCGCAAGCAACTAGAGGCACAGATGGCCGACCTGCAAGCGAATCTGGAGGAGGTTCAGGAGCATGAAGACGAGGCACGGGCTCTGCTTCTCAAGGTTGAAAAGCAAAAATGATTCATAATTGACGTTTACGTAAACGTAAATCAGGAGACCGCTGTGAGCACGCCCCCTTTTGAGCCCCGCTCTGCCGACTTTGCAGACCGCGTGCGTGACAGCTTTGCTCGCCAGGGCGCCATGCAGACCCTGGGTGCAAGTCTTGGTTTGGTGGCGCCCGGTGCGGTGGACATTGAACTGCCATGGGCCATAGGACTGACCCAGCAACATGGGTTTCTGCATGCAGGCATGGTCGCCACGGCGCTGGATTCCGCCTGTGGGTATGCCGGATTCACCCTGATGGGAACCGATGCTGCGGTGCTCACGATTGAATTCAAGATCAATTTGCTGGCCCCCGCCAAGGGCGAGCGATTTCGCATGGAAGGGCGGGTGTTGAAACCCGGCCGCACCATCACCGTGTGCGAAGGCCGCGCCTTCGCCATCGACGGCAGCCAAGAAAAGCTGGTCGCCACCATGGGGTGCACCCTCATGGGGGTCACTGGGCGCGACAACATCCAAGGCTGAACAAGCCATCTTCCTTTATCTGTTTTGAGGAGACATCCACCATGAGCATTCCTGCCAACCTTCCCGGTTTGAACTTCCAATTGGGCGAGGACATTGACGCCTTGCGCGATGCCGTGCGCGACTTTGCGCAAGCCGAGATCGCACCGCGCGCGGCCGAGATCGACCGCACCGATCAGTTCCCCATGGACCTGTGGCGCAAGATGGGCGACCTTGGCGTGCTCGGCATCACGGTGCCCGAGCAATACGGCGGCGCTGCCATGGGCTACCTCGCCCACATGGTGGCGATGGAAGAAATATCGCGCGCCAGCGCCTCCGTGGGCCTGTCGTACGGCGCCCACAGCAACCTGTGCGTGAACCAGATCAACCGCAACGGCAGCGAGACACAAAAGGCCAAGTACCTGCCTAAGCTCATCAGCGGAGAGCACGTGGGCGCATTGGCCATGAGTGAGCCTGGCGCGGGTTCGGATGTGATCAGCATGAAGCTCAAGGCCGAAGACAAGGGCGGCTACTACCTGCTTAACGGCAACAAGATGTGGATCACCAACGGCCCAGATGCAGATACCCTCGTGGTGTACGCCAAGACCGAACCCGAGCTGGGCGCGCGTGGCGTCACGGCCTTCCTGATCGAAAAAGGCATGCCCGGATTCAGCATTGCGCAGAAGCTCGACAAACTGGGCATGCGCGGAAGTCACACGGGCGAGCTGGTTTTCAACAATGTCGAAGTGCCCGCCGCCAATGTGCTCGGTGGCTTGAACCAGGGCGCCAAGGTGCTGATGAGTGGCCTGGACTACGAACGCGCCGTGCTCACCGGCGGCCCGCTGGGCATCATGCAGTCTGTGATGGACAACGTGATCCCATACATTCACGACCGCAAGCAATTCGGCCAGAGCATTGGCGAGTTCCAGCTCATCCAGGGCAAGGTGGCCGACATGTACACCGTGCTACAGGCAGGGCGCTCGTTTGCCTACACTGTGGCCAAGAACCTCGACATGCTCGGTACCGACCATGTGCGCCAGGTGCGCAAGGACTGCGCCAGCGTGATCCTGTGGTGTGCGGAAAAGGCGACCTGGATGGCCGGTGAGGGCGTGCAGATCTACGGTGGCAATGGCTACATCAACGAATACCCGCTGGGCCGCCTGTGGCGCGACGCCAAGCTGTATGAGATCGGTGCGGGCACCAGCGAGATCCGTCGCATGTTGATTGGCCGCGAACTGTTCGCTGAAACCTGCTGAGCTTCATTTCCTTTCTACTGATTCCTCAAGGACAACATGCCCTCCTCGATCGACGACCTGTTTGTTCACAACCGCGCCTGGGCGGCCCAGATGGAGCGCGAGCGGCCCGGTTTTTTCACGAGTCTGCTGGCCCAGCAAAAGCCCAAGTACATGTGGATCGGCTGCTCGGACAGCCGGGTGCCCGCCAACCAGATCACGGGCCTGGAGCCGGGCGAAGTGTTCGTGCACCGCAACGTGGCCAATGTGGTGGTGCCCACCGACCTGAACTGCCTTTCCACCATCCAGTACGCGGTGGACCAGTTGCACGTCGAGCACCTCATGGTGGTGGGGCACTATGGCTGTGGCGGTGTTTTGGCTGCGCTAGAGGGCACGCGTGTGGGCCTGGCTGACAACTGGATCCGCCATGTGCAGGACGTGCGTGACCGCCACCGCGACCTGATTGCTGCCACTGCCCCAGAGTGGCGCCACGACGTGCTGTGCGAGCTCAACGCCATCGAGCAGGTCGTCAACATCGCCCAGACCACGGTGATGCTCGACGCCTGGGGCCGGGGCCAGAAGGTCACGCTGCACGGCTGGTGCTATGGGCTCAAGGACGGTCTCATCAACAACCTGCACATGTCCGTGGGCAGCACCGAAGGCCTGGACTCGCTGTACAAGGCGGCGATCGCCGGTGTGGCGGCCGTCAAAAGGCAATAGCCAACCATCTCCCCATTGCAACGGCTGAGCACCCGCCATGTTCCCGCAACGGCTCGATGCGCCCCAGGCCTATGGCATTGCCAAGGCCATGATGGACGGCTTCAACCGGCACTATCGGTTGTTCCGTACCGAGTCCGCGCGGGCCAAACACCGCTTCGAAACCGGCGACTGGCACGGCCAGCAGCGGGCCCAGCGCGAACGCATCGAGTTTTACGACCTGCGCGTGAAAGAGTGTGTACGCAGGCTGGAGAAGGAATTCAGCGCGGGCGCGCAGCCCATGGACGTGTGGCACCAGATCAAGCTGCATTACATCGGCCTCTTGGTCAACCACCACCAGCCCGAGCTGGCCGAGACCTTCTTCAACTCGGTCACCACCAAGATCCTGCACCGCACGCATTTCCACAACGATTTCATCTTTGTGCGGCCCGCCGTCAGCACCGAATACATCGAAAACGAAGAGCCCGCAGCGCGCCCCACCTACCGGGCCTACTACCCCTCGCGCGAGAATCTGCACGAGACGTTCCAGGCCATCATCGAGAACTTCCAGTTGCAGCGTGAGTTTGCGGACTTGGCGCGAGACACCGCCTGCGTGGTGGCTGCCATGCGCGGCCGGCTCGACAAGGTGCGGCTGCGCGCCAACTTCCAGATCCAGGTGCTCACCAGCCTGTTCTTCCGCAACAAGGGCGCCTACGTGGTGGGAAAGATCATCAACGGCTTCCACGAGGTACCGTTTGCGCTGCCCATCCTGCACGACGATGCTGGCCGCTTGTACATCGACGCCGCGCTGTTTGGCGAAGACGACCTGCAGATGCTGTTCAGTTTCGCCCGCGCCTATTTCATGGTGGACATGGAGGTGCCCAGTGCCTACGTGCAGTTCCTGCGCAGCCTCATGCCGCGCAAGCCGCGCGCCGAGATCTACAACGCCCTGGGCCTGGCCAAGCAGGGTAAAACGCTGTTCTACCGCGACTTCCTGTACCACCTCAAACATTCCAGCGACCAGTTTCGCATCGCCCCCGGTATCAAGGGCATGGTGATGCTGGTGTTCGACCTGCCGAGCTTTCCGTTCGTGTTCAAGCTCATCAAGGACTACTTCCCGCACCAGAAAGAAACCACGCGCGAGCAGATCAAGGCCAAGTACCTGCTCGTCAAACAGCACGACCGCGTGGGCCGCATGGCCGACACACTGGAGTACAGCGAGGTCGCCTTCCCACGCGACCGCTTCGACGATGCGCTGATTGCCGAGGTCGAGAAATTTGCACCCAGCCAGCTCGAAATCAGCGACCGCGATGGCGACGGCCAGACCGAAGTCATCATCAAGCACCTGTATATCGAGCGGCGCATGATCCCGCTCAATATCTACCTGCAGGAGGCCTTCGATACGGGTCTCACCGATTCCCGCGCGCGCCAGCAAATGGAGCACAGCGTCATCGAATACGGCAACGCCATCAAGGACCTGGTGGCCGCCAACATCTTCCCCGGCGACATGCTCTGGAAGAACTTCGGCGTCACGCGCAACGGCAAGGTCGTCTTCTACGACTACGACGAGATCGAATACCTCACCGACTGCAACTTTCGCCGCGTACCCACGCCGCGCAACGAAGAAGAAGAGATGAGCGGCGAGGTCTGGTACAGCGTGGGCCCGCGCGACGTGTTTCCCGAAACCTTTGGCCCGTTCCTTCTGGGCAACGACGCCGTGCGCGAGGTGTTCCTGCAGCACCACGCCGACCTGCTCGACGCCGCGTTCTGGCAGTCGCACAAGGAACGCATCCAGGCGGGCCACATGTTTGACGTGTTTCCCTACGACGCAGACCGGCGCTTCACGCATGGCGTGTCGGCCCCTTAGCCCCTTAGTCCCTTAGCCCGTTTGATTCAACCCCGATCTTTCACCTGAACCAATTCCAGGAGAGCTTCACCATGTCCGCATCCCCCCAAGACCCCATCGTCATCGTCGGCGCCGCACGCACCCCCATGGGCTCGCTGCAGGGCGACTTCTCCAGCCTGGCCGCGCACGACCTGGGCGGCGCCGCGATCAAGGCCGCCCTCGAGCGCTCCGGCGTCTCGCCCGACGCCGTCGGCGAAGTGCTGTTCGGCAACTGCCTGATGGCAGGCCAGGGCCAGGCGCCTGCGCGCCAGGCGGCCTTCAAGGGCGGCCTGCCCAAGGGCGCAGGCGCGGTCACGCTCAGCAAGATGTGCGGCTCGGGCATGAAGGCCGCCATGTTTGCGCACGACATGCTGCTGGCCGGCTCGCACGACGTGATGGTGGCCGGCGGCATGGAGAGCATGACCAACGCGCCCTACCTGCTGCAAAAGGGCCGTGGCGGCTACCGCCTGGGCCACGACCGCATCTTCGACCACATGATGCTCGACGGCCTGGAAGACGCGTACGAGGCCGGCCGCTCCATGGGCACCTTCGGTGAAGACTGCGCCGCCAAGTACCAGTTCACGCGCGAGCAGCAGGACGCATTCGCCACCGCCAGCGTGCAGCGCGCCAAGGCGGCCACCGAGTCCGGCGCGTTCGCGGCCGAGATCGTGCCCGTCACCGTCAAGACCCGTGCGGGCGAGACCGTGGTGTCGGTCGACGAAGGCCCCGGCAAGGTCAAGCTCGAGAAGATCGCCACGCTGAAGCCCGCCTTCAAGAAGGACGGCACCATCACCGCCGCGTCGAGCTCCAGCATCAACGACGGCGCCGCCGCGCTGGTGATGATGCGCGAATCCACCGCCAAGAAACTTGGCTGCAAGCCCCTGGCCCGCATCGTGAGCCATGCCACCCACGCGCAAGAGCCCGAGTGGTTCGCTACCGCCCCCCTGGGTGCTACGCAGAAAGCGCTGGCCAAGGCCGGATGGGCCGTGGGTGACGTGCAGCTGTGGGAGATCAACGAGGCCTTTGCCGTGGTGCCCATGGCGCTCATGAAGGAGCTCGACCTGCCGCACGACAAGGTCAACGTGAACGGCGGCGCCTGTGCGCTGGGCCACCCCATCGGTGCCAGCGGTGCCCGCATCATGGTCACGCTGATGTATGCGCTCAAGGCCCGCGGCCTGACCAAGGGCCTGGCCACGCTGTGCATCGGCGGTGGCGAGGCCACGGCGGTGGCGCTGGAACTCGTTTGATGCGGGAGGGAGGTGGGATGATTTGGCTCTTTTCACAAGGACATTGATGACTGCACCATCTCCCGAGATCACCGCTTTCTGGCGCGATTTTTCCGATGCCCAGGCATCGCTTCAGGCCCAGCCGCTGCGCGGGCGGGTCGAGTCGGCCAATGCGCTCATCGAGCGCCACCTGAGCGGCCTCGCGCTGGAGATGTCTGGCGGCGACGGCGATGCGGTGGTGGACCTCATCGTCACCGCCCACGGCAGCACCGAAAACTTTCCGTTGCTGATGCAGGTGGTGGCCGCCGCGCCCGCGCTGCAAAGCTACCGGGTGCGCGCATTTCGGGAGCGCACCACGCAGCCGGACTTTCCTATTGGCATGGACGGTTTCGAGCTGGCTACCTCCGAAGTGCTGGTCGCCTGCGGGCAGGACGATGGACAGGCCGCGCTGGAGATCCGCTTTGGCCGCGAAATCCCCGAGGACTATCGGGACCACGCGCGCAACATGGCGTTCATCATGCTCGACCACGTGCTGGGCGAATACGACTTTGCCGTCAAGGTGGGGGCGGTGGACTTTGTGGATGAAGCCTCCGACCCGCTGACCCCCTGGGTGCCCCTGAGCCAGTTCGTGCCCGTGTTCGACCGCTACTGGTTCGACACCCTGGGCCGCACCAGCGACTTCCCCAGCGGCGAGCACGACTGGACTGGCATGACCTTGTCGTTTGGCGGGCAGGACGATGAGGACGGCCACAGTGACGATGCTGAAGATACGGCCATCGTCATGGTCAACCGCAGCGCCAACCCGGTGGCCATGCGCGCCGACCTGGCCTACGCGCTGACCCTGGACCTGGCGGTGGGCAACCGCGATCAGCTGGCTGCGGTGCAAGACCTGCAAGACCAGGCGGCCACGCTGCTGGAGCTGCCGCAGTTGGGCATCATGGCATACACCCTGACCCGAGCCGGTCGCCGCAAGGCGGTGTATTACGTGGGCGATGAGCAACTGGCTAAACAAGCGCTGGCGCCCCTGCTGCTGCGCGAAGAGGCCGAATCGTTGGAGCTGACTTTTGCGTTTGACCCCGCATGGTCGGGCTATTTCGAGTTTTCCGTGCATTGCCCCTGAGCAGGCGGGGGCGTTGGTGCCGCACGCCACAGGCCCGACGCCCGCTCTGCGCCGCGGGTCCTTTTTCACCCTCAACGTCACCGCATCAACCACCAACCTTCGCAGGCCACACCATGATCGAAACCCTCGAACAATTGCGCGCCCTGTACGCAGCCCCCGGCGAGCGGGCCCTGCACAAGCAGCAACCGCAGCTGGATGTGCACTGCCAGCGCTTCGTTGCCTTGTCGCCGTTCTGCGTGGTGGCGAGTGGAGGGATCGGTGGTGCGCTGCTCGATGCCTCGCCACGCGGCGGCGCGCCGGGGTTTGTGAAGTCACCCGACCCGCACACGCTCTTGCTGCCCGATGCGGGGGGCAACAACCGGCTCGACACCCTGACCAACCTGCTGGAAGACCC
The DNA here is from genome assembly GCF_014851495.1 of Acidovorax sp. ACV01. NCBI lineage: Bacteria > Pseudomonadati > Pseudomonadota > Betaproteobacteria > Burkholderiales > Comamonadaceae > Acidovorax > Acidovorax sp. ACV01. The sequence goes on along the minus strand of NZ_JACUZT010000010.1, from coordinate 173,695 downwards.
GCGCATCGGTTTGTTGTTCATGATTCCGGGTGTGGACGAAACCCTGCGGGTGAACGGCACGGCGCGCCTGCGCGACGAGGCGCTGTACACCGACTTCTTCACGGCCGAGCGCCAGCGCCCAAAAATAGTGATCGAAGTGCGCGTGGCCGAGGCGTATCTGCACTGCTCCAAGGCCTTCATGCGCTCGCGGCTGTGGTCGGCCGATGCGCAGGTGGACCGCACCGCGCTGCCCACGATGGGCGAGATGATTCACGCCCAGATGGGCCTCGCTACCGAGCCTGAGTCGCAAGTCGCCATGTTGCAGCGCTACCGCGCCCAACTGGCGCAAGAGCAGCAACTGGGCGATGCATGATCGTGTTGGCGTTGAGTACTTCAATTTTGATAGCTGCTGGCGCTTGATAGATAAGCGCTAGAGCCCAATTTTATTCAAATTTCCCCCATGAAATCCATATTGGTTATCGGCGCATCGCGCGGTATTGGGCTGGAGTTGGTGCGCCAGTACACCGAAGCGGGCCGCCGCGTGATTGCCACCGTGCGTGACGAAGCGGGCCGCGAGCGTGTGCAGGCCCTGGGCGCCGAGGTGCTGACCATCGACGTCGCCCACCCCGCCAGCGTGAGCCGGCTGGCCTGGCAACTGGACGGCGAAAAGATCGAGACCGCCTGGTATGTGGCGGGCGTCATACGCCGCCCCAGCGCGCTCACGCCACCCACGCAGCAGGACTTTGACGCCGTCATGCACACCAACGTGCTGGGCGCCATGCAGACGCTGCCGCAGGTTGCCCCCCTGGTGGCCGACGCGCAGGGCGTGTTCGCGTTCCTGTCCTCGTCCATGTCGCAGATTGGCAGCGTGCAGAGCAGTGGCTCGTGGCTGTACCGCACCAGCAAGGCCGCGCTGAACATGGCCGTGGCCTCCGCGCAGCACGACTACCCCGGCGCAACCCTCATCACCATCGATCCCGGCTGGGTGCAGACCGACATGGGCGGCGAAGGCGCTGCGCTCACGGTGCAGGACAGCGTGCGCGGCCTGCGTGCCACCGTGGCGGGTGTCACGGCCGCCGACAAGGGCCGCCTGCTGCACCACGATGGCCGCCGCGCATCCCATTGGTAGCCCCCCGAATTTCTGAACAACGACTCTGGAGACACTCCCTATGCTGCTGACCCAAGACCAGGAAATGATCCGCGACGCGGTGCGCGACTTTGCGCAGGAACAGCTGTGGCCCCACGCCGCGCGCTGGGACAAGGAACACCACTTCCCCAAGGAGGCGCACCAGGGCCTGGCTGCACTGGGCGCGTACGGCATCTGCGTGCCCGAAGAATTTGGCGGCGCCAATCTGGACTACGTCACCCTCGCGCTGGTGCTCGAAGAGATCGCGGCCGGAGACGGCGGCACCAGCACCGCCATCAGCGTGACCAACTGCCCCGTCAACGCCATCCTCATGCGCTACGGCAACGCCCAGCAAAAGCGCGACTGGCTCACGCCGCTGGCCCGTGGCGAGATGCTGGGCGCGTTCTGCCTGACCGAGCCGCATGTGGGCTCGGACGCCTCGGCCCTGCGCACCACGGCGGTGAAGCAGGGCGATGAATACATCATCAACGGCGTCAAGCAGTTCATCACCAGCGGCAAGAACGGTCACGTGGCCATCGTCATCGCCGTGACCGACAAGGGCGCGGGCAAGAAGGGCATGAGCGCCTTCCTCGTGCCCACCAGCAACCCCGGCTACGTGGTGGCGCGGCTCGAAGACAAGCTGGGCCAGCATTCCAGCGACACCGCGCAGATCAACTTCGACAACTGCCGCATCCCTGCCGAGAACCTTATCAGCGCCGAGGGCGAGGGCTACAAGATCGCCCTGGGCGCGCTCGAAGGCGGCCGCATCGGCATCGCCGCGCAAAGTGTAGGCATGGCACGCAGTGCCTTCGATGCGGCGCTCGCGTATTCGAAAGAGCGCGAGAGCTTCGGCACCACCATCTTCAACCACCAGGCCGTCGGCTTTCGCCTGGCCGACTGCGCCACGCAGATCGAGGCGGCGCGCCAGCTCATCTGGCACGCCGCCGCGCTGCGTGATGCAGGCCGCCCCTGCCTGAAGGAAGCCGCCATGGCCAAGCTCTTCGCCAGCGAGATGGCCGAGCGCGTGTGCAGCGCCGCCATCCAGACGCTGGGCGGCTACGGCGTGGTGAACGATTTCCCGGTGGAGCGCATCTATCGCGACGTGCGCGTGTGCCAGATCTACGAAGGCACGAGCGACGTGCAGAAGATCATCATCCAGCGCGCGCTGGCTTGATGTTGTTTGCTATATAAATAATAGCTAATGGCGCTTGTTGGATAAGCGCTAGAGCCTGTTTTTATTCAAATTTCTGCCCGCGCAGCCACTGGCTGAGCACCGCGTGCAGCTCGTCCACATCCACGGGTTTGCGCAGCACCAGGTAGCCCTCGTCCTGCGCGGTCTGTAGCTCGGGCGAGTCGTACTCTCCGCTCACCATCGCGCCACGCGCGTCGGGGCAGCGGTCCAGCAGCGCGCGCAGCACGTCAAAGCCGCTCTCGCCGGACCGCAGCCGCTGGTCGCACAGGATGGAATGGGGTGCAAAGCCGGTGTCCAGGTGGGCAAAAGCCTCTGCCGCGTTGGAGGCCAGGCGCACGTCTATGCCCCAGGTGATCAGCAGCGTAGACCAGGCATTCAGCACATGCGGGTCGTCGTCCAGCACCAGACAGCGGCCCCTCAACGGTGGGCTGGTGCCTGGTGCTGCGGTGGGTACGGTGGTCAGCGTTGCGGTGGCCTGCTGTGTGGTGGGTAGCTCCAGCCAGAAGCACGACCCCTTGCCCAATCGGGACTGCAGCCCTTGCCGGGCCTGCATCAGCGCCACGCAGCGCGCCACTACCGCCAGGCCCAGGCCGTGCCCGCTGCGGTGAACCTGCCAGGCGTGCTCGGGGCGGTAAAACGCCTGGTAGATCTGTGCCTGCTCGTGCAGGGCCACGCCCACCCCGGTGTCCCACACCTCGATGCGCCAATGCGCGCCCCGTCGCCGTGCGCCCACCAGAACGCCGCCTTCTGGGGTGTAGCGCAGCGCGTTTTGCACCAGGTTGGCCACCGACTGGCGAACCAGTGCCGGGTCGGCCAGTGCAGCGGCGCCGGGCGGTGGTGGGTGCAAACGCAGCACCAGGCCGCGTGCGCTGGCATCGGTCGCGAACTGGGTTCGCAGGTCCTCGAACAGTGCAGCCAGCGACACGGGGGCGGGGCGCAGCTCCACCGCGCCGGATTCAATGCGCGACAGGTCGAGCAGCGCGTCGAACATGTGGTTCACCGACCGCATGCTCATCCGCCATTGCACCAGCAGGTTGTCGATGTGGGGGTGGCCACGTCCGTGCAAGGCGATGGCCTCGGCCAACAGCGCCATCGCATGCACCGGCTGGCGCAGGTCGTGCGCGGCGGTGGTCAGAAAATGGTTCTTCTCTGCGAGCGCCCGTTCAGCCGCCTGGCTGGCCTCGCGGTAGCGCTCGGCCAGGTCGCGGCTGCGCTCTTCCAGCACCACCTGGCGCACAAAGAAGCGGTGCGAGTTCACGGCACTGCGGTAGATCACGGCGGCCGTTATCAGTGTCATGGGCAGAATAAATGGCCACTGCCCGGGAAACGCCCAGGGGATCATCGCCAGTCCACCCAAAGCGCCCATGAAGTACATCCGGTAGACGGCGAGCGTGGCGGTCATCTGGGCTGCATTGCCGGCCAGAATGCCCGCCAGCGTGATGTACAGCAACAGCATGAATTCGTAGCTGGCCTGGCCCAACGGCAACACCACCGAGAGCGAAACACCCACCCCATGCGCCAGCGCCAGGCCGCGCACGCGGCGGGTCCAGGTGAGCAGCAGGGCTTCGGGTGACCGCAGGGTGCGTTCGTGCAGGTAGCGGCGGTGTCCCCATCGGACGAACAGCAGCACCGGCAGGTACGCGGCTCCCCACACCACCAGCGGTGCGACGGGCCCGCCCTCCCAGCCCAGCAGCAGGCCAAACAGCAGCCCCATGCTGGGCATCACCGTCATGCCCAGCCGCAGGCGCGCAAAAGAGGCTTCGAGCAGCAGCAGCCAGCCTTGTGTGCTGGGAGCGTCCTGGGCGCTGGTCGGGTCGGTGGCGGGCGCGGTCATGCCGGGGCGTGCGGGGCCCCACCGCGTTCCAGTGGGTGCAGCGTGGGGGGGTGGAATGCCATGCCACGCGGCACTGCGGTGTGCCCGATCACGGCGGCGGTGGCTGCTGCGGCAGCACCAGCAGGCGCCCGCGCAGCCGCGTGATGGCCTCCACCCGGGTGCGTGCGCCCAGGCGCTGCAGGATGGCGGTCATGTGCTCCTTGACCGTGCTCTCCGACAGCGCATATTGCTGGGCGATGCGCTTGTTGGGCTGCCCCTGCAGCACCAGCGCCAGGATCTCGCCCTGGCGCACCGACAGGCCCAGCTCGGCCGGGGTCACGGGCAACTCCCGGCTGCGCACCGGGCGCTGTGTGTTGGCGCCAGGAGTGAACCAGGCCAGGCCCCCCACCAGTGCCTCTATCGCCTGGGCAAACGTCTCTGGCGGCTCCTGCTTGTGGATGAAGCCGTGGGCGCCTGCGGCGCGCACCTGATCGATCACGGCGAGGTCGTCATCGCCGCTCATCACCGCCACGGCGGTGGCGGGGCACCGCGTGCGGATGCGGGCAATGAGGCTGAGCGCGGCGCCGTCGGCCAGCCAGAAGTCGATGAGCGCTATGGCCGGCGCTCCACGCGCCTCGATCAGTGGCTCCACATCGTCCGCATGCTCTGCGACTGCCACCTCCATGTGCGGCAGCCGCGAGCGCAGAAACTCGGCCACGCCGCGTGCTACGAGCGGGTGGTCGTCCAGGATGAGGGCGTAGGGTGACATGGCAGGCCAGTGGCGCTGCGGCCCCGGGCGCCGGGCGCCAGGATGCAGCGGGCAAATTCTGCCAAGTTTGGCGCAGCCGCGGTGGCGCGCAAACCCTACTGAGGTAGGGTTTGCCGCACCTCCACGGTTGATCAGGCCGCGCCAGGCTTTGGCCGGGTGCCGCCGGGCTTGGCGGGTGTGTGGGGTGGCTGCCCACTGTCCTGCGGCCGGACACGGGTGAGGTGGCTGGCGATCATGCCCGCCACGGTGCGGGCTACGGCTTTCACATCCAGCGGCTCGTCAAAAATCATCTCGACGGTGGCGTAGATCAGTTCCACCACGATGCGGCTGACCAGTTGCAGCTCGGCCGCATCGGCTTCGGGCAGGGCCTGGGCGAGCAGGCGGGTTTGTTCTTGCGTGACCGTGGCGTGGGAGGCCAGCCGCACCTGCTGCAAGGCGGGCACCGCACGCAGCGCCCGCATGATCCAGACCCCGCCCACGGTCTGTACCGTCGCTTCGTAGGTGTCAATGATCAGACCCTCGATCGCCAGCTCCAGGCTTTCCACGCCCCCGTTGAACACCTCCAGCGTGATCCAGCGGTCCACACGCGCGTTCTGGGCCTGCATCAGGCGCTGCCCCAGCTCGGACAGCAGCGCGTATTTGTTGGGGAAATAGCGATAGAGCGCGGGCGGCGTGAGCCCGGCGCGTTCGCACACCAGGTTGGTGGACAGCCGCTCGATGCCGACGTCGGCCAATGTCTGCGCCGTCACCTCCAGGATGCGCTCATAGGTCTCGGTGGCGCGCTGCTGTGCAGGCTGCTTCTTGGTGGCCAGCGAGGGTTGGGGGCTTCGGGTGGAGGGCATCGGACGGAGCAGCTGCGGCATCAGGGATTGTCCCAGTAAATTTTTTGGCATAAAAAAGTAGTCATAACTATATACTAGCCATGACTATCCAAATGGTTCTTGTCCTGGCCCAAGAAAGGCGTGCTTCATGAAGACCCTGACCCGCTTGCTGGCCCTTGTCTGTTGCTCGGTGACTGTGTCGGCGCAAGCCGCCGGGCCCGATGACGCCAAGGGCTTGTGGATCACTCCCGAGAACGACGCGGTGATCCGGTTCGCGCCCTGTGCCGATGCGCCCGGTGCGCTGTGCGGAACCATCGTCTGGGACAAGGACGCCGGCACGCCTGCCAGCACCTGCAATGTGCGGGTTGCACAGCTTGGCCGCTACGAAAAAGAGGCTTGGCGCGAAGGCTGGGTCTACGACCCGCGCGAAAACAAAAAGTACAAGGGCGTTGTGCGCGCCAATGCCGACGAGCTGCGCATCCGCGCCTTCGTGGGGGTGGAAGTCCTGGGCCAGACGGAGCAGCTCAAGCGCGTGCCCGCCTTGCCGGTCGCGCCGTCGTGCGAACCCGTTTCCTGATCCGCTTCCCACCCACCCATCTTTCGGACAAGACGATTTGTGAGCCTTCCATTCCTCGAACCAAGGAGCACTCCATGCACTTCACCCGCCCCATTCCCTGGGCCATCGCCGCCACCGTGCTGGCGAGCGCCGCGACGCCTTCGCTTGCCGAAGAGACCGCCAGCTTTTCGGTCAACACAGAAGTGAAGTTCACCACCGACCAGCGCAGCCGGGGTGTGTCGGACTCGTTGAACGGCCCCGGCATGAAGCTCAGCGTGCAAGCCGTCCACGAAAGTGGCTTGGTCGGGCTGGCTGAATTCGCCACGGTCAGCAGGAAGCAGTTTCTGGACGGAGCGGGCCTTGGGGTTACTCTGGCGGGGGGGTATCGTTTCGGGGACCCCGAGGGTTGGCACTATGGTGCGGGCCTGGCCGCCGAGTTGTTTCCGGGCGCGAAATTTCAGGCTCCCCATGGTTTTGACATGGGCACTGGCGCGCCCACGGACTGGCGCAGCACCAAATACGACAGCGCATTCGCCGTGGCCGAAATTGGCTACGGGGCGTTGGAGGCGCGGGTCATGAATGTGATCTCCAAGACCTACCGGGGGGCGAACACCGGTGGGGTTTGCGGCACCATGGTGTCGTTGATGGCCGATCCCACGCCAGGGTTGGCCTGCTATGCGCGTGGCGATCACAACTCGCGCGGCAGCTGGCTGTTTGACCTGGGCTACAAATACGCGCTGAACCCGACCACCACAGTGAACCTGCATGCCGGCTACCAGAAGATCGCCAACTTCAAGGAGGCGGACTTCTCGGACTATTCCATCGGGGTCACCCACAAGCGCTGGGGCTTCCACTGGAGCGCCGAGTGGATGACCACTCGCACCAGGGTGCGCGAACTCTATATCGCGCTGGATGGCACCCGACTGCGTGCCACCGACAACAACCGCCTTGTGGTTTCCGTCTCGCGCAGCTTCTGAGATGGGCCCACCCTTGGATACCGTGCCCGAGCAGGCCGATGGGCGGCTGGTGCTGGCCGTGGACCTGGGAACCTCAGGCTGCAAATGTGCCCTGGTATCGCTGGACGGCACGGTGCACGCCTGGGCCTTCCATGCGGTCCCGCTGCACGTGCAGGGCGCGTTGGCCGAGCAGGCCCCGCAGGATTGGTGGGCTGCGTTCCTGCACAGTGCAGGGGAGGCTCTTGGCGCGGAGACCAGCTTGAGGCAGCGTGTGGTGGCCGTTTGTTGCTCGACCCAGACGGAAGGCACCGTGTGTGTGGACCGCCAAGGCCAGCCGCTGGGGCGTGCGCTGACCTGGCTGGATTCGCGCGGTGCGGCCGCCATGGCACGCCGGGTGCGCGGGCGGGGGCCACGCATCGAAGGCTACGCGCCGCTCAAGCTGTGGCGCTGGCTGCGGCTGACTGGTGGGGCTCCTTCTCTGTCGGGGCGGGACTCGGCGGGACACATGGCCTACATCCGCGACGAAGAGCCCGAACGCTACGAGCGCACCTACAAGTTCCTCAACGTGCTCGACTACCTGAACCTGCGCCTGTCCGGCCGGTTCTGTGCCACGCAGGATTCTGCGGTGACTTCCTGGGTCACCGACAACCGCAATCCGCACCAGGTCCGTTACGACGCAGGCCTCATCCGCCTGCTCGGTATCGACGCGGCCAAGCTGCCGGAGATCGTGCACTCCACCGACGTTCTGGGGCCGCTGCTGCCGGACGTCGTGCAGGCCCTGGGGCTGAATCCCGGGACCCTGGTCGTCGCGGGCGCCGTGGACACCTCTGCGGTGGCGGTGGGTGCGGCCGTGGCCGATTTCGAGACCCATCTGTACCTGGGCACCTCATCGTGGCTGGGGGCGCACGTGCCCTTCATGAAAACCGATGTGCGCCACAAAATTGCGGCCGTGCCCAGCGCGGTGGATGGGCGCTACCTGGCCATGGCGCTGCAGTCCACGGCTGGTGCCAACCTGTCGTTCCTGCGCGACCGCATCCTGTACCACCCCGATGAACTCGCCAGCGACGAAGAGCATCCCGCCGTCTACGAGGTGCTGAACCGCATTGCCGCGCGTGTGCCTCCGGGCGCGCGGGGCCTGATCTACACCCCATGGCTGCTGGGTGAGCGCACACCGGTGGACGACCCGCGCCTGCGTGCCGGGTTGCTCAACATGTCGCTGGAGCACACCCGTGAGGACATCTTTCGCGCGTTTCTGGAAGGCGTGGCGCTGAACACGCGCTGGATGCTCGAACCCTTCGCGCGTCTGCTCGGGCGCAACGCGGGCACCGTCACGGCCGTGGGCGGCGGCGCGCAGTCTGACGTGTGGTGCCAGATCATGGCCGACGTGACGGGCCAGCCGATCCGCCAGCTGGAGAACCCCATCCAGACCAATGCCATTGGAGCCGCCTTCATCGCCGGAGTGGGCATGGGCGCGCTGTCGTTTGCCGACCTGGGCCCCCTGCGGCGGACGCGGACCATCTACGAACCCTCCAGCGCGCTGCGCCGCCTGTATGGCGACCAGTTCGAAACCTTCAAGGAAGTGCGCACCCGCCTGGCGCCGCTATACCACCGCATCAACGCACCCCAAGGAGCCGCTGCATGAACACGCAGAACATCCGCCAGACTGTCGTCGAACTGTGTGTCGAACTTTCGCGCCGGGGCCACTTCTCGGGCACCGGCGGCAACATCGCGCTGCGCATCGACGCAGCGCACATCGCCGTCACCCCCTCGGCGACCGACTACCTGACGATGACCGCGGCCGATGTGTGTGTGCTGCGCCTGGCGGACCTGCAGCAGGTGGAAGGTGAACGCACGCCCTCGGTCGAAAGTGGCCTGCATGCCCGCGTGCTGCGCGCGCGGCCCGACGTGCAGGCGAGCATCCACACCCACCAGCCCGTGGCCAGCGCCTGCGCATTGCTCGGACAGGCGCTCACGGTGCCGGCCGGGCCAATGCAGCGCTCGCTGGGCCGCCGCATTCCTGTGGTCGGCTATGCCCCCTCGGGCAGCGGCTGGCTATCGTCTCGGCTGGCGCGCGCGCTGCGCCCCGACACCAACGCCTACCTCATGCTCAACCACGGCGTGCTGTGCTGCGCCGCGACCACCTGGGCCGCCCTGCAGGCGGTCGAAGACCTCGAAGCCCTGTCGAAGACCTTGTTGCTGCACGCGATCTCTGCCCGTGCGGAGCGGGAGCCTCTCGCGCAACCGGCCCTGCAGCGCATCGTTGACGCGCTGGCAGCCTGACCCAACCCCCCGAACCTCAGCTACCCAGCTACCCAGCTACCCAGCTACCCAGCCACCAAGCCATGAGCAACCTTGCCTCTGTTCACACCGCCGCATCGGCCACCGCGCCTCGCCCCGCCATTTCGGCCTGGCCCGATGTCGGCCATCTCTATCGCCGCTTCGACGAGCTGGTCAAGCAGCCGATGCGGCCCATCCGCGCAGACAAGATGCCGCAGGTGATGCGGTATTTCGATGAGCGCTGCCAGGGGTCGCGGCGGTTGTCCGAACGTGCCAAGACCGTGATTCCCGGTGGTGTGCAGCACAACCTGGCTTTCAATCACCCGTTCCCGCTGGCCGTCGCACAGGCTGAGGGCGCCCACATGACCGATGTGGACGGCAACCGCTACATCGATTTCCTGCAGGCCGGTGGTCCCACGCTACTCGGCTCCAACCATCCGGTGGTGCGTCAGAAAGTGAACGAGGTGCTGGACTCCTGCGGCCCGGTCACCGGCCTGCTGCACGAATACGAAGTCAAGCTGGCCGAGCTGGTGTGCCAGTCCATGCCGGCGGTGGACATGGTGCGCCTGCTGGGCTCGGGCACCGAGGCCGTGATGGGCGCCGTGCGCCTGGCACGTGCCTACACCGGCAAGAAGTGGGTCATCAAGGTCGGCGGTGCCTACCATGGCTGGAGCGACCAGGTCGTCTATGGCATGCGCCTGCCCAAGACTGGCCGCATGGAAGCCGTGGGCATCCCGCGTGGCGCCACCGGCAGCACCCAGGAATGCAACCCGAACGACCTGGATGCGCTGCGCAGCAAACTGCAGATCAACCGCCTGCGCGGTGGCACCGCTGCCGTGCTGCTGGAGCCGCTGGGCCCCGAGAGCGGCACACGCCCGGTGCACCCCGACTACAACCGCCAGGTGCGCAAGCTGTGCGACGAGTTCGGCGCGCTGATGATCTTTGACGAGGTGGTCACGGGTTTCCGGCTGGGGGCAGGTGGTGCGCAGGCCTACTTTGACGTCCAGCCCGACCTCACCGTGCTCGGCAAGTGCCTCACCGGTGGCTACCCGATGGCGGGCGCCATCGGCGGGCGCCGGGACATCATGATGATGCTGGTGGGGGGCATCGGTACCACTGCCAAGCGTGCTTTTGTCGGCGGCACCTTGTCGGCCAACCCGCTGTCGTGCGTGGCCGGGTACTTCGCGCTGCTGGAGGCGCAGCGCACCGATGCCGCGGGTGTGGCAGGCCGCGCGGGCGACCGGCTGCGCCAGGGCCTGGAGGAAATCATCCACCGCCTCGGCCTGCCCTACGTGACCTACAACATGGGATCCATCGTGCACCTGCAGACCTCGGGCGTGTTGCTGCTGGACACCAGCAGCCTGTGGAAGCTGTTCAAGGTCAAGGACGAAGCCAAGCGCCGCAAGCACATGATGGAAGAGATGGGTGCGGCCTACACCGCGCATGGCCTCATCACGCTGGCTGGTAGCCGCATCTACACCAGCCTGGCCGACACCGACGAGGTGATCGATGATGCGCTGAACCGTTTCGAAGATGTCTTCAAGCTGGTCTGACACCATGGATTTCGAAGAGAACGTGCGCGCGCAGTGGCTCCCGCTGCGCGAGAGGCTGCAAGCCAAGCGTTTGCTGGACAGCGAGGGCGCGAGTTTGTCGCTGCGCATACCGGGCAGCGACGCGATGTGGTTTGGGCTCGCGTCCGGCGCCACGCCCCAACGTGTGCCTTGGCGGACCGCGCCGCACGACGCCCAGGTGCATGCCGCCGCCTACGCCAAACGCGGCGATGTGGGCGCCATTGCTGTCGGCGGAGGGGCTTTCGGACGCTGCCTGGCGGACTTTGGTGGCGCGATGCCGCAGGTGTTCGACGAACAGGCGCGCCACCTGGGCCCCATGGGACCGGCCAGCGCAGACATGGGCGATGCAGCGGCGGTCTTGCAGGGGCAAGGCAATGTGCTGCTGGTGCGAGGGCTACCGGTGTGCCTTGGCATGACCGCCACGCGCCTGGCGCTCAATGCCGAACTGTTCGAGAAGTGTGCCAAGGCCTACGTGCTGGCCGTGGCCGGGGGCGGGCGCGTGCGTGCCTTGCCCTGGATCGTGCGCTGGGTCGCCAACCGGCGACTTGCGAAAGATGAGCAGCGCGCGTTGGCGCGGTTCCTGCAGGGTCAGCTGCCCGAGGAAAGCAAAGGCTACTGACCCCCCACAGAAAGGGCTTCCCATGTCCTCCAATCACGATGTAAAGATGTCCGCAGCGCAGGTGGTTTCCGCGCTGGCGGTCGGCACCATTGCCGTGCTTATGGTGGGCGTGCAGCCCATTCTCCTGGGCGAACTTGTCGAAGCCCGGCAGGTCAGTCTGGAGGGCGTGGGCATTGTGGCCATGGCCGAGATCATCATGCTGGGCCTCGGCGTGGTGCTCGGCGACGCGCTATTGCCGGGTGCGCGGTTGCGGTCGATCACCCTCGTTGCCGGGGTGTGCGCAGCGGGCCTGGATCTGCTCACGCTGCTGGCCACGGGCGACGGCGCCCTGACGGGCGTGCGAGCGGCTGCTGGCCTGGCCGAAGGTGTGCTGATCTGGGGCACCACCGGCGTGGTCGTGCGCACCGCCAACCCGGCGCGCGTGGGCGGCATCTTCTTCGTTGCGCAGACCCTGGCACAGGCGTTGCTGGGCGTGGTGTTGGCCAATGCCATCATTCCCCACTGGGGCTGGCGTGGCGGTTTCGTGGCGCTGGGCTTGCTGGCGCTGCAGCCCTGTCTGCTGGCGTTTGTGCAACCGGCGCGCCTCTCGCCGCTGGCGCCGCCTGCGGTGTCGGGGTTTCGCTGGTCGGCGGCCACCCTTCAGCCATTGGCCGTGGTGTTTCTGCAGCTGGCCACGCTGGGTTCGTTCTGGGCGTACCTGGAGCCCTTGGGCAAGGCCGCTGGTTACGATGCGCGCAGCGCGCAGACCCTGGTCGCCGCCGTGCTGGCCATGCAGGTGGTGGGAGGCAGCCTGGCCGCGCTGGCCGTGAGGCGCCTGCCCGTGGTGTCCACGCTGGTGGCCTGCTCCGTGCTGCTCGCCATCGTCACCACTGCCGCTCACCAGTTGCCCAGTGGCAACACACGGGACTTTGCCCTGGCCTGTGCCTTGTTCGGTTTTGTTTGGCTTTTCATGCTGCCGTTTCATATTGGCCTGGCGTTCCGTGCCGACCCCAGCGGGCGCCTGGCCGGGCTGGTGCCTGCAGCACAACTGCTGGGCAGTGCATTCGGTCCGCTCACGGCCTCGTTCATTGTCGAAGGTGAAAACGCCAGTGCCGTGCCGTTGCTCAGCGCGGGTTTCGCCCTTGCAGCGGCTGCGCTGGTGCTGGTGGGGCGAGCGCCGCGCAGTGCGCCGGCGCTGAGGTCGCTGCCATGAGCGCCTTTCACCGGGTCATGGGGGTCACCCTACCAGGGTAGGGTTTCGCAAGGCGCGGTGCGCTGCACAGAATCCGTCCTCCATTCATCATCTGGAGGTTTCTGTACATGACCATAACAAGCGCCCCGGGCAGCTGGCACCACGCACGGCCCACTTTCCGCTGGACTTCTCTGGGATTGGCCGCCGTGCTGCTGGCGGGCTGCGGGGGCGGAGATGACGACAACGGCACGTCGCCACCGCCTTCGGCAGGGGTTTTCTCGGTGGGGGGCGTCGTAAGTGGCCTGGGCACGGGCAAGACGTTGACCCTGCAGAACCTTGGCATCGACGACCTGACCCTGAGTGCCAACGGCAATTTCGTGTTCGTCACCCGCACGGACAGTGGCGTGGCCTATGCCGTCACGGTCAAGACGCAGCCCAATGGTCAGCGCTGCACCGTGACGCAGGGCACCGGCACCGCTACCGCCAACGTGAGCACTGTGCAGGTGCGTTGCGAGAACCTGGCGGCAGCCACCTTCACGGTGGGTGGTTCGGTCTCTGGCCTGGCAAGTGGCACCCTGGTGCTGCAGAACAACGCTGGCGACGATCTTTCGCTCGCCAGCAACGGCGGTTTTACCTTTGGTACGGCGGTGGCGGGGGGCGCGGCATATGCAGTCACCGTGCGCACGCAGCCCGCGGGGCAGAGCTGCTCGGTGCGCAATGGCGCGGGCACGGTGGCATCGGCTAACGTGGGCTCGGTCGAGGTGAGCTGTGGTGCCGTGGTGGCCTTGCCCGAAGGCGACTGGAAGCAGGAGCTGTGTGTGCCGGTGCGCCCTGGCCAGTGGGGCCGCGCGCTGTGGCGCATCACGCGGCAGGCCGACAACCGGGTGACGGGGCAGATCGGCGTGGCCACCTACGCCGATGCCAACTGCACGGGCACTGGCACCGCGGCGGGGCCGCTGTCCGACGTGGGCAATCTGCTGTTCGACCGCAACGCGAGCACCGCCACCTTGACCGCGTTCTGGGGTCTGTGGAGCCAGCCTTCGGGCCTGAACTCGCGCATCGTCTGGGCCCGCAAGGGAACGCGCCTGTGCATGCTGGGCGACCAGACACCCACGGTGTTTCCTACAGCGGCCAGCGTGGAAAACTACGCCAACACCATCATTCCCAACAAGATCTGCTACACGCAGAACTAGTTTGGGCTGGGCGCCGGGGTGCCTCAGCCACCCCGGCGCCGCAGCACCACGGTGATCTGGCCGTTGGTTTCGATGGTGGCTCGCTCCACCTCGTGCAGGTCCAGGCAGCCGCTGGCGCGCAGCGCGGCTTCCAGGTCGTCGGTCGAGAGCAGCTCCTTGCGCATGAGTTCGGCGTTCACCTGGCCCTGCTGCACCAGCACCTGCGGGGTGCCGTCTATCAACCGCTCCATCCACGCAAACCGGAACGTCAGCTGTGCCAGCACCACATGGCAGCCGATGAGCGTGACCGCTGAGATGAGCCCGCCCACCAGCGAGTTGTCACCCGCGTTCATCGAGTTCTGCACCGCGTTGGACAGGATCAGCAGCAGCACCAGGTCAAACGGCGCGTACTGGCCGGTCTGGCGCTTGCCCGTCAGGCGCAGGAACACCAGCAGAAACACGTAGACCACCACGCCGCGCAGCACGAATTCCCACCACGGCACATTCATTTCCCACATTGCAGGGCTCCTTGTTGGAGGGTTGTGTCGAACACCAGTCTACGGTGCTGAGCGAAAATCCCCTGTGCTTGTTGCCTGCCTGCGTACCCGCCAGGCAGCGCCCCCCCTCTCCACCGAAAGAAAACGCTCGATGCAACGTCGCCAATTTCACCAAGCCAGCGTCCTGGCTGCCCTGCTGTGCGCCACCGGTCAGCAGGCCTGGGCCCTGTCGCTCGGGGATCTCTCCAACGCCGATGCCTCCGGTGGCCTCAAGGCCGCGCTCGGCCAGGGCGCCCAGGCGGCGGTCGCGCTGCTGGGGCGGCCCGATGGTTTTCTGGGCAACCCTCAGGTGCGCATTGGCCTGCCGGGCTACCTGGAAGACGCGGCCAAGGTCATGAAGTCGCTAGGGCAGGGCCGGCGCATCGATGAGCTCGTCACCTCCATCAACCGCGCGGCAGAGGCCGCCGTGCCCATGGGGAAGGATCTGCTGGTGGGCGCCGTGCAGAACATGACAGTGACCGATGCCAAGAACATCCTGACCGGTGGCAGCACCTCGGTCACGGCCTTTTTTGCCGAAAAGACACGCACCCCGCTCTCCGAGCGCTTCCTGCCTGTGGTGAATCAGGCCACCGAAAAGGTGGGCTTGACCCAGAAGTACAACACCTTCGCCGGCAAGGCCGCAGGGTTTGGACTGCTCAAGCCCGAGGAGGCCAACCTCGCGCAGTACGTCACCGGAAAGACGCTCGATGGCCTGTACTTCATGATCGGCGAGGAAGAGCGCCGTATCCGCCAGAACCCCGCTGGTGCGGGCAGTGCCATCGCCCGCAAGGTGTTTGGAACGCTGCGCTGATTTGCGCCCGTGTGAAACGCATGCCCTCCGTGTCTCTGACGAACTCCGAACCCTGCCCTTGCGGTCGTAACCAGGCCAAGCCCGGCAAAAGCGCCAAGGCTGCGGCGTTGTCCTATGGGGACTGCTGCGGCCGCTACCTCGACCACTGGGACGACGCTGCCGCGCCCGATGCCGAGAGCCTCATGCGGTCACGCTACACCGCCTTTGTCCTCGAACGTGGCGACTACCTGCAGGCCACCTGGCACACCAGCACCCGACCAGCGGCCCTCGATTTCGACACCGGCACGAAGTGGCTGGGCCTGGAGGTGCGCAGCCACCGCACCACGGGCGAAGACCGGGCCGAGGTGGAGTTTGTCGCGCGCTACCGCGTGGGCGGGCGTGCCGTGCGCCTGCATGAGACCAGCCGCTTTGTGCGCGAAGGCGGGCGCTGGTTCTATGTGGATGGTGACATCCACAGCTGAAATTTTGAATAAAAATGAACTCCAGCGCTTTACCCATAAGCGCTAATAGCTATGAAATTTGAAGCAATCTTGTTTGACTGCGATGGCGTGCTGGTAGACAGCGAGCCCATCACCAACGGTGTGCTGCGCGACATGCTCAACGAGGCGGGCTGGGCCATCACGCACGAAGAATGCATGGACTATTTCATCGGCCGGACGGTGCGCAGCGCCACCGTCCGCATTGAGGCCGAGACCGGTCGGCCACTCACCGACGAGTGGATGGCCAGCTTCTATGCGCGGCGCAATGCCGAACTGGATCGGCGCCTGGTGGCCATCGCGCACATCCACCCCGCCATCGAACGTGTACATGCCCACCATGGCGGGCGCATTGCCTGCGCCTCGGGAGCCGATCGCTTCAAGGTGGAGATGCAACTGGCCAAGGTGGGGCTCATGCGCTTCTTTGAAGGCCGCATCTTCAGCGGCCACGAGGTGCCCCAGACCAAACCGGCGCCCGACGTGTACCTGGCCGCCGCTGCCGCTCTGCAGGCCGATCCGGCGCGCTGCGCCGTGGTGGAGGATTCGACCATCGGCGTCCGTGCAGGCGTGGCCGCCGGGGCCACGGTGTTTGCCTATGCGCCGCTGGACGATGGCGAGGCCCTGCGTGCCGCAGGCGCATCGCAGGTGTTTCGCAGCATGGCCGAGCTGCCCGCACTGCTGGGCTGCTGACGCTGGCAAGGCGAGCCTGAAAGAAAAGCCTGCAACCCTGGGAGGAGCGCGATGCCGGTATTTCGCATGAAGCAGAGGATGTGGCGGTGCGCCGTGGTGGCCGCCCTGGTCTTGCTGGGGGGCTGCTCGTCGGTGCGGCCCTGGATCAACGAGCCCTTGAAGCCCGAGGACCAGGGCATCCCCGAGCGCAAGTCCGAGCGCGATCCCTCCATCCTTGTTGCCGTGACACTCTCTGGCGGCGGTGCGCGGGCGGCGGCCTTCGGCTTTGGCGTGCTGACCGAGATGCAGGCCACGCGCTTTGACTGGAACGGGCGCCCCACCACGCTGCTCGATGCCACCGATGTGATCAGCGGCGTCTCGGGCGGCAGCATCGTGGCCGCGTACCTGGCGGCGCACGGCATCGATGGGCTGCCGCGTTTCGAGCACGAGTTTCTGCGCCAGAACTTCCAGAACAGCCTGATCACGCAGGCGCTGCGCCCGGGCAACCTGGTGGACCTCACATCGCCCTGGCTCGGCCGCACCCACCTGCTGGCGCGGCGGCTGGATGAGCTTTATGGCGGGCTCACGTTTGGCGATGTGGCACGGCGCCCGCGCCACCCGCAGCTGTTCATCACGGCCACGGACATGTCACTGGGCTCGGGCTTCGAGTTCACCTGGGAGCAGTTCGCGCTGATCTGCTCAGACCTGCGCAAGGTGCCGCTGTCGTTTGCCGTGGCGTCATCATCGGCCGTGCCGTTGCTGCTGAGCCCGATGACGCTCAAGAACTACTCCGACCAGTGCGCGGAGCACAAGACGGTGTCCCGCGCGGGCACTCTGGCCGCAGGCGGCGACTACCGTGCCCGGCTGTACCGCGCGCACGAACTGAGCTACCTGGACGCGCAGCGCAGGCCCTACATCCACCTGGTGGACGGGGGCCTGGCCGACAACCTGGGTGTGCAGCGGCTGCTTGACCGAGCCCTCGCCGGCGGCGGGCTGCGCGAGACCTTCAGCGAGGTGGGCATTCCGCCGGGCACCATCCGCAAGCTGGTGCTGGTCACCGTGAATGCCGAGCGCGATCCGTCGGTCAACATCGACATGAGTGACGAGGTGCCCAACATGGTGCAGGTGGTGGACTCCCTGCTTTTTGGCACGGGCGGGCGCGCCACGCGCGAGACGCAGGAGTTCTTGCGCGACATCACGCAGCAGTGGCGCCAGTCGCTGGCCGCAGGCTCGACGGGCAGCAACGACGCCTTTGCGCCGGGTGCCGAGATCCACGTCATTCCCGTCAACCTGCGCGACGCCCCTGACGACGTGGCGCGCCGTCGCCTGCTGCAGGTGCCCACGGCGTTCTCGATTGCGCCCGATGAAGTGACCGACCTCATCGAGGCGGGCGGCAGCGTGCTGCGCCATTCGCCCGAGTTCCGCGCGCTGGTGCAATCGCTGGCCCGGCAGGCCCCGCCTTCACCTGCGCCTGTGCCCGTGCCGACAAAGACCGAGTAGCCGCGCGGGCCCGGCTGTCTGCCGGGCTCCACCGCATCACGGTCTTGTGTCGGGTGCCGGGGTGGTGGGCACGTCCTGGTCTTGGGCTGCCTCCATCTGCGCCGCCATGGCCCTTTGGTAGCCGGGGCGTTGTTGCAGGCGCTGCCAATAGGCCTGCGTGGCGGGGCCAAACTGAGGGGCCAGGTCCAGATGCTCGGCCAGCAGCAGGGCATAGCCCACCGATACATCTGCCGCCGTGAAGCGGCCCGCGCACAGATAGTCGCTGTGGTTGTGGGTCAGGGCGGTTTCCACGGCGCGCAGCCGGGCCAGGAACCAGCGGCTGTAATCTTCCACCACCTGGGGCTGCCGGCGTTCGGCAGGCTCGAACCGGCCATAACGCAGCACCAGCGTCTGCGGAAAGGTGAGTGTGGCTTCGCCCAAATGCAGCCAGTTCAGGTAGGCGCCAAAGGCCGGGTCGGGTGGGCGCACGTCCAGCCCCGCATCGGGGTGTGCGGCGGCCAGGTACTGGCAGATGGCGGCGGATTCGGTCATGCGCACCTGGTGTGGCGCCTTGCCCTGCACCAGCAGCGGCACGGTGCCCAGCGGGTTCTCTTCCAGGAACCAGCGCGCATGGGCCCGGGGCGGGAACGGCAGCATGTGCAGGGTGTAGGGCAGTTGCAGCTCTTCCAGCATCCACAGGGGCCGGAAGGAGCGCGCGCTCACGCAGTGGTACAGATGGATCATGGCGGGAAGGGGGCGAAAGGGCGGGGCGGTGGTGGGAGCGTGGGCCAGTGTAGTGGCGGGTGGCTGGGGGCGGCCCTCCTCTGGCGGCCATGCAGGGTGCAGATCGCGCCACCAAGCCATCCGCTATCACACCCTCAGGCTTGGCGGGCGTGGCGCCGGAACTCCGCAGGTGAATGGCCTGTCCAGCCCCGAAAGGCGCGGATGAAGCTTTTTTCGTTCACAAAGCCTGCGGCCTCGGCCACCTGCTTGATGGGACGGTCGGTGCGGTGCAGCAATTCCACCGCGCGGCTCTGGCGCACCTCGTCCTTGAGGCCCTGCAGCGTGGCGCCTTCTTCCTTGAGCTGCCGGTGCAGCGTGCGGGGCGACACATGCAGCAGGCTGGCCAGCGACTCGGCGCTGTGCTGGGGCAGGGCGTGCGCCAGTTGCCCTGCCACCGGAGCGCCCAGCAGCTGGCGCACGCGCTGCACCAGCAGCCGGTCGCGCCGGTACTGCAGCACCGTGAGCGGCAGGGCGTGCTGCAGCATCTGGCGCAGTGCCTGCTCGTCGCGCCGCAGGGGCAGGCTGAGGTAGCGGGCATCAAAGTGAATGGCCGTGCGCGGGGCGCCAAAGGTGACCGGCCCGCGAAACAGCACGGCATACGCCTCCGCATGGGGCGGCGCATCGAATGCGAACTCGGCGGCGATGAGGGGGATGCGCGAATCCACCAGCCAGCACGCCAGCCCCAGCGCATTGCGCAGCACCGACACCAGGCAGAACTCGCGCAAGGCGCCCAGGTCGCGCGCCTCTTCGATGGCCAGTGTGGTGGTGTCGCCCCGGGTGGCCAGGCGCAGGGCAATATCGTCGGCCAGAAGCCCGTGGTGGCGGCACCAGCGGGCCAGCGCCACCTGCAGGTTGGGCGAGCTGATGGACGCGCGTGCCAACATGCCGTAGCTGCCCCAGGGCAGGCGGCGGCTGAACCAGCCCAGGGCCTCGTCGTCCAGCTCCTGCATGGCGGCGTCGGAGATCTGCTCCATCTGCCAGGCGGTGATGCGGGCGTGGTCGTCCTGCAGCAGCTGCGGCGCAATCTGTGCCTGCGCCAGGGCGCGCTCGGGGCGCATGCCGCGCCGCTCGTACGCCAGAACAATGGCGCGTACAAAGGCGATGGGCGTGGCGGCGGGGGCGGACGTGGCCGAAGGGGGGCGGTCGGCGGTGGGGGTGGGTGGTTTCACGCCGCAGAGTGTGCCAGCCGTGGCACGATTTGCAACCATTGTGTCCACCCCCAGGGGGCGCAGGCTTCTATGCTTACGGATCGCCGCCCGCATATCCCAGTGGAGCAGGGCCGCATGACAAAGCCGAGGAGACAACACCCGTGACGAGTGCAGCCGCAACGAACTCCGCACCGCTGGTGGACAGCTACGCCCGTGGCGCCACCGACGTTCCCCTGATCGAACAGACCCTCGGCGCCTTTTTTGCCGACATGGTGGCCCGCCAGCCCGACCGCGAGGCGCTGGTCAGCGTGCACCAGGGCCGCCGCTACACCTATGCGCAGCTGCAGGCCGAAGCGCAGCGCCTGGCCAGCGCGCTGCTGGGCCAGGGCCTGGTGCCCGGCGACCGGGTGGGCATCTGGTCGCACAACAACGCCGAATGGGTGCTGATGCAACTGGCCACCGCGCAGGTGGGCCTGGTGCTGGTCAACATCAACCCGGCCTACCGCACGTCCGAGGTCGAATACGCGCTCAACAAGGTGGGCTGCCGGCTGCTGGTGAGCATGGCGCGCTTCAAGACCAGCGACTACCTGGGCATGCTGCGCGAGCTGGCGCCCGAGTGGCAGCACCAGCAACCCGACCAGCTGGGCGCTGTGAAGCTGCCGCACCTGAACACCGTGGTGTGGATCGACGACGGGGCGGGGCAGGGCGCCGACGAGCCCGGCCTGCTGCGGTTTTCCGACCTGCTGGCGCGCGGCGATGCACAGGATGCGCGCCTGGCGCAGATCGCCGCCACCCTCAAGGCCACCGACCCCATCAACATCCAGTTCACCAGCGGCACCACGGGCTTCCCGAAGGGCGCCACGCTCACGCACCGCAACATCCTGAACAACGGCTTCTTCATCGGCGAATGCATGAAGCTCACGCCCGAAGACCGCCTGTGCATCCCCGTGCCGCTGTACCACTGCTTCGGCATGGTGCTGGGCAACCTGGCGTGCTTCACGCATGGGGCCACCATCGTCTACCCCAACGATGGGTTCGACCCGCTCACCGTGCTGCAGACGGTGCAGGACGAGCGCTGCACCGGCCTGCACGGCGTGCCCACCATGTTCATCGCCGAACTGGACCACCCGCGGTTCGCCGAGTTCGACCTGTCCACCCTGCGCACCGGCATCATGGCCGGCTCGCCATGCCCCACCGAGGTCATGAAGCGCGTGGTGGAGCAGATGAATCTGCGCGAAATCACCATCGCCTACGGCATGACCGAGACCAGCCCGGTCAGTTGCCAGAGCAGCACCGATACGCCGCTGGCCAAACGCGTCTCCACCGTGGGCCAGGTTCAGCCGCACCTGGAGGTCAAGATCGTGGACCCCGACACTGGCGCCGTGGTGCCCATCGGCCAGCGCGGCGAGTTCTGCACCCGGGGCTATTCGGTGATGCACGGCTACTGGGGCGACGAAGCCAAGACCCACGAGGCCATCGACACCGAAGGCTGGATGCACACCGGCGACCTGGCCACCATGGACGACGAAGGCTACGTGAACATCGTCGGCCGCATCAAGGACATGGTGATCCGCGGCGGCGAGAACATCTACCCGCGCGAGATCGAAGAGTTTTTGTACCGCCACCCGCAGGTGCAGGACGTGCAGGTGGTGGGCGTGCCCGACCAGAAGTACGGCGAAGAACTCTGTGCCTGGATCATTGCCAAGCCCGGCACGCGGCCCACCGAGGACGACATCCGCGCCTTCTGCAAGGGCCAGATTGCGCACTACAAGGTGCCGCGCTACATCCGCTTTGTCACCAGCTTTCCAATGACGGTGACGGGCAAGATCCAGAAGTTCAAGATCCGCGACGAGATGAAGGACCAGCTGGGCCTGGAAGAACAGAAAACCGCTTGAAAGAGCCACAACGTATGACCATTCTCGACACCCAACTCAACGCCCGCTCGGCGGACTTCCTGGCCAATGCCGCCGCCATGCGCACGCTGGTGGACGACCTGCGCGCCCAGCTCGACAAGGTCGCCCAGGGCGGCGGCGAGGCCGCCCGCGCCAAGCACACCGCGCGCGGCAAGCTGCTGCCGCGCGAGCGCGTGCAGATGCTGCTGGACCCGGGCACGCCGTTTCTGGAGCTGGCGCCGCTGGCCGCGCTCAACATGTACAACAACGATGCGCCCAGCTCCGGCCTTATCGCCGGCATCGGCCGCGTGAGCGGCGTGGACTGCATGATCGTGTGCAACGACGCCACGGTGAAGGGCGGCACCTACTACCCGCTCACCGTCAAGAAGCACCTGCGCGCGCAGGAAGTGGCGCAGCAGAACCACCTGACCTGCATCTACCTGGTGGACTCCGGCGGCGCCAACCTGCCCAACCAGGACGAGGTCTTTCCGGACCGCGACCATTTCGGCCGCATCTTCTTCAACCAGGCCAACATGAGCGCGATGGGCATCTCGCAGATCGCCGTGGTCATGGGCAGCTGCACGGCGGGCGGCGCCTACGTGCCCGCAATGAGCGATGAATCGATCATCGTCAAGAACCAGGGCACTATCTTTTTGGGTGGCCCACCGCTGGTCAAGGCCGCCACGGGCGAGGTCGTCACGGCCGAGGACCTGGGCGGTGGCGACGTGCACACGCGCCTGTCGGGCGTGGCCGACCACCTGGCGCAAAACGACCTGCATGCGCTGCAGCTGGCACGCAATGCAGTGCGCAATTTGAATAAAAACAAGACTCCGGCGCTTGCTGATCAAGCGCCAATAGCTCCTAAATTTGTAGCAGAAGAGCTGTACGGCGTGATCCCGGTGGACACGCGCAAGCCTTTCGACGTGCGCGAGATCATCGCCCGCATCGTCGATGGCAGCGAGTTCGACGAGTTCAAGGCCCGCTACGGCACCACGCTGGTCACGGGCTTTGCGCGCATCGAAGGAATGATGGTCGGCATCATCGCCAACAACGGCATTTTGTTCAGCGAGTCGGCGCTCAAGGGCGCGCACTTCATCGAGCTGTGCTGCCAGCGCAAGATCCCGCTGGTGTTCCTGCAGAACATCACCGGCTTCATGGTCGGCCGCAAGTACGAGAACGAGGGCATCGCGCGCAACGGCGCCAAGATGGTCACGGCCGTCGCCACGGCGAGTGTTCCGAAGTTCACCATCATCATCGGCGGCAGCTTTGGCGCCGGCAACTACGGCATGTGCGGCCGCGCGTACTCGCCCCGCTTCCTGTGGATGTGGCCCAACGCGCGCATCAGCGTCATGGGCGGCGACCAGGCTGCGGGCGTGCTGGCCACCGTCAAGCGCGACGGCATCGAGGCCAAGGGTGGGCAGTGGAGCATGGAGGAGGAAGAAGCCTTCAAGGCCCCCATCCGCCGCCAGTACGAAGACCAGGGCCACCCCTACTACGCCACCGCGCGCCTGTGGGACGACGGCGTGATCGACCCGGCCGACACCCGCCGCGTGCTGGCGCTGGGCCTGGCGGCCACGCGCAATGCGCCCATCGAAGACACGAAATTCGGCCTGTTCCGCATGTGACCGGGCCGGGAGCCGCCATGGACGCCGTCGCCCACTTCACACAGCTCGCACGCTACAACGTGTGGGCCACTGCGCGCCTGCTCGATGCCGTGCGGGCGCTGCCTGAAGAGGCCTACCGGCGCGATGTGGGCCTGTTCTTTAAAAGCATTCACGGCACGCTCAACCACCTGCTGGTGGGCGAGCATCATCTGTGGTTTGTGCGGTTTGCCGAAGGCACCTCGCCCAAGGTGGCGCTGGACGCCGAGCTGGAGAGTGACCGCGCGCAGCTCGATGCCCGCTTGCGCGCGGGGGCTGCCCGCTGGGCACCGCTGATCGCGTCATTGTCTGCAGACCGCTGGGACGGCACGCTCGACTACACCACCATGCGGGGCACGGCGGCATCGTTGCCGTTTGCCGCCACGCTGGCGCATGTGTTCAACCACGGCACGCACCACCGGGGTCAGATCACCGCCGCATTGACCGCCCTGGGCCAGTCCAGCCCTGAGCTGGACCTTGTCTACTTCCTGCAAAACCCGCCCACGCCATGAGCCAGAACCTGTCCATCACCCACACCGGCGCCGTGGCGCGCATCACGCTCACGCAGCCCGAGATCCGCAACGCTTTCAGCGATGAGGTCATCGCCGAGCTGACGGCGGCCTTCACCGAAGTGGGCGCGCGCGCCAATGTGTGCGCGGTGGTGCTCGCCGCAGAGGGCCCCGCATTCTGCGCAGGCGCCAACCTGAACTGGATGCGCCGCATGGCCGACTACACGCGGGACGAGAACGTGGCAGACGCCGGCAAGCTGGCCGAGATGCTGCGCGTGATCTACGCATGCGAGAAGCCGACGATTGCCCGCGTGCAGGGCGATGTGTACGCCGGTGGCATGGGCCTGGTGGCCGCGTGCGACATGGCCGTGGCGGTAGACACGGCGGGCTTTTGCCTGAGCGAAGTGAAGCTGGGCCTCATCCCCGCCACCATCAGCCCCTACGTGATCCGCGCCATGGGGCCCCGCGCCGCGCACCGCTACTTCCTGACGGCCGAGCGCTTTGATGCCGTCGAGGCGCTCCGCGTCGGCTTCGTTCACGAGGTGGTGGCTGCAGACCAGCTCGACGCCAAGGTCGACGAGCTGCTCAAGGCCTTGACCAGCGCCAGCCCGAACGCCGTGCGCGCCTGCAAGAAGCTGGTGCTGGACGTGGCCGAGCGCGAGATCAACGCGGATCTGATCGCTGCCACCGTGCAGGGCATCGCCGACATCCGCGCCAGCGACGAAGGCAAGGAGGGCGTGCAATCCTTCCTGAACAAGCGCAAGCCTTCCTGGCTTCTGGGTTGATGGGCTGAAGGCACGCACCATGGACCAACTTTGGCTCAACATCGTGCAGTGGCTCCACACGCTGGGGCTCCACGGGGATGGCGGCACGGCGCGCGCCGTGGGCGATGCGGCGGCCACGGCCACCGCGCGGCTCGATATGCCCAGCCTGCTGGCGCTCGCCGCCGCGCTGGGCTGGGCCAGCGGATTCCGTCTGTACGCAGTCGTCTTCATCGTCGGCGGCATGGGGGCCATGGGCTGGATGCCCTTGCCCCCCGGTCTGCACGTGCTGCAGAACCCGCTGGTGCTGCTGGTGGCGGGCGGCCTGATGCTGGTCGAATTCTTTGCCGACAAGGTCCCGTGGATCGACAGCGCCTGGGACGCCGTGCACACCGTCATCCGCGTGCCCGGCGGTGCCCTGCTGGCCGCGGGCGTGTTCGGTGCCGATAACGCGACCATGGGCGTGGTGGCGGGCTTGCTGGGCGGGTCGCTGGCCGCCACGTCGATGGCCACCAAGATGACCACGCGCGCAGCGGCCAACACCTCGCCCGAGCCGTTCTCCAACTGGCTGCTGTCCTTCTTCGAAGACGGCCTGGTGGTGGCCGTGGTGTGGCTGGCCACGCAGCACCCGGTGGCCTTCGGCATCGCACTGGTGCTGATGGTGGCCGTGTCGGTGCTGCTGCTGGTGGTGCTGTTCAAGTTTCTGCGCGCCGTGGTGCGGCGCCTTTCCTCTTTCTTTTCTGGTTCTGCCAAGGTGGCCTAAATGTTCAAAAAAATCTTGATCGCCAATCGCGGAGAGATCGCCTGCCGTGTAGCGGCGACCGCTAAACGTCTGGGCGTGAAGACCGTTGCCGTGTACTCCGATGCCGACGCCCAGGCCAAACACGTGGCCGTGTGCGACGAAGCCGTGCACATCGGCGGCAGTGCGCCCAAGGACAGCTACCTGCGCTGGGAGCGCATCATCGAAGCCGCCCAGGCCACGGGCGCGCAGGCCATCCACCCGGGCTACGGCTTCCTGTCCGAGAACGAAGACTTCGCCCACGCCTGCGCGGCAGCAGGCTTGGTCTTCATCGGCCCACCCCCCTCGGCCATCAAGGACATGGGGCTCAAGGCCCAATCCAAACAGCTCATGGAAAAAGCGGGCGTACCCCTGGTGCCCGGCTACCACGGCAGCGACCAGGACCCGGCCCTGCTGCAGCGCGAGGCCGACCGCATCGGCTACCCCGTGCTCATCAAGGCCAGCGCGGGCGGTGGCGGCAAGGGGATGCGCGCGGTGGACAAGAACGAGGACTTCGCCGCCGCCCTGGCGTCCTGCCAGCGCGAAGCGATCAACAGCTTTGGCGACGATGCAGTGCTGGTCGAAAAGTACGTGCAGCGCCCCCGCCACATCGAGATCCAGGTGTTTGGCGACACGCACGGCGACGTGGTGTATCTCTTCGAGCGCGACTGCTCCGTGCAGCGCCGCCACCAGAAGGTGCTGGAAGAAGCCCCGGCCCCCGGCATGACGCCCGCGCTGCGCCAGCAGATGGGCGAGGCCGCCGTGGCCGCCGCCAAGGCGGTGAACTACGTGGGCGCGGGCACGGTGGAGTTCATCGTGGAGCAGCCGGGTGGCTACGAGCGGCCCGACCAGATGAAGTTCTACTTCATGGAAATGAACACCCGCCTGCAGGTGGAGCACCCGGTGACCGAAGCCATCACCGGCCTGGACCTGGTGGAGTGGCAACTGCGCGTGGCCTCGGGCGAGCCGCTGCCGGTGAAGCAGCAAGACCTGCGCATCACAGGCCACGCCATCGAGGCCCGCATCTGCGCGGAGAACCCCGACAACAACTTCCTGCCCGCCACGGGTGCGCTCAACGTGTATGCGTTGCCCGACTGCGTGACTTTCGAAAGAGGTGCCGTGCGCGTGGACTCCGGCGTGCGCCAGGGCGATGCGATCAGCCCGTTCTACGACTCCATGGTGGCCAAGCTCATCGTGCACGGCGACACGCGCGAGCAGGCGCTGGCGCGGCTGGACGAGGCCCTGGCGCAGACGCACATCGTGGGCCTGGCAACCAACGTGCAGTTCCTGCGCCGCGTGGCGCGCACCAATGCGTTTGCCAGTGCAAAGCTCGACACCGCGCTGATCCCGCGCGAGCAGGCCGTGCTGTTCCACCAGGAGTCGGTGGGCCTGCCCCTGGCCGCCGCGGCTGCCGTGGCGCAGACGGTGCTGCATGAGCGCGCTAGCGAAGGCGCAGACCCCTTCAGCCGCCGCGACGGCTTCCATTCCCATGCGCTCACGCGCCGCCGTTTCGAGTTCGAGTTTGGCGGCGAGCATGCCAAGGCCTGGCTCACCTACGAGCGCGACGGCACGCTGCACCTGGCAGTGGGCGAGGGCGATGCCGCTGTGGCAGGGCCGCTGAAGTTCGCGGAGCAAGCCGGCGGCATCGAGCTGCAGTTCGCCGGCCAGCGCACCCGCGCTGCGGTGTATGCGCAGGGCGAGGTGGACCATGTGTTCATGCCCGTGGGTGCCACGCAGATCACCGCCATCGACCTGCTGGCGCATGCGGGCGAGGCAGCGGCCGAAGGTGGCCGCCTCACGGCCCCCATGCCCGGCAAGGTCGTGTCGTTCGCGGTGAAGGCGGGCGACGCCGTCACCAAGGGCCAGCCGCTGGCGGTGATGGAAGCCATGAAGATGGAGCACACGATTGCCGCGCCCGCCGACGGCGTGGTGCAGGAGCTGCTGTATGCGCCTGGCGACCAGGTGACGGAAGGGGCGGAGCTGCTCAAGCTGGCGGTGACGGTAGCGGCCTAAGCCGCCGGCGTCACATCCCTTGGCCTTCCCCCGATAAAACCCGTTCACGCTGAGCTTGTCGAAGCCAGGGCACGTGGGCGCAGGTGTCACAGCCCTTCGACAAGCTCAGGGCGAACGGATGGTCGGGCGCAGCGGGTGCGCCCTGCTGCAGGCCGTGCAGGCCGTAGGTGACACCCAGCCAGTGCCAATGCAGTTACCCTCGACCGCATGAACATCACTCTTTGCTGTACCGACACCAAGATCGAGCCCTGGCTGCAAGGGCTTGCCGCTGCCTTGCCCCATGCCCACATCAGCGTGTGGCAGCCGGGGGCAGCGCAGGCCGACTACGCCGTGGTCTGGGCGCCGCCCCAGCAGTTTCTGGACGAGCAGCCTGCCTTGCGGGCGCTGTTCAACATCGGCGCAGGGGTGGACGCGCTGCTCAAGCTGCGCATGCCGCCGGGCTGCCAGATTGTGCGCATCGACGACGGCGGCATGGCGGTGCAGATGGCTGAATACGTGTGCCACGCGGTGGTGCGCCACTTCCGCGAGCTGGACGCGTACGAGGGCGACATGCGCGCGGGCCGCTGGGGCTTTCGCCGGCCGCGGGTGCGCTCGGAGTTTCCGGTGGGCGTGATGGGCCTCGGTGTGTTGGGCGAGCGCGTGGCCCGGGCGCTGGCGCATTTCGACTTTCCGGTCAACGGCTGGAGCCGCACCCCCAAGGCGGTGGACGGCGTGCGCGGCTTCAGCGGTGCAGAGGGCTTTCACGACTTTCTGGCCGCCAGCCGCGTGCTGGTCAACCTGCTGCCGCTCACGCCCGACACGCAGGACATCATCAACCGCGACACGCTGTCGCGCCTGCAGCCCGGGGGCTATGTGGTCAACGTGGCGCGGGGCGCGCACCTGGTCGAAGAGGACCTGCTGGCGATGATCGAAAACGGCCACATCGCGGGCGCCACGCTGGACGTTTTCCGCACCGAGCCTTTGCCGGTCGGGCACCCGTTCTGGACCCACCCGCGGATCACCGCCACGCCCCACACCTCGGCCCGCACCCTGCGGGAAGAGAGCATTGCGCAGATCACGCGCAAGATGGCGGCGATGGAGCGCGGCGAGGCGGTGGCAGGCACCGTGGACCCCGGGCGGGGCTACTGACCCGGCGCGCCGCTGGCAGCAACAACCCCTACCATCGCAGGCATGAGCTCTACATCCTTTCGCCGCTTCTTCGGCCTTCTCGGCTGGCTGCTGCTGGTGCCCGGCGCGCTGACTGCGGTAGCCGCCAGCTGGCTGCTGGCCACGAGCTTGCATCTGGTAGGCGACACACGCAGCGCCAAGGGCCGCGTGGTGGCGCACGAAAGCGTGGTGACAGGGTCCTCAAGCCGGCAAGCCCATGGCAAGAAAAGCGTCGTCGAGTTTGTGGCGAACGATGGCCGCACCGTGCGGTTCACGGACTCGCTGGTGCGGCAGCTGCAGGCGGTGCACGATGTGGGTGACACCGTTACCGTGCGCTATCCCGCCAATAGCCCTTCGCAGGCTGAGATCAGCAGCTCCAATACCCTGAAGATTTTCTTGGGCGCTGTGTGGCTGCTGTTCAGCGCCGTGGGCATGGCGGCGGGCTGGCTGCTTCTGCGCCTACGCCCCCGCGTTCCCGCCTAGATATCGCCAGGCGGCCTCAGTCCATCGTCACGCCCGCATCGCGCACCAGCTTGCCCAGGCGCTGCGCGTCGGCCTTGATCAGCGCGCCGAAGTCTGCGGCCGTGCCCGCCACCACCGGCGTGCCGATGGCCTCCCACTTGGCGCGGAAGGCGGGTTCCTTGAAGATCGCATTCACCGTGGCGTTGAGCTTGTCCACGGTGGCCTGCGGCGTGCCCGCGCGCACGGCGATGCCGTGCCAGCCGGTGATCTGGTAGCCCGGCACGCCCGCTTCGGCCATGGTGGGAACGTTGGGCAGCACCTTGGCGCGCTCGGCCGACGTGACCGCCAGCGGGATGAGCTTGCCCGACTGGAGGTGCGGCAGCGAGCTGCCCACGATGTCGAACATCACGTTCACCTGCCCGCCCAGCAGGTCGTTCAGCGCGGGGCCCGCGCCGCGGTAGGGAATGTGGCCCATCTTCACGTGGGCCATGGTGTTGAACAGCTCGCCCGCCAGGTGCTGCGGCGTGCCGTTGCCGGCCGATGCAAAGCTCAGCACCGGCTTGCCCGCCTTGGCCAGGGCGATCAGCTCCGGCAGGGTCTTCACGCCCAGCGAGGGGTGCACTTCCAGCACCAGCGGAAAGGCTGACAGCTGCACCACGGGCACCAGGTCGACCAGCGGGTTGAAGGGCATGCTGGCGTACAGCGACGGGTTCACCGCCATCGGGCCGCTGGCGGCCAGCAGCAGGGTGTGGCCGTCGGCGGGCGCCTGCTTGGCCACCTCGGCACTGCCGGAGTTGCCGCCCGCGCCGCCCTTGTTGTCCACCACCACGGTCACGCCCAGCCGGCTTTGCAGCTCGGGCTGCAGCATGCGCGCCATCAGGTCGGTGGGGCCTCCGGGCGGGTAGGGCACCACGAAGCGGATGGTCTTGGTGGGGAAGGCGGCCGGGGCCGTCTGGGCCACGGCGTGGCCTGCCGTGCCCAGGGCCAGGGCCCAGGTGGCGGGCATCGCAAGCGCCAGGCGGATGGCCGTGCGTCGCGTGGCCCGGCGGGCCTGGGGTACGGGGGCGTGGGCGGTGGGGTGTTGTTGCATGGTGTCTCCTGCGGATGGATGAAGGCCCGTCTGGCGCGGGCTGATGGGTTTGATGGCGTGATGAGAATGGCCAGAGCCGGGCCGAGGCTCAGCCCGCGCCGAACCGCTGGCGGATGTCCTGCGCCGTGGCCAGCGGCCGCCCCAGCGCGGCCGCGGCCTCGACCGCCTGGCGCACCAGGGCCGCGTTGTCCGGTGCGGTGCTGCCGTCCTTGCGCAGCAGGTTGTTCTCGAACCCCACGCGGGCATGCCCGCCGAAGGCCGCGGCGGCGGCGATGCAAGTGTTTTCGGCGGCGCCGAACGCGCACACGGCCCAGGGTTCGGGCCCGTCGTGGGCGGCCAGGAAGGGCAGCAGGTCGCGCGGGCTCGATGTCTGGCCTGCGCTGTAGCGGCCCAGCACGAACAGCAGAAACCACGGCGCATCGGGCACCACGCCGCTGGCGCGCAGCGCCTGCCAGCGGCGCAGGTCGGCCAGGTCGTACAGGATGACCTGCACCATGCAGCGGCGCTGCACCAGGCCCGTGAAGAAGCTCTGCAGGCCGGCCTCGCCGATCTCGGGCTGGTCGATCTCGCGCAGGCCGATGGACACGGCTTCGGGCTGCAGCGCCTCGACCATGGCGATCTGCGCTGGGGCGCGGTAGACGCCTGCGGCTTCGCTCGTGACCTGCACCACCATCGCATCGCCCACGGCGTGCTGCACCACGCGCTGGGCTTCGCGGTAGCCCTCCACATCCAGGCTGTGGCGGCCCTGCGCGTCGCGGATGTGCATGTGGATCATGGCCGCGCCGGCCTCCAGGCAGGCCTTGGCGGTGGTGGCCAGCGTGGCCGGCGTGGTGGGCACAGCGGGGTGGTCGGCCGGCAGCTTGTACGCGCCGTTGGGCGCCACGGTGACGATCAGCGGATCGGGCCATTGGCTGGGCGCACTGGCAGCGGTGGGCATGGGGTGGGTGCTCATGGCGCGGCTCCAGGGGTAGCCTGCGCAGTGGCGGGCTCGATGGTGGGTAGCTCGCTGGCCAGCAGGGCCAGCCCTTGGCGCAGCAGCGCGTCGTAGCGGGCGCGCTCGGCACGCTTGCGGTCCTCGGGCCAGTCGAAGAAGCCCTTGCCGGTCTTCATGCCCAGATCGCCTTTGGCCACGCGGTCGCGCAGCGCCTGGGCGGGCACGTCGGTGTTGGAAAGCGTGGGGTACATGGTGGCTGCGGCCGCGCAGTGCACCTCGATGCCCGCGTGGTCGCGCTGCAGCACCGGGCCGGCCGCCAGAAAGCGAAAGCCGAAGCCAAAGCGCACGGCGGCGTCCACGTCTTCGGGCGATGCGATGCCTTCGTCGATGAGTGCAAAGGCCTCGCGTGACAGCGCATGCTGCATGCGGTTGGCCAGAAAGCCCGGCTTGTCCTTTTTCACCAGCACCGGCACGCTGCCGCAGCGGCGCATGAAGCCGTGCAGCCACTGGCCCAGCGTGGGGTCGCTGCGCTCGCCCAGCACCACTTCCACCAGCGGCACCAGGTGTGCCGGCATGAAGAAGTGCAGGCCCAGCATGCGCTGCGCGGTGGGCAGGCCGTGCGCAATGGCGCTGATCGGAAAGCCCGAGCTGTTGCTGGCCAGCACCGCACTGGCCGGGGCGATGGCTTCCAGCTCGGCAAACAGCTGCTGCTTGGCGGCCAGCTGTTCGGTGATGCATTCGACCACCAGCACCACGCCGTCCCAGGCCACGTCCTGCAGGCTGCCGCACACCTCCACGGGGCCCGCGCTGGCAGCCAGGCCGGCGGCGTCGAGTTCTGCGGCAATGTGTGGCAGCAGCAGATCGCGCCGTGCGGTGTGCGGGTCCACCACCGTGACCCGGGCGCCGCCACGGGCCAGGACCACGGCCACGTCGGCGCCCATGGTGCCCCCGCCGACGACCACCGTGCGTGCATTGCGCGGCGAACTGATGTCCATGCTGGTGTCTCCTTGTGTTGTCTTGCGGTGCAGTCTAGGCAGGCCGCATTGCGCGGTCCAGACGTATTTTTTGATAGACTGATCGGCCATGAAGATCAATTGGTCGGCCCGCGAGGTCGATGTGTTCCTGGCGCTGGCCGACACGCTGAGCTTCCGGCGCACCGCGCTGCAGATGCACCTGTCGCAGTCGGCGGTGTCGGGTACGCTCGCGCGGCTCGAAGAGATGCTGGGCGCGCGCCTGTTCGACCGCACCACGCGCACGGTGCAGCTCACGCAGGCGGGCGAGGTGTTTGCAGAGCAGGCCCGCTTTCTGCGCCACCAGATGGATGAGACGGTGCGCCGCGTGCAGGCCGTGGCACAGGTGCAGGTGGGGCGGCTGGCGCTGGCGGCGCTGCCGTCGCTGGCGGCGGGCGTGGTGCCGCGCGCGTTTGCGCGGTTTGCGGCGGGGCACCCGGGCGTGCACCTGGAGCTGTTCGACAGCCTGGCGGGCCCGGCGTTCGACATGGTGCGCGCAGGGCGCGTGGACTTCGCGCTCACCGCCGCCAACCCGGCGTATGCCGACCTCGACTACACCCCGCTGTCGTCCGACCGCTTCGTGCTGCTGCTGGGCCGTGCCCACCCGCTGGCGCGGGGCCGCAGCGCTCTGGGCTGGGCCGACGTGGCGGAGCTGCCGCACATCTCCATGCCGGCGGGCACCAGCGTGCGCCAGTACGCCGACGAGGCACTGCTCACGCACCGCATCCGCTTCGCACCGCGCTACGAGGTGGAGCACCTGGCCACCATCGCGGCCATGGTGGCCGCGCAGCTGGGCGTGAGCGCGCTGCCCGAGCTGGCCGCGCAGGTCGTGCGCCGGCCCGAGGTGGTGACCCGGCCGCTCAAGCAGCCGTCGCTGCGCCGGCCCATCGGCCTGGTCACGCTGCGGGGGCGGCGCCTGTCGCTGGCGGCGGTGCAGATGGTGGCGCTGCTGCGCCAGGAGATGGACGAAGGGGCTGGTGCGTAGCGGCAGCGCCGGGGTGCCGCAATGGCACGAGCGGAGAGTGGTCTGGCAGGATATGAGGTGGTGCCCGGCCGCCGAAGCCCGGACAATGGGAGGCGTCTGCCCGGCCACGGCGCCAGGCCTCGCGCACAGCGAGCTGCGGGTGCCGACCCAGGCCCGCCCCGTTCCACGTTCTCTTTTTCAGGTAGCCCACCATGAGCATTCCTTCCCGCGTCAAACTCATCGATGTCGGCCCGCGCGACGGGCTGCAGAACGAGAAATCGCCCGTGCCGGCCGAGGTCAAGATCGCGCTGGTGCACCGCCTGCAGGACGCGGGCCTCAAAGAGATCGAGGTCACGAGCTACGTGAGCCCCAAGTGGGTGCCGCAGATGGCCGACAACCACGAGGTGATGCAGGGCGTGAACCGCGTGGCCGGCGTGCGCTACTCGGTGCTTACGCCCAACCTCAAGGGCTATGAAGCCGCGGTGGCGGACCGGCCCGACGAGATCGTGGTCTTCGGCTCGGCCAGCGAGGCGTTCAGCCAGAAGAACATCAACTGTTCCATCGCCGAGAGCATCGAGCGCTTTGCGCCCGTGGTCGAGGCGGCGTTGGCGGCTGGCATCGGCGTGCGCGGCGCGATGAGCTGCACCGTGGGCTGCCCGTACGAGGGCGAGATCGCGCCCGAGCGGGTGGAGTACCTTGCCAGCCTGCTCCAGGGCATCGGCGTGCAGCGCGTGGACGTGGCCGACACCATCGGCGTGGGCACGCCGCGCAAGGTGCAGCGTGCGCTGGAAGCCACGCTGAAGCACTTCGGCATCGACGACGTGTCGGGCCACTTCCACGACACCTACGGCCAGGCGCTGTCCAACACGCTGGCCGCGCTGGAGCTGGGGGTGTGGAATTACCAGTCCTCCGTGGCGGGCCTGGGCGGCTGCCCCTACGCCAAAGGGGCCACCGGCAACGTGGCGACGGAGGACGTGGTCTACATGCTGCACGGCATGGGCATCGAGACGGGCATCGATCTTGATAAGCTCATCGATGCGGGGGCCTACATCAGTGGGTTCCTGAACCGTAAACCCAATTCCCGCGCAGCGAATGCATTGCTCACCAAACGCGCGGGATAGCGCCCTCGGCGCAGGAGATGACGACCGTGTGTGGAGCTGAATTGAAGAATCTTCCCGAGGGCGTGCAGCGCGTGGCTGCGGCGCTGCAAAGCCTCAACCACCCCCACATGCCGCAAATGCTGGACGACGCTGCGCGCACCGCGCAGCAAGCGGCCGATGCGCTGGGCATCCTGGTGGGGCAGGTGGCCAAGAGCATCATCTTTCGGCGCAAGAGCGACGACGTGGCCGTGCTGGTGGTCACCTCGGGCGACCGGCGCGTGGACGAGAAAAAGGTCGAGGCCCATGTGGGCGGCAAGATCGGCCGGGCCGATGCCGACTTCGTGAAATCGCGCACCGGCTTTTCCATCGGCGGCGTCTCGCCCGTGGCGCACGCCACGCCGCCCGTCACGCTGATCGACCAGGACCTGCTGCGCTTCGACGTGGTGTGGGCGGCGGCCGGGCATCCGCACAGCGTGTTCCCGCTGCACCCCAGCGATCTTCAGCGGCTGACGGGTGCGCCCGTGGTGGATGTGGTGCAGGTGGTGGCACCTGGGTCCGTAGCATGAGTGCTATTAATTTGCTAGCTGCTCGAGCTCTACAAATAAGCGCTGAAGGTCATTTTGATGCCGAAAACATCGAGGCCGTGCCTTCGCCTTGCATCTCGGTATGCCGCATGTCGCCCGACCGCAGCCACTGCGAGGGCTGCTTTCGCACGCTCGACGAGATCCGCATCTGGTCACGCGCCGATGCCAGTTTGCGCCGCGGCATCTGGGTGCAGCTGCTGGATCGCGCGGGCATCGAAGTGACCCCCCAGGAGATCCGGCCATGAAGCACATCACCTTCTACCTTGACTTCGTTTCACCCTACGCCTGGCTCGCCTTCGAGCGGCTGCCTGAAGCGCTGGAGGGGTTGAGCTACAGCGTGGCCTACCAGCCCGTGCTTCTGGGCGCTTTGCTGCAGCAGCATGCCAACCCTGGTCCGGCGGGCATCGCACCCAAGCGTGCGTGGACCTACCGCCACGTGACCTGGCTAGGCCATGCGCAAGGCACGCCGCTGCAGATGCCAGCACGCCACCCGTTCAACCCACTGCCGCTGCTGCGCCAGGCCCTGGCCTGCAGCGATGATGGTTTCATCAACCGCTTTGTGGCCGGTACGGTGCTGCGCCATGTGTGGCAGGGCGGGCAGGATGCGCTGGATGCCGAGCGGCTGGGGGCTCTGGCGGCAGCGCTGTCGGAACAGGTCCGCCCGGGCCAGGACGCGAACAGCGAAGGGCCCAAGGCGCTGCTGCGTGCCAACACCGAAGCTGCACAGGCGGTGGGCGTGTTCGGCGTGCCTGCGTTCGCGGTGGATGACAAGCTGTTCTGGGGCTTGGACGGGTTGCCGATGCTGCGCGCCTACCTGGATGGAGACGCGTGGTTCGAGGGGCCGGACTGGGAGGCGGTTCGTCAGCTTCCATCGGGGCTTTCCGCCAAAAACTGAGCGGTTCTCGCATCCTGAAAGCGGGCGCAAGGGTTTCACCCTAAGTTGTCAGAGAGCGGTCAGTTTGGTGCAAGGTCTTGTTGGTTTCGCGTCAGAGCGTGGTCAGTGCCATCTCCAAGAATGCGTACAGCCCGCCGCAGTGCGGTCTGCACAACCAACAGGAGACTAGACACCATGGCAACCGTTCATCCCGCACCGCGGCCGATGTCGCCCGAAGAGAGGAAAGTTATCTTCGCTTCGTCGCTCGGCACCGTTTTCGAGTGGTACGACTTTTACCTGTACGGCTCGCTTGCAGCCATCATCGCCAAGCAGTTCTTCAGCGGTCTGGATGCCGGCTCGGCCTTCATCTTCGCGCTGCTGGCGTTTGCAGCGGGCTTCATTGTTCGCCCCTTCGGTGCCATCTTCTTCGGCCGCCTGGGCGACATGATCGGCCGCAAGTACACCTTCCTGGTCACCATCCTGATCATGGGTTTGTCCACGTTCATCGTGGGGATCTTGCCGACCTATGCGTCCATCGGCGTGGCGGCTCCCGTCATCCTGATCATCCTGCGCCTGCTGCAAGGCCTGGCGCTGGGTGGTGAGTACGGCGGCGCAGCCACCTATGTGGCCGAGCATGCCCCGCACGGCAAGCGCGGCGCCTACACCGCCTGGATCCAGACCACGGCCACTCTGGGCCTGTTCCTGTCGCTGATGGTGATTCTGGGCACCCGGACCGCTCTGGGCGAAGAAGCCTTTGGCGACTGGGGCTGGCGCATTCCATTCATCGTGTCGATCCTGCTGCTGGCCATCTCGGTCTGGATCCGTCTGTCGATGAACGAATCGCCTGCGTTCCAGAAGATGAAGGCTGAGGGCAAGACCTCCAAGGCCCCGCTGACCGAGTCCTTCGGCCAGTGGAAGAACCTGAAGATCGTGATCCTGGCACTCGTGGGCTTGACCGCTGGCCAGGCCGTGGTGTGGTACTCGGGCCAGTTCTATGCCCTGTTCTTCCTGACGCAAGCGCTGAAGGTCGATGGCGCCACCGCCAACATCTTTGTGGCTGTGTCGCTGCTGATCGGCACGCCGTTCTTCATCGTGTTCGGTTCGCTGTCGGACAAGATTGGCCGCAAGCCCATCATCCTGGCAGGTTGCCTGCTGGCCGCGCTGACGTACTTCCCCGTGTTCGGCGCGCTGACCAAGGCGGCCAACCCCGCCCTGGCCGAAGCACAGGCCAAGAACCAGGTGATCGTGACGGCAGACCCCAAGGAATGCTCGTTCCAGTTCAACCCCACCGGCACCTCCAAGTTCACCAGCTCGTGCGACATCGCCAAGCAGGTTCTGGCTGGCGCTTCGGTGAGCTATGAGAACGCCACGTCCGCCGCCGGCACGCCCGCCTCGATCAAGATCGGTGAGACGGTCATCTCCTCGTACACCAGCAAGGGTCTGCCTGCTGATGAAGCCAAGAAGAAGGACGGCGAGTTCAAGAAGGCAGTGGCCGATGCGCTGAAGGCTGCGGGCTACCCCACCAAGGCAGACCCCGCCCGCATCGACAAGGTCATGGTCACCGTGATCCTGACCTACCTGGTGCTGCTGGTGACCATGGTGTACGGCCCCATTGCTGCCATGCTGGTGGAAATGTTCCCGACCCGCATCCGCTACACGTCGATGTCCCTGCCGTACCACATCGGTAACGGCTGGTTCGGCGGCCTGCTGCCCACCACGGCATTCGCCATCGTGGCCCAGACCGGCAACATGTACAACGGCCTGTGGTACCCCATCATCATTGCGGGTGCAACCGTGGTGATCGGTGGCCTGTTCATCAAGGAAACCAAGGACGTTGACATCTACGCCAACGACTGATCGGTTCTGACCGGTGTGCAGGGCCCGCCCCGCAAGGGGTGGGCCCTGTGTTCCATCAAGGGGCTTGTGCTGCCCAGTACAACCCAAGAACAGGTTCTAGAGCGCCGCGCTCCAGGCCCCTTGATTGAACAAACCCATCCAAGGAGATATTGATATGTGGAAGATTGTTGTTGGCTTCGTCCTGTTTGCAGCGTTGTCGATGTACGTGATCATCAAGGCGGGCGACAAGGCCGACATGGGCGGTGAAAAACACGGTGCGGATGCCGTGCATGCCCCTGAGTCTGCTGCCAGTGCACCCGCCGCCATGCCCGCGTCGGCGCCGGCCTCCGCAGCCAGCGCGCAATAAGCTGTCGGGCTCCCTTCCAGGCAATAGAAAAAGGAAAAAGCCTGCAGCCGAAAGGCTGCAGGCTTTTGCTTTTTATGGTGATGTAGCGGTCCTGCCGGACCACTCCTTGCGCACCTTGCGAGGCTTAGCAGACCCCGGGCGTCGATCCCCTCGCGGGCACCGCGCGAGAGAGGGGATTCATCTCTTGAAGCGGCCGTCACTCCCGATGATGGAAAGGTCGGCAAACACCAGACCGCTGTGGTCCGTGGCGCTGTAGCTCAGCTCCACCCCGCCCAGATCCCATTTTTTGATGCTTTCCAGGCCTGCGTGCAGCTTGGCACGGTCTGGCTTGGGGCCGGCGCGCTTGATGCCCTCCACCAGCACCTTGGCGCTGACAAAGCCTTCCACCATGGCGGGTGTGAGATCAGAAATGTTCTTGGCGCGGGCCAGCTCCATGGCCTCCTTGACCACCGGGTAGTTCACCGACCGCTCGGACGGGAATACCTGGGTGACCACGACCCCCCGGGCCTGGTCGCCCAGCAATTTGACAAAGCCGCCCGAGGCATTGTTGGACAGCGTCACGATCTGCCCTGACACCCCCGCAGCGCGCAGCGCCTTGATGCCGTCCACCACAGCTGCACCGGTGCCAATGAAGACCACGGCCTGCGGCTGCTTTTGGGCCACACGGGGCGCAATGGCGCTGTAGTCGGGTTTGGCGCGGTCAAACTTCTCGATAAAGAGGGCTTCCAGCTGGTTGGCCTTGAAGCCCAGTTGGGCCCCTGCCAGCCCGTCAGCGCCAAACGTGTCGTCCACATGCACGACGCCGATGCGCTTGATGCCCAGTGTATTGAGGTGGGTGATGGCCTTTTCCACCTCGCGCTGGTAAGGCGCCCGCACGTTGAAGACGTATTTGTGCACGGGCTGATGCAGAACCATGGCTCCGGTGGAGGGGCCCACCAGCGGCACGCCGTGCTGCTCCAGGAGCGGCATGATGCCCTGGGTGTGGGGGGTGCCGCGCGTCATGAACAGCCCGATCACCCCTTTTTCCTCAATGAGGGTGTGGGTGTTTTGCAGGGTCAGCTTGGGGTCGAACTTGTCGTCCAGCGACACGATCTCCACTTTCTGGCCGCCGATGCCGCCCCGGGCATTGATGTGGTCGATGTACAGTGCCGCGCCCTGCATCGATTCAGCCACCGTGGCCGCGGCCGAGCCCGTGATGCCCACCGTCTGGCCGATAAGGATCTGGCCCTGGGCTCCGCCCACCATTGCGAAGACTGCGGCGAGGGTGGCGCCTTTGCGAAGCCATTGTGTGAGTCTCATGTTTGTCCCCAGGAAGCCTGATTGTTGGACGCGTCAATATAGATACAAATTGTGACGAAGAAACTGTAGAAACACGTAGGCCCGGACAAAACCGGGCCTACGAAACCCGCCGGCGGCGGGTGGATGGCTCTTAGCGGCGGAACCTGCCGTCCGTGCCGATGATGGACAGGTCGGCAAAGTCCAGACCTGTGTGGTCTTCCGGGCTGTACGAAATCTCCAGGCCGCCCAGGTCGAACTTGCGCAGGCTTTCGAGCGCTGTTTGGATCTTTTCGCGGCTGGGTTTGGGACCGGCGCGCTTGAGGCCTTCGACCAGCACCTTGGCGGCCGCATAGCCCTCCAGCATGGCGGGACTGATTTCGTTCAGGCCCTTCGCCCGGGCCAGCTCCTGCGCTTCCTTGACCATGGCATAGGTCACCGCGCGTTCATTGGGATACACCTGGGTCACGATCACGCCGCGCGCGTTGTTGCCCAGGCTCTTGATGAAGCCGCCCGATGCGTTGTTGGACAGCGTCACGATCTGCGCGGCCGAGCCCGCCGTGCGCAGCGCACTGCTGGCATCGACCACCGCAGAGCCTGAAGCAATGATCAGTACAGCCTGTGCGTCAGCCTTCGACACCTTGGCGGCAATGGGGGTGAAATCAGGCTTGGCTCGGTCGAACTTCTCCGACACCACGGGCGTCAGTTTGGCGGCGGTGAGTCCCTTTTGCGCACCGATCACGCCATCGGCGCCAAAGCTGTCATCGGCAAAGACGAGTGCAATGCGGGTAATACCCATGGAGGCCAGATGCGTCATGGCCTTTTCTGCCTCGCGCTGGTAGGTGGCGCGCACGTTGAAAATGTACTTGCGCACCGGCTGGTGCAGCACCATGGCCCCCGTGGAGGGACCGACCAGCGCCACGCCGTGCTTCTCCAGCATGGGGATGATGGCCTCGGTGTGGGGCGTGCCGCGAGTGAGGAACAGCGCCGACACATTGTTTTCCTCGATCAGCTTGCGCGCGTTTTCTGCGGCCAGCTTGGGGTCAAACTTGTCGTCCAGCGAAGTCAGCTCGATCTTCTGGCCGTTGACGCCGCCCTTGGCGTTGACGGCATCGATGTACAGCAGGGCGCCATCGGTGGTTTCTTTGACGCCAGCCGCTACTTGCCCGGAGAAACCTGCGGTTTGTCCGATCAGGATCTGGGCATGGCCCGTGCCGCACAGCGCGGCGGCCAGGGCTGCCGTGGCTCCCCATTGTGTCCATCTGTACATGGTCGTCTCCTTGCAATTGTCTGGCCACTCTAGACAAATGCACTCTGTTTGCGAACCGGCATAACCCGATGTTGTGACAGGACTTGTCAGTAGATGCGGATTCAGGGGGTATTGCGGCACGGACAGACGGGGCCTGCAGCGGTCCCTAGAATGTTCCGCCTCACCCTCGAAAAAGACTGCCCACATGACCCAGGGACTGATCCGTATCCGCGGCGCACGCCAGCACAACCTCAAGAACCTGGATCTGGACATCCGCACCGGCGAACTCACGGTGGTCACGGGCCCTAGCGGCTCGGGCAAGTCGAGCCTGGTGTTCGACACGCTGTATGCCGAAGGCCAGCGCCGCTATGTAGAGACCTTTAGCGCCTATGCGCGCCAGTTCCTCGACCGCATGGACAAGCCCGCCGTGGACAAGGTCGAGGGCGTGCCCCCGGCCATTGCCATCGACCAGACCAACCCGGTGCGCTCCAGCCGCTCCACCGTGGGCACGATGACGGAGCTGAACGACCACCTGAAGCTGCTGTTCGCGCGCGCCGGCCAGCTGTTCGACAAAGCAACCGCGCAGCCGGTGCGGCACGACTCGCCCGAAACCATCTATGCCGAGCTGGCCGCGCGTTGCGCCGCAGCCGGTGATCCGCGCATCGTGCTGACCTTCCCGGTCGAACTACCCGCCAACACGTCGGCCGAACAGGTCGAACAATGGCTGTCCGCCAGCGGCTTCACCAAGGTGCAGGCCGAGCGCGAGGTGGGCACGCCCACAGGGCCGCGCAAGGTGCTGGATGTGGTGGCCGACCGCTTCCGCTTGGGCAATGCCGAGAAGGCACGCGTGATCGAGGCCACCGAGGTCGCGCTCAAGCGCGGAACGGGGCGGCTCAACGTGTATCGGCTGGTGGACGACGGTGAGCCCGAGTTGTGGCGTTTTTCGACGGGCCTGCACTGCCCCGACAGTGACCTGCGCTACAGCGACCCCATTCCGTCCGCCTTTTCGTTCAACTCCGCCGTGGGCGCGTGCGACAGCTGCCGGGGCTTTGGCCGCGTGATCGGTGTGGACTACGGCCTGGTCATTCCCAACGACAAGCTCACCCTGCGCGCGGGTGCCATCAAGACCATCCAGACCCCCGCGTGGAAAGAAGCGCAGGACGACCTCATGCGCCATGCCGAGACGGCGGGCATACCGCGCGACACGCCCTGGTACAAGCTCACCGACGACCAGAAGAAATGGGTCATCGGAGGCACGCCGGGCTACAAGGACGGGCAGTGGAGCAAGCAGTGGTACGGCATCAAGCGCTTTTTTGAATACCTGGAGAGCAAGGCCTACAAGATGCACATCCGCGTGCTGCTGTCCAAGTACCGCAGCTACACGCCATGCCCCACCTGCGCGGGCGCGCGGCTCAAGACCGAAAGCCTGCTCTGGCGCATCGGCCGCAAGGAGGATGCCGATGCGGTGCTGGAGCCTGGCAAACGCTTCATGCCCGAAGGCGTGCAATGGTCGCGCGAACAGCTGGGGGCCTTGCCCGGCCTGTGCCTGCACGACCTGATGCTGCTGCCTATCGACCGCCTGCGAAAGTTCTTTGATCGCATGCAGTTGCCGGTAGGCGACGATGCCAAAGGCGGCGATGCGCAAGCGCTTAAATTGCTGCACGAAGAAATCACCACGCGCCTCAGATACCTGTGCGACGTGGGCATTGGCTACCTCACGCTCGACCGGCAAAGCCGCACGCTGAGTGGCGGCGAGGTGCAGCGCATCAACCTGACCACGGCGCTCGGCACCTCGCTGGTCAACACGCTCTTCGTGCTCGACGAACCCAGCATTGGCCTGCACCCGCGCGACATGCACCGCATCACCGAGGCCATGCTGCGCCTGCGCGATGCGGGCAACACCCTGGTGGTGGTGGAGCACGATCCGGCCGTGATGCTCGCGGCCGACCGCATGATCGACATGGGCCCCGGCCCCGGACGCCTGGGCGGGCAGATCGTTTTTGACGGCACCACGGCCGACCTGCGCCATGCCGACACGCTCACCGGCGCCTACCTGGGCGGCCGCAAGCATGTGGGCTTTGGCTTCAAGCGCATGGTGACGGAATCCACTCCGCGCCTCATCCTCGAAGGCGCGCGCGAGCACAACCTGCAGAACGTGTCGGTCGAATTCCCCCTGCAGCGGCTGGTCACCGTGACCGGCGTGAGCGGCTCGGGCAAGTCCAGCCTGATTCAGGATGTGCTGGCCCCCGCGCTGCTGCGCCACTTTGGCAAGGCCACCGACACGCCGGGCGCGCACGACCGCATGCTGGGTGCCGACCATTTGTCGGATGTCGTGTTTGTGGACCAGTCACCGATTGGCAAGACGGCCCGTTCCAACCCCGTGAGCTACGTCGGCGCGTGGGACAGCATCCGCGAGCTGTACGCCGTGGCGCCGCTGTCGCGCCAGCGCAGCTATACCGCCAGCAAGTTCAGCTTCAACAGCGGCGACGGGCGCTGCCCGACCTGCGGGGGCTCCGGCTTTGAGCATGTGGAGATGCAGTTCCTGTCGGACGTGTACCTGCGCTGCCCCGACTGCGACGGCAAGCGCTACCGGCCCGAGATTCTGGAAATCACCATCGAACGCGGTGGCCGCAGCCTCAACGTGGCAGACGTGCTCGCCCTCACGGTGGCCGAGGCAGCCGACCTGTTTGCGGGCGACCGCGATGTGATCCGCGCGCTGCAGCCCATTGTGGATGTGGGGCTCGAATACGTGGCGCTGGGCCAGCCCGTGCCCACGCTCAGCGGCGGCGAGGCGCAGCGCCTCAAACTCGCGGGTTTCCTGGCCGAGGCCGCGCGCAGCGCGTCCAAATCGCGCCAGACGGTGGCGCGCAAGGGCACGCTGTTCCTGTTCGACGAGCCCACCACCGGCCTGCACTTTGACGACATCGCCAAGCTCATGCGCGCGCTACGCAAGCTCATCGATGCGGGGCACTCGCTCATCGTCATCGAGCACAACCTCGATGTGATTCGCGCCAGCGACTGGCTCATCGACCTGGGCCCCGAGGGCGGCTACGCGGGCGGCCTCATCGTGGCCGAGGGCACGCCCGAAGATGTGCGCCAGCACGCCACCTCGCACACCGGCCTGGCCCTGCGCGACTACGAACTGACCCTGGGCATCGGTGGCCACTCGGTGCACGAAAAAGCTGCTGTGCTACGAAAACAGGAGCGTTCAGCGCTTATGGATAAAGCGCCAGTGGCCAAAAATGCCATTGAAATCATCAACGCTAAAGAGCACAACCTCAAGAACCTGAGCGTGGATATTCCGCGCGGCAAGTTCAACGTGGTCACCGGCGTGAGCGGCTCGGGCAAGTCCACGCTGGCGTTCGACATCCTTTTCAACGAAGGCCAACGCCGCTACCTCGAATCGCTGAACGCCTACGCACGCAGCATCGTGCAGCCCGCAGGGCGGCCCGAGGTGGATGCGGTGTACGGCATCCCACCCACCGTTGCCATCGAGCAGCGCCTCTCGCGCGGCGGGCGCAAGTCCACCGTGGGTACCACCACCGAGGTGTGGCACTTCCTGCGCCTGCTGTACGTCAAGCTTGGCACCCAGCACTGCACCAAGGACGGCGCCGCCGTGCAGCCGCAGACACCCGAGAGCATTGCGGCCCAGCTGCTCACGCAGTTCCGCGGCCAGCACATCGGGCTGCTCGCGCCGCTGGTGATG
Source organism: Acidovorax sp. ACV01 (assembly GCF_014851495.1). Taxonomy (NCBI): domain Bacteria; kingdom Pseudomonadati; phylum Pseudomonadota; class Betaproteobacteria; order Burkholderiales; family Comamonadaceae; genus Acidovorax; species Acidovorax sp. ACV01. The sequence continues at coordinate 129,581 of NZ_JACUZT010000010.1, read as the reverse complement.
AACCGCAAGGGCGTGTACACCGAGCTGGCCGACTGGGCGCGCCCGCGTGGCCACACGCACCTGCGCGTGGACGGTAACTTCCTGCCCACCACCAATTTCCCGCGCATCGACCGCTTCAAGGAACACACCATCGAGCTGCCCGTGGCCAGCCTCGATGTGTCGCCCGAGAACGAAGCCGCGCTGCGCACGGCACTGGCCGACGCGCTCACCCATGGCAAGGGTGTGGTGCATGTGCTGAGCGACATGGCCAGTCTGCGCGCTGCGATGGAAAGCGGCCAGCCCACGGCGGGCATCGGCACGCTGCAGGCGTTTTCCACCAAGCGTGCCTGTCCCGTGTGCGCCACGAGTTATGCCGAGCTGGACCCGCGCCTGTTCTCGTACAACAGCAAACACGGCTGGTGCCCCGACTGCGTGGGCACGGGTGTCAAGCTCACCAAGGACCAGCGCAAGGTGTTTGACGATTCGGTGCAGGACGACAAGGAAAAGGGCCGTGAGCAGACCTTTGCCGAGCCCGAGGTGGAAGACCTGGCCGATACGGCTTGCCCGAGCTGCAGTGGCACGCGGCTGAATGCCACGGCCCGTGCGGTCAGATTTGCAGGCGTGGGCATCACCGACATTGCCGCACTCTCGGTAACCGATGTGCGCCGCTGGATCGAGACCCTGCGCATTGAAGGTGGCATGACCCAGCGCGAGGCCGACATCGCCCGCGACCTGGTGCCCGAGATCCAGAGCCGCCTCGAATTTTTGGAAGAAGTGGGCCTGGGCTACCTCACGCTCGACCGCGGCGCGCCCACCCTGAGCGGTGGCGAGGCGCAGCGCATTCGCCTGGCCGCGCAGCTGGGCAGCAATCTGCAGGGTGTGTGCTATGTGCTCGATGAGCCCACCATCGGCCTGCATGCGCGCGACAACCAGATCCTGCTCAACGCCCTGCACAAGCTGGGCGACAAGGGCAACACGCTGGTGGTGGTGGAGCACGACGAAGACACCATCCGCCGTGCCGACCACATCATCGACATTGGCCCCAGCGCGGGCAAACGCGGCGGGCGCCTGGTGGCGCAGGGCAGCGTGGCCGACATCACGGGGGCCGAAGACTCGCAGACCGGCCGCTACCTGCTGCACGCGATGAAGCACCCGCTGCAACTGCGCCGCAGCATGGCGCCCAGTGCCGTGAGCGCCGAGGCCACGGCCGCCTTTGCACAGTCCGAGGCGGCGGCTCCCACCGGCCGGCAGAGTGCGGCCGTCAAGAAGCGTGCGGCCCAGGCCGCATCGCTGGCGGCTGACGCGTTGACCGAGGCCAAGGAACGCGCCGCCATGCGCTGGCTCACCGTGCATGGAGCGCAGCTGCACAACCTGCAGAACGTGACAGCCACCGTGCCGCTGCACCGCTTGGTGGCGGTGACGGGTGTGAGCGGGTCGGGAAAGTCCACGCTGGCGCGCGACGTGCTGCTCGCCAATGTGCAGGCCTGGGTGCAGCAGCGCAGCACCAAGGCCGGACGTGATGCCATGGATGCAGGCAAGGCGCCGCCGCTGGTGGGTTGTACGGGCCTGTCGGGCTTCGAGAGCATTGACCGTGTGCTCGAAGTGGACCAGACACCCATTGGCAAGACGCCGCGTTCCTGCCCCGCCACCTACATCGGCTTCTGGGACACCATCCGCAAGCTGTTTGCCGAAACGCTGGAGGCCAAGGCACGCGGCTATGCAGCTGGGCGCTTCAGCTTCAACACCGGCGAAGGCCGCTGCCCCAGCTGCGAAGGCGCGGGCGTGCGCACCATCGAGATGAGCTTCTTGCCCGATGTGAAGGTGCCCTGCGAAACCTGCCACGGCGCGCGTTTCAACCCCGAGACGCTGGCGGTGACCTGGCGCGGCAAGAGCATTGGCGATGTGCTGCAGATGGAGGTGGACGAGGCCGTGGGCTTCTTCGCCACCATGCCCAGCATTGCGCACCCACTGCAGCTGCTGCAGGACGTGGGCCTCGGCTACCTCACACTGGGCCAGCCGTCACCCACGCTGAGTGGTGGCGAGGCCCAGCGCATCAAGCTCGTGACAGAGCTGACCAAGGTGCGAGACGAGGTGGGCCGACGGGGCCAGAAGGCGCCGCACACACTGTATGTGCTGGACGAACCCACCGTGGGCCTGCACATGGCCGACGTGGACAAGCTCATCCGCGTGCTGCACCGCCTGGTGGATGGCGGCCACAGCGTGATCGTGATCGAGCACGACCTGGATGTGATCGCCGAAGCCGACTGGATTCTGGACCTGGGGCCGGAGGGCGGCAACGCGGGCGGGCGCATTGTGGCTGCAGCAACACCTGAGGACGTGGTGGCCGCAGGCACGCACACGGGCAAGGCGCTGGCGACTGTGCTGGCACGCTGAGGCGCGCTGGCGGTGTGATGGTCGTGTGAGTGAGGGCGGCGGCAGGGTGCGAGCCCGGTGTTTGGCGCACACCCCTGTCGGCCCGTGTCCTACGCATTGCGCGGAACATGGCGCACGTGTTGTACGGGGTGGGCTTCCTACGATGGGTTTCAGGGGATCGGCTCCCCACCTTCCATCCACATCCAAGGACGCCCATCACCATGAACGCTTCTACTTTCCTCAAGACCTGTACCGCCCTCGCGGCCTCCTCTGTACTGCTGGTGGCCTGCGGCGGCGGCAATGATGACGACCCCACGCCCAGCAACGAACCTGGCGTGCTGACCGTGAGCAGCGCCACGCTCGATGGCCTCAACGGCGTGTATGGCAACGGAACGTTGAACCTCACGAACGTGGACAAGGAAAACCCCGTCGGCTCGGTGCCCGAGTTGTGTGCTTTCCGCTTTGATGGCGCCAACAAGGTAGGCTCTGCGGCGACCGCGTTTGGCGACATTCGCTATCGCCCGGATGCGACGGGTCTGCACCAGGTCTTCCTGACCTTTGACGGCAAGGAATACGCCAGTGGCGAGCCTACCGACACGGCAGTGGTGCGGGAGAGCAATCAGGTGCGCTTCAGTGGCAAGACACTGACGGCCTCCGACGGATCAAACGCCACGCTGCGTGTGACGGGCATCGTCCCCATGCGCCCCAACCGCCCTAGCGGCTGTTAAGCCCTGGGTTCGGCATGGGGTCGGCCCTGGGAATGGGCTGACGGCCTTGCCGCAGTGGGTGCCCCTTTTCTCTCGTGTAGCTTGTCTCCCTCGCCGGTCCCCGCGACCGGATTTGGCCCCGCTGCCCCGGCAGCGAGGGCTTTTTTTACGCCCTCCCGGGAAAGATGTCGGAGTGGTGTGGATGGCCGCCCCGTGGCGCAATGCGACGAGACTGCGCGGTCGCGTGGAGTGGTGTGTGAGGCTGCCGGACCACCGCGCCGGTTTCCTGCATATCCACATGCGAAATCCTGCGTTCGCATGCGGTGAAGAGCGCCTTAGTCTGGCGGCATGTCCAGCCTCTCACCGGCCTCTGCCGCCCCTTCCTCCCACCGCCTGCTCACGCTGCCCGAATCGCCAGCAGGTGGGGCTCCGACCATCCGGGCCAAGGCGCTGCTGTTCCATGACCCGCACTCTGTCCGGTTGCTGGTCCATGTGGACCGCATTGCGCGCAGCGATGCGTCGGTGTTGGTGGTGGGAGAAACCGGCACGGGGAAGGAGCTGATCGCACGCCACATCCATTCCCAGAGTGGCCGGCGGGGGCCGTTTGTGGCGGTCAATTGCGGTGCTTTCAGCGAGTCATTGATCGACGCCGAACTGTTCGGCCACGAGGCCGGGGCCTTCACAGGCGCCACGCAAGCGCGCGCAGGCTGGTTCGAGGCCGCGCAGGGGGGCACGCTGTTTCTGGATGAGATCGGCGACCTGCCCCAGGCGCTGCAGGTCAAGCTGCTGCGCGTGTTGCAGGAGCGCCAGGTTGTGCGCCTGGGCTCGCGCAAACCCGTCACGCTGGATGTGCGCCTCGTTGCGGCTACCAACATCGACCTGGCGCGCGCCGTCCAGGCACAGCATTTCCGTGCAGACCTCTACTACCGGCTCAACGTGGCCTCCGTAGGCTTGCCGCCATTGCGAGAACGGCCCGGCGACATCTTGCCGCTGGCCGAGCATTTCATGGCCCTTTACGCACAGCGCCTTGGGCAGTCACCGGCCCGCTTGTCAGCCGCCGCGCGGCAAGCGCTGCTGTCGTACGCCTGGCCGGGGAACATCCGTGAGCTGGAGAACGTGGTGCACTTTGCGCTGATCGTTGCCCACGTGGGGGTCATTGAGCCTGGCGATCTGAAGCTGGTGTCAACCTTGCAGCCTGCGCCGGGGTTCGCGGGCATGTTCATGCCCGCCCAGGTGCCACCACTGGGTCCGCCGCCCTCCGCGTCGGCCACCGAATCGCTGCAGGCGGCGTTGCAGAGCCTGGTGGAGCGGGGCGCCCCCCGGCTGTACGAATCGGTCGAAGCGGCGCTGGTGCGCTGCGCCTTCGAGCAATCGAATGACAACCAGGTGCAGGCCGCGCGGCTGCTGGGGGTCACGCGCAACACGTTGCGCACCCTGCTCAAACGCCACGGCCTGCTGGCCGAGCCCGCCCACTCTGGCAACCATCGCCCTCTGCCGCTTCAACCGCCCACCCACTTGCGCTACGCACAGTGAAGCTGCGGCGCTTCAGCGCCACGCAACCGCCGCCCAATCCATCCGCCACCACAACAACCCAGGGAGTTTTCATGCATCCATCTGAATCGCAACCCACGGCCTCTACACCGGGCGCTCCACACAACACACCGCGGCGCCACTTCCTGGGCCAGGCGGGCGCAGGGCTGGCGGGCCTGGCCAGTGGCGCCGCTGTGGCTCCCTCCCTCCTGATGGGCAGCGCGGCGGCGCAGGCACAGCAGGCGGGGACTGGCGGTGCGGCTGCCGCAGGCTACGACGCGCAGTTTTTGCGCAGGTCTGAACAATTGCGCATCGACCTCGCGCGCGCCAGTGCGGCCGTGCCGATTCCTCCGCACCCTGTCAACGGTGACGATGCGCTGTACGCCAACAAGATCGGCTCGGACACCCGGGGCCTGCCGCACAACGCCCGGGGCGAGGTGGACCTGCCGGCCTGGAACCTGGCCACGGCTGCGTTCGCATCGCGCGACCCGGCCGACTTTGAAAAGATCGTGCTGGGTGGCACACGCAAGCTGGTCAACCCCATCGGCACCTTGGCGGTGAGCCTGGACGGCCTCAATGCCGCCCAGTTTTCGCTGCCGCCCGCGCCCACCCTGGCGGGCACGCAGCGCGCGGGCGAGGCCGCCGAGATCTACTGGGTGGCGTTGCTGCGCGACGTGCCTTTCAGCGAATTCCAGGACGGCACGCGGCACGCCGATGTGATTGCCGCAGCCGATGAACTCAGCCGCGCGCCGGACTTTCACGGCCCCAAGGTCAACGGCAAGGTGACGCCGCAGACGCTATTCCGCGGCGCGGCGTGGTACGTGGACAGCAACGACCGCACGGGGCGCACTGGCCGTTGGGCTACCCCGCCGGGTGTGACCGACGGGCCTTACATTTCACAGTTTTTGTACCGCGATGTGCCCCTGGGACCCCAAACCTTGTCGGCCCGCATCCGCACCTACACACCGGCCAACGAGTTCCTCACGGGCTATGACGAGTGGCTCAACGTGCAGAACGGCAAGGCCCCCGCCGGGCGCATTGCGTTCGACCCCACGCTGCGCCACATCGCCACCACGCGCGACCTGGCGGCCTACGCGCATGCGGCGGTGGCGTTCAGTTTCGCGGCCAATCAGTTGCTGGGCACGCCGCTGTCGGCGGCGCAGCCGGGCTACGGCGGGCTGTTTGCGGGCGACAAAAGCCTGGCGCCCAGCAATCCGTACCTCAAGCTCAAGACCAGCGGCGGTGCCTCGGGCACCTTCGGCTCGGCCTACTTCCAGTCGGTTCTGTCGCTGGCCACATCGCTGGCCATCCGCGTCAACTACTACCAGAAGTGGTACGAGCAGCGCATCCTGCGCCCCGAGGCTTTTGGCGGGCTGGTGCACCACCGCCTGGCCAACCGGGTCAACGAGTACCCGATCCATGAGTCCTTCCTGGGCTCGCAGGCGCTGGAGCGCAGCCGCGCGAAGAACGGCACCTACCTGCTGTCACAGGTGTACCCGGAGGGCGCGCCCATTCATTCGTCCTACCCCGGCGGCGCGGCCATCATCGCGGCCGTCACCGCCACGCTGCTCAAGGCGTTCTACGACGAATCCCTGGTCATCGCCAACCCGGTGCAGCCCGACCCGAGCGACCCCACGCGGCTCATCCCGTACCAAGGCCCGGCGCTCACCGTGGGGGGCGAGCTCAACAAGCTGGCGCTGAATTACGGCTCGGGCCGCACGGCTGCCGGCATCCACTGGCGCTCGGATGCCGCTGCCGCCTATGCGCAGGGCGAGGCCCTGGTCGTCAGCCTGCTGCGCGAACAAAAGCAGACCTTCCGCGAGCCGTTCGAGGGCTTCTCGTTCACACGCTTCGACGGCACCCGCATCACGATCTGACGCGCCCGCCGCTGCCGTGGTCCGCGTGGCGGGCGCGGCAGCGGCGGTCTGCCGTCGTGCGCTGCCCGTTCTTGTTTCACCCCCTTGGAGTTTTTCATGACTGAAACCTTCGACACCCGCCGCGCCGAGCGCCTGGCGCACCCCACCCACGAAGCCGATGTGCTGGTGATCGGCGGCGGCCCGGCCGGCACCTGGGCCGCCATTGCCGCTGCAGCCCGCGGGGCGCGCGTGATCCTGGTGGACAAGGGCTTTTGCGGCACCTCGGGTGCCACCGCACCCTCGGGCACCGGCACCTGGTGGGTGCCGCCCGACCTGCAGGCCCGCACGGCGGCCAAGGCCCAGCGCGAGGCGCCGGGCGGCTTTCTGGCCAGCCACGAGTGGATGGACCGCGTGCTCGACCAGACCTGGCACAACCTGCAGCAGCTGGCCGACTGGGGCTACCCCTTCCCGGTGGACGATGCGGGCAACGAGCGGCGCAATTCGCTGCAGGGCCCCGAATACATGCGCCTGATGCGCAAGCGGGTGAAGGCGGCGGGCGTGCGCATCCTCGACCACCACCCCGCGCTCGAACTGCTGGTGGATGCCCACGGCCAGGTGCGTGGTGCCACGGGCGTGGCAGAGCCCGGCGACACGCCTTGGGCGGTGCACGCAGGGGCTGTGGTGCTGGCCAGCGGCGGCTGCGCCTTCCTCAGCAAGGCGCTGGGCACCGATGTGCTCACCGGCGATGGGCACCTGATGGCGGCCGAGGCGGGCGCAGCTTTTTCAGGCATGGAGTTTTCGAGCGCCTACGGCCTCGGGCCCACGTTTTCCAGCGTGACCAAATCGCTGTTCTACAACTGGGCGACTTTTCGCGAACCGGGCGGCGCTGTGATTGAAGGCGCGGGCTCGTCGCAAGGCCGCAGCATCATCGCGCGGCGCCTCATCAGCGAGCCGGTGTATGCCGTGCTCGACAAGGCCGACGGCGCGGTGCGCGCGTGGATGCGGCAGGCGCAGCCCAATTTCTTTCTGCCTTTTGACCGCCTGGGCCGGGACCCGTTCACCCAGCCGTTTCCCATCACCCTGCGGTTCGAAGGCACGGTGCGCGGCACGGGTGGACTGCAGTTGCAGGGGCTCGACTGCGCGACCCGCGTGCCGGGGCTGTACGCCTCGGGTGACGTGGCCTCGCGCGAGCCCATCTGCGGAGGCTTCACCGGCGGCGGCAGCCACAACGCTGCCTGGGCCTTGTCCACCGGGTTCTGGTCCGGGGCCGGGGCGGCCGACCACGCACTGGCGCACCGCAGCACGCCTGCCGCCGCGCCGGTGTGGCGTGCGGGGCAGGTGGGGTTGGCGGCGGCGCGCTCGCGCGTCAGCACCGCGACCCCGCAGCGCATTGACCCGCAAGCCCTGGTGGCGGCCGTGCAGGCCGAAGTCTTCCCGCTGGAGCGCAACTGGTTTCGCAGCCGCGATGGGCTGGAGCCTTCGCTGCAGCGCCTGGACGCGCTGTGGACGCTGGCCGAGCGCAGCGCCCCCGCCTTGCCTGAGACCCAGCGGCGCACACGCCAGGCCGTGGCCCTGCTGGCCCACGCGCGCTGGATGTACCAAAGCGCGTTGGCGCGCACCGAGACGCGGGGCATGCACCGGCGCACCGACTATGCCCAGATCGACCCGGCCCAGCAGCACCATCTCGTGGTGGGCGGGCTGCAGCAGGTGTGGGTGGCTCGCCTGCCAGCTGGCCGCGGCGCCTCCACCGAGTGTGAGGTGGCCGCCGCATGATCGAGCTGATTGACGCGGCCCGCTGCACGGGCTGCAACATCTGCGTGGCGGTGTGTCCCACGCGCGTGTTCGATGCGGCCCCTGCCGCGTCGGGCATAGACGCTGCGGGCCTGCCGGCCATCGCGCGGCAGGCGGACTGCCAGACTTGCTTCATGTGTGAGCTGTATTGCCCGGTGGACGCGTTGTACGTGGCGCCGCAGACCGTGCCCCTGGCAACGCTTGCCGAGGCCCAGACCGATGTGAGTCCTGCCGCGCAGTCGGCGGCCCCCCTGTGGGGCAGCTACCGCCGTGCGGTCGGTTGGGATGTGCGCGACGGCAGCACCGCACGGCTGGACCAGAGCTACCACTTGCTGGGCGCCGCGCTGCGCTGAACCCAACGGCAAAAGCGCGCAGCGCCCGCACCCCTGTCGCTGCACCCCAACAAAAAAGGCCACCGCGTTTGCACGCAGTGGCCTTTTTGCTGGGGTGATGTCGATGACTTTCGGGTGAATGCAGCTTTAGAGCGGATAACAAAACTCAGCGAAGCGGTTCTGGCTAGGCGCCGCGTCGCAGGCAGTACGAGTAGTACGACAAGACGCGGCAACGACGCCAGAAGAGTTTTGTTAGCCGCTCTTAGCGCGCCACGCCTTGCCAGGCGGTGAAATGCCGCTCCAGCTTCTGCAGAGCGAAGTTCAGGCTCACGCCAATCGCCGTGATCGCGATGATGCCGAAATACATGTCGCCGATGAGGAAGCTGTACTGCGCGTAGATGATGAGGTAGCCCAGCCCGGCCTTCGCGCCCACCATTTCCGCAGCAATCAGCACCAGCATGGCCGATGCGGCAGCCATGCGGATGCCGACGAAGATCGTGGGCACCGACGCGGGCAGGATGACCTTCACGAACAGCTGGCGCGGCGTGGCGCCCATGGTGCGGGCGGACTTGACCAGCAGCGGGTCTACCTGCCGCACGGCGGCGATGGTGTTGAGCAGCAGCGGCCAGGCGCAGGCATAGACCACGATGGACAGCTTGGACACTTCGCCGATGCCCAGCAGCAGCAGGAACACCGGCAGCAGCGCCAGCGGCGCGGTGTTGCGCAGCAGCTCGATCAGCGGGTTGAGCGCCTGGCCCAGCCGCTGGTACCAGCCGATGGCCAGGCCCAGCGGAATGGCGGCCACGATGGCGATCGACAGGCCGCCGAGCGAGCGCGCCAGGCTGATGGAGGTGTGCTCCCACAGCTGGCCGTTTTGCGCCAGCACCCAGCCCGCAGCCAGCACTTCGGTCAGGGGCGGCAGGAAGGTCGGGTCGGTCAGGCCCAGGCGGGGCGCCAGCTCCCACAGCACGGCCAGCGCCAGCACCAGGCCGGAGCGCCAGGCGCCGTTGGCCACGCGGCGGGCCAGGCGCAACCACAGGGTGGGCAGCGCCTGTGCGGCATGGGGCAGGGCGGTTGCGGGTTGCTGTTGCGCAGCGTGCGCGGGCAGGGCGATGTCAGACATGGTGGGACTCCTTGATCACGGGTTGGGCGGCGATGCGGCTGCGGCGTTCGTGGCGCGCGGACGCGACCTCGTCGTGCAGCAGGCCCCAGATGCGGTGGCGCAGCTCGCCGAACAGCGGCAGCGAGCGGATGTCGTCGGTGTCGGCGCGCAGCGATTCGGGGATGTCCACGATCTCCTTGATGCGGCCGGGGCGGGTGGTCATCACCGCCACGCGCTGGCCCAGCACCACGGCCTCGTCGATGCCGTGGGTGATGAACACGATGGTCTTGCCGGTGCGCTGCCAGATGTCCACCAGCTCTTCCTGCAGCGTCTCGCGGGTCTGCGCGTCCAGCGCGGCAAAGGGCTCGTCCATCAGCAGCACCTGGGGCTCGTAGGCCAGGCTGCGGGCAATCGCCACGCGCTGCTTCATGCCGCCCGAGAGCTCGTGCGGGTAGCGCTGCGCGAAGTCGGACAGCCCCACCAGCTGCAGGTAGTGCGCGGCTTTTTCGCGGCGCTCGCGCTTGCCCAGGCCCGCGACTTCGAGGCCGAAGGCCACGTTGTCCAGTGCGGTGAGCCACGGGAACAGCGCGTACTGCTGGAACACCACGCCCCGGTCCCGCGCAGGGCCGGTGATGGCCTTGCCGTCGATGAGCACCTGGCCGCTGGTGGGTGGCGTCAGGCCCGCGAGCAGGTCGAGCAATGTGGACTTGCCGCAGCCGCTCGGGCCCACCAGCACCAGGAACTCGCCGGGGCGGATGTCGAGCGTCACGTCCTGCACGGCCACAAAGCGCTTGGCCGGGCCTCCGTCGTCGGCGCGCACGGTGAACTCCTTGGTCACATTTTCGAAGCGGATCTTGGCCGGCGCGTTGGTTGCGGCAGTAGCCGTAGTGTGGGGATGAGTGACGCTGGTCATTTGCTGGCCGCCAGTTTGTCCACGCCGCCGTTGGCGTAGGGGTTGAACGCGTTGGTGTACAGGTCGGCGGCCTTGAGCTGGCCGGGCTTGACCACCTCGTCCTTCACCAGCCAGTCCACCCAGATCTGCAGTTCTTTGTCGGTGATGAGGCCACCCTTGCCGGCCACGCCAGTGCTCTTCCAGTACTGGATGGCGTCGGCGGTCTCGGCGCGTTTGCGGCCTTCGATGATCTTGGTGTAGCGCGCCCGCACTTCGGCCGGTGGTGTGTTGCGCGCCCATTCGATGGAGCGGGCCAGGGCCGATACCAGGTGGCGGCTGGTGTTGGGGTTCTGCTCGATAAACTTGTTGTGCAGCACCAGTGCGCCGCCGGTGAAGTTACCGAACAGGTCGCGGTCCTTGAACAGCGGCCGGATACCGCCGCGCTCCAGCGCCTTGTCGCGCAGCACGCCGCCGAGCGTGGAGACTTCGACATGCCCCTGGCGCAGTGCCTGCTCGCCGGTGACGGGCGGCGTGGCCACCAGCGTGACCTGCTTGGCCTCGGCGTTGGTAAGCTTGCCGCGCTCCAGGTACTCGCGCAGCATGAACTCGTGGTGCGCGCCCAGCGTGTTCACCGCCACCTTCTTGCCGATCAGGTCGCGCGGGCCCTTGATGGGGCTGTCGTCCTTCACGTAGTAGCCGTTGTAGGTGTTGTCGTCCGAGCCGTAGTAGCCCAGCACGGCCTTGACCGGCGCCTTCTTGGCCGCGAGCTTGATGATGGCGCCGTAGAAGGCGCCGCCGATGTCCACATCGCCGGTCACCACGGTCTGGATGTCCTGCGGGCCGCTGATGGTGTTGCCCACCCACTTGGATTTGAGCGGGGCGAGGTAGCCGAGGTCTTCGGCCAGTTCGATCCAGACCACCTGGCCGGCCCAGCCCTGGTAGCGGATTTCGGATTTCTCCAGGTTCTGCGCGGCGGCAGGGGCAGCCAGGCCCAGCGCCAGCGCGGAGACCAGCAGGAAGCGTTTCGACAGATCGAGCATGGGGAGTTCCTTCGTTGCAGTGATTCAGTGAGGTGTGCAGTGCAGTGCGTGTGCATTCACTCGGACCGGGCGCCGTTGCCGCGGCCTGAGACCCTGTGCCTTCCGCAACCCGCGTGCCATGGCGTAGAGGCTGCTTATGCGGAAATCGCGCATGGCTCCGGGGCGCTGCGCCTGCCCCGCCTTGCGCTGCGTCGCCTGGGTAAACGCACCTTGCGGCGTTGACGTGTATGGCAGTTGACAGCAGTCGGGGACGCCACGGCGGGGTGCGAGCGCCTGTGCACGGCTGCTGGATTTGCAGCAGGGCGTGTGCGCTTTGGCGCCCATTGCTGAAAAGCCAGCAGCGGCCGCGGGGCGCTGCAAAGCGGCGCAGCGGTGTGGCGGGTGCGCAGGGCGGCGGACGGTCGGCACAATGGCGCGATGACGACCCCACCCTCGCGCCACGCCGTGGTCTGGCTGCAGGCCGACGCGCCGCCCAAGCCGGCCGTGGGCGCGCCCTGCAATGGCTGCGGTTTGTGCTGCCTGGCTGAGCCCTGCCCGCTGGGCATGCTGGTGTCGCGCCGCCGCCATGGCGCCTGCGTGGCGCTGCGGTGGGACGACGCACATGCCCGCTATCTGTGCGGCATGGTGGCGGACCCGGGCGAGGTGACGGGCCTGCACCACCGCTGGCTGACGGCGCCGCTGGCCTGGCTGGCGCGGCGGTGGATTGCGGCGGGCGTAGGGTGTGATGCGGATGTGGCGACGACCGACGTGCCGCGCCCGTGAACTGGGTGGTGGCTGGCCTGGAAACGTTTGACGGGGCCGGCTGTAGGCGGTGCGCTACGTGGCGCTTGAAAAGATGATTGCTATTAAAAATATAGCATCTACCGCTGGTCTATCAAGCGGTAGAGCCTTTTTTTAATCAAAACCCAGTGTCTACGCAGCGCGGCGGCACCGCCGTGTGCTCGTCCACTGCGCTGCGGGCTGTCAGTGGGGCCGGGCGTCCACCGTGCTGCGCCGCGCCAGGTGCACCCCCGCCAGCATGCAGCGCACCGACCCGCCCGCCAGTTCGATGGTCGGCACGGCCAGCGGCAGCAGCGTGGCGCTGCGCTCGATGACCGCTTTCTGTGCACTGGTCAGGCTGGCGGCGGCGCGCGACGACAGGGCCAGCACGCGGCCCTGGGCGCCGGTCAGCTCCAGCGCGTTGCCGGCGAACTCGCCGATCTGGTGGGCGCTCAGCTCGACCACATCGCGGCCGGTTTCGCGCAGCCGCTCGCGCACGGCGTCGCGCCGCGCGGCGTCGGTGATCAGGTGGAACCCGCCCAGCGCGAAGTCGGTGGCCACGCAGAGCATCACGTTGGTGTGGTAGCAAGGCCGTCCCTGCGCATCGGCCGTGGCAAAGGCCATGGGCTCGTAGTTGAAGTGGGTGCAGAACCGCTCCAGCGCCACCGGGTCGGCGCGGTTCGATTGCGCGGTGTAGGCGATGCGGCCGATGTGGTCGAGCACCATCGCGCCCGTGCCTTCGAGGAATATGCCGTCCGCCTCCAGACCCGAGTAGTCGATCACGTCCTGCACGCGGTACTCGGCCTTGAGCAGGTCCAGCACGTCGCTGCGGCGCTCGCGCCGCCGGCTGGCGGCGTACATCGGGTACACGGCCACGTGGCCGCCGGCGTGGGTGGAGAACCAGTTGTTGGGGAAGACCGCATCGGGCGCGTGGCGCTCGCCCAGGTCGTCGAACAGGTGCACGCGCACGCCGGCTGCTTCGAGTTGCGCGGCGGCCTGCGTGACCTCGGCATATGCCTGGCGCGTAATGTCGTCCGGCGCTGCAGTGGTGGGCGCGGCCTGAAAGGCGTTGTCGTGCGCGGTGTCCGGGTTGGGGTGAAAACGGTGGGGGCGGACCATCACGACGGCGGATGGGGCTTGGGCGGACGCGGGGGAGGGCATGGCGGTCAGTGGCTTCAAGGTAGCAGCAGGGTGGCGGTGCGTGAATTTTCCGAACAGTGCCAGTCAAACAAAAGACTTCAAACTGATCGAAATGCAGCAAAATCTGGCGTTCTGATCACCCCAGGACCCACTATGAACAGGCTGGACGACACCGACCGCGAAATCCTCAGCATCCTGCGGGCCGACGCGCGCACGCCCGTGGCCACGCTGGCGCTCAAACTGCGCGTCTCGCGCGGCACCGTGCAGAACCGGCTGCACAAGATGGAGGAAAGCGGCGTCATCGTGGGCTACACCGTGCGCCTGCGGCCCGACTCCGAGCCCCAGCGCATCCGCGCCTGGATGAGCATCGCGGTGGAGGGCAACGCCGCGCCCGAGGTGATCCGCACGCTGCGCGGCGAGCCCATGGTGGGCACGCTGCACACCACCAACGGCCGCTGGGACATCGTGGCCGAAGTGCGCGCCGAGAGTCTGGAGGCGTTTGACGCGGCGCTGGGCCGCATCCGCCTGACGCCTGGCATTGCGAACACGGAAACAAGCATCCTGCTGTCGACTTACAAGGCTTGAGCCCCAGGGTTGGCAGACGGTTGGTGGTCGGCGATCGGCGATGTTCTGCACGCGACCGCCCAGCCAGCGCAGCGCCTGAAGCGGTTGGTGCCACATTGGCGACACCGGCTAGGGGGTTTCCGCATCACCGTCGTCAGGCCCGCTGCAGTCCAATGGCGAAGTCTTTATTTTGCTTTTCAGGAGCCTCGCCATGCAACGTCGCCAGATCATCCAATGGGGAGCCGCCAGCCTCGCCGCCCCCGCATTCGTGGCGCAGGCCCAGAGCTTTCCGAACAAGCCCATCAAGCTCGTGATCGCCTTCCCGGCGGGCGGCCCCACCGACATCACCATGCGTTCTCTGGCCGACAACGCCAGCAAGATCCTGGGCCAGCCCGTCATCGTGGAGAACAAGCCCGGCGCGGGCGGCACGCTGCCCGCGCAGGCCTTGCAGACCGCCGCTGCGGACGGCTACACCGTGGCGCAGATTCCGCTGGGCGTATTCCGCCTGCCCTACACCACCAAGATCAACTGGGACCCGGTCAAGGACATCAGCTACGTGCTCAACGTCACCGGCTATGCGTTCGGCCTGGTGGTGCCTGCCGACTCGCCGCTCAAGACCTGGACGCACTTCGTGGCCTGGGCCAAGGCCAACCCCGGCAAGCTCAGCTACGGCTCCACCGGCACCATGACCAGCCCCCACCTGACGATGGAGCTCATCGCCCAGCAACTGGGGCTGGAGCTGCTGCACGTGCCCTACAAGGGCAGTGCGGACCTGATGCAGTCCATCCTGGGCGGGCAGATCATGGCGGCGGCCGACTCCACCGGCTTTGCACCGCAGGTCGAGGCCGGCAAGCTGCGCGTGCTCAACACCTGGGGCGCCGAGCGCCTGGCCAAGTTCCCCGATGCGCCCACGCTCAAGGAGCTGGGGCTGAACTTGGTGCAGAACTCGCCCTTCGGCATCGGCGCGCCCAAGGGCACACCCGATGCGGTGGTCAAGCGCCTGCACGATGCCTTCAAGCAGGCGATGGAGCAGGAGAGCTACCGCACCGCTCTGGCGCGCTATGACATGGTGCCGATGTACATGAGCACGGCGGCGTACAAGAAGTTTGCGCAGGAGACCTTCACGCGCGAGAAGGCGCTGGTGGAGAAATTGGGCCTGGCCAAACCCACGTGAGGCCACGCCCCTCCGAGGGGGCAATGCGTTCCGTGTGATGATCCGTCCCAACATTGAACGGAACACCGCGAGCATTTATGGCATCCCCCTCCGACAGCATCAGCATGGCCCTGTTTTGCGACTTTGAAAACGTCGCCCTGGGCGTGCGCGATGCGCAGTATGAAAAGTTCGACATCAAGCCCATCCTGGAGCGCCTGCTGCTCAAGGGCTCCATCGTGGTCAAGAAGGCCTATTGCGACTGGGAGCGCTACAAGGGCTTCAAGGCCACCATGCACGAGGCTAATTTCGAGCTGATCGAAATCCCGCATGTGCGCCAGTCGGGCAAAAACTCGGCCGATATCCGCCTGGTGGTGGACGCATTGGACCTGTGCTACACCAAGTCGCACGTGAACACCTTCGTCATCATCAGCGGCGACTCGGACTTCTCGCCGCTGGTGTCCAAGCTGCGCGAGAACAACAAGCAGGTGATCGGTGTGGGCGTGAAGCAGTCCACATCCGATCTGCTGATTGCCAACTGCGACGAATTCATCTTCTACGACGACCTGGTGCGCGAAAACCAGCGCGCCCAGGCGCGCCGCCAGAGCCCTGGCAGCAACCCGCCACCTGCGCCCCGCCGCAGCCCCGAGGAGGAGCGCAGCCGCAAGGAAAGCCAGGACGCGCGCCGCACCCAGGGCGTGGAGCTGGCGGCCGAAACGTTTGAAGCCCTGCTGTCCGAGCGCGGCGACACCGGCAAGATCTGGGCGTCGGTGCTCAAGGAGGCGATCAAGCGGCGCAAGCCCGATTTCAGTGAGGGCCGATACGGCTTCCGCACGTTTGGCAATCTGCTGGAAGAAGCGCAGGCGCGCGGGCTGCTGGAGTTTGGGCGTGACGAAAAATCGGGTGCGTACGTGTACCGCAGCCACGGTCAGTCCACGGGGGCGGCGGCGCCAGCACGGTCCGAGGCAGGGAGCGAGCGGGTCCCCCAGGGCGCGTCGGTGCGGCACGACTTCCATGCGGTGGCCACTGCACCCGACCTGCCCACTGGCGGCAGCGATGGCCAGGGGCCTGCCGGGCGCAGCCGAGGTCGCCGCAGCGAGGGGGTAGACCGCGCGGACATGCGCAACGCACCCCGCAGCGAGTCGCACGAGCCCGAGCAGGCCGATGCCCCCGCAGAGCGCCCGGCAAGCCGGTATTTCAGCCAGCCAGTCGCGGCCGAGGTCGCGCCGCTACCGGATGCCTTTCCCGAGGCCGACGATGGCGCCTCGCCTCCGGCCGGACTGGCTCCCGCAGAACCCGATGGCGTCGATGCTGCAGCACCCCGCCGCAGCCGGGCTCGCAGCAAGGGCGATAGCAGCAGCGGCAACAGCGCAGGCGGTGCCGGCCGCAAAACCGCAGCGCCCCGTGCGCGCGGCGCGCGTGCCGTGGCGGATGCAAGCGATGCCGCGGGTTCGCAGCCGTCGGCAACCGCCGCGCCAGAGCCAACCGCACCCGACGCGGAGGGTGCAGCGCCCACCAAACCGTCCGCTGCGCGCCCGCGCAGCCGGACCCGCAAACCTGCGGACAAACCGGCCGAGTGACGGCTACTGGGCGGCTGCGGTAGGGGTAGTGGCCGTGCGCAGTAACGCCAACCGCTCGCGCACTTCCCCATAGCTGGGCGGCGTGCAGCCTGCCCGCTCCACGCAGTGGCTGGCGCTGGCCAGCGCGTGGTGCAGCACGGCGAGCAAACGGGCTTCGGTGACGGGGGCCGTCAGGCCACCAGGACGCAGTGCCAAGGCCTCTTCGCCGCGCTCCGGACCCGCCAGCAGGGCGGTGATCAAACCCGCCAGAAAACAGTCGCCTGCGCCCACGGTGTCCATCACCGTGAGCGGCATTTCCTCACGCGCATGCACGGCCCGCCCGTCGCGTTGCAGCAGCCAGGCGCCGCCGGGCCCCAGGGTCAGTGCCAGCCATTGGGCGGGCGTCTGGCGCAGCAGGTTGCGGGCACGTTGCAGCGCATCGGCGCCCGGCACCGCCAGCGCTTCCAGGTCATCGTCGCTCACCTTGATGAGGTGGGCCTGTTGCAACGCGGCCATCACATTGGTGCGGTAGGCGGGCGCGTCGTCCACGGCGGACAGGCGCAGGTTGGCGTCTACCACCACCATGCGCCCGGCAGCGCGCTGCGCGGCCAGCCAGGGCTGGTAGATGGCGGCGTCCTGCGCCACCAGAGCCAGGCAGCCCGTGGCCACCACCTGCAGGTGGGGCTGGGCGGCGCACGCGGCAATGAGCGCATCGGCCGTCACCTGGCGGTCGGCCACGCCGTCGCGGTAGAAGCTGTAGCTGGCCTTGCCCTCGGCATCCAGCGCGGCCAGTGCCAGCGCACTGGGCGCGCGCACCGGCGCAGGGGCGGCCAGGGCCACACCCGCCTCCTGCAAGCCGTGGGCCAGTTGGCGGCCCAGCAGGTCGCCCGACAGCGGATTCAGGTACAGCGTGCCCACGCCCTGCAGTCCCAAGGCCCGTGTGAGGTTGTAGACCGCACCGCCCGCGCAGGGCCTGAGGCGGCCGTCCGGCTCTTCGATCAGGTCAAACAAGGCCTCGCCCGCCGTGGCAACTTGGAGCTCGGTGGCGGGCCGGGGGGCAGGAGGATGAATAGGGAAAACCATAACTAAATCTACTTGATTTATTAACTTGTCGGCCACTATAGTTCGATCCCATCCACCCGACAAGAGTGGTTCACCTGCCAGCCGCAATGCCCGGGCCGACAGGACTCTGCCATCCCATTCCAGGAGACAACGCCATGCAACGCACCCCCGCTTTCGCGCTTTCTGTCCTTGCCCTCACCGGCGCCATGGCCTGTGGCCTGGCCCAGGCACAAACGTCCGAGCCCGTGATCGGCCTGATCACCAAGACCGACACCAACCCCTTTTTCGTGAAGATGAAAGAGGGGGCGACCGCCGAGGCCAAGAAGCTGGGCGCCAAGCTGGTGTCGGCCGCTGGCAAGACCGACGGCGACAACGCCGGCCAGGTCACAGCCATGGAGAACCTGATCGCCGCTGGCGCCAAGACCATCCTGATCACCCCCAGCGATGCCAAGGCCATCGTGCCCGCCATCAAGAAAGCCCAGGCGCGCGGCGTGATGGTGATTGCCCTGGACAGCCCCACCGACCCGATGGACGCGAGCGATGCCCTGTTTGCCACCGACAACTACAAGGCGGGCGAGCTGATCGGCCAGTACGCCAAGGCAGCTGCTGCAGGCAAGAAACCTGTGATTGCCACGCTGGACCTGTTCCCCGGCCACCCCGTGGGCGCACAGCGGCACAACGGCTTCCTGAAGGGCTTTGGCCTGCAGGCCAACGATGCCAAGAGCAATGAGCTGTCGCGCCCCGCCGAAGTGGTGTGCATGGCCGACAGCTTTGGTGACCGCGCCAAGGGCCAGACCGGCATGGAAAACTGCCTGCAGAAGAACCCCGACATCAACATCGTCTACACCATCAACGAGCCCGCCGCCGCCGGTGCCTACAACGCGCTCAAGGCCGCAGGCAAGGAGAAGAACGTGCTCATCGTCTCGGTGGACGGTGGCTGCGCGGGCATCGCCGACGTGGGCAAGGGTGTGATCGCCGCCACCAGCCAGCAGTACCCGCTGCGCATGGCCGCGATGGGTGTGGCGGCCGGTGTGGACTATGCCAAGACCGGCAAGAAGGTCAGCGGCTACACCGACACGGGCGTGACGCTGATCGCCGCCAAGCCACAGGCGGGTGTGGACAGCAAGGACGTGAAGACTGGCACGGACCTGTGCTGGGGCGCCAAGTAACACGTCCCTTTTGATGTGGGACCAGGCAGCCCTGCAGGGGCCTGCCTGAGTGCCCAATTTAGCCACCCGCCCGGAGCCGCCATGACATCGCCCGCTTTCAAACTACCGCCCCTGGCCACGCTGGGGCCGTTCATCGCGCTGATCCTGGCGTGCGCCTTTTTTGCCACGCAGAGCGAACGTTTCCTGTCGGCGCAGAACTTCGCCCTCATCCTGCAGCAGGTCATGGTGGTGGCGGTGATCGCCATCGGCCAGACGCTGGTCATCCTCACAGCGGGCATTGATCTGTCGTGTGGCATGGTGATGGCGTTGGGCGGCATCGTGATGACCAAGATGGCGGCGGACTACGGTCTCTCGGCCCCCGTGGCGATTGCCTGCGGCATGGCCGTGACCATGCTGTTTGGGCTGGTCAATGGCCTCCTGGTCACGAAGATCAAGTTGCCACCCTTCATCGTCACGCTGGGCACGCTCAACATCGCGTTTGCCGCCACGCAGCTGTATTCAGGCGCGCAGACGATCACCGACATCCCGGCCGGCATGACCGCGCTGGGCAACACCTTCCAGCTGGGGCAGACCGCCATCGTGTGGGGGGCCGTGCTCATGCTGGCCCTGTACCTCGTCACCTGGTTTGCTCTGCGCGAGACCGCGCCCGGCCGCCATGTCTACGCCGTGGGCAACAGCCCCGAAGCCACGCGCCTCACCGGCATTGCCACCGACAAGGTGCTGCTGGGCGTGTATGTGCTGGCGGGCCTGTTCTACGGCATCGCCTCGGTGCTGTCGGTGGCCCGCACTGGCGCGGGTGACCCGAACGCGGGCCAGACCGAAAACCTCGACGCCATCAGTGCCGTGGTGCTGGGTGGCACCAGCCTGTTTGGCGGGCGCGGCATGATTTTGGGCACGCTGGTGGGGGCGCTGATTGTGGGCGTGTTCCGCAACGGGCTCACGCTCATGGGCGTGTCGTCGGTCTACCAGATCCTGGTCACCGGCATCCTCGTGATCCTGGCCGTGGCCACCGACCAACTCTCGCGCAAAGGAGTGCGTTGATCATGACCAACTCCACATACACAACGAACGCCCCGCTGGTCATGCAGGCCAAGGGCCTGGTCAAGCGCTATGGGCAGGTCACCGCGCTCGATGGTGCCGACTTTGAACTGCGCGCCGGTGAAATCCTGGCCGTGATCGGCGACAACGGCGCGGGCAAGTCCAGCCTGATCAAGGCGCTGTCGGGCGCCACCGTGCCCGACGAAGGCGAGATCCTGCTCGACGGCCAGCGCATCCAGTTCAAAAGCCCCATCGACGCACGCCGCGCGGGCATCGAAACCGTGTACCAGGACCTGGCCGTGGCCCCGGCCATGACGATTGCCGAGAACCTGTTCCTCGGCCGCGAACTGCGCCGCCCCGGACTGCTGGGCAGCGCGCTGCGCATGCTCGACAAGAAAAAGATGCTCGAAGAAAGCGTGGCCCGCATGGCCGAACTGAAGGTCGGCATCCGCTCCATGACACAGGCGGTGGAGACCCTCTCGGGCGGCCAGCGCCAGTGCGTGGCCGTGGCGCGCGCGGCAGCCTTTGCGCGCCATGTGGTCATCATGGACGAGCCCACCGCCGCCCTGGGCGTGAAGGAGGGCAACATGGTGCTGGAGCTGATCCGCCGCGTGCGCGACAAGGGCCTGCCCGTCATCCTCATCAGCCACAACATGCCCCATGTGTTCGAGATTGCCGACCGCATCCACATCGCCCGCCTGGGCAAGCGCGCCGCCGTCGTCAACCCCAAGAAGATCAGCATGAGCGATACCGTGGCCGTGATGACCGGTGCCATGGCCGCGTCTGACCTGCCCGCTGAATGCCTTGCCTGAACCATGCTGAAAAATATCGACCCCCTGCTGACCCCCGACCTGCTCAAGGTGCTGGCCGAGATGGGTCATGACGACGCCATCGTGCTGGCCGACGCCAACTTCACTGCCATGAGCCTGGGCGCTGGCAAGCCCGTGCTGCGCCTGCCCGGCATCGGCATGGCGCGCGCCGTGCAAGCGGTGGCCAGCGTGTTGCCATTGGCGCAAGACGTGACGCACCCCGTGGCCTACATGCAGGTGGGCGGCACCGAGGTGCCGTACCGATCGGCCCTGCAGCGCGAAACCATGGACGTGCTGGCACGCGAGGGCGTGGCCAGCGAGCAGGCCGAAGGCGTGGAGCGTTTTGCGTTCTACGAGCGCGTAAAAAAGGCCTATGCGATCGTTGTGACGGGAGAGCTGCAGCCCTGGGGCAACTTCCTGCTGCGCAAGGGCGTCATCGGCGACACTCTGAGTGCCTGATTGATTCGCCGCCATGCTGGACACCGACGCTTCCCCCCTCCCTGTTGACAACGCTGCCGCCAGCCCCGCGCTGCTGCGCCAGCGCGGCTCCAACCACGTGGGGCTGCGCCAGTTCAACGAGCGGGTGGTGCTGCAGGCGCTGCGCACCCACGGCAGCCTGGCCAAGGCCGAGATGGCGCGCGTCACGGGCCTGACGGCGCAGACCATCGGGCTCATCACTGCGCGGCTCGACGAAGACCAGTTGCTGCGCCGCGAAGCCCCGGTGCGCGGCCGTGTGGGCCAGCCTTCGGTGCCCATTGGCCTCAACCCCGACGGCGCCTTTGCCATCGGCATCAAGATCGGCCGCCGCAGCGCCGACTGGCTGCTGGTGGACTTCACGGGCCACGTGCGTGAACGCGTGGTGCTGGACTACGCCTTCCCTGACATCGACGTGCTGCTGCCCGCCATCCGCAAGCACCTGCACCAGCTGCTCGACGGCCTGGGTCCGCTGCGTTCGCGCGTGGTGGGGGTGGGCGTGGCCGCGCCGTTCCAGCTGGGTGGCTGGCACCGCATGCTGGGCCTGACGGAGGCCCAGTCGGAGGCCTGGAACAGCATCGACCTTGCGGAGCAGGTGCAGCAGATGACCGACCTGCCCGTGAGCTTTGCCAAGGACACCTCGGCCGCCTGCGTGGCCGAGCTGCTGCAGGGGCGCGGGCGCGACATCCCTAGTTTTCTGTACCTGTTCATGGACACCTTTGTGGGCGGTGGGCTGGTCATCAACTCGCACCTGCACCGGGGCTTGCATGGCAACGCGGGCGCGGTGGCCTCGCTGCCGCTGTCACCAGCCCAGCCGGGCCAGGCACCGGCGCAGCTCATCAGCCAAGCCTCGCTGTGGGAGCTGGAGCAGCGCTTTCGCGAACACGGCCTCGACCCCATGGCCGCCTACGACAAGCGTGTGCTGCAGGCCCCGTGGCTGGAACACAGCCGGGGCTGGATTGCGCGCGCTGCGGCGGGCTTGGCGCACTGCATCGTCTCGGCCACCGCGTTTTTGGATCTGGACGCAGTGGTGGTCGATGGCGCCGCAGCCCCCGAGCTGCTGCAGGCCCTGTGCGAAGGCGCCCGCCACGCGCTGGCCGACTACAACTGGGAAGGCCTGCACCAGCCGCCCCGGCTGGAACTGGGCACCATGGGCTCCGACGCCCGGGCGCTGGGGGGGGCGCTGCTGCCCTTGCACGCCTGCTTTGCGCCGGATACGGACATCTTCCTCAAGGCCTGAGCAGGGCATGGGGCGGTGAAGATTTGCTATTAAAAATATAGCTATTGGCGCTTGTCTATCAAGCGCCAGGCCGTATTTTTACTCAAAATTTCTCGGCCGAGGTTGCATCAAGGGCAGCGCTCGCCCCGATCCCGGCCCGCCAGGATCGCCCGCGCCACCTCGGCAAACCCTGCGCCACGTTCGCCCTCTGTCACATAGCGTGGCAGGTGCTGCAGTTGTGGCACAAAGCGCGCGATGTTGGCCACCCCCACACTGTGGGGAAAGTGCTCGAACATGAGCTGGTCGTTGGTCGAGTCACCCACATATACCCAGCGGTCGATCTCTGCGTCGAGGTCGCGCCCCAGCAACTCGCGCACGATCCAGCGCGCGCCCTCCAGCTTGTTGTGCGCCCCGAACCAGCCGTTGATGTGGATGCTGCTCACGGTGGCGTTCATGCCTGCGGCGCGGAGGATCGCCACGCATTGGTCGATGCGCGCTTGGGGCAGGTGCGTGAACTCGCTGTGGTCGATGGCGATGTCCGTTTCGCGTCCGGGCGAGTCGGTCGCGCGGCGGGCGCCGGGCACCCTGGCTTCGATGTCGGCGAGCACTTGCTGCATGCGGGCGAAATGGGTTGCGCGCGTGGCTGCATCCTGTTGGTATCGTTTTGATAGCGCATCGCGATTGTCTGGTCTGCGTTGCAGGGCTACAGCACCATTCTCGGCCACGATGGCGTCCACAGGCCAGGCAGCTGCAAAGGGCTCGCTCCAGCCTACGGGGCGGCCGGTGATGGGAATCACTGCCAGTCCCCGGGCCTTGAGTGCTTCCATCGCTTGCAAGACGGGCGCAGGCACAGCGCCCTCGGTGGTCAGCGTGTCGTCGATGTCGGTGAGCACGCCGACGAGGCGGGCGGGTGGACTCCAGGCACTCAATGGGAGCATGGGGGAATGGGTAGGCATGGCGATGGCAAGGTGGGCGTTGGTGAAAATCACGGAGGGCTGCCGCTCGGGCTTGCGCTTCTCCCTGTGGGCGAAGAGATGCCCACTCCTAACCGGTACTTGGGGCCGTTTTCCCGCGCGTCAGGCTCGGGAATTTTTCTGCAACCCTTTCGGCGGACATGGGCACCATGTCCCCGTCACGGAACTCGAAAAGCTGCAGGGTGGCCGATGGGATCTGCTCCAGGCCACGGCCCTTTTCGTCCACGACGTGCAAATTGCCTGGCTGTGGCTTCGGCGCAAAAAGATCGGCGGTGTTTCGGGCGCGGATCAGTACAGAGCGTTTGTATCCATCATCGGTGCCTCCGAACTCTGGGACTACGAATATGGCCTGCCGCTCTTTGTCGAGCGACAGCGCAAAGCGATACAGCGTGTCCCAATACGCCAGGTTGGGCCTGAGCGCCTGGGTCTCCTGCGCATGCACACCCGCCAGGGCCGCAACAAGCGCAGCGCTTCCGACAAGGGCAGCAGCAGGGCGTGCCTCTCGGGGCCAGATGGCCGCCAGACAGGCCGAAAGCGCAATCCACGGCACGAACAGATAGCGGTCTGGACTGTGAATTCCCGGAAAGGCCGTCAGCGGTATCAGAGGCAGCAGGACGATGCCCAAGGACACGAAAAGCACAGGTCCATGGAGCCGTCGCTTTGCGGCTGCAAGGCACAAAAGGCCGAGAAATACAACGGCAAGGATGTTGCCGGGCGGTTTGGAGCCGAGGAGCAATTTGGGAACCCTGAGCAACTGGCGCAGGGCCTCGCCGGCATCAAAAACCCCCTGGCTGTAGCCACCCATGAGGCGCCCTAGCAGCAGGTAGCGCCACCCCATGTAGGCCAGTGCAATCAGCACGAACGGTATCACCGCGCGCACCCGTTGCCGCAGCGTGCCCACGGGCAGGAAGGGCAAGAGCACGACCAGGGGTACATAGACTTCCTTGCAGGTAGTCGCCAGCAGGTAGGCGAGGGCGGACAGCGCCAGCCAGTATCCGCGTCCGCCTTTGAGATACCGGGTCCAGCCCAGTATCGACAGCATGGCGAAAACGAAGCCGCTCGCGTAGTGCCCGTGCATCAGGCCCGCTGCGATGTGGGAAGTGGGCTTGCCGAGCAGCAGCGCGACGGCACCGATCAGCGCGGGCAGGGGCGCCAGCCACTGCCGCAACACGGCGTAGAACAGCGCTGCACCCAGCGCAACGATGAGCAGCAGGTGCGCATAGTGGCCCGCGGCGGCCATGCCGAACAGGCTCAGGTTGATGTCGTAGAACAGCAGGTTCCACGGAGCGACATTGGCGCTGGAGTGCCCCTGGGCAATGTGGGGCTCCAAGAAATATTGCCAGGGTGTGTGTTGGGCGGCGTAGCTCAGGTGGGCGCCGTCATCCCAGCGCCAAGATCCCTGGAGTGATGCGCCATGGGCCAGCAGGGTGAGCAGAGACAGAAGCAGTGTGGCGCCGAGATATTCGATCCAGGGGTGGCGGTCGATGCGCTCGCGCAGCGCGAGCCGCGCGGATCTCAGCGCTTGAACGTCCATCGCCAATGGAGGAGGAAAGTGAGCGCCGGAAGCGCGACGAAGACCAGTCCGAGCCCCACCAGGTAATGCCAGCCTGCCCAAGCCGCAAACCCGCTGACCAGCACGGTGATCGCAAGCCCGGCCAGGGATACAAGGAGAAAGCGCCCGTATTGCCCCAGTGATGCCTCTGTCTTGAAGTTCCAGCGGCGGTTTGCCCAATAGGAAAAGCTGTTGGCCGCCACAAACGCGATGGCGTTGGCGATGGACGGGTGAACCCCGAAGCGCTCGACGGACAGGACAACGACGGCCGTATGGATCAGCGTATTGATCACACCGATGCCAGAAAACTTGGCAATCTTGCCCGCCAAGGAGTCAGGAGCGATCCGGAAAGTCATAGAGGTCGCGAATAATATAAATGGGCCGCTGCTTCACTTCCCCGTAGATGCGGCCGATGTACTCACCGAGCACGCCAAGCCCCGCGAGCTGCAGTCCACCGAGGAACAGGACGGATGTGATCAGGGAGGCGTAGCCCGGCACATCACGCCCCAGGATCAAAGTCTTGAGCAACAGGAAGATGGCATAGACGAGGGCCAGGGCGGAAATGGTGGAGCCGATGTAAGTCCAGATGCGAAGCGGTACCGTGGAGAACGAGGTGATCCCTTCCAGGGCGAAGTTCCACAAACGCCATCCCGAGAATTTGCTGGCGCCCGCAAAACGGGGCTCGCAGACAAAAGTCACCGTCGTTTGCCGGAAGCCGGCCCAAGCGAACAGGCCCTTCATGAAGCGGCGGCGTTCTGGCAGTCTTTTAAGGGCTTCGACGACCTTGCGGTCCATAAGCCGAAAATCGCCGACGTCGGCGGGAATATCGACTTCGGAAATCTGGTTCTGCAAGCTGTAAAACCACCCGGCGGTCTTGCGGCGAGCCCAATGTTCCGCTTCACGGCTTTGCCGTTTCGCCAGGACCACTTCGTAGCCTTCGCGCCAGCGGGACACCATTTCTGGAATAGCTTCGGGCGGGTGTTGAAGATCAGCGTCCATCGGGATGACGACGTCGCCCCTCGCCAACTCGATGCCGCAAGTGAGTGCCGCCTCTTTGCCGAAATTCCTCGACAGGTCGGCAATGCGCAGGTGGGGGTTCTGCTCCCTCGCCAGCAGCAAGCGTGACAGGGTGTCGTCACTGCTTCCGTCGTTGATGCACACGACCTCATAGGTGTCCGCAGCCGATTCCAAAACAGGGACCAGGCGGGCAAGAAAAGCAGCGAGATTGCCGGCCTCGTTCTTCATCGGGCAGATGATCGTCAACGAGGCAGGACGGGGCTTCAGTGGTGGCTGTTCCATGGTGGAGGGCTGGGGGGAGTCGTGTCTGCGCAAGGAAAAACAAAGGGTCTGACTGCGCAATAACTTCCCATCTTGTGCGGGCTAGGCTCCTTGCAGCGCCAGCCCCGCATGCTCGCGCAGCGGGTGGAAGTAGATCTTGGGAAACCGCTCCTGCGCCAGACGCACGTCATACGGGCTGGTGCACAGATAGGCCAGGGTGTCGGCCGCATCGTGCGCCAGGCGCAGCGGATAGGCGTCGGTGAAGGCGCGCAGGTCGGCCGCGTTGTCCGCGGTGATCCAGCGGGCGCCCGTGTACTGGCAACCTTCCAGACGCACGTCGGCGTCGTACTCGGCCTTCAGGCGGTGCTGCACCACTTCGAACTGCAGCTGGCCCACGGCGCCCAGCAGCATGTTGCCGCCAGCGTCGGGCTTGAAGACCTGGATCGCGCCTTCCTCACCCAGCTGGGCCAGGCCCTGCTGCAGCTGCTTGGTGCGCAGGGGGTTCTTCAGCACCACGGTCATGAACATTTCCGGGGCGAAGAACGGCAGGCCGGTGAACTGCAGGTTGGCGCCGTCGGTGATGGTGTCGCCCAGCTGCACGCCGCCGTGAGTGGTAAAGCCGATGATGTCGCCCGCGTAGGCTTCTTCCACCGCCTCGCGGCGCTGGCTCATGAAGGTCACCACGCTGGTGGGGCGCAGTTCCTTGGAGGTGCGCTGCACCTTGAGCTTCATGCCCGGCATGTACTTGCCCGAGGCCACGCGCACGAAGGCGATGCGGTCGCGGTGGTTGGCATCCATGTTGGCCTGGACCTTGAACACCACGCCGGCAAAGCCCTCGTCCTCGGGCGCGATGGTCTTCACGACGGGCTGTTTGTTGACTTCGAGCGTGCTCACGCGCGGGCCGGGCGGCGGTGACATGTCGACCACGGCGTCCAGAACCTCCATCACACCGAAATTGTTCACCCCTGAACCGAAGAACACGGGTGTGAGCTTGCCGGCCAGGAAGTCTTCGTGGCTCCAGGCCGCCGAGGCACCTACGGCCAGCTCCATGCTCTCCAGCGCATCGTCAAAGGGCTGGCCAAAGCGCTTGCGCAGCCTGTCGGCCTCGGCCAGCGGCACCACTTCAAAGTCTTTCGGGCCGCGGTCGCTGCCGGGGGTGAACACCGTCATGGTCTGCGTGCGCAGGTTGATGATGCCGCCAAAGCTCTTGCCCTGGCCTACGGGCCAGGTGATGGGGCAGCAGGGCATGCCCAGCTCGCGCTCCACTTCGTCGAGGATGTCGAGCGGGTCGCGCACTTCGCGGTCCATCTTGTTCACGAAGGTGATGATGGGCGTGTCGCGCTGGCGGCAGACCTCGATCAGGCGGCGTGTCTGCGCTTCCACACCGTTGGCGGCGTCGATCACCATCAGCGCCGAGTCCACGGCCGTAAGCACGCGGTAGGTGTCTTCCGAGAAGTCCTTGTGGCCGGGGGTGTCGAGCAGGTTGATCACGTGTTCGCGATACAGCATCTGCATGACCGAAGAGGCCACCGAGATACCGCGCTGCTTTTCGATTTCCATCCAGTCCGACGTGGCATGGCGGCTGGCTTTGCGGCCCTTGACGGCACCCGCGATCTGGATCGCGCCCGAGAACAGCAGCAGCTTTTCCGTCAGCGTCGTTTTACCGGCGTCGGGGTGGGAAATGATGGCAAAGGTGCGGCGGCGCCGGGTTTCTGAGGCGTAGGACACAGGGGGTGGTTCCAGAAGGGGGGTCAGGGCGCGCTGCGGCAGGGTTCTGCGGCAGTCGGCGCGGCAGGCGCAGCGGCGCCCGGAAGCGGCGATTTTACCGGCGCCCGCTGCGAACCCTTTTCAGACCCTTCTTCAACGCCCTGTTTCTGTTCAGCTGAGTGGTACCTGCGCCTGGGTGTGCCGGGCATACATCTTCTGCATGCCGCCCAGCCAGCGTTCGTAGTCCTGCCCCTTGTTGCGGAAGTATTGCGCCACTTCGGGGTGGGGCAGCACCAGGAAGCGCCCGTCCTGCATGGCGGCCAGCACATCGCCCGCCACCTGCTCCGGCGGCAGGATGCCGTCGTGCGAGGCCGAGCCGCCGTCGCCGGTGACCATGGTGGTCTGCACCGACTGCGGGCACAGGCAGGCGACGCCCACGCCACGGCGGCCATAGGCGATGCGCAGCCATTCGGCAAAAGCCACGGCCGCATGTTTGGTGACGGCATAAGGGGCGGATTCGACGATGGTCAGCAGCCCGGCTGCCGAGGCTGTGACGAGGAAGAAGCCTTCGCCGCGCTCCACCATCTCGGGCACCACGGCACGCGCTGCCCACACGTGGGCCATGCCGTGAATGTTCCACATGGCCTCCCACAGCGGGTCTTCCAGCTCGATGCCTCCCGGACGGCCCAGGATGCCGGCGTTGGAGATGTAGGCATCGACCCGGCCATAGCGTTCGCGGGTGGTGGCGACCAAAGCCTGGATGTCGGCCTCCTTCGACACATCGCAGCGCACGGCCAGGCCTTTGACTTCGTCGGCCACGGCCTGGGCGGGCGCGAGGTGCAGGTCGGCCACGACCACGGCGCGGGCCCCGTCTTGTGCAAAACGCCGCGCGATGCTGCGGCCGATGCCGCTGGCGCCGCCGGTGACGATGATGACTTTGTCCTTGGCGTCCATGCAATGCTCCGTTGGTGGTTTTCGGTGAGGGCGCCAGTGTCGGGCGGCCCGCCGGGCAAGGCAGCCGCGCAGGCGACAGGTTCTCAGTCCGGTGGGCTCGGGGCCTGGCGGATGGCCGCACAGCACAGCTGCTCCACACCCTCGGCCCACTGGCGCATCTGCACGGCGTCAAGCTGCAGCAACAACACGTAGCGCCGCCCGCCCCAGGCCGAGAGGTGCAGCACCTGCAGCTGTTCCTGCCCAGGCGGGCAGGGCAGGTCGGAGCAGGCTGCAAACACCCGGCCCCAGGCGGCCACCAGTTCCTCGTGCACGCGGCGGTGGTGCCGAGGCTCTGCCATCTGCGCCTCCAGTGCCAGCATGTCGGGGTGGAAGGGCGGCAGCTCGGGCGCATCCACGCCGCACACCAGGCGCACCAGATGGCGGACGCGCGCGGTCCAGGGCAGGTCGGTGGGCTGCACGGCCTCGCGGTCGATGGCGGCGAGCAGGGACTCGATGCAGTGGCGCACATAGCCCGACAGCAGCGCTGTCTTGTTGGGGAAATAGTCGTACAGCGTGCCGACGGAAATGCCGGTTTCCAGCGCCACATTGCGTGTGGTGAGCTTGTCCCAGCCGTCACGTTGCCAAATCCGAACAAAGGCGTCGTAGATGGCCTGCACCGTGAAGCGCGCCCGGGCCTGGCGAGGGCGCTTGAGCGGCTTGGGGGCCGCGCTGGAGCCGGCAGCAAGGGCCTTGCGCGGCGGGTTCATCGGTTTCCGAACCCACGCGGCGGCGTGGCGCCATACAGTGCCCTGAGTGCTTTTTCATCCCTCAAACGGAGACCTTCCATGACGCTGCTGACCCGCCTGTTAACCGACAAAAATGCATTGAATCACACCCGCACCGAGGAACTCCCCCTTGCTCCACTGCAGCCCGGCGAGGCCCTGCTGCGTGTGGACCGCGTGGCGGTGACGACGAACAACATTACCTATGCCGCCTTTGGTGATGCGATGAAGTACTGGAATTTCTTCCCCACGGGCGAGGCGGGCTGGGGCCACATGCCCGTGTGGGGCTTTGCCGATGTGGTGGCCTCCGACGTGGAGGGCGTGGCCGTGGGCGAGCGTTTCTACGGCTACTGGCCCATCGCGAGCCATGTGCGCATGGAACCGGTGCGCGTGACGGCCCGGGGTTTCTACGACGGAGCGGAGCACCGCCAGTCACTCACCTCGGCCTACAACCAGTACACGCGCACCAGCGCCGACCCGGCGTACCGGGCGGGCGATGAAAACTACCAGATGCTGGTGCGGCCGCTGTTCATCACCTCGTTCATGCTGGCGGACTTCCTGCAGGACAACGGGTTTTTCGGCGCGCAGCGGCTGGTGTTCTCCAGCGCGTCGAGCAAGACGGCCTACGGAACCGCGTTCTGCCTGGAGGGGCCCGGACAGATCGAGCGTGTGGGGCTGACCTCGCCCCGCAACATCGCCTTCGTGCGAGGCCTGGGCTGCTACCAGCGCACGGTGGCGTACGGCGAACTGGAAGCGTTGGAGGCCGATGTGCCCACTTTGTATGTCGATTTCTCCGGCGATGAGGATCTGCGCTCGCAGGTGCACCACCACCTGGGCGATACCCTGGTGTACGACTGCTACGCGGGATCGGCGCAGAACACGCGCTTTCTGCGCAACACGGCCCTGCCGGGGCCGGCGCCCGTGTTCTATTTCGCCCCGGTGCAGATCAAGAAGCGCAATGCCGACTGGGGTCCCGAGGTGGTCAACCAGAAGTTCAATGCCGCCCAGCGCGCGTTCATCGACCGTGTCAGCCACGCCAGCCCGCCCTGGATGCGGGTGCGCGAACACCAGGGGTTCGCGGCGGCGCAGGCCTTGATTGCGGACATCCATGCGGGCCGCATCGATCCGCAGGAGGGCCATGTGGTCGTGCTTGTTCCGTAGCCCGACTGCAGGTGTGAAAGCAGGGGGGGCGTGGGCTCCAAGCACTTGCTTTTATAATCTGTCGATCCGAGGAGCGTTGCAGCGTCCCCAGCACAGGCGGGGCGTGAGGCTCGGAGTCATCTAGCAACGACGCTCATCCACTTCTCGTGTGGTGAGCTTTTTCACTCCCGCGACCAGTGGTTTTTCAAACATGCTTTGGAGCAAACCATCATGAACGCACGCGTCAACGCCCCGGTCAATACCGACTGCATCATTGCCGACATCGGCCTGGCCGCATGGGGCCGTAAAGAGATCCGCATCGCCGAAACGGAGATGCCTGGCCTGATGGCCATCCGCGAGGAATTCGCTGCCAAACAGGCCCTCAAGGGTGCGCGCATCACTGGCTCGCTCCACATGACGATCCAGACGGCCGTGCTGATCGAGACGCTGCAGGCCCTGGGCGCAGAAGTGCGCTGGGCTTCGTGCAACATCTTCTCCACCCAAGACCATGCTGCGGCTGCGATTGCTGCTGCCGGCACCCCCGTGTTCGCCATCAAGGGTGAAACCCTGGCCGAATACTGGGACTACACCCACCGCATTTTCGACTTCGGCCCCGCCGGCAGCGAAGGCGAAGGCCCCAACCTGATCCTGGACGACGGTGGCGACGCCACGCTGCTGATGCACCTGGGCCAGCGCGCCGAGAAGGATGCGTCGCTGCTCGACAACCCCACCAGCGAAGAAGAAACCTGCCTGTACGCCTCCATCAAGGCCAAGCTGGCCGTGGACCCGACCTGGTACACGCGCAAGAGCGCCCAGATCATCGGCGTGACCGAAGAGACCACCACCGGCGTGCACCGCCTCAAGGAAATGTCGGCCAAGGGCACGCTGCTGTTCCGCGCGATCAACGTCAACGACTCGGTGACCAAGAGCAAGTTCGACAACCTGTACGGCTGCCGCGAGTCGCTGGTGGACGGCATCAAGCGCGCCACCGACGTGATGATCGCCGGCAAGGTGGCCTGCGTGGCCGGCTACGGCGATGTGGGCAAGGGCAGTGCCCAGGCCCTGCGCGCGCTGTCGGCCCAGGTCTGGGTGACCGAGATCGACCCCATCAACGCCCTGCAGGCCGCGATGGAAGGCTACAAGGTCGTGACCATGGAATATGCCGCCGACAAGGCCGACATCTTCGTGACCACCACGGGCAACAAGGATGTAATCACCCATGACCACATGAAGGCCATGAAGGACCAGGCCATCGTCTGCAACATCGGCCACTTCGACAACGAAATCCAGGTCGCGTCGCTCGAGCAGTACGAGTGGGAAGAGATCAAGCCCCAGGTGGACCACGTGATCTTCCCGGACGGCAAGCGCATCATCCTGTTGGCCAAGGGCCGCCTGGTGAACCTGGGCTGCGGCACGGGCCACCCGAGCTTTGTGATGTCCAGCTCGTTTGCCAACCAGACCATTGCCCAGATCGAGCTGTTCCTGCACAAGGACCGCTACGAGAACGGCCAGGTCTATGTGCTGCCCAAGCACCTCGATGAAAAGGTGGCACGCCTGCACCTGAAGAAGGTCGGTGCCATGCTGACCGAACTCTCAGACGAGCAGGCGGCCTATATCGGCGTGTCCAAGCAAGGCCCGTACAAGCCCGATACGTACCGCTACTGATCCATTTTGATTTTTTGCTCCTGTTTTGGGAGCAAAAAGTCATTATGGATAAAGCGGTAGATGCCAATTTGGCTATGAAATCCATCGTCGATTGACGAGAGAGTGATGCATGCGCGCAGATGTTTTTTTGGTGGACTCCGGCCATGCGGCCACGCGCTCGCAAGCGCAGCGGCTGATTGCTGCGGGCGTGGAGTGGCGCCTGTCGCCGCTGGCGCCCTGGCAGAAGGTGGCCAAGAACGGCGATGACATCCCGTCCGTGGCCGAGGTGAAGTTGCTGGACGATGCCGAGGCCAAGTACATCTCGCGCGGCGGCCTCAAGCTCGAAGGGGCGTTGCAGGCCACGGGCCTATCTGTGGCCGGGCTGCGTTGCCTGGATGTGGGACAGAGCACCGGCGGCTTCACCGATTGCCTGCTGCAGCAGGGCGCGGTGCAAGTTGTCGGCGTGGACGTGGGCCATGGCCAGTTGCACGAGCGGCTGCGCAGCGATTTGCGGGTGGTGTGTGTAGAGGGTGTGAATGCGCGTTCGCTGACCGCCCAGGCGCTGCAGGACGCGTGCGAACTGGCGCTCTCCGAAGTCGTCGATGCTGAGGAGGACAACGAGACGCAGCCCGAGGCGCCCTACAGCTGGATGCGCAACGGCGGGCTGGTGGACGATGCCTACGATGACAGCGGCGACGCCAAGGAGCAGGACATCGAAGCCTTCAAGTCCGAGCGCGCCCAACGTGCCGAGGCCCGCGCGCAGGGCACGCTGCCGGTTCAGCGCCGGCGCCGTGCGGATTGTGCGGGTGTGGATACGACGCCGGTGTTCGACCTGGTGACGGGGGACCTGTCCTTCATCTCGCTGACCCTGGTGTTGCCTGCCATCGCCGCATTCCTGCGGCCTGATTGCCACTTGCTCATGCTGGTCAAACCACAGTTTGAATTGCAGCCGGGCCAGGTGGGCAAGGGCGGCATCGTGCGCGATGAGGCGCTGTACGCGGTGGTGGAAAAGCGCATCCGTGACTGCTGCACCGAACAGGGCCTGGCCGTACAGGCCTGGCTCGACAGCCCCATCCAGGGCGGCGATGGCAACCGTGAATTTTTTGTTTATGCGAGGAGGGCAACATGATTGCTGCCAATGCCCAGGGCACCGGTTTCCCGGTGAGTTTCGAATTTTTCCCGCCCAAGACGCCGGAAGGGGCCGACAAGTTGCGAGTGGCTCGCCAGCAGCTGTATGTGCTGCACCCTGATTTCTGCTCGGTGACGTACGGCGCCGGTGGTTCCACGCAGGAGGGCACTTTTGGCACGGTGCGTGAAATCCTGGCCGAAGGTGTGGGCGCCGCCTCGCACTTTTCCTGCATTGGCGCCACACGCCAGTCCGTGCGCGAGCAGCTGGCGATGCTCAAGGACATGGGCGTCAAGCGCCTTGTCGCGTTGCGTGGCGATCTGCCCAGCGGCTATGGTGCGGGCGGGGAGTTTCATTACGCCAGCGATCTGGTGGCCTTCATCCGTTCGGAGACTGGCCGGGATTTCCACATCGAAGTGGCCGCCTACCCCGAGGTGCACCCACAGGCCAAGTCGCCGGAGGCTGACCTGAAGGCCTACATCGCCAAGGTGCAAGCTGGCGCGGACTCGGCCATCACCCAGTATTTCTACAACAGCGATGCGTATTTCCGCTTTGTGGAAGACGCGCAGCGACTGGGGGCCAATGTGCCCGTGGTGCCCGGCATCATGCCCATCGGAAGCTCCACCCAGTTGATGCGTTTCTCGGACGCCTGCGGCGCCGAGATTCCCCGCTGGATCCGGCTGCGCCTGCAGGCGTTTGGCGACGACACGGCCAGCATCAAGGCCTTTGGGCTGGATGTGGTGACCGACCTGTGTGACCAGCTGCGCAGCGCGGGAGTGCCTGCATTGCACTTCTACACGATGAACCAGAGTGCCGCGACGCTGGAGATCTGTCGCCGGCTGGGAATCTGATGCGCCAGCCGCACGGCGATGCCGCCGAACCAGGCAAGGAGGGTGGACGCCGGGCGGCCTGGTGGTGGCGGGTGTTCGGGGTGGTCTGCTGCGTTTCGGTGTGGGGCTGCTCGTCCTGGGGGCGCGCGCAAGGGCTGTCAGCCGAGGCCGACGCACTGGCGCCACACCTGTTGAGCGTGCCGGGCGAGGCGATGTTGATCGATCCGCCGCGCCCTGCAACGGAGGACAGTGCCGAAAGCGAGCAGGCCTCCTCCCAACTGCGCATGCCAGCAGACCAGGTGGGATTGGCGTCCTGGTACGGCGCGAAGTTCCACAAGCGCCGCACAGCCAGTGGAGAGCCGTTCGACATGAAGGCGCTCACCGCCGCGCACCCCACGCTGCCGTTTGGCTCCCGCGTGTGCGTGCGCAGCCAAGCCACCGGCCGCTCTGTGGTTGTCCGCATCAACGACCGGGGCCCGCACACGGGCAAACGGGTGATCGACCTGAGCCGGGGCGCTGCCGAAGTGCTCGGGATGGTGGGCTTGGGGCTCAAGCCTGTGGAGCTTTTTGCCCTGGAGGAGGGCGAGCGGGATTGCCCCGCCCCCTGATCACTGACGTTGCCGTCAACCGCCCGATTCGAGCGTGTGTGTGGCGTGTTTGTCTTGGGCCAGCAATTCCACCATTTGCGGCAATGCGGTCTTCAACGCTGCCTTCAAGGTGAACGGCGGGTTGATCAGGAACATGCCACTGGCCGGCAGCCCGGGGCGCTTGACGTCACCCGCAGCCGTTTCGGTGAGCTTGCTGTTTTTGACCGTGAGCGTGGCGTGCAGCCAGCTTTTGCCAGCCTTGGTGGCCAGGGTCTTGAGCCGCCGCGGCAGGTCGTGGGCCTCGGGGCGCGGGATGATGGGGTACCAGAACGCATAGGTGCCCGTGGCAAAGCGCTTGAGCGAATCAGCGGCCATGTCGAGCACCTTTGCATAGTCGCTCTTGATTTCATAGCTGGGATCGCAGAGCACCAAAGCGCGGCGGGCTGGTGGAGGCAAAAATTTCTTGATCCCTTCAAACCCATCTTCGTGCAATACCGCCACTTGGCGGCCAGCCTCGAGCTGGGCCACGTTGCCGGCCAGTGCCCGCAGATCGGTGGGGTGAAGCTCGAAGAGCTTGAGCTTGTCGCGGTCGCGCAACAGGCGCTGGGTGATGAATGGGGAGCCTGGGTAAACCCGCAGTGTGTTGCCCTGGTTGAAGGCGCGGACCATGTCCACATAGGCCTGCAGGGCTGGCGTGAGGGCGGGGGCCGTGGGGGCAAATAGGCGCACGATGCCATCTGCGGCTTCGCCACTGGTGCTGGCGTAGTCGCCGTCGAGCCGGTACAGGCCTGCACCTGCATGGGTGTCCAGCACGGTCAGTGCCGCGTCTTTCTCGGTAAGGTGTTGCAAGGCGGCGATCAAAACCGTGTGCTTGAGCACATCGGCATGGTTGCCTGCGTGGAAGGCGTGGCGATAACTGAACATGGCTCTATGGTAACGAGTGCGCGCCAGGAGCAGCCGGGGAGAGGCCTGCGCCCGACCGCAGGCCCTTGGGCCACGAATCATGGTCCCATGCGAATTTGTCATGGGGCTGGGTGCTGCCTGGGACCATGGCACGGCACAATCACGCTTTTCTGACCAGGGTGTGTAACTTTTTTGGCAGACCGGAAGCCTTTTGTTTCTGTAGCGCATGCTGGCATGCTTCATGATTGCGTTTGGAGCGGCTTTGGCACCCGTTCGCTCACAATCTCCGTCGAAGCTCGCATGCACGCCACACCCTTTTCACCATGATCGCAAGTTTCAGCCAAGCCCCAGCCAGCGGTGTCAGCCATGTGGATGCGCTGCCGCCGGGCACCCGCCTTGCTGAATTCGAGATCCTGGCGCTCCTGGGGGTCGGTGGGTTTGGCATGGTTTACAAGGCCTTTGACCATTCGCTGCACCGGGCGGTGGCCATCAAGGAATACATGCCGTCGGCGCTGGCGGGCCGGGCGCAGGGTCAGTCGTTGTGGGTCCGGTCGTCGTCCGACCAGCAAACGTTCCAAGCCGGTTTGGCCTCTTTCGTAGGCGAGGCGCGCCTGCTGGCGCAGTTTGACCATCCTTCGCTCGTCAAGGTGTTCCGCTTCTGGGAGGCCAACAATACCGCCTACATGGTCATGCCCCTTTATAGCGGCATGACCTTCAAGCAGGCTCGTGCCCAGATGCGCACGCCGCCCCCCGAGATCTGGCTGCGCAAGGTGCTGTGGTCCGTGCTGGGTGCCCTGCGGGTACTGCACGACGGCAAAACCCTGCACCGGGATATTTCGCCCGACAACATCTTCCTGCAGGACATTGGCCCGCCGGTGCTGCTGGACCTCGGTGCTGCCCGGCATGCGATCAACGACCAGGACCGCAAACACACCGCCGTCCTCAAGGTCAACTACGCACCCATCGAACAGTACTCCGATGGCGACGAGGACCTGCGCCAGGGGCCCTGGAGCGACCTGTATTCCCTGGCTGCCGTGGTGCATGGCTGCCTGTGCAATGACACACCGCTGCCTGCGACCTTGCGCTCCATCCGTGATCGCATGGTGTCGTTCTCCCGCGTCGCCAGAACCGTCAAGCGGCAGTTTGGCGTGGAGTATTCCCCGCCCTTCGTTGCGGCGATCGCACAGTCGTTGGCGCTGAAGCCAGAGGACCGGCCGCAGAGCATCGACGCGTTCTTGCAGCTCATGGAGATGACCTCTGCGCCGGAGGGGAGCGAGCATTTCGATTTCCGGACCGACCTGGGCGATATCTGGGTTGAACCTGCCGACCAGCCTGGCCCTGGCCTGATAACGCCCACGGTGGATGTGACATCGGCACCCAGCATCGTGGCAGAGATGCATGCCCAGTCACTGCGCGCAATCGAGGATGGATCTCCCCACGATGCCGATGAGGACGGCCGCCCCGCAGGCCAGCCGAATGTGGGCGGAGACACCGTGATGTTGGGAGGGCCGGACACGGTGGCGGCAGAGGCGGGCGACACGGTCTTCATCGACGCGGGAGACACGGTGGTCGCCGATGACTCCCGCTATGACGATCTTGCGGGCAATCACAAGCAGGGCGCAACCACACGGCATGTGCCGGAGCCTCGGCTGCGTCAGATGGAGCGGGAGATTCCCCGCCCCCACAGTAAAACGGGAAAAAAGGCGCGGCGTTCGCCCGCCATGGTCTGGCTTGGAATTGCTGTTTTTGCCGTGGTGGCTTCTGCTGCCGGCTTGCGCTGGGTCCAGAGCAGCAAGGCTCCCCAGGACGACATCATCACCGAGATGGCGGAACCTCCTGCCGCCGCACTGCCTCCCCCAGTGGTCGAGGTTGCGCTGGCGAATCCGGCCACCGGGGCATCCGCTGCGGTCGATGGCGTTGCGAGCGATGCGGCGGCAGCGGCCTCCGTGCCAGCGTCTGCGTTGGTTCCTGCGTCTGCGCCGCGCACCCCACCCAGGGTCACTCGGCGTGTTGTCCCTGAACCCGCCCCTACCCCGATCGTGGTGCGTGAGGAACCACCGCCACCACCCCCGCCCGTGGTGGCCGAGCCCAAGCCCCGCCCACCTCCACGGGTACCCAGCCCGCAGGAGGCCTGCGCGGATGCCAATTTCCTGTCTCGCCCTATGTGCGTCCACCAGGAATGCCAGAAGCCTTCCCAGGCCAACCAGCCCATCTGCGTAGAGAACCGCCGCCGCTACGAGGCCGAAGAACAGCGCCGCCGCCAGACCCCCAACTAGCCGCTGCCGAGCGCCCGGGGATGTCGAAATGAGTTCCGCGATGAACCGGGCTTGCGCCACAGGTGGGCAACTTCGTATAATCGAGGGCTTCGCAGCGCTTTTGTGGTCCCGCGGCGAAGACTGACTCCCACCTAAGAGGCTTCCTTCAGAGAAGCACCGACCGTGGAAAAGGACCCGCCAAACCCTCTTTTGAAGAGAAACTCATGACTACTACTTTCAGCGCAAAGCCCGCTGAGGTCGTGCACGAGTGGTTTGTGATTGACGCGACCGACAAGGTCCTCGGACGAGTAGCCAGCGAAGTTGCTCTCCGTTTGCGCGGCAAACACAAGGCCATTTACACGCCTCACGTCGATACCGGTGACTTCATCGTCATCATCAACGCCGCCCAGCTCAAGGTCACCGGCACCAAGTCCCTGGACAAGGTGTACTACCGTCACTCGGGTTACCCCGGCGGTATCACGGCCACGAACTTTCGCGACATGCAAGCCAAGCACCCCGGCCGCGCGCTGGAAAAGGCTGTCAAGGGCATGCTGCCCAAGGGCCCCCTTGGCTACGCGATGATCAAGAAACTCAAGGTGTACGGTGGTGCTGAGCATCCCCACACCGCCCAGCAGCCCAAAGTGCTGGAAATCTAAGGAGCCTTGAGATGATTGGTGAATGGAACAATGGCACCGGCCGTCGCAAGTCCAGCGTCGCCCGCGTGTTTCTGAAAAAAGGCTCCGGCAAGATCACGGTGAACGGCAAGGACATCCAGTCCTATTTCGGCCGCGAAACCTCGATCATGATTGCCAAGCAACCCCTGGCGTTGACCAACCATGTCGAAACCTTCGACATCCAGATCAACGTGCACGGTGGTGGTGAATCCGGCCAGGCTGGCGCTGCCCGCCACGGTATCACCCGCGCCCTGATCGATTACGACGCATCCCTCAAGCCCGTCCTGAGCCAAGCTGGCTTCGTGACCCGCGATGCCCGTGAAGTCGAACGTAAGAAGGTCGGTCTGCACTCTGCACGCCGCGCAAAGCAGTTCTCCAAGCGTTAAGCTGGCTGGGTCCTGCGTGGATGTCAGCTTCCGGGCTGGCATCTCACCCTGCGAAAGCGTCCCCGGACTGCTTTACAGATCAAAAAACCGCCTCAGGGCGGTTTTTTCGTTTAAGGTGCGCTCTTTTCTCCGCGCCATCCTGATGATCCACCTGCTCCCACCATGCGCCTTCGCCTTCTGCGCCGTCGGCTGACGATCAGCGCCCCGCGGGTTGCCATCCGCAGTGCCTTGCCCTGGCCATTTCGCTGGCTGGCCCTGGCCGTGGTCTTCGGCTTTTGTGCCGCGGTAGCGCTGTGGGCCTTCGAGTTTGGAAAGTCCATCGCAGGTCTGGACACCGTATCCCGTGACGAATTGATTCAGTTGCGGGCAGAAGTAGACCGCTGGCGCGCCGAGGGCCAGGAGCAGCAGACGGTGGCCCACACGGCCGAGAGCCTGCTCGTGGCCGAGCGGGCGGCCAAGGAAAGCCTGATGGCGCAGGTTCGGCAGCTGGAGGCCGACAACCGCACGCTGCGTGAAGACCTGGGGTTCTTTGAAAAACTGATCCCCGCCGCAAAGACCGAAGGGCTGGCGATCCGCAGCCTGCAGGCCGAAGTGCTGGGTGGGATGCAGCTGCGGTGGCAGGTTCTGGTGATCCAGGCGGCGCGCAATGCCCCAGAATTCAATGGCCGGCTGGAGCTGGTGCTGACTGGCACCCAGGATGGCAAGCCTTGGACCCAGACCCAGCCAGCCCAGGGGCAGCCTCTGCAGGTCAAGCAATACCGGCGTGTTGAAGGTGTGCTCGATCTGCCCCCCAGCGCCGTGGTAAAAACCGTGACGGCTCGGGTGCTGGAGGGCACGACGGTTCGCGCCGTCCAGGCGATGGCCATCGACTAGGCAAGAGGGTTGTGGTCGGGCCGGGAGCAGCCTGACGCTCCTATTGGCTTCTAGACGCCTCGCACGCGCAGTACGGCAACCTTCTCTGGGCGCCCTCATCGTTTTCTATTTTGTATGTTCTGGATCGGAGCATGCGCTTTCAGGAGTTTTCACCCATGTTTTCCCGCAAAAAACAGCCGCCGATCAAAAGCCTGGTCGCGCAGGGCACCCGGATTGAGGGGGATGTGCACTTCGCAGAAGGCATGCGCATCGATGGCGAGGTGGTGGGGGACATCCGCGCGGGCTCCGAGCAGCCCAGCATCCTGGTGATTTCCGAAACGGCGCGCGTGGAAGGTGCGGTGCATGCCGACCACGTGATCATCAATGGCCAGGTGATCGGGCCCGTGCATGCCGCAGAACTGCTCGAACTGCAGCCCAAGGCCAAGATCACCGGCAATGTGCATTACAAGGCGCTGGAGATGCACCAGGGGGCCGTGATTGCCGGGCAGATGTGCCCGGTGGCCGTGCTGGTGGAGGAAAAGCCCCCACTGAAGTTAGCGTCAAACGGCCAGTGATCTGAATTCCCGAGCGGTCTGCAGTACTATTCACCGCAAACATTGAACCCGGAGTACCCCATGAGCGCTGTTGCCGAAAACATCCAGACCGAAATGCCTGCCCCCATCCTGTTCACGGACAGTGCGGCGGCCAAGGTGGCGGACCTGATTGCCGAAGAGGGCAACCCCGACCTGAAGCTGCGCGTTTTCGTGCAGGGTGGCGGCTGCTCCGGCTTCCAGTACGGCTTCACCTTCGACGAGATCACCAACGAAGACGACACCACCATGACCAAGAATGGCGTGTCGCTGCTTATCGACGCCATGAGCTACCAGTACCTGGTGGGCGCCGAGATCGATTACAAGGAAGACCTGCAGGGCGCCCAATTCGTCATCAAGAACCCCAACGCCACCAGCACGTGCGGGTGTGGCTCCAGTTTCTCTGCCTGAGATTCATGGGGGTTCCAGGTCGTGTCTGCGGCCTGGGGCAAAAAAGATCAGCCGCCCAACCGGGCGGCTTTTTTCATGGGGACACTCCGTTCCAATTTTTCTGAACAGCACTGATGCAGCAAGACAGATCCTTGACGGTGCTCTTGTGGTTGGTGGCCATCGGTTTCTTCATGCAGACGCTGGACGCCACCATCGTCAATACCGCGCTGCCTGCCATGGCCCGAAGCCTGGGGGAGAGCCCCTTGCGTATGCAATCGGTGGTGGTGGCCTATTCCCTGGCCATGGCCATGTTGATCCCTGCCTCGGGATGGGTGGCCGACCGTTTCGGCGCACGCCGCGTGTATCTGGCGGCGATCGTGCTTTTTGTGGCGGGATCGGTGTGCTGCGCCCTGGCGCAGAACC
Source organism: Acidovorax sp. ACV01 (assembly GCF_014851495.1). NCBI lineage: Bacteria > Pseudomonadati > Pseudomonadota > Betaproteobacteria > Burkholderiales > Comamonadaceae > Acidovorax > Acidovorax sp. ACV01. The sequence continues at coordinate 88,010 of NZ_JACUZT010000010.1, read as the reverse complement.
TCAGCCAGCTGGTGGCTGCGCGCGTGGTGCAGGGACTCGGCGGGGCGTTGCTGCTGCCGGTGGGGCGGCTGGTGGTCTTGCGCACTTTCCCGCGCGAAAGGTTCTTGCAAGCCATGAGCTTCGTGGCCATCCCGGGCCTGATCGGGCCGCTGATTGGCCCCACGCTGGGCGGCTGGCTGGTGGAGGTCGCATCCTGGCACTGGATATTTCTCATCAATGTGCCGGTGGGGCTGGTAGGGTGCATTGCCACGTGGCGCTATATGCCTGGCGAGCCCGCTAGCGTGATGCCGCGCTTCGACTTGGCGGGCTATCTGATGCTGGCTTTCGGGATGGTCGCCCTGTCTCTGGCGCTGGACGGGCTGGCGAGCCTGGGTTTGCGCCAGGCCGGTGTGCTGGTTCTGATGATTTTTGGCCTGGCCAGCCTGGTGGCGTACTGGTTGCACGCGGCACGGCGGCCGGACCCCTTGTTTTCGCCCCGGCTGTTTTCCGTCGATACCCTGCGCATCGGCTTGCTGGGCAATCTGTTCTCGCGGCTGGGCAGTTCCTGCATGCCGTTTCTGGTGCCGTTGCTGCTGCAGGTCACCATGGGCTATTCGCCCTTGCACGCCGGCATGATGATGCTGCCGGTGGCCGTGGCCGGGATGTCGATGAAGCGGTTCACCACGCCGCTGATCAACCGCTTTGGCTATCGGCAGGTGTTGGTCGGCAACACACTGCTTGTGGGGCTGGTGATGGCCAGCTTTGGCCTGGCCACTCCCACGCAGCCGCTGTGGGTGCACATCGTGCAACTGGCAGTGTTTGGCGCCGTGAACTCGCTGCAGTTCACCGCCATGAACACCGTGACCCTGAAGGATCTGGAGCACACCATGGCCAGCAGCGGCAACAGCCTGCTGTCGATGGTGCAGATGGTGGCCATGGGCATGGGGGTGGCCGCCGCCGGGGCGGTGCTGGTGGCGTTCACCGACTTCTTTCACGCTGCCGCCGTCCACCAGACCCTGATGGCATTTCAGGCCACGTTTGCCTGCATGGGGCTCATCACCGTGGCTTCGGCGGGCATCTTCTGGCAACTGCCACTGCAAGACCGCGCCAGAAGCCAGGTGGCCGCCACGGCGGATGCGACGGACCATGGTTGATTGTGGTTCGAGGGCGCAGCCACCAGCCCCCGCTCCGATCAGGCCGGGTAGACCGCGCCCAGCACCCGGGCGCCGGCTGCGCCTGTGACGCTGGCGAGATTGCCTGGCAATCCGTGCAGCGTCTGCCGGGCCAGCCAGGCAAAGGCTGCAGCTTCCACCTGCAAGGCGGGTAGGCCCAGTGCATCGGTGGCGGCAACCTGCACGCTGGGGCAGGTGGCCTGCAGGCGGGCCATCAAGTACGTGTTGAGCGCGCCCCCCCCACACACTGCCACAATTTTGCTATCTTGTTTGTAGCTATTAATGCTTGTGGAGCAAGCGCTAGCGGTGTATTCTGTCAAGGTTGCTTGCACGTCGACCGGGTTTGCATCTCCGAATGCCTGAAGGTGGTGTGCGAGCCACTGGGGGTTGAACAGATCGCGGCCCGTGCTCTTGGGGGGCGGTTTGCGCAAGAAAGGTTCGTCCAACAGCGAGGCCAGCAAGGTCGGCAGCACCCGGCCGCTGGCCGCCCAGGCGCCCCCCGCGTCAAAGGCATGGCCTGTGTGACGCTGGCACCAGTCATCCATCAGTGCGTTGCCAGGGCCGCAGTCAAACCCCAGCACATTGCCGTCGGCGCCCAGCACGCTGAGGTTGGAGATGCCGCCGATATTGAGCACGAGCACGGTCTCGTCCGCACGGCCGAACACGCCCTGGTGGAACGCAGGCACCAGGGGCGCACCTTGCCCGCCCGCAGCCACATCGCGGCTGCGGAAATCAGCGACCACGGTGATGCCCGTGCGTTCCGCGAGCAGGGCGGGGCTGCCCAGTTGTAGCGTGTAGCCTGTGCCATCGAATTCCTGGGGACGGTGGCGCACCGTCTGTCCGTGGGCGCCGATGGCGCGGATGGACGTGGCAGGCCGACCGCTTTGTTCGAGCAGCGTCTGCACCACCTGCGCGTAGGCCTGCGACAGGGCGTTGCCCGCCAGCGCGGCGCGGTGCAGTTCGTCGGTGCCAGAGGTGTTGAGGGCCATCAGTTCGGCCCGCAACTCGGGCGCGAAGGGCGCGCTGGCATGGTGGGTGACGACGCAGTGCGGGCCGGAAAAATCGGCCAGCACACCGTCGATCCCGTCGAGCGAGGTGCCCGACATCAGGCCGATGTACAACTCGGATGCGCTCACAGGAGCCGTGTGGACTGTGAAGGCGTGGACTGGAATGCCCCGCGTCCAGAGGCGCCAAGGCCTTTGCAACTGGCGCAGCGAAGGTCAGCGGCCGCCGCGCAAGGGCCGCCGCGCCGCGTATGCGGCGCTTCGCTTGCGTGCGCTGGCGGCGTCCCCCCGTGGGGGGAAGGCGCGAAGCGACTCAGGGGGGGCTTCACATCAATCTGCGCTGGCCTGCTCGATCAGTGCGGCGGCAGACAACTGGATGCGCATGTTGGCCGCAAGGCGATCAAATACAGGGCGCGAAGCCGCCGACACCGGGGTGGCTGCCTCGCTCTGGGCCACGATGGTCTGCGGGTCCTGGTGCACCCCGTTCACGCGGAACTCGAAATGCAGGTGCGGGCCGGTGGCCCAGCCCGTGGCGCCCACGGCGCCCAGGGTCTGGCCTTGTTCCACCGACTGCCCCTGGCGCACATCGATGCGGCTCAGGTGGGCATAGACGGTGACGTGCTGGTTGCGGTGCTTCACGAAGACCACATTGCCAAAGCCGTTCTGCACGCCCGCAAACTCCACCACGCCATCGCCCACGGTGCGCACTGCGGTGCCGGCGGGGGCTGCGAAGTCGGTGCCCAGGTGGGCGCGCCAGGTTTGCAGGATGGGGTGCAGGCGCATCTTGAAGCCACTGGTCACCCGCGAGAACTCGACCGGTGAGGTGAGGTAGGCGCGGCGCATGCTCTCGCCGTCCAGCGTGTAGTAGGCGCCCTTGGCGGCATTGGGCTCCTGGAACCAGATGGCTTGGTGGGTCTTGCCGTTGTTGACGAACTCGGCGCTCAGCACGCGGCCGCTCGAGAGGGGTTCCCCGTCGGCTTCCAGGGTTTCGTACACCACCGAGAAGCGGTCGCCCTTGCGCAGCGAGCGGCGAAAGTCGATGTTGCCCGAGAACAGTTCGGCCATCTGCACGGCGACGCCGTCGGGGATGTTGGACGCATCGGTTGCGGCAAACAGCGAGCTGTTGATGACGCCGCCCGACAGCCGGCTGCTGGCCGTCATCTTGGCGGTCTCGATGCGCGAGGTGAATTTGTTGTCGCCCTTGCGTTCCACGATGAGGCGGCGGAAGTTGCCGCTGTCGTCCGGCACCCAGCGCACGGTCATGCGGACCAGACGGTGGTCGTCGGTGGTTTCGGCCGAAACGACACGGCCGGTGCGGCCGAGCACGTTTTGTCGCACAGGAGTGTCACCGCGCATGAAGGCGGCAGCAGCCGGGTCGGCCACGCCCATGCGCTGCAGCAGCGATTCGGGGGTGTCGCTGCTGCGCACCTGCTCGGAGCGGAACAGCGAGAAGCCGGGGGCGTCAAGCTCGCCCAGTACGAGGTTCTCCGCCAGCGATTCGACGGGGTAGCTCACCATGCGCACCGGCAGTTCGGCCGGGTCGGGTGCAAAGGACGCCACGGCGAATGCGCCGCCGCCACCCGTCAGCAGGATGGCTGCAACGGCGGCGGTAATGCGTTTGGGATGTTGTTGGAGCGTGCGGGACAGTCGGTCAAGCAAAGCGGTGCTGGCGGTGCGGACCGTAGTGAGGCCGTGAATCAATGGTCTATCCCCAGGGTGAACGTGATTTCCTGAAACTCCCCCGGTGCGAAGACGGGGCGAGGCCAGGAGCACAGACTGTCAGGCTGCAGCCATTCGACAGAATGGTGAAAAACAGGTCGAAACGGCGGGCCCACTAGAATCCGCCTCAAGCAATGTGGGCTGAAGTATAGCGGTGCATGCTGTCTAGACATCCCAAAAAACCCTTATGAATCAATCTGCTGTTACAACAACCCCGGTCTCTGATGGTGTAAGACAGGCCCTCGAAATCTCGCTGCGCGGCGTGCAAGAGCTGCTGCCGCACGACGAATGGGTCAAGAAGCTGGCGCGCTCGGAGGCCACAGGCCAGCCGCTGCGCATCAAGCTGGGGCTGGACCCCACGGCACCCGACATCCACATCGGCCACACGGTGGTGCTGAACAAGATGCGGCAATTGCAAGATCTGGGCCACCAGGTGATTTTCCTGATCGGGGATTTCACCAGCCTGATCGGCGACCCCTCGGGCCGCAACAGCACGCGCCCGCCGCTCACGCACGAGCAGATCAAGGTGAACGCCGAGACTTACTACAAGCAGGCCAGCATGGTCCTGGACCCGGCCAAGACCGAGATCCGCTACAACAGCGAGTGGAGCGAGCCCCTGGGTGCGAGCGGCATGATCCAGCTGGCCTCCCGGTACACCGTGGCGCGCATGATGGAGCGCGACGATTTCCACAAGCGCTTCACCACCGGCCAGTCGATTGCGGTGCACGAGTTTCTGTACCCGCTGATGCAGGGTTATGACTCGGTGGCCCTGAAAAGCGACCTGGAGCTGGGGGGCACGGACCAGAAGTTCAACCTGCTCATGGGCCGCCATCTGCAGCAGGAATACGGCCAGGAGCCGCAGTGCGTGCTCACCATGCCGCTGCTGGTGGGCCTGGACGGCGTGGACAAGATGTCCAAGTCCAAGAACAACTACATCGGCATCGCCGAAGAGCCCAACACCATGTTCGCCAAGGTGCTGTCGATCAGCGACACGCTGATGTGGGACTGGTACACGCTGCTGTCGTTCAAGAGTCTGGCCGAGATCGCAGCGCTCAAGGCCGAGATCGCGGGCGGCCGCAACCCCAAGGACGCGAAGGTGATGCTGGCCAAGGAAATCACCGCGCGTTTCCACAGCGCTGCGGCGGCCGATGCGGCCGAGCAGGATTTCATGAACCGCAGCAAGGGCGGTGTGCCCGATGAGATTCCCGAAGTGTCTCTGTCGGGTGCGCCGCTGGGCATCTGTGCCTTGCTCAAGCAGGCCAACCTGGCCCCATCCGGCAGCGAGGCCAACCGCCTGATCGACGGTGGCGGTGTGCGGGTGGATGGCAGTGTGGTCAGCGACAAGGGCCTCAAGCTGGCCGCCGCCACCTACGTCGTGCAGGTCGGCAAGCGCAAGTTTGCACGGGTGACTTTGTCCTGATTTTTAAGTCAAATGGGCTGCTAGCGCTTGATGAATAAGCGCGAGTAGCTATCAAAATAAAAGCGCTGACCCTGCCGGGCTCAGCGCTTTTTTTGTGGTCAGTCCAGGTTGTCGTTCAAGTCCGGGTCGGGCACATCCCCGATCGCCTCGCGTGTGGCCTGGGCCTGCAGCTGCAGCCAGGCGCAAAACGCCTTGATCTCCGGCCGCTGCGCGCTGCGGGGCCCCACCATGAGCCAGTAGGCCAGTGGCGAGTCGATGCGGTGGCCGGGCAGCACCTCCACCAGGTCGCCAGCGGCCAGTGCATCGGCAATCAGCGGCATGCGCGCCAGCGCCAGGCCCTGGCCGGCGAGGGCCGCCTGCACGATCTGGTGGGCGTAGTTGAAATACAGCCAGCGCTCGGGCTGCAGCTTGGCCAGGTCCCGCGCATCAAACCAGCGGCGCCAGCTCAGCCATTCCAGGTGTTGGCTGCGGTGCGCGTCGCCCGCCTCGATCAACGTGAACTGGGTGACATCGGCCGGCGTGCGCAGGGGCTTGCCACTCTTGAGCAGCCAGGGGCTGGCCACCACGGCCAGCTGCTCGCCAAACAGGCGCTGCCCCCCCAGGGTGCCCGCGCCCGGCATGCTGTAGCGCAGGGCCAGGTCCACGTCCGAGGTTTCCAGGTCCACCGGCACGTCGCTCGCATCAATGCGGATGTCGATGCCCGGGTTGTCGCGCTGGAACTCCTCCATGCGCGGGATCAGCCACATCGATGCAAAGCTGGCCCAGGTGGTGATGGCCACACTGCGGCGCCCGGCCGTCTGGCGCACCAGGCGCACGGCGGCGTCCATGCGCTCGAGCGCCGGGGCCACGGCGCGCTGCAGCTGCGCGCCCGCGCTGGTCAGCTCCACCGCCCGCGTGTGGCGCAGGAACAGCGCCACACCCACTTCTTCTTCCAAGGCCTGGATCTGGCGGCTGACGGCCGACTGGGTGAGCGCCAGCTCATCGGCAGCGGCACGGAAGTTCAGATGGCGCGCCACCGCCAGAAAGGCGCGCCAGTGGCCGGTGGCCACGGGGCGGGTGCGCAGAACGGCGGGGGAGTATTCGGCAGAGGCCATGGCAGGTGTCCTGGAGGCGATTCATGCGTTGTCGGAATGAATAGCGTACCGCGTTTTCATTGGACTGTGTGCATGGCGAAGCGCAATATCCAGTCTCCGAAACACCTTTTACTGAAGCCAAGGAGCCTGTCATGTCCCCCCGCAACGTTCTGGAATCGCAACAATCCGTGCAAGCCAGCCTGGCTGGCCGTCCTGCGGCCGGTTGCTGGAAACTGACCACAGGCAAGGCTTTGTCGCTGCGCCCGCACACCCATGGTGTGCTGCAGATTGCGCAGGGGCAGGTCTGGCTCACCCTGAGCGGGCCTCTGGCGGATTTTCCGGGTGCGGCGGCAGACCACGTGCTGCGGGCGGGTGACCGGTTGGTCATCGCACCGGGCCAGCATGTGGTGATGGAAGCCTGGAACCCCTCGGGGCACGCCGATGCCGTGGCTTTCCGTTGGGACAGCGTGGTGGCGCCCGCCACGGCGCAGTCCGCCAGCCTGGCTGCCCGCGACTGGGAATGTGGTGTGGTGCAGCCGCTGCGCGACCTGGTGCATGCACTGGGCCAAGGCGGGCGTGCCCTGGGTGCAGCGCTGGCGGATGTGGCGGGCGCGGGCGGGCGTTTTGCCGCAGGCCTGGCCCGGTTTGCTCTGCATCGGATAGCAGCACCGCTACAGCGCAAGCCAGCTTGAAGCGTATATGCAGGAAAAGCATCAATAGGTGCCGTGCTTTTCATTGGACGTTGTTCTGCAAGCCGCGCACCATACGGTCTTACTAGGGTTAACCCGGAGAAAGCCATGACAACCTCTCACGCTCTTCATCTGTTTTCATCTTCCCGCGCTGTGGGTGCGGCAGCGGGTGGCACTGGCACGGTGGCCGCTGGCGCCGCGGTCAGCCTGGCCCCCAAGGCTGCGATGACCTTGCGCATCGCCGAAGGCCAGGCCTGGGTCACGCTGGGCAAGGGCCTGGGCGACAGCAGCGATGTGTTCCTGTGCGCCGGGCAGTCGCTGCCCGTGGCCGCAGGCCAATCGGTGGTGGTCGAGCCCCTGAATGGCCGCCGCCTGCAGTACCGCTGGGTGCACGGCGAGGCTGCCAGTGCCCGCCCTGCATCGTGGTGGCGCCGTGCGTCCGTTGGCAACGGGGCTCCCGCGTGGGGCGACGCCTGCTGCGCCTGAGGGCGCTGGCCTGATCCGGGAAAGGGGGGCTGACCTCGCCTCGGTTCTGGTGTGCAATAGAGCTTCAAAGAGCTGCTAGCGCTTGATCATCAAGCGCTAGCAGCTCTTTTTTTGATAGCGTTTTTACATGCGACACGTGCAGCGCCAGCGCCTCAAGCGGCTCAACCTTCGAGGCCTTGGTGCGGCGCTTCGCCCAACAGCCCGATCAACTGGGCCTGCAGCGTCGTCAGTATTTCATCCGACAACGCCGGCCGCGCCGCCGCAGTGGCGCGGGCCAGCACCAGCCCGCCGACCATGGTGGCCAGGACTTGCATGGCGCGCGCCCGGTCTTCTGGCGGTATAGGGGCGCTGCTGTCTGTCAGCAACTGCGCAAAACGCCCGATGTTGCGCTCGATGCCCTGGGCAAACACTTCTGACAGCTCGCTGCCGGCCCGGGCGGCATCCACCGCCAGCGCGGCGGCCGGGCAACCTGTGCCCGGCGAGTCGCGGTGCTGGGGCGAGAGGTAGCTCTTGATGCGCTCGCCGATGGTGGTGTTCGGGGTGGCTCCGTCCAGCGGGGCGATGGACCAGTCGAACGCCCGCGCACAGGCCTCTTGCACCAGCGCGTCCTTCGAGGCGAAATGCCGGTACAGCCCGCCATGGGTGAGCCCCGCGTCGCGCGTGATGTCGGCCACGCCCACGCCGGTCAGCCCCCGCTCGCGGTACAGGCGGGAGGCCGCGTCGAGGATGCCCTGCCGGTTCTCTGCGGCCTGTGCTTTGGAAACCTTCATGCTGCCTTTTATTGATTGCGACCGTACGCAAAAAGTGGTGATGCCTTTATGATGACGGCTGCAATCATAAAGGCGCGGATCGTTTCCGTGCGTCGCTGCAGTGCCTTGGAACCGGTTCTTGGTGCTGCGCCCAATCTGTCTGACGAGGTGAATGCATGAAAAAAATGATCCATGGCGGCCGTGGTGCCGAGGTGTGGAGTGGTGTGGGCTGCGATAAGGCGGTGGCCTGATGCGGCGCGTTGTGGTCACGGGCATGGGCCTGGTGTCGCCGCTGGGCTGCGGTGTGGAACTGGTCTGGCAGCGCCTGCTGGCAGGGCGCTCGGGCCTGTCGCGCCTGCCGGAGGCGGTCACGGACGGCATTGCCGCCAAGGTGGCGGGGCAGGTGCCCAGCGTCGCGGACGACGCGGAGGGGGGTTGGGACGTGGATGCCATCGTCTCGTCCAAGGACCAGCGCAAGATGGACCGCTTCATTCCCTTTGCGCTGGGCGCGGCGCAGCAGGCGCTGGCGCAGGCCGGCTGGCCGCCTGCCGATGAGCGGGCGCGCGAGCGCACGGCCACGGTGATCGCCTCGGGTATTGGTGGCTTTGGCGCGATTGCCGAGGCCGTGCGCACCACCGACACGCGTGGCCCGCAGCGCTTGTCGCCGTTCACGGTGCCGTCGTTCCTGGTCAATCTGGCGGCAGGGCAGGTGTCGATCCGCCATGGTCTCAAGGGGCCGCTGGGCGCGCCGGTCACCGCGTGCGCCGCCAGCGTCCAGGCGATTGGCGATGCCGCGCGCCTGATCCGCAGCGGCGAGGCCGACGTGGCCCTGTGCGGCGGCAGCGAGGCGGCCATTGACCGCGTGAGCCTGGGCGGTTTTGCAGCGGCCAAGGCCCTGGGCACGGCGTTCAACGACACACCCGAGCAGGCCTCGCGGCCGTTTGATGCGCAGCGCGACGGTTTTGTGATGGGCGAGGGCGCGGGCATGCTGGTGATTGAGGCGCTGGACCACGCCCTCGCGCGCGGCGCACAGCCACTGGCCGAGCTGGTGGGCTATGGCACGTCGGCCGACGCGTACCACATCACCTCCGGCCCCGAAGATGGCGATGGCGCAGCGCGCAGCATGCTGGCGGCGCTGGCGCAGGCAGGCCTCACAGCCCAGGATGTGCAGCACCTGAACGCCCACGCCACGTCCACCGGCGTGGGTGACCGTGGCGAGCTGGCCGCCATCCGCCGTGTGTTTGGCACGGGGGCGCAGGTGGCCATCAGTTCCACCAAGTCGGCCACCGGCCATCTGCTGGGGGCGGCGGGTGCGGTGGCGGCCATCTTCACGGCGCTGGCGCTGCGCGACCAGGTGGTGCCGGGCACGCTGAACCTGCACACGCCCGATGCGCTGGCCGAGGGGCTGGACATGGTGGCGCTGCGGCCCAGGCCGATGGCGCTCACGCATGCCATGCTCAACGGGTTTGGTTTTGGGGGCGTGAACGCGACCCTGATCCTGCGGCGCTGGCCCGAAGCCGCGTGACGGGCAGGGGCCTGTTCAGAGCACCAGTTCGCCGCGCATGGCTTCAAAAGCCGCGAGCGCTGCGTCCCCGTCCAGATGCTCCATGCGCGCCAGCGCGTCCACGTCTTCCACCGTGCTGAACGCGAGGCTGAACTGGTGGAAACGCCGCCCCGCCAGCGGGCCGTGGTGCAGCACCTCGACGTTGACGTGGCGAGGGTCGTTGCGGATGCGTTCGATGAGTTTGAGCACCGCCTTCTGCGGGCCTTCGAGCTGCTGGCAAAAGCGCTGGCCGTCAAAAATCAGCAACCCCGTCACGTCCAGCTCCGCGTTGACATGGCGCGCGCGCCCTGCGATCTCGGCCACCACGCTCAAGGGTTGATCGGGGGCGAGGGTGCTCACATAGAGAACCTCGTAGAGGACGGGGGATACGTTCATAAGTGAGGTCAATGTAGGGCGCGCGCGGCGGTTGCACAATGTCAAAAGACATAGATGTAACTGCTGCACCACCCCGCGCGTCGTGGTGCTGTCGCCCAGTGTGAATCGATGAGAATTGCGCCACCATGAATGTCACCCTGCCTGCCAACGCCTGTCCCCCGACCTGCCACGACTGCCGGCTGCGAAAGACCGGCGCGTTCACGGCCGTGAAACCCGAGGTGCTGGATTTCATTGAAGGCTTTCGCACGGACAGCCTGGCCGTGGAGGCCGGCGGCGCGCTGGTGCGCGAGAACCAGACCAATGCCAAGCTGTTCACGCTGTATTCGGGCTGGGCCTTTCGCTACAAGACCATGAGCGACGGGCGCCGCCAGATCCTCAATTTTTTGCTGCCTGGCGACCTCGTGGGCCTGCAGCAGGAATTTGGCGATGTCTCCACCCACGGCATCGAGGCGCTGACCGATTGTTCGCTGTGTGTGTTCCAGAACGACAGCCTGTGGGCGCTGTTTCGCGAGCACCCGCGCCTGGGCTACGACATCACCTGGCTGTCGGCCCACGAAGAAGGCCATGTGGACGACAACCTGCTGACCACCGGCCGCCGCAACGCCACCGAACGCGTGGCCATGCTGCTCATGCACCTGTACCGGCGGCTCGACCGCATCGGGCTGGTGGAGGACGGCGCGGTGGCGTTCCCGCTGAACCAGCAGCACATTGCCGATGCACTGGGGCTGTCGCTGGTGCACACCAACAAGACGCTGCGGCGCCTGTCGCTGCTGGGCCTGCATGAGCTGAAAAACGGGCGGCTGCGCCTGCTCAACACCCGCGCGCTGGCGCGCATCGCCGAGTACTACGACACGCCGCCCCGGCTGATGCCGCTGTTGTAGAGGTACTGCTGCGGCAGAAATTTGATCAAATTGGCCTCTGGCGCTTGTGTGGTAAGCGCAAGAAGCTATGGTTTGAATAGCATATTGCGCTGTGTTGGCCGCAACCGATAATCCACGCCATGCCCGCGCGCCGGGCTTTTGCTGCGCAACCCCACCTCCTTTTTCATGACCTCACTCGACATCCTCATCATGGCGGCCGGCAAGGGCACGCGCATGAAAAGCCGCCTCCCCAAGGTGCTGCAGCGCCTGGCCGGCCGCCCGCTGCTGCAGCATGTGCTGGACCAGGCAGCCCATTTACAGGCGCGCAGCGCCATCGTCATCACCGGCCACGGTGCACCAGAAGTAGAAGCTGCTACCGCAGGTGCAGCAGGCGCTGGCGCCTCTTTTGACCTCAAATTCGTGCGCCAGGAGCCCCAGCTGGGCACCGGCCACGCCGTGTTGCAGGCCGTGCCCCACCTGCGCGATGACGGCACGGTGGTCGTGTTGTCGGGCGATGTACCGCTGACCCAGGCCGACACCCTGCGTGCACTGGTGGCGGCCAGCGAAGGCGGCAAGCTGGCCCTGCTGACCGTGACCCTGCCCGACCCCACGGGTTATGGCCGCATCGTGCGCAATGCATCGGATGCCGTGCAAGGCATCGTCGAACACAAGGACGCCACCGACGCCCAGCGCGCCATCACCGAGGTCTACAGCGGCATCATGGCCGTGCCCGCGAAGCTGCTGCGCGGCTGGCTGGCGCGGCTGACCAATGACAACGCCCAGGGCGAGTACTACCTCACCGACATCGTCGCCATGGCCGTGGCCGATGGCGTGTCCGTGGTGGCGCACCGCATCACCGATGCGCTGCAGGTGGCGGGCGTGAACAGCCCGCTGCAACTGGCCGAGCTGGAGCGCGCGCACCAGCTGCGCCAGGCCCGGGCCTTGATGGAGCAGGGCGTGCGACTGGCCGACCCGGCGCGGTTCGATGTGCGCGATGACACCCGCACCGGTGTGCGCGGCGAACTGGTGTGTGGGCAGGATGTGGAGATCGACGTGAACTGCGTCTTCACCGGCCGCGTGGAGCTGGGCGAGGGCGTGAGCATTGGCGCGAACTGCTGCATTGCCAACGCACGCATCGCGGCGGGCGCCGTGATCCATCCGTTCACCCACATCGACGGCGAGAAGGCTGGCGCCACCGTGGGCGAGGGCGCGCTGATCGGCCCCTTTGCCCGCCTGCGCCCCGGTGCACAACTGGGCCGCGAGGTGCACATCGGCAATTTTGTGGAAGTGAAAAACAGCACGCTGGCCGATGGCGCCAAGGCCAACCACCTCGCCTACCTGGGGGACGCCACCGTGGGCGAGCGTGTGAACTACGGCGCGGGCAGCATCACCGCCAACTACGACGGTGCCAACAAGCACCGCACGGTGATCGAGGCCGATGTGCATGTGGGCAGCAACTGCGTGCTGGTGGCGCCGGTGACGATTGGCGCAGGCGGCACGGTGGGTGGTGGCAGCACCATCACGAAGAGCACGGCGCCGGGAGCGCTGAGCGTGGCGCGGGGCAAGCAGGTCAGCATTGCCAACTGGAATCGCCCCGCCAAACAAGCCAAGCCATGAGCGCGCCAGACGCCAGCGCCGGGGACGAGCTGCAGCAATTGCAGGGATTGCGCGCCGCGCTGGCCCGCAGCCAGCAGCAGGTGGCCCACATGGCGGCTGCGCAGGAGGAGTTCTTGCGCGCCGTTTCGCACGACCTGCGCGCGCCGCTGCGGCATGTGACCTCGTACGGCACGCTGGTGCGCGAGGTGCTGGGGGATCTGCCGCCCGAGGTGGCGCAGGGCGCCGAGGTGCAGGAGGCACTGGGCTTTCTGGCCACCATGGACCAGTCCGCCCGGCGCATGGGCCTGATGATCGACGGGCTGCAGGCCCTGGTGCGCGCCAGCCGCGCCCCGCTGCGCCTGCAGCCTGTGCCGCTGGCCGATGCGATGGCCCAGGCGCGCGCCACTCTGGCCCCTGCCGAGGCAGGGCGTGCCGTGGAATGGCGCGTGGATGCCAACCTGCCTACGTTGCAGGCCGACCCGGTGTTGCTGCAGGAGTTGCTGGTGCAGCTGCTGGGCAACGCGCTCAAGTTCACACGTCCGGTGGCCCAGCCCTGCATCACCCTGCAGGCCGATGTGGCGCCACGGGGCCAGCTGGCCTTTACGGTGCGAGACAACGGCGTGGGGTTTGACCCGGCGCGTGCGGGCACCTTGTTCGGTGTGTTCCAGCGCCTGCACCGCGAGACTGAGTTTGACGGCGTGGGCACGGGTCTGGCGCTGTGCCGTGCGGTGGCGCAACGCCATGGCGCACACCTCAGCGCTACGGCAATGCCGGGTGGGGGCTGCACGGTGCGTGTGCAATGGCCCGTGGAGTGTGCTGCGACGGAGGCTGACCCCGGGGCCACCAACCCCTGACGCTGAACCGGCGGCCGCCCGCTACACCGCTGGCACCAGGTCCGGCTCCATGCACCCTGCCACGCGGTTGCGCCCGCCGTTCTTGGCGGCATACAGCGCGGCGTCGGCCGCGTCGATCCAGGCGCGCAGGCTGCTGTGGCGGTGGTCGGCGGGGGCCACGCCAATGCTGCTGGTGACGCGTACGCCGGGCAGGCTGCGCAGGCGAACGCTCTCGGTCTGCTCGCGGATGCGGTGGGCAATGGCCAGCGCGTCCTTGGCCTGCATGCCGGGCAGCACGATGGCAAATTCATCACCACCGTAGCGCCCCGCGCAGTCGCCCGCGCGCACGTTGCCGCGCACCACATGGGCCAGTGCACGGATCACTTCGTCACCCACGGTATGGCCGTGGGCGTCGTTGATCTCCTTGAAATGGTCGATGTCCAGCATCAGCATGCAGGCCGGTTCGTTGCTGGTGTGGTGGCGGCGCAGCGCGGCCTCGGCCTGCTCTTGCCAGTGACCGCGCCCGAACAGACCGGTGAGTGCATCCACACGCCGCAGCTCGTCCAGCAGCTGGTTCTGCCGCGCCGATTGGCGGATGAGCTGGTAGCTGACCAGGCTGACCGACAGTGTGTGCAGTGCCATCACCGGCAGGCAGGCGATCATGACGCGCATGGAGGTTTCAGGCGCCCAGTGCAGGCCTGAGAGCGCCGCGCCCACCAGCCCTCCGGACAGCATCGCGGGCAGCGCGCGCGCCCACAGCCCGCGGATGCCGGTGGTGATCTTGTCCACCATGGTCAGTGTCAGCAGCAGCACGCTGGGCAACAGGTTGAAGTGCATCAGCGGCACAAAACTGGCGGCCAGGGCAGAGTCGATGAGCAGGTTGCGGGTCTCGGCACGGTAGGGGTCTTTGCTGTGGCGCGTCACCAGATAGGCCACATGCGGCCAGACGAATGCGGGCAGCGCCATGGTCAGCCAGGCGGTGACGCTGGCATGGCGCTCCCACAGCACCACGCCCACCACCATGCCGCCCAGCCCCATGCCCAGAATGCGCAGGGGATAGATACGTCGGGGCATCTGGCGGCGGGGTGTGGGCATGGGCGGAATGGGGGGGCGGCCCGCAGCGCCCCCCGATGGGCTGGGCACGAGGGGTGGTGGTGGCTGGGGAGCTTACATCTCCCCCAGGAGCGATACCAGCACGAAATGACCAGGCACCGCAAAGGGCAACTGCACGGGCAGCGGCGGCACGGTATCGCCATGGATTCGCTGCAGTGTGGTTGCCGTTGGGGTTTTCAAAATTGATAGCGTGCAACGATTTCTAATCAAGCGCTAGAGGCACTTTTGTATCGAATTTTGCCCGGCGCGTCGCGAAAAAAGCCTTCACATTGCGCACGTTGGCATCGCCTGTGAACAGGCGCTGCGACAGCGCCAGGTAGCCCGGCATGTCCCGGGTGTGCACCACCAGCACAAAGTCGGGCCCGGGCGACACGCGCCAGCACTGCTGCACGGCGTCGTCGGCCACGGCGTGGGCTTCGAATGCTTCGAGCTGCTCAGCGCCCTGGCGGTCGAGCGACACCTCGACGATGCATGCCAGCCCGTGGCCTTGAACAGCCGCCAGCCGGTCGGGCTGCAGGATGGCCACCTGGCGCTCGATCAGACCGACATCATGCAGGCGCTTGACGCGGCGCAGGCAGGTGGGTGGCGAGACATGCACCTGCTCGGCCAGCGCCTGGTTGCTTTGTGCGGCATCGGTTTGCAGGAGGTTGAGCAGCTGCAGGTCCGTGCTGTCGAGCGATATGGATTCCATAAATTTTTGTGATTTGAAAGAAAATTTCACAATGAATGATTAATGAAATTAAAGTTCAAAAATTAATAAATATCAATCAACAATTTCTTATTGGGCTGCCTAACATCGCCCATCGCTTTCAAACCAAGGCAAACACCATGTGCGGCATCGTCGGCGCGGTCTCCACGCGCAACATCGTTCCCATCCTCGTCCAGGGCCTGCAGCGGCTTGAATACCGGGGGTATGACTCGTGCGGCGTGGCCGTGCACGCCTCCAGCCTCGATGCCGCACGCCCGGCGGGTCTGCAGCGCGCCCGCAGCACGGCGCGTGTGGCCGAACTGCTGGACCAGGTGACCACGGAACGCATCGACGGCGCCACCGGCATTGCCCACACCCGCTGGGCCACCCATGGCGCGCCTGCCGTGCACAACGCCCATCCGCATTTCAGCCACGGCACGGGCGCTGACGCCAACGCCCAGAGCGCTGGCCGCGTGGCCCTGGTCCACAACGGCATCATTGAAAACCACGAAGAACTGCGCAAGGCACTGCAGGCACGCGGCTATGTGTTTGCGAGCCAGACCGACACCGAAGTCGTCGCCCACCTGGTGGACAGCCACTACACCGGCGACCTGTTCGATGCCGTGCAGGCCGCCGTGGCCGAGCTGCACGGCGCCTACGCCATCGCGGTGATGCACAAGGACGAACCCCACCGCGTGGTGGGGGCGCGCGCCGGTTCGCCGCTCATCCTGGGGGTTGGCAAAGACGCTGCCGGAGGGGCCTCGCAATCTCCTGAGCACTTCTTGGCCAGCGACGCCATGGCACTGGCCGGCGTGACGGACCAGATCGTCTACCTGGAAGAGGGCGACCTGGCAGACCTGCAACTGGGCCGCTACTGGATCGTGGGCAAGGACGGCGCCGCACTCACGCCCGCCCAACGCCCCGTGCGCACCGTGCTGGCCCACAGCGGCGCGGCCGAGCTGGGCCCCTACCGCCACTACATGCAAAAGGAAATCTTCGAGCAGCCGCGCGCCATTGCCGACACCCTCGAAGGCGTGGAAGGCATCGTGCCTGAGCTGTTCGACGGCGCGGGCCAACACGGCGAGCCTGGCGCCGCCGCCTGGCGCGTGTTCAAGGAGATCGACAGCGTCCTCATCCTGGCCTGCGGAACCAGCTACTACAGCGGGTGCACCGCCAAATACTGGCTCGAAGAAATCGCCGGCATCCCCACGCAAGTGGAAGTGGCCAGCGAATACCGCTACCGCACCAGCGTGCCCAACCCGCGCACGTTGGTGGTCACCATCAGCCAGTCGGGCGAAACGGCCGACACGCTGGCAGCGCTGCGACACGCGCAAAGCCTGGGCATGTCGCACACGCTCACCATCTGCAATGTGGCCACCAGCGCCATGGTGCGGGAGTGCAAGCTGGCCTACATCACCCGCGCGGGTGTGGAGATTGGCGTGGCCAGCACCAAGGCCTTCACCACCCAGCTGGCAGGCTTGTTCCTGCTGACGCTGGCGCTGGCCCAATCCAAAGGTCGGCTGAGCGAGGAGCAAGAAGCTGCCCACCTCAAAACCATGCGCCACCTGCCCGTGGCGCTGCAGGCGGTGCTGGCGCTGGAGCCCCAGCTCATCAGCTGGGCCGAAGACTTCGCCCGCATGGAAAACGCCCTGTTCCTGGGCCGGGGCCTGCACTACCCCATTGCCCTGGAAGGTGCCTTGAAGCTCAAGGAAATCAGCTACATCCACGCCGAGGCCTACCCAGCGGGTGAACTCAAGCACGGGCCCCTGGCCCTGGTCACCAGCGCCATGCCCGTGGTCACGGTGGCGCCCAACGATGCGCTGCTGGAAAAACTCAAGAGCAACATGCAGGAAGTGCGCGCGCGCGCCGGTGTGCTCTACGTGCTGGCCGACGCCGACACCCGCATCGAAAGCGGCGAAGGCATTCACGTCATCCGCATGCCCGAGCACTATGGCCCGCTGAGCCCGCTGCTGCATGTCGTGCCGCTGCAGTTGCTGGCGTATCACACGGCGTGTGCGCGGGGGACGGATGTGGATAAGCCCAGAAATTTGGCAAAAAGTGTCACTGTGGAGTGACGCGCTGGGGGCGGAGGCTTTTGATATTCTGGGTAATTAAAGTCGTAAACACGCAAATAAAGTCGTAAACCACACTCTCCCATCCATGCGTGTTTGGCGTGAAGCGCACTTTGGAAATAAAGTCGTAAACCCATGGGTGAGGGACCACAGACTCAGACCGCTTCAGGCTGATCTGAGTCATTCGCTAAGAGATGCTCGAGCGACTGCATCGGAGCAAACCGGTCATTGATTACCGACGACTGTGTCCGGCGGCTTCACCGTCCCCTGCGGTCGCTCGACACCTGTCAGCCGAGCGAGTCCGCTCGAGCGGACGATCCCGCGGAACTCGGCCGGCTCATGCCTAGCCATTGCCGCCGTAGCCAGCGGGTCGGCAGCGATGCGGGCAACCGAGAGCCCTTCGGGAGGAATTTAAGACGCCCTCCACCGACCCGAGCGGCAGGACACCCAGTTCAAGTACACGCCGATCGAGACGGCATCGTAGCTCGGGTCGCACAGGCGGACCTCGAAGTCATGGGATCAGCGCGACTTGACCCTCTTCGAATCATCCGCACTTGCCCTTAATGAAGGCTAGTGCATCTGCCAGTTTCGAGGACCACAGGACGAGCGCCAATGAGTCGCGGGCTCGACTGCATGTGGCCCTGAATGCCGTACTTGCGCTGCGCCCCTTTGCAAGTGAACTCGCCTTTTTCTACTTGCTCGATCACCGCCAACTTTAAGGCGGGCGGGTAATCGCGCTGCGTGCGTTTGATCTCTGATTTCATGACACTTCTCCCTTGTGAAACGCCCATGTGTCAACGCAGGGCGGGACGGGTCAGCCGGTTGAAACAAGGTGAAGAGTTTCGACCCGCCGAAAGGGCCCACTTTCGCACTAAGTTCCTCTGGCAACTTCTCGAGTTCGTCGAATGCGTTGGCACTTCCATTGCGACGTGCGTACTCAGCCGCTGCGGATACCCCAGCGGCCATCGCATCGGCTGAGGTACCGCCAATATTCTTGAACTTGTAGACGCTTGCAAGATTGGATACCAGCTTGGGATAGATGACGCCACTGGTGATGCCCCTTTCATCACATGGTCGCAGAAGGACTTGTCACAGTTCGACGTCACGTCCGCGCGTTGAGTCTTCTGAAATTCTCCCATCGCATCTCCATTCTTTTGCGCCAAATTCGTATGCCTGCGGCGCTGCAATCACGGTGCGGGGCTGATCAACCCCTCCAACTCGACCTTCAAGGCCGCCTCGGCTGTCTCAACGTATGCCATCGCCACTGCTGAGTACCACCGACTTGTCTCGCTCTTTTGTCGAAGCTTCTGCATCCGTAAATGGATCTGGGCCAACAGCGCGTCCCTCAGTCCTCCCGGTGGAGCGGTGGCTGCCAATCCGACATCGCTCCTCAAGTCCGAAAAATCGGACGCCAAATCCTCAAGCACAGTTCCGCGCTCTTGGACTAGCCGCAGACGATTGAGACCATAAACCTCAATGCTTGCCACGGCCATTGGATCCTTTACGCCATCCACTTCCCTTGCCACGACCACTGGCATTGACAGGTTGCCCATGAACCACTGTAAATGCTGTGCGGGGTCCTGTACTGTTGGGTCGATGAGCAACGCGCCTTCCGCCATCAGACTGTCGCTCGGCTTGCAGGCGCGCACTTTGCCGCTGATGGGGAAGGCGTCCTTTTTGCCTGAATTCTCTTTCTCATTTGAGACGACAACGTCGCCGTTTTCGCCTAGATCGACAATAAATTGCTTGCGACACCGGTTGCAGTCAGTACAACTAGGCAGCAGGTTCTCCCACGCGAGAGCTAGCCACCAATACCCCGGGTGCTTCTCTCCGGCTACGCAACCCTTTGGCCGGAAGTGCTCGACGTCCATCGGCTGCATCGCTGCGTATCGGCTCTCGCAGTAAGCACACTTGCCGCCAAAGAGTTTTTCAAGTGCCTCGACGACATCGGGGTGTTTGTACTGTTCGAACCCGAAGGCCTTCGTAGGCGGAGGATTGGCTCCGTAGTAGTCAATCGCAGACTGCCGCTCAGTCGCCGTAGCTCCCGCCGGAGCAACCAGGGACTGCGGAACTGGGACGCTGGCTCTATCAACGAACCGCATCACCATCTTTCTTATTCAACATTGCCAGAATTGCTTGAACCGCATCCTCGCGAACTGCCGAACTGTCTGCGAGCGGCTGAGCACGCCTGGCAGCAAGGTATCGCGCAACGGCCTCAGCTGCGAGTTGCTGACTAACAGTGTCCCCACGCGTCGTCACGGACGAAATTTCCGCAGCAATTTTGGCTTTTAGATCGCGACCTGGCGACGCCTGCTGGCCCGCGTCCTGGACTGCCTCTACATACTGGTCAAGAAGTCTGTCCATCTCAGGGGCTGTCGTGCTGACCAAGCCAAAGTAATCCGATGTCAAGAGCTGCTCTGCCCTTAAGCCAACGACGCTTGGTAGTCCCTGTTGCTGCGCGACGACTCCAGCCGCATCCCGATTGAGAACAATGACTTCGTTGTTTCCCATGCCGCGAAGACACAGTGGGTCGTGTGTGGTAACGATGAATTGAACCTGCGGGAGGGCTTTCCTGAGGGCCCCCATTACCTGCAGCTTCCAGCGAGGGTGCAGGTGGGTCTCGATCTCATCTATAAGCACGACGCCTCGAGCCGCCTCGAGACTTGTCCAGCGCTGAACCATCTGACACATGATGTCCACGGTCATGGCGAAGAGCGACTTGTAGCCATCGCTCATCTGGCTGATCGGCGTGTTGCGGCCATGCGCTCGGACCATTACTCTGCCGTCTATTGCCCGAAAGATGCGGTCTTGGGCTTGGAGCGAAAGAACGTCTGACATGGCTCGAGCCACGGCGTCAAACTCCTGTTCGGAACACTGTTGCAACCAAGGTGTCGCGTCCGCAATCGTCGCCAGCGGATCAAATAGCGTCTTGTTCTCCACAGACTTCGCCTGCTTGTTACTTTCAAAGTAGCGGCGCGCTCCGTATGCGAGCAGCGTAACAGCAGATGTTCCGCCCCCTTTAAAGCTTGAGGGTGTCGACGAATCAACGGTCAATTCCACAACCGTCCCATCGTCAAGCTCAACTCTCACCTCGGGAACCACCTGTCCCATTTTCCAGTCTTCGCTACCATGGCTCATGAAATCTGGGAGTCTGAGTCTCAATCTTCTACGTTCTGACGGCGCCGATAGCGTCAGGCATAGCGCCTGAAGCACGCTGCTTTTTCCTACTGCGTTCTCGCCCAGAAGCACGACACACGGGGATGAGAAGGTCTTTTCTCCAGATCTCATAAAGTCAAGAGTCAGATCCGATATTCCCTTGAAAGCTTTGATTTCGATTTTCCGGATCCGACTGTCCCCAGTTCGTTTGTCAAACGACAGCTGAGCAGCTGCCGCATCGCGATATGGACGCACACGAGTTGTGCTCCTGGACTCAGAGTAGGTCTGAAGCGCTGCAAGCAGGCGCTCCCTGGGCGCCAAAGCCAAAGCCTTGAAAATCTCGTCGATAGAACGCACCCTAGCCTGCCGTGCATAGTGCGGCACTTGCTCTTCAAGTTGGTCAAGGATGCCTCTCGCGGCCAGAATCGCAGCCCCTGGACGTGCCCGCCGCTCTTCCAACTCGACGAGCGGGGATTTCGAACTTTGCCTACTCAAGTCATTCCGCTCCAGCAACATGTCTTTCAAGACAGAAACGCTGCGAGCACGCTGCTCTTTGAGATTGAACCTCGAGTTCAGCTCCAGCAGATCCACCGTGCATTGCCCCTGCGAAGTAAGCGGAACGAGCTCCCCGGACACCAGAAGCGAGAGGTGCTTCAGCGGGTCGTCAACACATGGATCAAGCAACTCAACATTCTCAATGTCGTTCGCTTCTGACCATGTGCAAAGCACAGGGGCGAGGGTGCCGCTCACAGGGAATCTCGCTCCCTGAATCTTTCTGCATGCAGGGCACACGACAAGCAAATTCCGCCATTCATAGGCGAACCAACCATAGTGGTCGCTGCTAAATCGGGCCGAACCACGATTCGACGATGCCGGAACTTCAATACCTCGAGCCGGCCTGAAATGACTGATGTTGTCTTCGGTGGATAGGACTTCGTCCTCGCAGAATGCACAGCGCCTCCTGAACACCTGGTTGAGCGCGTCAACGACGCCTTCTCGGAGCAGCACCGTCTCATCGAATGGCGCACGCCGGCTTGTCCGTTCCCGGGACGGCAAACTATAGTAGTCCTCAAGCGCTCGCTTTTCGCTCCGCAGCGCTGGAGCGCGAAGCGATTGGGGAACGCTTACTAAGCGCCTGTTGATCTTCCTCATCTGTCACCAATCCAACGGCTTAGCGTAGTGAATTTCAAAGTCGTACGAACCGTGCACAGTGGTCTGAAGGCGGTACCGTGTCTTTGTCAGTCGGTAAACTCTTCCCTTCAAGTCGATAGCTCACCTGCAGCATCTCCAGCGTCTTGCTACCCCTCACCCGCTGCGCCAGCGTTGCGCTCAGGATCACGTGGTCAATGCCGGTGGTCTGCGAGCAGAAGTAATCCCCAGCAATTAGCTTGCCTTCGGCGTTCTTTTTTTTGTGCGGTACAACTTGGATAAGGCTGCCCTTGGGTGTGTCGTCGTTCCACTCGGTCGCCATCGCCACGACCTGATCGGGCATGTTGGCGCCGAAGCGCTTGGGATCTGCCCTGGGGTACTGCTCCATCTCGCGCAGCAAGGTTCGGTTGAAGTCTCCCAGAACCACGAAGTCCTTGCCGACGCGGTCATCTATCCAGCGTTCCAGCACGACGACCTGTTCGGCCAAGACCGGGCAGGCTTCCTTCTCACTGTCCTTGGAGGGGTTGTTGATCGGGACCGAGCGACAGCCAGCCTTCATGTGGACCACAAGAAAGTCGGTAGGCTTGCCGGACACGTCGCGCGTGAACTGAAGCCCAGGGCGAAGCGGTCTTGACCCTATGGCCGAAAGCTCGTTGAACAGCCGAAAATTCCGGGGTACCGGTGATCCTTCCTTCCAGGCCACACCGACCTGTTGCGGGATGGCCGGTGCGCCTGCTTGGCTGGCTGAGGTGATGACTTCCCAGCCAGGGGGCAGGATGGTCTTCACCGCCGCTTCATTGCTGACTTCCTGCAGCCCCACCAAGGTGACGCCATCTTTGTCCATGGCCTGGAAGGTTTCGCGCAGCACGGCGAGCTTGCGCTCGTACTGGGTCCAGTCGGCCAGGTCAGGGGCGACACGACATTTGCCGTCGGCGCTGTCTGCCTTGGAGGGACGGCTTTGCAAGGCCATGCCGATCACCGCCTTGCACTTGGGCTTGATGCGGTAGTCGATACCGTCATGGACATCGCAGTACGGCAGGCCTTTGAGAGCATCAGGGGCTGGCTGCTGGGCAGCCTTGAGCTCATCTTCGGTTTTCCAGTTGATGGCTGAACAGGCCTGGACCCAACGGGTGTGCACGGCCTTGTCCATCAGCCAACCGAGGTTCCAGGTAGCGATGCCCTCTCGGGCCGCCGCGAACGTCGGCACCAGGCAGGCGGCAACGAGCACGAATTGGGGTAGTCGATTCATGTTCCCTCTCCTGAACTGATGAATGTGGGCGTCTTCGCGCTTTGGGCAATTTCACAACCTGTCTGCGCAGGGGTACGAATTGCCAGCCTACACGTTATCACGCGTCTATGGCAGCGTCATCCCCAGTTCTGGATATGTGCCTGGTGCGCTACGCGTGCTTGAGTGACCGAGCTGGAGAAGATGCTGGGCAGCGTGTAGGCCGTCATTGCCGCCTGCCACACCTTGAGCTGCCTCGTGTGTGTGACCTGTGCCGCCTAGTGAGCGTGGCAAAGTCATAGAGACGTTGCCGACGACCGGTGGTGGTTCCGAGAGCAGCCATCCATGCGCAATTCATGAAGGACTGCAGCCGCTGCAAAAGATCTCAAGCGGCAGATTCCACGAAACAAGCGTCGTAAGCCCCAAGCATTTTTGCATCCAAGGAGGAGCCAATTTTGTTCAGGTAACAAGTTCCTTGCACGCCCCCCCCCAACTGCTGTAACGTTTCTTCATAAATTCAGTCGAGATGGAGGGACTATGACAGTGACGATCGCCGGCAAAGACTGCCGGATTGGACTTGCTTTGTCAGGTGGAGGATTCAGAGCTGCCGCTTTTCATCTGGGCATGTTGCGTAAGCTTCACGCACTAGGGCTTCTTCAAGGCATTGATCTTTTGACCTGTGTCAGTGGCGGAAGTATCGCGGGAGCAACGCTTGCTGCGAACTGGTCGAGTGGTGTTGATGCAGCACTCCACAAGCTCGACGAGTACCTCAGAACAAAGTCAATTGCGGTGGGGTCCGTGATCGGGGGCTTCCTGGATCCGTTTGAGTCCCGCTTGGACAAGTTGGCGGAGAGCTACGACAAAGATCTCTTCGGTGAGAAGTCGTTGTCCACTCTGCAACATGGCCCTCGGATCTACTTGAACGCGACGAACATTGCTACGGGGAACATGTTCTTCTTCGTCGCAGGTGGAGGGAGCGCTTCGAAAGCGGAGATGGGCGAGCATGAGCTTGGCGTTGTCGATGCGGGAACCTTCAGAATCAGCAATGCTGTTGCGGCATCTTCAGCATTCCCGCCTGTTTTCGGACCTCTGCGGCTGGATCCGGATGTCTACCCTCCGGCAGAGAAAGTGGGCTATGTGACGCTCACGGACGGAGGTGTCTACGACAACCTCGGTATCAATCCTGGTCTGCGTGTGGAACGAAACAAGCTCGACTATTTGATCACCAGTGACGGAGGAAAGCCGTTCACCAATACCTCGGAGCCTACAGAGGCTGGAGCCATGGTCCTCAAAGCTGCTCTGGACATTCTGATGGAGCAAGTGAGAGGGCTGCAGTTCGATCGCATGCAGCATCGGCACTTGGCGGGTAAGGGGCCAAAGCCACTGTGGTTCTCTATCGATAGCGTCGAGGGGCAAGCCAACCCGGGAGATGCCACCTTTGCATCCTCGATCAGCACCAACCTGAAGCGGTTGAACGGCGATGAAATGACTGTTCTCCAACGCCACGGAGGGGCACTCGTTGAAGCGCGCCTTCGTTCATACGCACCCGAGCTCCTCGCGGCGGTTTGATCCGATCTGTCCAGGTCGAATTGCGACCACATATGGTCGCGCAGTCTAGAGGAGCCCAGCCGTGACGATGATCAAGCCAGGCAAGCAGTCGTTCTTAGTGTTGGCCCAAGATCCAGGAGTGACTGGGCCCGCAGGAGAGCGGGTATTTGCGACTGTAGATGTCCCAGCAGAACGACTTGCCCTCGGGCCCACGGGATACCGGGTCAAGGTCGTTGACTTCGATGCTGAGGCCGGTGTGCTGTACAAGGCCCACGCATACCAAGAGGATGCGGAAGGCAGGCTAGAGGACATTTTTGCGGCCCAGCTTCCACCTCCCGGGAGCAAGCTCCGCAAAAAGGTGGAAGACCAATTGCTAGCCAACCCGGCGTTTCACGGGCAGAACGTCTATGCGTTGGTAATGCGAACGCTGGCGCGTTTTGAGTACGCGTTGGGACGGCGGGTGCACTGGGGTTTCGATGGTCATCAGCTCCATGTTGCCCCGCACGCCTTTGTGGATGCCAATGCGTTCTACTCCCGTGAAGACCGCGCGTTGATGTTCGGCTACTTCAAAGCCGATCAGGAGCCTGTGAAGCCTTTTGTCTTTACGAGTCTCTCGCACGACATCATCGTGCACGAGACTACCCATGCTCTGCTGGACGGGCTCCGCGCAGGCTTCATGAATTTCTCCGGACCGGATCAGGCTGCATTTCATGAAGGTTTCTCAGATGTTGTCGCGCTGCTGTCGGTCTTTTCCCTCAAGGAAGTCGTTGAACTGGCCCTGACTCAGTTCAATGATGTTACCAACCGCGTAGTCATCAAGAGCAAGGGCAAATCTCTGATTCATCGGAGGGCGCTCACTGCCAGCGCTTTGACCGACGGCGCCCTCATGGGACTTGCGGAGGAGTTTGGGCGGGCGCTTGGTGGGATGCGAGCGAATGCTTTGCGTCGATCAGTGCGAATCAAGCCCTCGCGCGACTTGCTCGACTCTCCAGACTTCCGAGAGCCGCATACCCGAGGGGAAATCCTAGCTGCCGCCCTGATGCGCACGTTCCTTCAGATCTGGCTGCGTCGCATTGAGGAGCTTGGGACCTTTGATGATGGTTACTACAACCTCGTGGAGGTTGCGGCCGAGGGGGCCAAGGTGGCAGACCACCTTCTCACCATGTCAATTCGAGCCCTCGACTATTGCCCGCCTTTGGACTTGGAATTCGGGGACTACCTTGCAGCGCTGCTCACAGCAGATGCTGAAATTGCCCCCGATGACAAGCGGTACCACTATCGAAACACTGTCTTTGAAGTATTTGGGTCCTTCGGAATAGTGCCTCCTGTGAGTAGAACGGACGCGAGTGGCTGTTGGCTCGGCTTCTCGCAGCACGCCTCTATCCAGTACCGGAGGACGAACTTTGAGTCCATGC
Organism: Acidovorax sp. ACV01; assembly: GCF_014851495.1. NCBI lineage: Bacteria > Pseudomonadati > Pseudomonadota > Betaproteobacteria > Burkholderiales > Comamonadaceae > Acidovorax > Acidovorax sp. ACV01. The sequence continues at coordinate 62,125 of NZ_JACUZT010000010.1, read as the reverse complement.
TCCGCGACCCAGAAGAAGTATTCCGATTCATCTGGGAAAACCGAGACGCGCTGGGCGTCGACGAGCGGTCCTACACCCAAGTAGTCTCTGTACGCCCCAGCCTACGCATCGGGCCTGAAGGCTTCTTGTTGCGCGAGACCATCTGCGAATACGTCAGCCGCGCCAACATATTCGGGGCAGAGCTCAAGGTAGTTTGCAATGTGGATCCGCGACCACCTGGCGTGAACTCCAATATGGCGCTGACCGTCTATGGCGCAGGTACGCTTGTGTTTGACCAATATGGCCAGTTGAAGTACCACATCGCCAGGCAAATGAACGATGGTCAATGGCAGCGCAAACGGCTTGAGTACCTGGTCGGCGAGCCCACGGAGGACCCCGAAATAGGCAGTGCCTTTGCCAATCTACATCGGATGCGAGCGCACTGCGCTTCTTGTGATGACACAGGCAAACGGCAGAGAACTTCGTCCAGTCCGCGAGCCAAAAGCGCACAACCTGTATCGCGTCCGATCAAAGGCCATTTAGGAGGCTCGGTATGATCACGAACAAAGCGCGTGTGAAGACAGGCGCGGGCGCAAAGCCTCATGCTGTGACGAAATCCGCCAAGAGCCCGACTCATCTCAATCTGTTCGCCTACCAAGTAGGCTTTGGCGACTGCTTTCTGTTGCAGTTCGTGTATGGGGATGGTGACTCAGACAAGCGGCATGTGCTCATTGATTTCGGTACCACTGGAGCGCCAGAGGCAGACAGTGGAAAGCTAATGCAAAGAGTTGCGGAAGACATCAGGGAGAAATGTCGGGGATCGCAACTGGATGCTGTTGTGGCCACACACCGACATGCCGACCACATCAGCGGGTTCGCCACAAAATCCAACGGTAGTGGCTCCGGAGACATCATTCGGGCACTTCAGCCGCGCCTTGTACTGCAGCCATGGACTGAAGATTTGACATTAGCAACGGACGCTACGGGGCCACGCACAAAGAATGCGAAATCCACCGCTGGAAACACTCGTGCATTTAGCGCGCTTCAGGCCATGAACAACGTGGCGGAGCAGGTCGTCAAGTTGGCCGCTGAGAAGCCAGGAGGACTACCACGAGGCCTAGCTGAACGGCTTGATTTTCTTGGGCGGGATAACACCAAGAACCTATCTGCTGTTGAGAATCTGGCCGGCATGGGCAAGGCTGGAAAAAGCTCGTACGCGTACTACGGCATGGAGGATCCTCTTAAGGATTTGCTACCCGGTGTAAAGACTCACGTGCTGGGACCGCCCACGGTGGATCAAAGCGCGACCATCAAGAAGCAGCGCGCCACGGACAACGATGAGTTTTGGCATTTTCATGCTCGTGGAGTGTCCACGGCAAACTCAATCAACGGCAATGCGCATGGGCCATTTGCTGCGAGCTATGTTTTCGCCAAAAAAGGCAAGTTACCGCGAGAGGCACGCTGGGCAGCGAAGCACATCACCAATGCTCGCGGCAATCAGCTTCTTGGCATTGTCACCATGCTGGACAAGGCGATGAACAACACCAGTCTTATCTTGCTTTTCGAGGTGGGTGGAAAGCGGTTGCTGTTTCCTGGTGATGCGCAGATCGAGAACTGGTCATATGCACTTGAACAGCCCGGGGTTGCAGAGATGCTGGCAGGTGTTGATCTCTACAAGGTCGGGCATCACGGGAGCCTGAATGCCACGCCGAAGTCGCTTTGGAAGGGCTTTAACAAGCGTGGAAACCCGTTAAAAAAGGACCGCATGACCTCCGTTCTATCGACGATGGCAGGCAAGCACGGCAGCGAAGAGAAGCGAACAGAAGTTCCAAGGAAAACGCTGGTGGATGAGCTGAAACACGATACGCATTTTCACTCCACCCAAGAGCTTCCTATCGATGGGCTATACACACACGTCCGAATCGATTTCTGACTAGAGAGCTAATGCATAAGCCCAAGAGCTGGGATTTCCGGACGAAGCAACCGCGGTGTTCGATCACTTTCTATCTGTTATGAACCAATCTATCAGGTACCTCACCAAGTCTCGCTTCAAGCTAGCCGCAGAGTGCCCAAGGAAGCTCTACTACACGGGCAAGAAGGACTATCTTGATCGATCAATTGAGGACAGCTTCCTGGCTGCTTTGGCCGAGGGCGGCTACCAGGTGGGTGAATTGGCGTGTCTAGTCCATCCTGGTGGCATCCGTGTTGACGACCTCGACCACCACGTTGCTCTAGCTAAGACTGCTGAGCTCCTGCAGCAGGACGAGGTCACCATCTTTGAAGCCGCGATCGCATTTGGAAGTATGTTTGTGCGCGTTGACGTCTTGCGAAAAATGGGAACGCGCATAGAGATCATCGAAGTAAAAGCGAAGTCCTACAGCGCGAAAAAGGATGGTGACTTCACAGGAGCCAAGGGTCAATTGAAGTCGGAGTTCCTGCCGTACTTGCAAGACGTGGCTTTTCAGCGCTATGTCACACAGAATGCGCGGCCTGATCACCAGGTTCACGCATTCTTGATGCTTGTCGACAAGGAACAATTTTCGACAGTTGATGGACTCAATCAGCGATTCAAGGTGGTCGTGGAGGGACGGCGCCTCAGGGTCCAAGTGGAACCAGGCACGACGCTAGAGTCCTTAGGTCAGCTCCTGCTGGCCAAAGTCCCTGTGGACGTACAGGTTGACATGATCCTGTCTGACACCCTCATGGTCGGGCCGACGGAGCAGCTTCCCTTCCCTGAAGCAGTGGGGGCCTTCGCTCTTGCCTACGCCCAGGACACGCCGCTTCCCCCCGTTCCGTCGTCAGCTTGTAGCGGCTGCCAGTTCAAAGCTCCTAGCTGGCCATTGCCTGAACAGCCCAAGAGTGGCTTCCACGAGTGCTGGTCTCAGGCATTCAATTGGGGAGAGGCTGATTTCAGCGAGGCGACGGTTCTCGACCTCTGGAATTTACGCGGGAAGAATCAGCTCATCGAACAGGGAGTATTGAAGGCAAAGCAGGTCACGCTGGAGGACCTGAAATTCGACGGCGAAGATCCAGGCGTTAACGGTATGACGCGCCAGCACCGACAGTGGTATGTCTGCCAGCCGGAGTGGCCCGGTGGTGGCGAGTACTACTTCGATGGTGCGGGCTATCTATCTGCAAGGGCCGGATGGAAATTCCCTTTGCATTGCATTGACTTTGAGACAAGCGCCGTCGCCATCCCCTTCGCAAGCGGTCGGCATCCGTACGAGCTCACGGCTTTCCAGTTTTCGCACCATGTCGTCTACGAAGATGGCAGGGTTGAACACCGGAGCCAATGGCTTTGCGCGAAACCTGGTGTTGATCCGAACATTGATTTCGTTCGCGCGTTGTGTATTGCCCTTGACAAGGATAACGGCACCATCTTCAGATGGTCCGCGCATGAGAACACAGTACTGAACAAGCTGCGTGAAGAGCTTCTTGCATCGGCTACACCACCCCAAGACAAAGACGCGCTGGTGAGCTTTATTGAGTCCATCACGTCAAGGTCAGTTTCGCCCAAAGAGAAGTTTCACGGGCCAAGGACCATGGTCGACCTCTGCGAGATAGCAGAGAAGTTTTACTTCCACCCGTCTACAAATGGCAGCAACTCGCTGAAGAAGGTACTCCCAGCGCTGATGAAGAGTTCGACCGCTCTGCGTGAAATTTACGGTAAGGCAAACTACGGCGGAATGGGTGTCAGCCTGAACTTTGTGGAGCCCATTGCTTGGTGGCAAGAGCGTGATGGCGAGGTAATGGACCCCTACGCGCTTCTACCTCCAGTATTCGACGACGTTTCGCGCGATGAGGCCGATGCAGCCGATGAAGGCCTGTCCGAGGAACTGAAAGAAGGTGGTGCAGCAATGGCTGCGTATGCCCGACTCCAGTTCGAGGATCTGCCTGATGCTCGCCGCGCAAACCTAGAGAGCGCCCTCCTTAGATACTGCGAGCTGGACACACTGGCGATGGTGATGGCAATCCAGGCCTGGGACCACATGGCGGCGGCTACGGCCAAGTCCTGATTGGGGCATCACAAACATCTGTTCCGGCATTTCTTAAGTCCCGCCTTTGGCTTTGTAGAACGACCTCCGTGACGCGGAGCTTGACGTCAGGTAAAGCGCCTCACGGCCACCCCAGGGCGAAAATCACTTGCTTTGCCACGCGCTGTCCTCGATTCAAGCGTGCACCACATCGGCGGCGACAGCGACTCTAGCTTCCGGCTGCCATGGTGAGAGATGAGACGTACCCGCCGCCACGCTCGCCTTCGAAGTCGAATTCGTACAGCGTGACTGGTCGCAGGACTTTGATATGGCGACCAAGGAAGAACGCAAAACTGTATGGTGCCGCCATAAACAGATGCAATGCAGGACGAGCTGCAAGGCCTGCTATTGATCGTACATCCTTGAGGTGGTTAGCCAGACGGTCCGCCAATTGATCAGCGTGGGTGCCATTTAGCACGGCGCACTGCGATGCGCTACCCGTGAGGCCTGCGACGACCAAGCGACCAATGTTCGGCTGGCCCTGGAGAAACGCACGAACCTGCTGTTCTGTGGTCCGGGTGATGGATACCGCTACTGCCACCTCCGGCCCATTGGTTCCCATGTCGAACTCGCTGAAAGTCCAACCTGGCCAGTTGGCATCTACCGGCGCGTCATCGGCGGCCCAGATAGCAGAACCACCACGAGTTCGCTGCTCGATCTCCACAATCTTTCCGGATTTGGTGTCCAGCACGGTGCCCGCAGCGAACGCCAGCGTCAAGTGGGTGTCCATAGCAAGGCGAAGACGCTGCTCCCGCTGCCCAGCCGAACGGACAAATGCGGTCAGCTTGGGCAGAAGGTCTTTTTCCCACGTGAACTCGGGCTTCAGGTAGCGGTCGGAGAATTCAGGCAAAAGACTGAGGACTTCATCACAGCGCGCTTCAAGGCGGTCGAAGCCGTGCTCGAAGGACTTGACACCGAAGACCTTCGCCGGTGGCGGCGCTTGGTCTGCGAACAACTTATCGTCCCCGCAGGCCTCGCGGAACGACTTTGCGTCGAATTCGTTTCGGCCTTGTGCCAGCCAGTCATAGGGCAGTTGATCGTAGATCGTCGAACTGGTTCCTGGCTCGCTCGGCTTGAGCCCATAGAAATGCAGCGCCTCATCCATGCGCTGGCGGAAATCATCTAACGACTCCGACACAGAGGTCAGTGCGAGCCGTTCGCAGAACGCGCGTAGTTCTGCCTCATCGACCTTAAGATGCTGCCTCCAGGCTTCCCGCGCCACCCAGTACTTGCTCTGTTTCGTCGAGCCCTGGAAGAACTCATCGAGCTTCAATGTGTGGTGCTGCTGCTCAACCAGCTTGTGCAGGACATCATCCAGATGGATGCGGTGGTTTGTCATAAGCCGAATGCGCGAAGCAAATCCATCGGCCTGATCCGACAGGTAGGCATCCCGAGCACGCTGCAGCAGCGACGTTGTCGTGGCACCAGAGTACTTGGGGTCTGTCAGGTCTACGTGCGTGAACGTGCCATTGCCCACATGCCACTTGCACTGGAATCGCTCCACCTGCAGCCGCCGGCCAAACTGATCCAGCGGCCCGCGACTTGGGTCGTACTCGACCCAGACGTCATCAAAACCGCGTGGGCCCGACTCGAACCCGACTCGACGGACGGCTGTGGTGGAGCTCAATAGCCTTGTTGCGTAGGTCCAGAAGATGCGCGCCTGGAAGGCGTTGCCGTATCGAGGTGTGTTGACTGCTTGTGTCATCTGTCGTCGTGCACTTGTTTGAGTTAGGCTCAGCCGAGCGGGAACATTGGGCCGAACAGGTCTCGCCAAGCACGCAGCGCCTCACCGTTTTTGCCTTGTCGGACGAGGTGGATGGCCTGGTCGGCTTCCCTTGCGGCGGTTGTCAGCAGCTTCTTGGCCCGCTCAACGCGCGCCGCGTCCATTGAGCCGCTGATGGGCGGTCCAAGCTTCGCAGGATCCTCCCACGTGTCACCGATGCGATCAGCAAGGGTCGCAAAGAAGGACTGGATCTCTCTGTCGAACTGACCACCCCAACCGCCGTGCAGGCACTCGAGCGCCATCACTTCAATGAGGAAGGATGGCTTCACGGGTTTCTCGCCGTGCCTGGGGTTGTTGTTCCAGTACTTCACCATCCGCACAAGCCCCTTCCATTCACTCGAGTAGGCTTGGTGAGCATCTACGGCCTTCTGCGCGTGAATCTTGGGGTTGGTCTTGATCCACTTGCCGGTGTCACCATCGGGGATCTCGTAATTCTCGTCACAGGTAAATGCCGGGACGACATCAATGCTCAGCACCTTGTAGTCGGTCTTATCTTCGTCCTTGATCTCAATGCCGAAGTCGACATTGATGGATCGGCTCTGTCTGCGAACAGCCTTCTCGCCGTACTTCTCAACCAGCACCGCCTTGTAATCATCGAGCACCACGCCAGGGTCCTTGTCGCGGTAGTGCCGCTCGGACTGCTTCATGGGAAAGAAGATATCGATGTCCTTGAGTGGCTTGGTCTTGGTGTGCCTCTTGTACGAGCCGGTCAAGAAGTCGCCTTCAATGGCGAACTTTGTGTGCAGATAGTCCCGCACCTCCGTGTGCTTCGCCGAAGCATTGTCCTGTTCCTTTTGGTTCAACTCCAGGCGGCTTTTGAACTTGCGGAATGCTTCATTCACGGTAAGGGTCATTTCGTCCTCCAGTAGCTCATGTTTGCGCTAAGGCCGTTGTGCTCCACGCCAGTACCAATGCTTTGACGCACCATGCCGTCGGTGGACCTGAACTCTGTGGCAGACCATCCATCGACGTCAGGCCGGCCCACCTTGTTTTTTACGATCACGCTGTAGAGCGCCTCCGATGGCAGAAGGCCCTCTTTGCTAATGGCATACCGCAGCGCCTCGGGATCCACCCAGAAGTTGCCCGCCTCGGACGACCACGAGTACGTCACCGCAATATCCCAACGTTTGATCAGTGCATTCGTCTTCGGGTGATAGATCTCCAAAGTCACGAAATCGAGGTGCTCGCTTTCGATCCACCGCTTGATACCGGCATGCAGGACTTTGTGATCACCCACCAGCTTCTGGGGGTCTAGGCCGCTCAGTACAAGCACGTCCTTCAAACTCTTCAGGATGTTGTCGGTGACGTAGCTCACCGAGTGCGAATAGGAATAGACGGCAACAGCGCTCATGATTTCAGGAACTCGCTGGTATCGAAGGAGAAGTCGGCTGACGCCTTCTTGGAGTCCTCTGTCGACTCAGTGCCGAACTTGGAGGTCATGTCTCGGGCCGTGATGCGCTTGCTCTTAGCCTTTAGCGCTCGCTCGACCCAGGCCAAGTCATCCTTTGGGCACGGCAGGGAAATAGCCCACTCGCCCTCCAGAGGGTCATGCCCCAGCGCGTCCTCTTTGGCGTCGCTGCCATCAATAGCGTCCTCGTCATAGAGGCAATAGATACGTGTTCGAGGGCCTTTGCACTCAACGACGATTGCGGCGTCCTCCGGCGCCATCTCAGTGAGGATCGAACTAGCGACACCGGCGACGGAGAGCAGTTCGTCGCGCTTGGGCCCGGACTTCCCCTGGGTCAGCAACTCTACGATGAAGTCCCATGTCTCGACGGAGTCCCGGTGAGGCGATCCGCGGACGACGCGCTTAACGACAGTTGCGTTGCTCATTGTTAGCCTTTCTGGCGCGTGGCCTTTGCGTGGGTTACAGCCGACCGCAAATCGGCCATGGTCAGCTTCGTGGGGGCTACCGCCACCTCCTTGCGCGAAGCAAGCGCGTTGGCCACGACCTTGCGGATGGTTCGTCCGTCGAGGCCAACCGTGTCCGAGACCAAATGCTTGAAGCCGGACTCTTGAGGTAACTTTTCGATGCCCTTGAAGATCTCGCCGAGCTCTGTCAGGCATTCGGTCAAGATCTGTCCACAAGCATCATGGTTGGGGAGTGGAACCTCGAGCACCAAGTCGCAGCGCGATGTGAAGGCGGCATCGACCGCCTGCGGGAAGTTGCTGGTCGCGATGAACAGGATATTGCTGAACTGCTCAGCCAAAGAGTCAAGCTGCACGAGCACCGCGTCAGTCGCTCGCATGACATCGACCGGATTCGCATCCATGCTTAGTTTGGACCGGTCCACAGCCAGCGTCTCGACCTCATCCAGCAAGACGATGGTCGGACCACGCGTGGCAGCTTCCGCGATGGTCTGCGAAAACAGTTCAGAGACAGCCTTCTGGGTCTTTCCCATCATTGCGCTGCCCAGTGCATGCGGGTCAACCTCCAACAGGGTGAACCCAGCCTTGGACATCAGTGTGGCCACCTCGTTCGCCAAGCCCCGCGCCAGCGAGGTCTTGCCTGTGCCAGGTGGGCCCACTAGGAGGATGGCGCCGTGCAGTGGCAGCACCGTCCGCTTGACCTTAGGACGGACAGTGAAGTTGACGATAGCCTGTGCAACCAGACGCGACTTGATTTCGTCATCAACAATGATCGACTTCCACAAGTCTGCCAGGTCCTTTTCAGGCAGCTTCACGATGCGGTGGATGCCCTTGGGAGCTTCGGAATGGTTCGACATCAGTGTTTTCTCAGTTCTAGAGGGAAGTGCGGCTCGTTTACGCGCTCAGGTACCGGTCTACTTGCTTCCCTTTGAGCGAAAGGAAGACGCCTAGTAAGCCGAAGGCGATGACTACGATGAACGACACCGGGTGCTCGGGAACCCACCAGCTGGGCAGGTTGGGCAGCACCTCGGCCAGCGTTTGCGCCGAGCGGTGCTGCAGAGCAGCAGGCACTGCGGTGATGCAATGCGCTGCAGCTCCAAAGATGCACAGGTACACGGACACATGGGTCAAAAATTGCCCCGCACTCCGCAACCTTCCAAACTGAAGGAAGTAATCCACAACTCGTTCAAGCACTGGCGTCTCCTCGGAATCTCTTTTTTGTTACATCACCATGATGCCAATAAATGAGATTTATTGTGACTATATCTAATCAATTTGATTAGTACAAGGATTTTTTTGATGAGATGGAACGGGTTCCCACGGGTATCATTCGTGGATGGAATCCCAGCCTAGCCCAAACTTGGTCCCGTCCTTGGAGACCTTGACCCGAGTGCAACGAGAACGGTTATCACACATCGATTTCACCCTGTTTTTCCTTGGCGAGCTCCGACGGGCGGACGTTATCGCCAAGTTCGAGACCGCACCGGCTGGAGCCACTCGGGACATAGCGATGTATCGAGGTTTGGCCCCAGATAACCTTGATTTCGACAGCACGGGCAAGCTCTACCGGCCGAGCTCTAAGTTCAAGCCCCTGTTTGACCACCCACCACTGCGCGTATTGGCGACGCTCTCCCAGGGATTCGGCCTGGGCGAAGACGTCATGGGTTCGCCGGTCATCCCCTGCGAGTTCCCCTCCACCCTCAGTGTTCCATCGGTCGAGGTTCTTGCCCCAATCACCCGTGCTATCAATAGAGGCAAAGCCGTCTCTTTGGCGTACCACTCGGTGAGCAGCGGCAAGACCCGTCGAGAGCTCGTGCCCCTGGCGCTGGTCGACAATGGGGTTCGCTGGCATGTCCGCGCTTTTGACCGACTGAAGAAACACTTCACAGATTTCGTTCCGACTCGGATGGAAGACGTGGAGGTGCTCGAAACCAGCACAATAGGCCGCGAAGAGCGCGCAGACCAGGATGTCCAGTGGAGTCGCATCATTGAGCTGAAGCTAGTGCCTCACCCAAACCACCCACGTCCAGAAATAGTCCTCATGGACTATCCGATGCAGGACGGCGTCCTTTCGGTCAGAGTTCGTTCGGCCAACGCTGGCTACATGCTCAGAAGATGGAATGTGGATTGCTCTCCCGACCATCGTCTCCGTGGACTTGAGTACGCGCTCTGGCTGCAAGACCCGCTGTCTCTCTACGGATCCTCCAACGCCACAATCGCGCCGGGTTACCAGCCTCCGGAACCGCCCAGCAATTCCACCTTGATTGGTAGCTAGGGCTGTCGACGGATAGTCCACATGCACGATGGCAAGAGGCGTAGATTCTTACAAGCCTCCACGGCGCATGTCCGCGTCTGGAGAATGGTGAAGGACATTAGAGCAGGAGGCTCCCAGCGATCTGAAGGCCTAGCAGGATGCGTCATTCCTTCGGCATCGCGCATCCTAAGAGCGGGGGTTGTGATCAGTATGAAGATGTACGCTCGTCGTCATTTTGAGGTTTGATGTCGCCGCAAGCAGCAATTAATACTGCTATCGATCGGTAGAAACGTCGTTCGCATCTACAGACGCACAGCCTTCCGGATGGACGCTTAAGGACACAAAGCACGCATTCGGTGGGGGCATCGGCAGTGACCGCAATCGCTGCGTATCGGACATTTGCCACAAGAATTAGGGTGATCGCAATCGCTGGGCGAGGGAGCATTTTGATCTCGCGGTATGCCCAAGTCGATTGCTCGGCAGCGCGCGTGCAAATTGAGCATTGGCGCTGCGCTTTCCCTAGTCGTCTTCGCGCACCCGGTACTGCCCCATCAGCGTCTGCTGGACGGCCGGCGGCACGGCCTCGTAGTGCGACAACGCGATGGTGTAACGGCCCTGGCCGCTGGTCATCGCATTGAGTCGCGACTGGTAGTCGGCCAGCTCGGCCTCGGGCACCTGCCCGCCGATGGCCACAGTGCCGGCCCCCAGCCCCGATGTGCCGGTGACCAGGCCGCGCCGCAACGACAGGTCGCTCGTGACGTCGCCCACGGAATGCTCGGGCACGGCGATCTCGATCTGGACAATCGGCTCGAGCACAGCCGGCCGGGCCTCGCGAATCGCCGCCATGAAGGCCTTGCGGCCGGCGGTCGCGAAGGCGACGTCCTTGCTGTCCACGCTGTGGTGTTTGCCGTCGTACACCACGACGCGCACATCGACCACTGGGTAGCCGGCGATCGCGCCGTACGCCAAAACCTCGCGCACGCCTTTCTCAACGGCAGGGATGAACTGGCCCGGGATCGCGCCGCCCCTGACTTCGTCGGCGAACTCGAAGCCCACGCCGCGCGCGAGTGGCTCGATGCGCAGGAAGACTTCGGCGAACTGGCCGGCACCGCCGCTCTGCTTCTTATGGCGATAGTGACCCTCGGCCGGCGCGGTCACGGTCTCACGGTAGGCGATGCGCGGTGGCCGTGTCTGGACCTCGAAGCGGTAAACCTCGCGCAGGCGTTCGAGCACGATGCGCAGGTGCAGCTCGCCTAGCCCGTAGAGCACCGTCTCGTTGGTCGCGGCCACATGCTCGACACGCAGGCATGGGTCTTCGGCCGCGAGCTTGCCGAGGATTTCCCAGGCGCGTTGCTCGTCGCCATGCCGCTTGGGCTCCACGGCCAGGCCGTACACCGGCACCGGGAACGGCAGCGGTGCAAGATGCACATGACTGTCTTGCGCCGCATCGTGCAACACGGCATCGAAATGGATCTCCTCGACCTTGGCCACCGCCACGATGTCGCCCGGCGCCGCGTGCGAAACCTCGACATGCTCCTTGCCCTGGAGCATGAACAGGTGCCCCACCTTGAAGGGCTTGCGGCCGTCGCCGATGTAGAGCTGGCTGTCACGCGTGACCGTGCCCTGGTGCACGCGGAAGATGCCCATCTTGCCGACAAAAGGGTCGATCGTGATCTTGAACACACGCGCCAGCACGTGCAGCGTCGGGTCGGGCTTGGCCTTCATGGGAATGGCCTCTGCGCCCTCGCCAACGATGAAGCTCGGCGGGTTGGCTTCGGTCGGGTCGGGCAGGAGCTTGACGATCACGTCCAGCAACTCGGCTACGCCAGCGCCGCTGCGCGACGAGGCGAAACACACCGGGATCAGGTGGCCTTCGCGCAGCGCCTGCTCGAGCGGCGAGTGCAGCTCGGCCGGATCCACGTCGCCCTCCTCGAGGTAGCGATCGACGAAGGCCGCGTCGACCTCTACCACCTGTTCCACCAGCGCGCGGTGCGCCGCTTCGACGGGGCCGAAGTCGGAGCGCCCGAAACGATTGAAGAAGCAGTCGATCACCTGCCTGCCGACCCCGTCGGGCAGGTTCAGCGGCAGGCATTCGCGGCCGAAGGTCGCCTGGATGTCGGCCAGCAAGCCCGCCAGCGAGACGCCCTGCGCGTCGATTTTGTTGACGATGATCATGCGGGCGAGGCGGCGTGAGGCGGCGTATTCCATCATGCGCACCGCCATCGGCTCGATGCCGGTGGCGGCATTGATGACCACCGCCACCGTTTCGACCGCCTCCAGCGCCGGCAGGCTCTGGCCGAGGAAGTCGGGGCCGCCGGGCGTGTCGATCAAGTGGATGCGCGTGCCGCCATGCGTGAGATGCATCACCGAGGCATTGAGCGAATGCAGCATGCGGCGCTCGAGCGGGTCGTGGTCGCTGACGGTGCTGCCGCGCTCGATGCTGCCGCACGCGCCGATGGCGCCCGCCTTGTACAGCAAGGCCTCGGCCAGCGAAGTCTTGCCGGAGGCCGCGGCGCCCACGAGCGCCAACGTTCGCACGGCTTTCATTTCGGCCGCGAGGCCGTTCGATCGGCTTGGCATGGTTGGACTCCTTTGCACGTCCGGAAGGCCGGCCCGGCGGCCCGCATGGGCTCGGGCGTTGCGTGTGGACGTCGGGGCAGCGTACGGGATTGACCGCGCTGATGCAAGTTGATTGCGCCGCCGATTTCCAGTACCTGACCGGCATGCGTGCCGCGTTAACCTCCCCTTGTTGCCAGCGTGCAGAGACATGGGCTCACGCTCAAGATGTCTCAACAACAACGCTCTGAGCCCGTCATGACCACTGTCACCGTCGACTCTGTATGCCATTGCCGACGGCCGGTCATCGCGCTGGACATGTGTCGAGGGCTTTCAACGACTGCACTGCGGTCGTCACCGTGAATTGACGGAGCGCACACCACCGGTGGTAATCGCTGCAAAGTTGCCGCCTGGAATTCTGGCGCCCGTTCAAGGTTGATTGCTGAACCGCCGGGTTTGAACTGCCCCCCAGAAGTTGGACAGCCCCAGCGGTTGCGGGAAACCGCCGCCGGATCGAGCTACTCGTTTTCGATCCTGTATCGATCAAACTGGGTGAGCGCTATCACCACTGCCAGCGCTCCCGCCACGCCGGCCAGGGGGTGCAGCACAAAGGTCACCACGGGCACCAGCAGTATCAGCTGCCGAAGGCCCCAGCTGTAGAGCAGCCCGGCCTTGCGCACATAGGCGCTGCCGGCGGCGGCCCAGCGCTGGCGCTGGGGGGAGCCCACAGGCATGCCGCCGATGAAGCCAGCGTGGTGGTAGTAGCGCACGGCCATCACCGAGGCAACGAGCGACGCGAACAGCAGGCACAGCAGCACCAGCTCCATCGCCAGCCGAGGCGTGAAATGCGGCCACGCGGCAGTGCCAGTGGCGCCTTCGCCCAGCGTGGCGTGCAGCGCGGGGGCGGTGAGCGACAGTGCGCCCATGAGGCCCAACACAGCGGTGGATGCCGTCATGGTGGCCGACATCAGCGAGTTGCGCAGCGTCTGCACGGCCAGGATTTCGGAGCCGGGCTGTGCCGAAATGGCAGCAAACCAGTCCTCGCGCAGCGAGGCGTGGGTGGTGTGCGCCAGCCGCCCGGGGGCCCGCCGCTGCACCGCGGCCAGCCAGCCTTCATACGCCGCAACCATGCCCAGGGTGACGATGGCGGCAAGCCAGGGGTTGGTGGTCATGGCGTTGACACTCGCTCAAGCCGCGTGGGGTGTGCTGCGCGCCGCCTTGCGCATCTCCAGCCATTCAAAGGCGCCCATGCCCGCCAGCATGGCCAGCACGAACACCACGGCCTTGGGCTCGCCTGTGCCCAACGACACGACGGCTGGCCCGGGACAAAAGCCCGCGATGCCCCAGCCGGCACCGAACAGCAGGCTGCCCAGCACCAGGCGCCGGTCGATGTGGCGCGCGGTGGGCAGTTGCATGGGGCCGCCGAACACGCTGGTGCTGCGCTTGCGGGCCACGGTGAAGGCGACCACGCCCACCAGAATGGCGCCACCCATCACAAAGGCGAGCGAGGGATCCCACTGGCCGGCCAGATCTAGAAAGCCGAGCACCTTGCCCGGGTCGGTCATGCCCGAGATGATGAGACCCAGGCCAAAGACCAGGCCGATGCCGAATTCAGAAATGCGTTGGAGCTTCATGGGTCAGTCCTCTTTCGATCAGGCCAGCAGGTGGCGAATGGCGTACACCGTGGCAAAGCCCGCGCCCATGAAGGCCAGCGTTGCCACCAGAGAGCGCGGCGACAGGCGCGATAGGCCGCACACCCCGTGGCCGCTGGTGCAGCCCGAGCCATAGCGCGTGCCCACGCCCACCAGCAGCCCGGCCAGCACCACCACGCCCCAGCTGGCGTCGATGCGCACCTCCGGCATGCCCACCGTCAGCCGGTAGAGCAAAGGCGCAGCCAGCAAGCCCAGCGCGAAGGCCACCCGCCACGCAGTGTCATTGCCGCGCGGGGGCAGCAGGCCGCCCAGGATGCCGCTGATGCCCAGGATACGGCCATGCAGCAGCACGAAGGCGGCAGTGGCCAAGCCCAGGATCAGGCCTCCCACCAGGGCCGCCCAGGGGGTGAAGTGGTTCCAGTCAATCTGCATGGAAAGCCTCTTTGGGGGCACAGAATTGTTCAAAAAGGGTCTGCATGACGGCCAGTGCCTGGGGGCTGGCGATCTGGTAATGGATGTTCTTGCCTTCGCGGCGGGTGGTCACCAGCCCCTCGTCGCGCAGCACGCCCAGTTGCTGCGACAGCGTGGGCTGGGCGATGCCCACCAGCGCCTCCAACTCTCCTACGCGCTTTTCTCCCTCCGTGAGCTGGCACAGCAGCAAGAGTCGGTCGGGGTTGGACAGCGCCTTCATCAGTCGGCAAGCGCTATCTGCCGAGAGGCGAAGGCTTTCCAGGTCCATGGTGGTAGTGATTTGGGCCTGCATGAGGACTCCATAGGTTGCGGGATGGGGTGTTGGTTGATAGTTTATTGACTAACAAACTATATGTCAATAAACTATAAATATCTTAATTGAATTGCGAGGACACACATTCCCATGCAACCGCCAGACAAACCGCAACCCCAGGTTCAAGCCTTCTTCGACCCCGCCACCTGGACTGTGACCTATGTGGTCTTCGACCACCCGGGTGGGCACTGCGCCATCGTGGACCCGGTGCTGGACTACGACCCCAAGGCTGGTCGCATACGCACGGTATCGGCCGACAAGGTGGTCGACTTTGTACGCACGCAGCAGCTCAGCGTGCAGTGGATTCTGGAAACCCATGCCCATGCCGACCACCTCACGGCCGCGCACCACCTGCGAGAAGTGCTGGGCGGGCAGATTGCCATTGGCGCGGCCATCACCCAGGTGCAAAAGGTGTTCAAGGGCATTTTCCATCTGGAGTCCGGTTTTCATGCCGACGGCGCACAGTTCGATCACCTGTTCGCCGGTGGTGAGGCGTTTCGCATTGGCAGCCTGCAGGCTCGGGCCCTGGCGGTGCCGGGCCATACCCCGGCTTGCATGGCCTACCAGGTGGGCGACGCCGTGTTCGTGGGCGACACTCTGTTCATGCCCGACGTGGGCACGGCGCGCTGCGACTTCCCGGGCGGTAACGCGCACACGCTGTACCAGTCCATCCGCCGGCTGTTGGCCCTGCCGCCTGCCACCCGCCTGTTCATGTGCCACGACTACCCGCCCGGCGGCCGCGAGCCCGCCTGGCAAACCACGGTGGCCGCGCAGCGCGCAGGCAACATTCACGTTCATGACGGCGTGGGCGAAGACGACTTCGTCGCCATGCGCACCCGCCGCGACGCCACGCTGGAGATGCCGGCGCTGATCCTGCCTTCGGTGCAGGTCAACATTCGCGCTGGTGACCTGCCGCCCAAGGATGACAACGGCGTGGCCTACCTGCGCATACCGCTCAATGCGCTGTGACCGTCCGTCCCCCCCGCAGTTCTGCATATTGCACGCCCACACGGAGAGTTCTGACCATGAAAACCGCGCACGACCTCGAGCCCTGCGTCGAGCGCGCAAAACCCGCAGGGATTTTCAGCTGCTTGCAGAGGCATGGACGCAGCAACAAAAAAGGCTCTCAACGGGAGCCCAGTTTGCTTGGCTTCAGCGCGGGATAAAAACACTTCCCATGGCAGCAGCACCCGCGAAGTGCCGCCACCATGGGAAGGCCCGCAACTGCGTCAATTACATGGCGCTGAATTCGCCAGAAGAGATCTGGCCCGTGCGCAGGGCTTCAGCAGCCTGGGCACGCACCGCAGCGCGGTCAGCGGTGGACTTGTAAGTCACCACACGCGAGCCAGCAGGCTCAATGGAGCGGGTCTGTGCCACGGTAGCGGCTTCAGCAGCCACTTCAGCGCGGGTGCGGTTCGTGTCGAACTTGGTGGCGAACTGCGAAGCATCGGCTTCGTCAGCCTGGGCACCGAAGGAAGCGAAAGCGGCCACAGCGGCGATGGAGAGGAAACGTGCGGTGTTGTTCATGATGAAAATCCTTGAAGTTAAAAAAGCGTCTCAATAAAAGCCGGGACAAAAACCGTTCTTGAACCGGGTTCGGTGAGTCGCCTTGCGGGTTCGGCTCATCGATGGGTTGAACTGTACGCCGCTGTTGTTCAGAGAAAAACCACTCAGTCGCAAACTAACTGTTCCAGTATTGAGAACAATCATTCAGAGCCCTCCAGAACTCTTTGGCATTGGCGAGGTGTCTTTGTGTTCACCGGGTGGCAGCTTGCCGCTGCGTAGCAGCGCCTTGTCGGACCAGGGTGTGTACTTAACCCTGGGACAAAGGGGCGGTCCCCGGGGCAGTCTACAAATGGGCAAGCGCGGGAAGTGGCTGGGTGCTCCGTGGGGGCCTCCTTGGGTTCATCCTGCATGCGCTTTCTTAAAGAAAGCTGTATATTTATACAGTTTTATAGACACAGGAGAAGCACAGCCATGCAAGTCATCGAATCCACCTACGTTGTCACCCTGCGCGACTATCCCGAGGAGCTCCCGGCCAAGGAGCACATGGCAGCGGAAACACGGTACGCCAAGGCTCTGGAGAAGCAGCTGGGCGGCCCCGAGCAGGTCGCTGCGGCCCTGGACACCATGCAAAGCCTGGAGGAGTCCCCGCCGGAGGTGGTGTCCCCAGGAGATCTCACTTTGCTCAAGGCCTGGGGCAAGGCCAGTGTTGCCGCCAAGCAGGCGGGGTTCCGGGATCTGGGGGACGGGGATGGCGCGTACTTTGAAGTGCGGCTGGTATGAGGGTTGAGATCACCTACCGCTGGCGTGTGAAGTCGCCGGAGGGCAGGTGGTTCAACAACCGACATGTGGCATCTGAAGAATCCATGCGCAGGCAATCTCTACATGCCACAGCGGTGGCGGGTTCGCGCGGCGGAGGATTCAACCGGCCGTTGCAACACACTCACCACCGCGTAGGCGCCCAAAGCGCTGCGCACTGTGATCAGCCCGCTGAGGGCTTGGTATTGCGTGTTACAAAGCGGCCCGCCCGTGCACCAGTGGCCCGCTCCGTATGGGTGTAGCTCAAGGTACCGTTCACCCACACCTGTTCAATGCCTTCGCTGAACTGCTGGGGTTGCTCGAAAGTGGCCAGGTCGCGCACGCGCTCGGGGTCAAACACCACCACATCGGCCATGTGCCCTGCCTGTAACAGGCCGCGCCCGCCGAGCCGAAAGCGCTGGGCCGACAAGCCCGTCATCTTGTGCACGGCCTCTTCGAGCTGCAGCAGGCCTTTGTCGCGCCAGTAGCAGGCCAGCACGCGCGGGAAGGCGCCCCACAGGCGCGGGTGCGGGCGCTCGTCGTGCGGCAGCCCGTCCGATCCGATCATGGACAGCGGGTGCGCAATCACGCGCTCCACATCGTCCTCGCGCATCTGAAAGTAGCAGGCCCCGCCGGGCTTGAGGCGCACGGCGGCCTCTTGTTGGGGCACGTCCCACTCGCGCGCAATGTCGGCCAGGTAGCGCCCGGCCATCTCGGGGTGGGGCTGGCTGCCGGTGATGAGGATGTCGATGATGCCGTCCACCAAGTCTTCGCGCAGTACGGTGGAGCCGGCGGTGTAGGGGTACACGTCCATCGCAATCTCCTGACCCTGTGCCAACTGGTCGATCAGTGGCAGCGTCTCGCGCGTGCGGCCCCAGTTGGCGGGCCCGGCGCATTTGTGGTGCGAGATGACCAGCGGCAGGCCTGACTGCCGCGCGGTGAGTGCGGCCTCTTGCAGCGCAGGCAGGATGCCCGCCAGCTCGTCGCGGATGTGCGTGGCATAAACGCCGCCGTGGCGCGCCGCGACTGAGGCCACGGCCACCAGTTCTTCCACATCAGCGGCATAGGCCTCGCTGTAGAAGATGCCCGACGACAGGCCCAGCGCCCCGGCGGCCATGGCTTCCTCCATGTCGGCGGCCATGGCCGCGCGCTCGTCGGCGGTGGCGGTTTGCCTCAGGTCGGCCAGGTGGCGCATGCGCAGGGCCGTGTGGCCCATCAGCGCGGCCACGTTCACGGCGGGCTGGGCGGCGTCCACGGCACGGGCGTAGTCGGCCATGCTGGCGTGGCGAAACTGCAGGCGCCCCAGCAGCGAGAGCGGGGCCAGCGGGCTGTCGGTGACCACGGGGGCCAGCGAAATGCCGCAGTTGCCCACGATGACGGTGGTGATGCCCTGCGAGAGCTTGGGCAGCATGGTGGGTGCGTCCAGCACAGCGGCGTCGTCGTGCGTGTGCACGTCGATGAAGCCGGGGGCAATCACACGGCCGGTGCAGTCCACCTCGGTGAAGTTTTCGCAGGCCCGGGCACGGGCCAGGGCGGCGGGGTCGATCTGGCCCGGCTCGGCCAGGGCGGTGATGCGGTCGCTTTCAATCAGCAGGTCGCCCACCCAGCCGGGGCGGGGCGTGCCATCCACGATGCGGCCATTGCTCAGCAGCGTTGCATGCGCCATGTCATTCCTCTGCGGCCCGGCCGCGCGATGGGTCTGTGGGATGGCTGGCGGCGCTGGATGGGTTCTGGCCCGCGTGGCTGTCAAACGCACCGACGTATTCGGCGCTGTCAAAACCGTGCTTGTGCAGCAGTTGCTTGAACTGCTGCAGCCCGCGGGTGGCCACGGGGCCCAGCTTTTGCGCCAGCCGCACGGTCAGGATCTCGATGACCACCAGGTGGGCCAGGTAGGCCTCGGTGCCCACGCGCATCACGGCGTCTTGTGGCACGGACACGGCCAGCACCAGGTCGGCCACCTCGGCCAGCGGCGTGCCGGGCTGGGTCAGCGCCACCACGGTGGCGCCTTGCGAGCGGGCAAACCGCGCGGCCTCCAGCGCGTAGGGCATGCGCCCCACGTGCGAGATGACAAAGGCCACGCCATCGGGGCCGAGCGTGCTGGCCGACACCAGCTGCTGGTGCGCATCAAAAATCGCGTTGGCCGTGCAGCCCAGGCGGAACAGGCGGCTTTGCAGTTCGCTGGCCATGAAGGTGGAGGCGGCACCGACCGAGTAGCAGTCGATGCGCCGCGCCTGCGCCAGCCGCTCGGCCACGCGGTCGAGCACTTCGGCGTCGAGGTTGCGGCCCAGCTCGGTCAGCGACGACACGGCCGCATGCACGATCTTGCTGGCCACGTCCTGCGCGCTGTCGTCGGCCAGCACGCTGCGGTGCAGGTGCGAGCCCGAGACGGCCAGATCCTGCGCCAGGGCGACCATGAATTCGCGCACCGAATCGTGGCCAAAGCTGCGGCAGGTGCGCACGATGGTGGGCATGGACACGCCCGCCTGCTGGGCCAGTTGCTCCACGGTGGCGACCACGGCGGCGCGCGGGTCGTCCAGCACCACGCGCACCACGCTGCGCTGCGCCTCGGGCAGGTCGGGCTGGCGCTCGCGCAGTTGTTGCAGCAGGCTGGTAGGGGTAGCTTTGGACATGGTCAAAAACGGGTGCTGATGGCGCGGGTGATGGTGCCTGCGTCGTCCACGACGGGCAGCCAGCGCCATTTGTCAAACGTGGTGCAGGGGTGCGAGATGCCCAGGGCCACCCGGTCGCCCACGGCGGGGGCGGGGCCTGCTGCAGGGTCGTAGCGCAGGTAGGCGTGGTGGTCGTTGAGCGCGCTCACCGTCCACCCGGTGGGGGCGCTGGCAGCGCGGCGCTCGTGGCGCGGCGCCCAGCGCACGGGCACGGGCATCTCCAGATCGTACGAGACATCACGCCGCCCGCCGCTGAGCAGGGCCAGCCCAGGCTCGGGCACCGATTGCACCAGGGTCCAGACTTCGAGCGCGGGGCGCAGCGAGGCGTCCAGCCCCTCGCGCTGCTCCACGTGCTTCAAGAAGCGCTGGTAGTTGCCATGGTCGTGCGTGATGTAGCAGCCCGAGCGCAGCACGCCCAGCACGGGCTTGGACAGGCCCTGTGTGCGCAGCAGCGGGATGACGAGGTCGAACACCGCCGAGCCGCCCGCCGTCAGCAAAATCTCTGGGTCGGCAAACAGGCCCTGTGCATCGCACGCGCGGGCCACTTCGGTCACGCGGCGCACCAGCGCCGTGACTTCGCGTGCATCGTGCTCGCTGTCGCAGCGGGCCACGCCGCCTTCGTAGCATTCCACGCCGCCCAGCTGCACGGCGGGCGATTGGGCAATGGCCTGGGCCAGCGCCAGGGCTTCTTCCCGCGTGCGGCAGCCGGTGCGTTGGCCGGGCACGCCCATCTCCAGCAGGGTGTCCAGGCGCTTTTCACCGCGCGCGGTGTGGCCGCGCCGCTCGGCCCAGTCTTCAATGCAGCGCAGCTGCGCCAGGCTGTCGATGAGGAACCACACGCGCAGGTCGGCGTGGCGCTGCAGCAGTGCGTGCAGGCCGTCCAGGTCGGCATCGCCCAGCACCTGGTTGGCGATGATGGCGCGGCGCGCACCGGCCTCCACCCCCACGCTGAGCTGGTATACGGTCGCAAAGGTCAGGCCCCAGGCGCCCGCCTGCAGCTGCTCTGCAAACAGCTCGGGCGACAGCGTGGTCTTGCCATGCGGCGCCAGGGCCACGCCCTTGCGCTCGGCATAGGCCTGCATCCAGGCCAGGTTGTGGGCCAGGGCGCTTGCGCGGATGGCGGCAATGGGCAAGGGCAAATCGCCCGTCAGCACGTTCCAGCCGCGCTGGCCCAGGTCGGCGGGGCGGCAGGGCGTGGCGTGCAGCGGGTAGCCCTTGCAGCGGTGGTCGAGCAGGAATTCGTCGGTCATGGTGCGGGATGAGAAGGTGAGGTTTTCCAGCAGGCGTGCAGGTGGCCGGGGGCCACTTCGCGCAGCTGCATGTCGGCGCTGGCGCAGCGCGCCTCCGCCTGGGGGCAGCGGGTGCGGAACACGCAGCCCGAGGGCGGGTTGGCCGGGCTGGGCAGGTCGCCCTGCAGCAGCGCGATGCTGCGGCGCTGGGCGGGATCGGGGATGGGGGCAGCGGCCAGCAGGGCCTGGGTATAGGGGTGCTGGGGCTGGGCGTACAGCGCATCGGTGGGCGCAATCTCCATCACCCGGCCCAGGTACAGCACCACCACGCGGTCGCACAGGTACTCCACCACATCCAGGTCGTGCGAGATGAACAGCAGCGTCAGGCCCAGCTGCTCTTTCAGCTCGCCCAGCAGGTTCACCACCTGTGCCTGGATGGACACGTCCAGCGCTGACAGCGGCTCGTCGGCCACGATGAACTGGGGCTCCACCGCCAGCGCACGCGCAATGCCAATGCGCTGGCGCTGCCCGCCGGAGAACTCGTGCGGAAAACGCTCGGCATGCTCGGGCCGCAGGCCCACCTGCTCCAGCAACTGGTGGATGCGCGGCAGGCGTGCGGCGCCCTTGGCCAGGCCGTGGGTATCCAGCGCCTCGGCCAGCACATCGCGGATGCGCATGCGCGGGTTCAGGCTGGCGTACGGGTCCTGAAAAATGATCTGGATCTGCGAGCGCAGCGGCCGGTATTGCGATTGCGAGAGCTGGGCCAGGTCTTGCGGTGCAGCACCGCCGTGGTAGCGCATGGCACCGCTCGTCGGGTCCACCAGGCGCGTGAGCAGGCGGCCAATGGTGCTCTTGCCCGAGCCCGATTCGCCCACCAGGCCCAGGGTCTCGCCCCGGCGGATGGTGAAGCTCACGTCGTCCACCGCGCGCACGGGGTGCGGGCCGCTGCCGAAATGCTTGCGCAGGTGGGCAATTTCCAAAAGCGGTGCGGTGGTGTCGGTCGGTGCCATGGTGGGGGGCTTGTTCAGGACGGCGTTCATGCGCTCACCTCGGCGGGTTCGGTGTGCACCTCGCGGTGCAGGCAGCGCACCATGCGGCGTGGGCCAGCGGCTTCCAGCGCAGGCATGGCGTGAGTGCAGTCGGGTTGCTGGCGCGTGCAACGCGGCGCAAAGGCACAGCCGGGCGGGGGCGCAAGGGGGCTCGACACCTGGCCCGGAATCGCCACCAGCTTGCGCCGCCCGGCGGCCACCGCAGGGCCTTTGTCCTGCGCAGTCTGCGCTGCCTGCGCCTGCCGCCGCGCCACACCGGGCAGGCAGGCCAGCAGGCCGCGTGTGTAGGGGTGCTCGGGCCGTGCGAACAGGTCGTGCACGCGGGCCGATTCGACAATGCGCCCGGCGTACATCACGGCCACGGCGTCTGCGTATTGCGCCACCACGCCCAGGTTGTGCGTGATGAACAGCATGCTCATGCCGGTCTCTTTCTGCAGCCGTCCCATCAACGACAGGATCTGCGCCTGGATGGTCACGTCCAGCGCGGTGGTGGGCTCGTCGGCAATCAGTAGCGTGGGGTTGCAGGCCATGGCCAGTGCAATCATCACGCGCTGGCGCATGCCGCCCGAGAGCTGGTGCGGGTACTCGTGCACGCGCTGCGCAGCGGCGGGGATCTCGACCAGCTCCAGCATGCGGCGGGCATGCCACAGCGCGGTGCTGCGGTCCATCTTCAGGTGCAGGCGGGCCGACTCGGCAATCTGCTCACCCACCGTCAGCACCGGGTTCAGGCTGGTCATGGGCTCCTGGAAAATCATGGCCAGCTCGTTGCCGCGCAGCGTGCGCTTGTCGGCCTCGGGCATGGCCAGCAAATCGACCTTGCGGCCGTCGCGCTGCACAAACCAGGCCTGGCCCGTGACCTGCGCCTGCGAAGTGCGGGCGTGCAGGCCCATGAGGGTGAGGCTGGTCACCGACTTGCCCGAGCCTGATTCGCCCACCAGCGCCAGCGTCTCGCCGGGGTGGATGGCAAAGGACACATCGGCCACGCTCTGGATGCGGCCCGCATCGGTGGCGAACGAGGTAGACAGGCCGCTGACTTCGAGCCGGGGCGCGGCGCTCATCGTGGGGGAGGTCATACGGTCTTCTTCAGTTTGGGGTCGAGCAGGTCGCGCACGCCGTCGCCCAGCATCTGCAGCGACAGGGCCGTGAGCACAATGGCCACGCCGGGGGCAAAAATGGTCCAGAACGCCTTGTCGGCATAGTCCAGGCTGCCCGCGATCATGGTGCCCCATGTGGGGATATCGGGTGGCACGCCCACGCCCAGAAAGGACAGGCCCGCCTCGGCCAGGATGGCGTAGGCAAAGATGAAGGTCACCTGCACCAGGATGGGTGACATGAGGTTGGGCAGGATGTGGCGCCACAGGATGAGGTGCGTGCGCACGCCCAGGGCGCGGGCCGCGTCCACAAACAGCAGCTCGCGCAGCACCAGCGTGGTGGCGCGCACCACCCGCGCCACGCGCGGGGTGTAGACGATGACCAGCGCCAGCATCACGTTCCACAGCGACACGCCCAGGATGGACACCAGCGCAATCCCCAGCAGGATGTCGGGGAAGGACATCATCGCGTCCACCACGCGCATCAGCGGTGCGTCGAGCTTGCGGAAAAAACCCGCAAACATGCCCAGCAGCGTGCCCAGCAGCACGGCGCCTGCGGCGGTGACCAGGCCAATCAGCAGCGAGTAGCGCGCGCCGTGCACGATGCGCAGCAGCACATCGCGGCCCAGCTCGTCGGTGCCCACCCAGTGCGTGCCTGAAGGCGCGTGCAGCCGCTCGCTGATGGATAAGGCGTTGGGGTCGGCGTCTGATACCCAGGGGAAGACGACAGCGATGCTGGCCACCAGTGTTATCACGATGGCTGAGGCCAGCACCACCTTGCGGGCGAACAGTCGGCGCAGCACGGCCTGCAGGCGGTGCCAGAAGGAAGGGCTCGGGTTCATGGGGCTTCCAGGCGGATACGGGGGTCCACCAGCGTGTATAGAAAGTCGATGGCCAGGTTGATGAAGACGTAGATGGCGGCAATCACCAAGAGCGTGCCCTGGATCACCGGGTAGTCGCGCCGCAGCACGGCCCGCACCACCAGGTTGCCTACACCGGGGAGGTTGAAGACGGTCTCGGTTACCACGGTGCCGCCAATCATCAGCGCCATGGTCAGCCCCAGCACAGTGACGATGGGCACCAGCGCATTGCGCAGCACATGCTTGACCATGATGGTGCCTTCGGGCAGGCCCTTGGCGCGGGCGGTGCGCACGTAGTCCTCGCCCAAGATGTCGAGCATGGAGGCGCGCGTGAAGCGGATGATGAGCGCCGAGTTGAGCAGGCCCAGCACCAGCGCGGGCAACATCAGGTGCTGCAATCGCTCGCCCAGCGTGGCCGTGGGGTCGCCGTAGCCCGAGGCCGGAAACCACCCCAGCTTGACTGCAAACAGCTGGATGAGGATGAGGCCCAGCCAGAAACTGGGCACGCTGGCGCCCAGCATGGCCACGCCGCTCACGGCCTGGTCGGTGGCGCTGCCGCGCCAGACGGCGGCGGCCATGCCGCAGGGCACGCCCACCAGCGCAGCAATGCCCACGGCAAACAGCGCGAGGAACAGCGTGGGCTCGGCCCGCTCCATCAGGGCCTGGGCCACCGGGCGCTGCAGAAATAGCGACTGCCCCAGGTTGCCCTGTAGCAGCTCGCCCACCCACAGCCCGAACTGCACGGGCAGGGGCTTGTCCAGACCGTACTGCGCGCGGGCCTTGGCAATGTCGGCGGCGGTGGCCTGGTCACCCAGCAGCAGCGCCACCGGGTCCCCTGGGGCCAGCCGCGTGAGGCAGAACACCAGCACCGCCACCAGGGCCAGCACCACCACGGCGCCGCCCAGGCGCTTTAATAAAAATCGCATCATGGTGCTGTCTGCCCCTGCTTACTTGGCCAGTCCTGTGTTCCAGAAGAACGGCCAGATGGCCGGTGTGTTGCCTTGCAGCTTGGCCGAGCGGGCCGACAAACCGTTGAACTTGCCCACCTCGATGAACGGCACTTCGTCGTACACCACCTGCTGCACCTTGCCCCACAGCGCTCCGCGCTTGGCGGGGTTGGTCTCCTGGTTGAAGGCCGCAAGCGCGGCCTTCTTGTCGGCCGAATCCCACCAGCCCGGCGCACCGTCACCCAGCTGCGGGGGCGAGAGCATGGGCTCGGGGAACAGGCCCGAGTGCGTGAAGTACACGTCCCACAGCTTGGGGTCGTTGCGGCGCTGCACCAGCGTGGCCCAGTCCACCACCTGCAGCTCGGTCTTGAAGCCCGCCTTCTTGAGCTGCTCGGACATCACCAGCGCCATGTTGTAGTGGAACTCGTACTGGCGGCTGGCCATGATGCGCACGGGCTGGCCGCCGTAGCTGGCCTTGGCCGCCTGCTCTTTGGCGGCTTGCGGGTTGCGCTCGTTGTAGAGCTTGCTGCCCGCGTCCGAGTAGTACGGCGTGCCCTTGGGGAAGAAGTTGGGCTCCACCACAAAGAAGCGGTTGTCGCCAAAGCCTGCGGCCAGCAGCTCGCCCGTGCCCACGGCGGTCTGCACCGCGCGGCGCAGCGGCTGCGAGGCCAGCACGCCTTCCTTGGTGTTGAACACGATGTAGGGAAAGCCAAAGTTCTTGGTCACGATGGGCACCACGGCGGGGGCGCCTTTTTCGACGCGGCCAATGGCCTCCACGGGCAGCAGGTCGGCGTACTGGAACTGGCCCGAGAGCGCGCCTTCGACGCGCGTGTTGGCGCTGGGCACGGGCACAAAGCGCAGCTCATCCAGCAGGGCCTCGCGCTTGCCTGCGTAACCGCTGGCGGCTTCCTTGCGGCTGGCGTAGCCGTCAAAACGCACCAGCACGGTGAACTGGTCAGGGCGGCGTTCCTTGAACTGGTAGGGGCCGGTGCCGATGAAGTCTTTGAGCTGGGGGGCAATGCTCTCCTTGGCCATGATGGCGGCCATGCCGCTGGGCAGGGCCAGCTGGGCCAGCAGCGGCGCGTAAGGATTTTTCAGCTTCAGTTCCACCGCCAGTGCACCCTTGGCGGTGAGCGAGGCCACTTCCTTGCCCACGGCCTTGCCACGGGGGTTCAGCTCCATCCAGCGCTGCAGCGAGGCCACCACGTCGTCGGCCGTCATCTCGCGCCCGTTGTGGAACTTCACGCCCTTGCGCAGGGGAATGGTGTAGGTCAGCCCGTCCTTGGAGACGGTGGGCAGGCCCTCGGCCAGCATGGGGGCGATGGCCCAGTTGGCGTCGAAGGTGTACAGCGGCTCGTACACGTGCTGCATGATGGTGCCCACCAGGTCGGCGGTGCTCACCATGGGGTCCAGGCCCTGGGGCTCGCCCACCATGGCGAGGTTGGCGGCACCGCCCTTGACTGGGGCGGTGGCGGCCGTTTGGGCCCAGCTGGCGCTGCAGGCCAGGGTGAGGGCCGCGGTCAGCGCCGCAGCACCCAGCAGCTTGCGGCGGCCCCGCAGTTCAGGCGTTGGCAGCGGATGCTGCACCAGGTTGGTTCCAGACGTTTGCATTGCACACCTCGAAGTAATAGGATTACACAACTAAGCACATTCGATGCCAGAATTGCGAACGAAATGGGCGTTTCTGGAAGGAAGTGTGTAATATCTTTACTCAAAGGAGCGTTTTCCATGCCAGTAGAAACCCTCGGCCAAGCGCCGCTCGCGTCCGATCGCCTCGCACGCCCCCTCTCGCCCGCCACCCGTGCCGGCGACTTCGTTTTTGTCTCGGGCCAGGTGCCCACTGACGACCAGGGCCAGGTGGTGGTCGGCGGCATCGAGGCGCAGACGCGCCAGGTGTTCCAGCGCGTCAAGGACGCTCTGGCCCTGGCCGACTGCACCCTGGACGATGTGGCCAAGGTCAGCGTCTGGCTGGCCGATGCGCGCGACTTCGGCAGCTTCAACCGCGTGTACATGGAGTGTTTTGGCGACCACCGCCCCGCACGCTCCACGGTCGAGTCGCGGCTGATGATCGACGCCAAGGTCGAGATCGACGTGACGGCCTACAAGCCGCGCGGCTGAGCCATGACTGCGGCCAAACAACCCGTGTGGGACGTGGTGGCGCTGGGCGAGGCGCTGGTGGAGTTCAACCAGACCCGCCCTGGCGAGCCGCAGTACCTGCAGGGCTTTGGGGGCGACACCAGCAATGCGGTGATCGCCGCCGCCCGCGCAGGTGCACGCACCGCTTACCTCACGCGCCTGGGCAGCGATGCCTTTGGCCAGGCGCTGCTGGACCTGTGGGCGCGCGAGGGCGTGGACACCACGGCGGTGGAGCGCGATGCGCAGCACCCCACGGGCATCTACTTTGTGACGCATGGTGCAGCGGGGCACGAGTTCAGCTACCTGCGCGCGGGCTCGGCCGCCAGCCGCATGGCACCCGCGTGGTTGCAGGATGCATCGGCGAATGGGCCGGCCGCAGTGCTGCAGCAGTGCCGCATCCTGCATGTGTCGGGCATCTCGCTGGCGGTGTCGGCCTCGGCCTGCGACACGGCTTACGAGGCCATGCGCGTGGCCCGGGCGGCCGGTGCGCGCGTGGCGTTCGACCCCAACCTGCGCCTCAAGCTCTGGCCCCTGGCGCGGGCGCGGGCCTGCATTGCGCATGCGGTGTCGCTGTGCGACATCTTCCTGCCGGGGCTCGATGACATGGCCGCGCTGCTGGGCCTGCACGATGCCGATGCGATTGCCGACTGGGGCCACGCGCAGGGCGCGGCCACGGTGGTCGTCAAGCTGGGGGCCGATGGGGTGTTGCTGAGCAGCGCCGACCCCGCCGTGCCGCGCCAGCGTGTGGCGGGCCGCAGCGTGGCGCTGGTGGATGCCACGGGGGCGGGCGACTGCTTTGACGGCAACCTGCTCGCGCGCCTGGCGCTGGGCGACGACCTAGCCGCTGCGGTGGCCTATGCCAACACGGCGGCATCGCTGGCCGTGCAGGGCTTTGGCGCCGTGGCACCGTTGCCCACGGCGCAGCAAGTGGGGGCGTTGCTGTAGCCATGCCATGAGCCCAGCCCGTGGCAGTGGATTGCCATGGGCTGCGGCGATTGCCTCCAAGAGTTTTGATGCACCGGCGGAGGTGTGCTTTGGGGGCATCGATCATCACGTGAAGTAAGCGCGCAATGCGATGCTTCCGAAGGCATGTGCAGCGAAGAAGCCGGACTTGGTAGCCATGCGCGGCGAGTTGACGGATGAGTCAGTCGATGCCTTGTGTGATCTGGTCTGCTGCAATATCTCGCGCCAGCTGCTGCGCTACCCTGGGGCCGGTACCGTGTCTCAGATGGTGTGCGGAGTGTTTTAAAACCCACGCGGCCGGTGGCCAGGTGCGGCAACCCGGCTAGAAAACCCCCAGCTCCATTCCCTGTGCCATCGCTTCGCCCAGGGCCCGGCAGCGTTGCAGCTCTTCGCTGCGGATACTTTTGGTGGCCAGGATGGCTTCTGGCGTCTGGGCATGGGTACAGACAATGAGGGGCTCTGCGACGGGCCGCAGGCGCCAGCCGGTGGCAATGCGTTCAATCTGCCTGGCCGCGTTGTGCCCGTCGCTGCCGGCGCAGATCAGGCATGCATAAGGGCGGCCATTGACGTGGTCGAGCACCGCATAGTAGCTGCGGTCAAAAAAATCCTTGAGCTGCCCGCTGATGGCCGCGAGGTTCTCTGGCGTGGCAAAAATGAACCCCTCCGCAGCCAGCACATCTGTGGCGCCTGCTTGCGCGGCATGCAGCAACCGCACCTCCACACCGGTATCCGAAGACGCACCGGCACGCGCGGCCTCTGCCATCTGGCGCGTGCCATCGGTCATCGAGTGGTAGACGATCAACAAGGTCTTGCGGCGGCTCATGGGGAAAGCATAGCCCCGTGGCTTTAAGGCGCCAGAAAATGTGTGTCCTGCCATGCAGGGGCGCCCCCATTGACCTGCATTCGAGAAGCGCGTTCAATCCGCCAAGATGCCCCGGTTGGTTGCAAATTGTCGCAATCGGTACGCAGGCCAGTGAGCACGGTACCGAGCCGCCCGGAACGCAGATTCCATCCTTGCTGAGGTGACACCATGAGCATTGCCAGACGTCTTCATGCCATTTCCTTCCTGCTGATTGCAGGGCTTGCCGGGATCGCCATGCTGGCCTGGGTCTATCTGGGTGAGGTTAATCACCAGACCGAACTCGTGGCCCGGGAAGAGGTACCGCGCCAGCTTCAGGCAAGCGCCATGGAGCTGAACGTCACGCGGGCTTCCTTGCAGGTTCGCCATGCCATGCTGGTGCGCACACCCGAAGACCTGGCCGCCACGCTGGCGGATATCGGCGAGAAAAAGCGCCTGATTGACAAAGACCTTGCGGGCTTCCTTCAGACATCGGACACCGCTGCGGAAAAGGCCCTGAGCGCAGAATTGTCCAAAGGGCTGGAAGCCTTCTGGCGGGTTGCAGAACAGAACCTGCAATTGATCAAGGAAGGAAAGAAGGAGCCCGCATTTGACTTTCTCGTTGCGTCCACGATACCCACCCGCAATGCCGTCCTGGCGGTTCTTGCCAAGGAAAAAGAGCATCAGTCCCAGCTGCTCGGGGCCAGCCTTGCCGAGATTGAGCGGGACGTCAGGCTGACCTTGCGTGCGCTGGTCAGTGCCGTCGTGGCGGTGGGGATTGGGCTGCTGCTGTTTTCGTGGCACATCGGCGCCACCCTTCAGCGCCGGGTGGCCGCGTCGCAGGCCGTGGCCGACCGTGTCAGGGATGGCGACCTGACCACGCCGGTGGTGGATGCATCCAGGGACGAATTCAGTCCGCTTCTGGCCGCATTGGCCGTGATGCAGGACTCGTTGACCCGGATCGTCAGCCAGGTGCGCAATGGGTCTGAAACGGTGGCGGCGGCCAGTGCGCAGATATCCATCGGCAACAGCGACCTGTCCACCCGGACGGAGAACCAGGCCAGTGCGCTGGAGGAGACGGCTGCCGCCATGGAGGAGCTCAACTCCACGGTGCAAACCAATGCGCAGAATGCCCGGCAAGCCAATGTGCTGGCGCAAAACGCTTCCACGGTCGCCAAGCAGGGGGGCGACGTGGTGTCGAAAGTGGTGGACACCATGAGTGGCATCAACGAGAGCTCCAAGAAGATCTCCGAAATCATCGGTGTCATTGACGGCATTGCTTTCCAGACCAACATCCTGGCGCTGAATGCGGCCGTGGAGGCCGCCAGAGCGGGGGAGCAGGGGCGGGGTTTTGCCGTGGTTGCCTCGGAAGTTCGCAGCCTGGCTGCACGCTCTGCGGCAGCGGCCAAGGAGATCAAAACGCTCATCGCCACGAGTGTCGAGCGCGTCGAGGCTGGCACCATGCTGGTCGGCACCGCCGGCCAGACCATGAAGGAGGTGGTTTCGTCCATTGAGCGGGTGACGGAGACGGTGGCGCAAATCAGTGCTGCCGGAACCGAGCAAAGCGAAGGGGTGAACCAGGTCAATGTGGCGGTGAACCAGATGGACCAGGCCACCCAGCAAAACGCAGCGCTGGTGGAGGAGATGGCCGCAGCGGCCTCCAGTTTGAGCATCCAGTCCAAGAGGCTGGTGGACACCGTCGCTACGTTCAAGCTCTCCAGTTCGGCTCCGCAGCTGGAGTCTGGTCAGCATGCCGGTCAGCGGTTGATGCTGGCCTGAAAGTCAGCGCCCCGGCGGCCGGCCCTAGTGGGGGTGCCGCGAATCAGGGTGGGCAAGGCGATCCTTGCGCAGGGCCAGCTTGCGGTACAGCGTCTGGCGGCTGATGCCCAGGGTGCGTGCGGCATGGCTCACATTGCCCCGGCAGCTCTCCAGCGCCTGCTGGATGGCCGATTGGGACAGTTCATCCAGGTTTTGCGGCGGACGCGCCATGGTTGCCGGGGTGGCGAAACGGTCAGCCTTCTGCAGCTCCTCCAGAAAGTCATCCGGCAAGTGGTGCCATTCCATCACCTCCTCGTGCGCGTCCAGCATGGCGCAGGCTGTGCGCAGTACGCTGGTGCACTGCCGCAGATTGCCCGGCCAACGGTGTTTTTCCAACGCGGCCATCAGCGAAGAGGCCAGGCGAAGGTGGCGGGCGGGTTCAATGTCCTGGAGCATGCGCAGGCTCAGCGCTTCAAAGTCGGTGCGCTCGCGCAAGGGGGGCAGTTCGACCGCCAGCCCGTTGATCCGGTAATAGAGGTCGGTGCGAAACCGCCCCTGTTCCGCCTCTTCGCGCAGCTTGCGGTTGGAGGCGCAGATGAGGGCGAAATCCACGGCAACCGGCTGCCCGCTGCCCAATGGAACCACCTGCCGCTCCTGCAGCACGCGCAGCAGCCGCGTCTGGAGGGCCAGTGGCATGTCGCCAATCTCATCCAGAAACAGTGTGCCGCCATGGGCTTCCCGCAGCAGGCCCAAACGCCCCTCCCGCCGGCCACCCGTGAACGCCCCGGGGCTGTAGCCAAACAGCTCGGACTCGATCAGCGACTCGGGCATTGCCGCGCAGTTGATGGCGATGAAGGGGCCGTCACGGCGCGGGCCACTTTGGTGTGCGCTGCGCGCAAACCATTCCTTGCCCACGCCCGATTCGCCCTGAATGAGCAGTGCAATGGGCTTGCCAAGAATGCGCCGTGTTTTGGCGGCCGCTGCGCGCCAACGGGCATCACCGGTGTCCAGCTGGGCCAGCGCATCCTCGGGGGGGCGGGTGGGCATGGACGGGGCCAGGGTCCGCACCGTGCGCTTGTCAGGCACAAGCTGCCCAAAAAGCGAGGCGCCATCGTGCCTTCGCAATGACAGGGGGGCGTCGGGGCGGCGGTGGTGGCGCGCCAGAAGCTCTTCAAGGCCCACATTCAGGATTTGGTCCAGCGAGATGCTGCCCAGTTGCGCCACCGAAAGGCGCAGCAGCGCCAGCGCACTGCGGTTGCCGCCCACCACCCAGCCGTCTTCCGAGACCAGCGCGATGCCTTCGGCCACGGTGCCAATGCCCTCGGGGTGGGTGTGCAGGTGCAGGCGGACATGGCGTTGGCTGCCCGACACCAGCAGCCGGTTTTCGATCATGTGCGCAGCGGTGCTGACCAGCCCCAGCGTGTGGGGGTTGCCCCGGCTGTGTTCGCTGGAGATATCCAGAATGCCCAGTATCTGCCCCGTGGCAGACAGGATGGGTGCGGCGGCGCAGGTCAGGAATCCGTTGCGCTCCAGAAAATGCTCCGCGCCATGCACTTCCACGGGCGCCATTTCGGCCAGCGCCGTGCCGATGGCGTTGGTGCCGCGCTGCTTTTCGTGCCACGAAGCGCCACTGGTCAGGGCCACCCGTTCGGCCTTGCCGAGAAAGTAGGCGTCGCCACAGGTGTCCACCAGCGTTCCGCAGGGGCTGGCCAGCACCACCACGCTTTGGCTGTCGCGCACCTGCTCAAACAGGTACTCCATCACGGGGCGCGAATGCGCCAGCAACTCCTGGTGGTGGCCGCGCAACTGCCGCAAGGCCTGGTGTTCCAGGTTGTCGGGGTTGCCCAGCCGCCCGGTGGGTAGCAGGCCGCTGTCCAGGCTGCGCTGCCACGACCGTGCCAGGCGCTCGTCCACGAGGCCACTGGGGCATTGGCCCGATTCCAGCAGGTGCTGGCGGGCTTGCCGCAGTGCCACAGATGTGGAAGTGGATCGCATGGTGTTTGTCTCCTGCCCGGGCGTCATGAACGCGCCCTGTTTGAAAGCCAGTATGGCGGTGGCCAGAGGCCAGGGCAATAGCGATGGCCGCGGGGCTGCTTCAACTGTTCCATTTCGTGACAGGTGTCGCGTTCTGGAGCGGACACCTTAACGGCCGATGGGTTGTGCTTTCTTGCGAACACGCAAACAAAGCCATAAAAATCAACCACTTGGAAGATTGGCTGGGTTGGCACGGGTTTTGAGTCATGTCCTCTATCTGGCGGCGCGGTGTGCCGAGCAGATGTCCACAAATCCACCGGAGACAGACAACATGACCGTTTACGCAGCCCCCGGCGCCGCTGGCGCCAAGATCGCCTACCAAGCCCAGTACAACAACTTCATCGGCGGCAAATTTGTGGCCCCGGTCAAGGGCCAGTATTTCGATGTCATCTCGCCCGTGAACGGCAAGGTCTACACCCAGGCCGCCCGCTCCACTGCCGAAGACATCGAGCTGGCGCTGGACGCCGCGCATGCCGCTGCCGATGCCTGGGGCAAGACCGACGCCGCCACACGCGGCAACATCCTGCTGAAAATTGCCGACCGCATCGAGCAGAACCTGGAGCTGCTGGCCTACGCCGAAACCGTGGACAACGGCAAGGCCATCCGCGAGACGCTGAACGCCGACATTCCGCTCACCGTGGACCACTTCCGCTACTTTGCAGGCTGCGTGCGCGCGCAGGAAGGCGCCCTCTCCAACATCGACGAGAACACCGTGGCGTACCACATCCAGGAGCCGCTGGGCGTGGTGGGCCAGATCATTCCGTGGAACTTCCCCATCCTGATGGCGGCCTGGAAGCTGGCCCCTGCGATTGGCGCGGGCAACTGCGTGGTGCTCAAGCCTGCAGAGTCCACGCCCATCTCCATCCTGATCCTGGCCGAGTTGATCGCTGACCTGCTGCCGCCCGGCGTGCTCAACATCGTCAACGGCTTCGGCCGCGAGGCGGGCATGCCGCTGGCCACCAGCAAGCGCATTGCCAAGATCGCCTTCACCGGCTCCACCAGCACCGGCCGCGTGATCGCGCAGGCTGCCGCCAACAACCTCATCCCCGCCACGCTGGAGCTGGGTGGCAAGAGCCCCAATGTGTTCTTCGCCGACATCATGGACAAGGACGACGCCTTCCTGGACAAGGCCGTCGAAGGCCTGGTGCTGTTCGCGTTCAACCAGGGCGAGGTCTGCACCTGCCCGTCGCGTGCGCTGATCCAGGAATCCATCTACGACAAGTTCATGGAACGTGTCTTGAAGCGCGTAGCCGCCATCAAGCACCAGAACCCGCTCGACACCGACAGCATGATGGGCGCGCAGGCCAGCAAGGAGCAGCTCACCAAGATCCTGTCGTACCTCGACCTGGGCAAGCAGGAAGGCGCCGAAGTGCTGGCCGGTGGCGGCCAGGCCCACCTGGGCGGCGACCTGGAAGGCGGCTACTACGTGCAGCCCACGCTGTTCAAGGGCCACAACAAGATGCGCATCTTCCAGGAGGAGATCTTCGGCCCCGTGCTGGCCGTGACCACGTTCAAGGACGAGGCCGAGGCCCTGGCGATAGCCAACGACACGCTGTACGGCCTGGGCGCCGGGGTGTGGAGCCGCAACGGCAACGTGGCCTACCGCATGGGCCGCGCGATCAAGGCCGGGCGCGTGTGGACCAACTGCTACCACGCGTACCCGGCGCACGCAGCGTTTGGTGGGTACAAGGAATCGGGCATCGGGCGCGAGACGCACAAGATGATGCTGGACCACTACCAGCAGACCAAGAACCTGCTCGTGAGCTACTCAGAAAACAAACTCGGCTTCTTCTGATCGGGGTGGCGGTCCACAGACCGTCCCTGGCGTCGTTGCTCTCTCTTGCCGTAGCGTTGCTACTGTCTGCGGGAGAGACGCCTAGCCAGGAACGGCCTGTGAACCGCTGGTAGCGCTGCGGCAGAGTCGCTCTGCAGCAGTTTTTGCGTTGGCACATCAGGAGAGCACCATGGTCGAAAGAGTCATTGCCACCGACGCGGCGCTTGCGCTGATTGCGCAGCTGCAGGCGCAGCATGGCAGCGTGATGTTCCACCAGTCGGGCGGCTGCTGCGACAACAGCGCGGCCAACTGCTATCTGCCTACCGATCTGACCATTGGGGCGGGGGATGTCTTGCTGGGGCAGGTGGGCGGCGCGCCGTTTTACATCGGTAAATCGCAGTACGAATACTGGAAGCACACGCAGCTCATCCTGGATGTGATCGACGGGCACGGCGGCACGTTTTCGCTGGAAGGCAGCACCGGCAAGGCTTTCCATACCCGCTCGCGCCTGTTCACGGATGAGGAATGGGCCGGGATTGAACCGCTGGCCACCCGGGATCTGGCGTGATGCGCGGCTGTGCTCTCTTCACGCGCCGTCGCCGGCGTTGCCCGTGATCGGCAGCACGGTGCCGGTGATGTAGCTGGAGCAGCACGGAGCTGCAAGAAACACGTAGGCGGGTGAAATCTCCTCGGGCTGCGCCGGGCGGCCCAGGTGGGTCTTTGCACCAAATTTTTCGATGTCGTCTGGCGCCTTGTCCGCTGGGTTGAGCGGAGTCCATACCGGCCCGGGGACGACAGCGTTCACGCGGATGCCTTGGTCGGCCAGGTTGTGGGCCAGGGCCTTGGTGAACGCATGGATGGCCCCTTTGGTGGCCGAGTAGTCGATCAGTTCCTTGCTGCCGCGCAACCCGGTGACGGAGCCGGTGTTGACGATCGATTCACCCCGGTGCAGGTGTGGCAGGGCTGCCTTGGCCATGTGGAAGTAACCGTAGATATTGGTCTGGAACGTTTCGTCAAAACGCTCTGCCGTCAGTTCATCCAGGGATGCCGCATGCTCCTGGAACGCCGCGTTGTTGACCAGCACATTGAGTTTGCCAAACGCTTTGACCACCTGCCGCACGGCATCGGCGCAGTATGCGGCGTCTTTGACGTCGCCGGGGATCAGAATGCACCGACCACCTTCGGCCTCAACCAGCTGGCGTGTCTGCTCGGCGTCTTTGTGTTCCGCCAGGTACGCAATGGCAACGTCCGCGCCCTCGCGGGCAAAAAGTACGGCAACCGCGCGGCCAATGCCTGAGTCGCCGCCGGTGATCAGAGTAGAGAACCCTTTGAGTTTTTCGCTGCCCCGGTAGTGGACTGCCTCGAACTTGGGCTGGAGTTCCATGTCGGCCTCAAGGCCTGGTTTGGTGAGGTGCTGGTTGGGCAGCGGAGGTGTCGGTTCCGCGTGACCTGGCCCCGGTGCCCGTGGACTTCCTTTGCCTTTCGCGGGTTGTGGCTTGCTCTTTGGCGGCTTGCCTGCGTCGTGGCGGTCCTGCTCGGCCTGGATTCGCCTCTGTTTCTGGACCGTTGCACGGGCCGCCGTGTCGGTGGAGGGCGTCTTGGAGGTTTTCATGAGAGAGGGTGCTGGCTGAATGCAAGAAAAGACAAGCGGTGGTGCGGTGCACTGAATGCCGGCAGCTGGAGGTCAAAAAAAGAGGCCGCGCTGCTCTCGGGTTGGAGGCAGGGCGGCCCGAGGTCACAAGGAGGATGCGAAACCACCGGCTTGCAGCTCGGCGTGCGCTCCTCCTGTAGCCTGTGTCAGTTTCGCGGCATGGCACCGGCCAGCGGATCAGCGCTGGTTCTGGGGAGTACGGCGGGAAGAATCTCCGTGCTGCTCACGGTTTCCCTGGTTGCCGCTGGAACCCGAACGGTCGGTCTGCCCCTGCTGACGGTTGCTGGATGGGTCGGTGCTCTGCTCGGCCTGGCGGCTGCCCTGGTTCTTGCGCTGGGAGTCGCTGTTGTCGGTGTGCTGGTTCTGGCCTTGGGGGTTGTTGCTGGACATGGATATCTCCTGGTGAAAGAAAGAGGAAAAATATGCACACGGGGGCCGTGTGTGAATTCATTCTCAAAATGCACCAGCACAATTTCTGTAGTCCCTGTCCTATAGGGGGGTCGGCTTATTTCCACCTGCCGTAAGCAGACGCACGCCATGTTTCAGCATCTTGCAAGGCGCGCAAAATTGTGCGGAGCGTGAGATCTTTCTGGACGCCGCCGGCGCAGTGCAGTGCCCTGTCTTGGCAGGGAGGGCGTGGTGCGTGGAGGAAAGTGCGTCGTTTGGGGGATGGGGAAGAGGCATTCTTCCCCCGACTTTTCCCAACCGCAGCGGGCGCGGTGGAAACTTTGATGCTATAAAAATAATAGCTTATTGCGCTTATCCATCAAGCGCTAGGGCCTCATTCCACTCAAAATTTTGTGCGCACTCCCACCAAGCTGGAGGCACACGACCCCAAGCCTGCTTCCATTGCCGTCAGCCCACGGGCCGGCAGCGTTGCGGGTCAGTAGGTCTCCAGGTGCAACCGTCCTTCGCGCTGGAGGGCAGCGCCCACTGCGTTCCAATCCAGGCCAGCTTCGCTGGCGATGTCGCGCAGGGCGATCACCACGCCTTCTTCCATGCTCTTGAGGCCGCACACATAGAAGTGGCTGCTGTCGTCGCGCAGCAGCGCGGCCAGGTCGGCAGCGCGTTCGCGCATCAGGTCCTGCACATAACGTTTGGGTTGCCCGGCCGTGCGCGAGAACGCCAGATTGATGTCGATGAAATCCTTGGGCAGGTTTTGCAGCGGGCCAAAGTACGGCAGCTCCTGCTGGGTGCGCGCGCCGAAGAACAGCATCAGCTTGCCGCCCTCGAACTTGCCGCTGTTGCGCAGGCGCCGGCGCCACTCGGTCATCGCGCGCATGGGCGCGCTGCCGGTACCGGTGCAGATCATCACGATGTGCGAGCGCGGGTGGTTGGGCATGAGGAACGAGCTGCCGAACGGCCCCACCACCTGCACCTGGTCGCCCACCTTCAGGTCGCAGATGTAGTTGGACGCGATGCCGCGCACGGGGTTGCCGTCGTGGTCGGTGGTTACGCGCTTCACGGTCAGCGCCAGGTTGTTGTAGCCGGGCCGCTCCCCGTTGCGCGGGCTGGCAATGGAGTACTGGCGCGCGTGGTGCGCCTTGCCGAGCGCGTCGGTGCCGGGCGGGATGATGCCGATTGACTGCCCCTCCAGCACCGGGAACGGCATGCTTCCGAAGTCGAGCACCACGTGGTGGGTCTCGCTCTCAAAGCCCGCCTCGGTGCAGTTGAAGTTGCCCACCACGGTGGCGGTGGTGGGGCTCCTGGGAGGGAACAGGTTGGTGTAGGGGTGCGCAGCCGACCAGGGCGGTACCGTGGCGCCGTACTGGGCAGAACGAAACACCTGCGTGCCAGGCTCCACGGCCGCCGCAGGTGCGGACGGTTGCGCTGCATCCCCGGTAGAGGGCGCCAGGCCCTCGGCGGCCAGTTCATCGGGCGTGAGTTCGGGCGGCAGCTCTTCCCAGGTGAGCTGTTCTTCGATGCTGTAGGCACGTGCCAGCGGCATGGTGCGCCAGTTGTCGATGGAGCCCGTGGGGCAGGGCGAGATGCAGGCCATGCAGCCGTTGCACACATCCGCCCGCACGACGTAGTTGTTGTCGTCGTGCGTGATGGCGCCCACCGGGCAGGTCGCCTCGCAGGTGTTGCAGCGGATGCAGATCTCGGGGTCGATCAGGTGCTGCTTGATGACGGCGGCGTCGACGGCCATGTCCATGGTGTTCTCCTGAAGGCCTCGCGGTAGTGACGTGGTTTGTACCGGGAGGCGGGCGGGGTGCGCTATCGGCAAATACGTGGGGTCCCCGGCCCATGGGGCCCCGCCGTGGGGCAGCGGGGTTGCGGTGGCGTGTTGGTGAGTGGGCGGATCAGCCGAAGCGGACGTATTCGAAGTCGACCGGCTGGCGGTTGATGCCCATGACGGGCGGCGCGATCCAGCCCGCAAACTTGCCGGGCTCCACCACGCGGCCCATCAGCGACGCGACAAAGGCAAAGTCCTCCGGGGTGGGCAGCCACTCGGCCTTGCGGGCTGCCCATTCCACGTCGCTCACCACGCGGCCGTCGGGCGACATCTTGATGCCAGCCAGCGCACCGATCTGGCGGTTGAAGGCCTTGTGCGGCACCGACAGGCGCGTGGGGATGCCGGCTTTTTCCAGCACTTTGTTCCAGCGGCCCACGCCGGCCATCGAGTCCTTGATGAAGTCGTCGCGCAGCACTTCGTTCAGGGCGTTGAGCATGGGCACGTCCTTTTCCAGCAGCTGGCCGTCCTTGACCTCCAGCACCTTGTACGTCTGCCCTTTGAGGATGTGGTCGTCCGTGCGCTTGCCTTCTTCGTAGCGGCCCTTGAGGCCCGAGCTGTAGAAGATGGCCGCGTTGCTCGACTGGTCGGCGCCGAACAGGTCGATGGTGACGCTGTAGTGGAAGTTCAGGTAGCGCTGCACCGTGCCCAGGTCGATGGCACCGGCGGCGCGCACCTTGGCGGGGTCGTCGGTTTTCAGCTCGTTCATCACCTGCGCGGTGCGCGCCAGCACGCGCGAGACGCCGGACTCGCCCACGAACATGTGGTGGGCTTCCTCGGTCAGCATGAACTTGGTGGTGCGGGCCAGCGGGTCGAACGCGCTTTCGGCCAGGGCCGAGAGCTGGAACTTGCCGTCGCGGTCGGTGAAGTAGGTGAACATGAAGAACGCCAGCCAGTCGGGCGTTTTTTCATTGAAGGCGCCCAGGATGCGCGGGTTGTCCTGGTCGCCCGAGGTGCGCTGCAGCAGCGCCTCGGCCTCCTCGCGGCCGTCGCGGCCAAAGTGCTTGTGCAGCAGGTAGACCATGGCCCACAGGTGGCGGCCTTCTTCCACATTGATCTGGAACAGGTTGCGCAGGTCGTACATGCTGGGCGCCGTGAGGCCCAGGTGGCGCTGCTGCTCCACCGACGCGGGCTCGGTGTCGCCCTGCGTCACGATGATGCGGCGCAGGTTGGCGCGGTGCTCGCCGGGCACGTCCTGCCAGGCCTTCTCGCCCTTGTGGTCGCCAAAATGGATCTCGCGGTTGGCGTCACCCGGGTTCAGGAAGATGCCCCAGCGGTAGTCGCGCATCTTCACGTGGCCGAACTGTGCCCAGCCCTGCGGGTCCACGCTCACGGCGGTGCGCAGGTAGACCTCGTGGTCGGTCGAGCCCTCGGGGCCCACGTCGTCCCACCAGTTGATGAAGTTGGGCTGCCAGCCTTCGAGCGCGCGCTGCAGCGTGCGGTCTTCGCCGAGGTTGACGTTGTTGGGGATCTTCTCGCTGTAGTTGATCGTGCTCATCGTTGCTCCTTGGATGGTTGGGGCGGCGGGGTCAGACGCGGTTCAAATCGAAGCCGGCCTTCTCGCCGGTGCCGTAGACCTTGAGCGCACCCTTGTCGCCCACGGCGTTCGGGCGGTTGAAGATCCAGTTCTGCCAAGCGGTCAGGCGGCCGAAGATGCGGGTGTTCATGTTCTCCTTGCTGGCAAAGCGCAGGTTGGCCTCCAGCCCGGTGAGCGAGTCGGGCGACATCGCGGCGCGCTCCTCGATGGCGATGCGGATCTCGTCGTCCCAGTCGATGTCGTCCGGGGCGGCGGTCACCAGGCCCAGGGCCAGCGCGGCGTCCGCATCCAGTGGCGTGCCGGCCGCAGCGCGCGCGGCTTCCAGCGGTGCAGCTTCTTCGTAGAAGCGGCGCTGCAGGCGGCTTTGGTCGTTCACCATCGGCAGCAGCCCGAAGTTGAACTCGTTGAGCGTGAGCTTGGGTGCTCGCTCGGCGTCGTCGGGCAGGGCCAGCATGTAGGTGCGGTCGGCGGCCAATGCCAGTTCGGCCAGCGATCCCGCGAAGGCCGAGCCCGACTCCACCAGCGCGAACAGGCTGCGCGAGGACACATCCAGCCGCGCGAACGTGCGGCGCAGTGCGCCGATGGTCTCGCGCACCAGCCAGTGGTCCTGGTGCGCGATCAGCGTGGCGTCGCTGGCCAGCACGGCCTGGGCGTCGCCCTCGGTCTTGAGCAGCCAGGTGCCGATGTCGAGTTCGTTGGTGCGCAGGTTCAGGATGGCGTCGTCCAGTTGGCGTGTCAAGGCCAGCGGCCACCAGGCGGCGCCCGCAGACTCGATGCCGGCGATGTCCGTGGGTTGCGCGCCGGTGGGCGCCTTCAGCGTGAGCGTGGCTGTGCGGCGGGTGCGGTCGATGTCCACGCTGACATGGGCGTAGCGCAGGCTGTCGGCGCTTTCTTCGCGCTCCACGCGGGTCAGGGCCACGCCCTGTGCGCTGGCGGGTCGGGGACTGCCTTCGGCCAGCCGTGCAGCGGTTTCATTCACGGTGGCCGCGAACTGTGCGGGCTTGGCGATGCGGTCCACCAGGCGCCAGTCCACCGCGCGCTGGCCGCGCACGCCTTCCACGCTGGTGCAGAAGATGTCGGCCAGGTCGTGGCGCACATGGCGCTTGTCGGTCACGCGGGTCAGGCCGCCGGTGCCGGGCAGCACGCCCAGGAGCGGCACTTCAGGCAGCGACACGGCCGACGAGCGGTCGTCCACCAGCACGATTTCGTCGCAGGCCAGGGCCAGCTCGTAGCCGCCGCCCGCGCAGGCGCCGTTCACGGCGGCGACAAATTTCAGGCCTGAGTGCTTGGAGGAGTCCTCGATGCCATTGCGGGTCTCGTTGGTGAACTTGCAGAAGTTCACCTTCCAGGCGTGGCTGGAGACACCCAGCATGAAGATGTTGGCGCCCGAGCAGAAGATGCGGTCCTTGGCGCTGGTGACGATGACGGTGCGCACGCCCGGGTGCTCGAAGCGTACGCGGTTGAGCGCGTCGTGCAGCTCGATGTCCACGCCCAGGTCGTAGCTGTTGAGCTTGAGCTTGTAGCCGGGGCGGATGCCGCCGTCTTCGGCAATGTCGAGCGACAGGCGCGCCACAGAGCCCTCCACCGCCAGTGTCCAGTGGCGGTATTGGGTGGGGTCGGTGCGGTAGTCCACGCGGGTGGGGGCTGGTGCGGTCATGGGGTCTCCATCCATCTGCTAACAGGAATAATAATGCATAAATTGATTGATTGATGTGCATCATCATGCATGTTATTGAGCGTGTCAATGCATGTGGCTGTTTTTTGCAGATTTTTTTGGGGTGCCCCGGTTGGGGCTCCAAGCCCGGGGACCCGTAGAAGGGGGTCAGCCTGGTCGGGTGGTCATCAGTTTGCGCACCCCGGTGCGCAGTTGCTGCAGGCTGTCTTCCAGGCTGCTTCCGGAGGTGTCGATGGTGAGGTCGGCTTTGGAATAGAAGGCCGCGCGGCCTTCCAGGATGCGGCGCAGGTCGTCCATGGCCTCCTTGCTGGCGGCCATGGGGCGCATGTCGCCCTGGGCCAGCACGCGCCCCATGTGTTCCTCGGGCGCGGCGCGCAGCCACACGGTGGTGCAGTGCGCCAGCAGTTCGTTGAACGTGGCGGGGTCCGAGACGATGCCGCCGGGTGTGGCGATCACCACTTCGCTGTGGATCTGCACGGTCTCTTCCAGTGCGCGGCGTTCGTAGCGGCGGTAGGCCGTGGTGCCGTACAGGTCGTGGATTTCCCGCACGCTGCAGCCCGCCAGGGTTTCGATCTCGCGGCTCAGCTCAATAAAGGGCACGTCAAGGTCGCGCGCCAGCAAGGGCCCCAGTGTGGACTTGCCCGCACCCCGCAATCCGACGAGTGCGATGCGCCGGTGGCGTGCCGTGTCGCTGCCGCCGCCACTCAGCAGTTCGTGCAGCGCCAGCCGCGCGCGGCGCAGTTCGGGTTCGCTGCGGTGCTCCAGCAACTCCCGGATCAGCAGCCATTCTGGCGAGCGGGTGGTGAAGTCGCCCACCAGCTCAGCCAGCGGGCAGTGCAGGGCGCCAGCCACTTGCTGAAGTACCAGGATAGATGCGTTGCCGGTGCCGTATTCGAGGTTGGCCAGGTGCCGCTCGGACACATCGGCCGCCACCGCGACAGCCTTGCGCGTGAGGCCGCGCTGCGCGCGCAGGTTGCGCACGCGCTCGCCCAGGGCGACGAGCAGAGGGTTCTTGGCTTCTTCCGTAGCACCCAGCATGTTCTCGGCAGGCGTGGAGAGCGCGGTTTCTGCGTCTTCTTGTTCGTTCATGCCATCTTTCTTGGAACAGGTTCTTACAGCCCATTGGCGGGTATTGGCGGGTGGGGCACGTTCAAGGGCTCCTCACCAAGGCGCTTCTGCACCGCCCGGGCTAAATAAAATTCATGCACTATAGTGCTTGACATTCATTCAATCATTACCTATTGTTCATGTGTAAGCAAAATACTGCACATCTGCAAAATCCACAAGGATACAGATCAAAAAGGTGTGCAGGCCCCCATTTTCCTAGCCCCACGAGAAGCCATGCCCCACAAAGCCGCATTTCATCAAGCCCTGGTAGATCTGACCGCGCAGATCGCCGGGCGGCCCCTGGATTCAGAACTGCAGGACTGGCTCAACCAGACCCACGGACCTGCCAGCACGGCCTATGCAAGGCTCAAGGCGGCCTGTGTGGTGGGCGTGGAAGAGGGTTGGCTGTGCGACCGGGAGGGCGGTGGCATCCGTTACGGCCGCGTCTTCAAGGCTGACGATGCGCTGCACCGCTTTTCCGTGGATGTGGTGGACATGCAGGACATTGCGGGCCCCCACCACAGCCATCCCCTGGGGGAAATCGATTTGATCATGCCACTCACGGGCGGAGCCACCTTTGACGGGCATCCTGCTGGGTGGTGCGTCTATCCACCGGGCAGCGCCCACCGCCCCACGGTGGCCCAAGGGCGTGCATTGGTGCTCTATCTGCTGCCGGAAGGGCAGATCCAGTTCATGCGCTGAAGCGGACCCTCCATTCCGGCGCCGACCCGTTTTGCCTATCCCCTATTTTCAGAAAGACCTGCATGACTGAACTCCTGGCCAACTTTGCCGCTGGCCGCTGGCAAACCGGAAACGGGCCGGGCACGGTGCTCAGCGACCCGGTGCTGGGCGATGCGCTGGTGCGCGTCGATTGCACCGGGCTGGACCTGCAGGAAGCCTTTGCCTTTGCCCGGGACCGGGGCGGTGCCGCCTTGCGGGCCATGACCTACCGCGAGCGGGCTGCCCTGCTGGCCGCCGTGGTGAGGGTGTTGCAGGCACACCGTGAGAGTTACTACGACATTGCAACCGCCAACGCTGGCACGGTGAAGAACGATTCGGCGGTGGACATTGACGGCGGTATCTTCACGCTGGGCCAGTACGCTAAGTGGGGCGATGCGCTGGGCGATGTGCGCGCGCTGCGCGATGGCGACGCGGTCAAACTGGGCAAGGAGCCGGCCTTTTTGTCGCAGCACCTGCAGGTGCCGGCGCGCGGCGTGGCGCTGTTCATCAACGCCTTCAACTTTCCGGCCTGGGGGCTGTGGGAAAAGGCGGCGCCCGCACTGCTGTCTGGTGTCCCGGTGATCGTGAAGCCCGCCACCGCCACGGCCTGGCTCACGCAGCGCACGGTGAAGGATGTGATCGACGCGGGGGTGTTGCCTGTGGGGGCGCTGTCGGTCATCGCAGGCAGCTCGGCGGGTTTGATGGACCAGCTGCAGCCTTTCGATGTGGTCTCTTTCACGGGCTCGGCGGAAACTGCGGGCGTCATCCGGTCGCACCCGGCCGTGGCGCACCGCTCGGTGCGGGCCAATATCGAGGCCGACAGCCTGAACTCTGCCCTCCTGCTGCCCGACGCCACCGTGGGCAGCGATGCCTTCAACCTGCTGGTGCGTGAAGTGGTGCGCGAGATGACGGTCAAGTCCGGGCAGAAGTGCACGGCGATCCGCCGCATTTTGGTGCCCGCTGCGGTATACGACGCTGCGGCCGAGGCCATCGGTGCCAAGCTCGCAGGCATCAGCGTGGGCAACCCGCGCAACGAGAGCGTGCGCATGGGTTCCCTGGTCAGCGCCGCGCAATTGCACGCGGTGCGCGAAGGTCTGGCCGCTTTGAGCGCCCACACCGACCTGCTGCACGATGGCCGCGCACGCCCGCTGGTGGATGCCGACCCTGCCGTAGCGGCCTGCATGGGGCCGGTGCTGCTGGGTGCGCGCGATGCCGATGCGGCATCTGCGG
The DNA here is from genome assembly GCF_014851495.1 of Acidovorax sp. ACV01. Classification (NCBI taxonomy): domain Bacteria; kingdom Pseudomonadati; phylum Pseudomonadota; class Betaproteobacteria; order Burkholderiales; family Comamonadaceae; genus Acidovorax; species Acidovorax sp. ACV01. Next base: position 17,412 of record NZ_JACUZT010000010.1, on the reverse strand, counting down.
TGCATGACATGGAAGTATTCGGCCCTGTCGCCACGCTACTGCCCTACCGTGACCTGGACCATGCCCTGGCGCTGGCGCACAGGGGCCAAGGATCGCTGGTGACCTCGCTGTTTGGTGCTGACGAGGCAGCCTTGGCAGCTGCGGCCGTGCAGCTGGCCGCGAGCCACGGGCGTGTGCATGTCGTCACACCCGATGTGGCGCAGGCTCACACAGGGCACGGCAATGTGATGCCCATGTCGCAGCACGGGGGGCCGGGGCGCGCTGGTGGTGGTGCAGAGCTGGGCGGCTTGCGTGCGCTCGACTTTTACCACCAGCGCAGTGCGGTGCAAGCCAGCCCAGGTGTGTTGGCATCGCTCGGTCTATGAGGCCTGCCAAGGCCTGTGAATTGCCCAGAACAATACGGAGACATCCCCATGACCAGCCTGCCAGAGCGATTCAATTTCGCCGAACATCTGTTCGACCTGAACCGGGCGCATGCCGAGCGCACGGCCTACATCGACGACCGGGGGCGCCTGAGCTATGGCGATCTGGAAGACCGCGCCCGGCGGCTGGCCTGCGTGCTGGCTGAGGCGGGGGTGCGGCGCGAAGAGCGGGTGCTGCTGCTGATGCACGACACCAGCGACTGGCCCGTGTGCTTTCTGGGCTGCCTGTATGCAGGGGTGGTGCCGGTGGCGGTCAACACCCTGCTGACCGCGGATGACTATGCCTACATGCTGGCGCACAGCCGGGCGCAGGCGGCGCTGGTATCGGGGGCCTTGCTGCCTGTATTGTCCGAGGCCATGGCGCGCGGTCCTCATGAAGCGGGCACGCTGCTGGTATCGCTGCCGGTGGGCAAGCTGCATGCAGGTGCCCGCGATCTGGAGGCGGCGTTGAACAGCGCGCCTCCGTTGACTGCACCAGCGCCCATCGGCGCGGACGACCCGGGCTTCTGGCTCTACTCGTCGGGCTCTACGGGAAAGCCCAAGGGCACGGTGCACACCCACGGCAACCTGTGGTGGACGGCCGAGCTGTATGGCAAGCCGGTGCTCGGCCTCACCCAGCAGGACGTCTGTTTCTCAGCCGCAAAGCTGTACTTCGCCTACGGCCTGGGCAATGCACTCACCTTCCCGCTGTCCGTGGGCGCCACCGTGGTGCTGATGGCCGAGCGGCCCACGCCCGATGCCACCTTCAAACGCTGGGTGGACCACCAGCCCACGGTGTTTTTTGGCGCCCCCACAGGCTTCGCGGGCATGCTCGCATCACCCCGGTTGCCAGCGCGTGCTGCGGTGGCGTTGCGCATGTGCTCCTCGGCAGGCGAGGCGCTGCCCGCAGAGATCGCGCAGCGCTTCAAGGCGCACTTTGGCTGCGACATTATCGACGGCATTGGCTCCACCGAGATGCTGCACATCTTTTTGTCCAACCGACCGGGCGACATCCGTTATGGCACCACCGGCAAGCCCGTACCTGGCTACGAGGTCGAGTTGCGTGGCGAAGACGGCCAGAGCGTGCCCGATGGCGAAGTGGGCGACCTCTACATCCGGGGCCCCAGCGCGGCTTTGATGTACTGGAACAACCGCGAGAAGACGCGCGACACCTTCCAGGGCGGGTGGACCAAAAGCGGCGACAAGTACGTGCGCGATACGGAGGGTTACTACACCTACGCGGGCCGCAGCGACGACATGCTCAAGGTCAGCGGCATTTATGTTTCACCGTTCGAGGTCGAGGCCACGCTGATGCAGCACACTGCCGTGCTGGAGGCGGCTGTGATCGGCAAGCAGGACGCGGATGGCCTCACCAAGACCAAGGCGTTCGTGGTGCTCAAGGACGGCAAGGCCGCGACGCAGGACGAACTCAAGGCCTTCGTGAAGGAAAAACTCGCGCCCTACAAGTACCCGCGTTTCATCGAGTTTGTGCCAGAGCTGCCCAAGACCGCCACGGGCAAGATCCAGCGTTTCAGGCTGCGTGAGCTGGAGGCCCGGGCGTGAACGGCGTTGTCAGCGGGAGTACACGCAGGGGCAGCGAATTTGCCGCCATTGATTGGCAAGGCCGGCCGCTACAGGTGGAATACCAGTGGATCGCGCCAGAACGCCGTGCATCGCCCTTGATGGTGTTCCTGCACGAAGGGCTGGGATCGGTGGCGATGTGGAAGGATTTCCCGCACCAGCTGTGCGAGGCGGGGGGCTTTCGGGGGCTGGTGTTCTCAAGGCCTGGCTATGGGCGTTCCACCCCAAGGGCGCCCGACGAAGCCTGGGGCGTGGACTTCATGCACCGGCAGGCGCGGGAGGTGCTGCCTGCATTCTTTGACACCGTGGGCGTTACTGAGCCGCTCTGGTTGTTTGGCCACAGCGATGGCGCATCCATTGCCTTGCTGTATGCGTCGATGTTCCCGCAGAGCGTCAGCGGCCTGGTGGTGCTGGCCCCCCACATCTTTGTGGAGGATGTGACTGTCCAGAACATCGAGCAGGCGCGGGACGCCTACCAGACCACCGACCTGCCCGGCAGGCTGGGCCGCTACCACGGGGACCCGGACTCCGCCTTCTGGGGCTGGAACCGCATCTGGCTCGATCCGGCATTCCGCGCGTGGAACATCGAAACAGAGCTCGCAACCGTGCGCGCGCCCGTACTGGCCGTGCAGGGGCTGGACGACGAGTACGGCACGCTGGCTCAGATCCACGGCATTGCCGCCCGCGTGCCTGGAACGCAGTTGCTGGAACTGCCCGATTGCGCACACTCACCCCACCGCGATCGTCCTGAAGACGTGATCGCAGCGACGATTGCGTTCGTGGCGGCTGCGGGCGGAACGCCATGAAGCTCCGATAGGTCTGCCGGTTGAGATCCACCGGTTCGCCTGGGGGCTGAGGTTTCCATGCCGTGCCCCCGCGAACGTCGCCTCAATCGACCCTGCGGCGCAGTTCTTCCAGGTTCACCACGGTGATGCCGCCGTATTCGATCTGCAGTACGCCCGCAGCCTCCAGGCGCTTCAGTGCGGCGTTGCAGCGCTGGCGCGAGACACCGGACAGGTTGGCGATTTCCTCCTGCGATACCTGCAGGTGGGGGTCGCTGCCAGGGTGCAGCCAGGGGTGGAAAAGGCCTGCCAGCGCCCGTGCCACCTGGCTGTCGGTGTCCAGCAGATGGTGGGCCGTGAAATTGCCCAGGAACCAGTGCATGCGCTCATTGATCTGGCGCAGCAGGAAGTGGTCGAAACTACGCTGGGTGGCGTGCAGCCATTGAAAGGTCTCCATCGGCAAGAGTGCGACCCGGCTCGGGCGCAGCGCAATGATGTCCGCCGTGCGCGGCACGCCGCGCAGCAGGGTACCTTCGCCAAACCAGCTGCCTGCAGAAAGGCCGCCCAGTGTGACCGAGCGCCCGTTGTCCGAGGTCACCGTCCACTTGAGCAGGCCCTCGATGGCGCCATACCAGTGCATGGGCATATCGCCGCGCCGGCACAGGGCACTTCCCTGGGCGACCTCGACTTCGCGCAGGTCGTCCATGACGCGTTGCTGCGCGCTGTCGTCCAGCAAGGGAAACCAGGCCGAGGTTTTCAGGAGATTGGCAACCGTGGGCGGCGCCAGTTTGACCAGCATGGGGTGGGGCTCCGGAGTGAAGGAGAAAGGCGTCCTCGTATACCCTGAGTCCAAATGTCATCGCGATGACTGAGTATGCAGGCGCCAAAAAAAATAATGGGTGCCTTACCATTTTCCACCAGTCCACGCCATGACCAAGCGCAAAGTCATCGTCACCGTAGCCCCCACCGGTGGCATGGCCCACAAGTCGCAGAACCCGCATCTGCCCACCCAGCCCGGCGAAATTGCCGATGACGTGGAGCGGTGCTGGAACGCAGGGGCCAGCGTGGTGGCCATCCATGCCCGGCGCCCCGACGGCGGCGCCACCTGCAACGCAGACATCTACCGTGACATCAACACCCGCATCCGGGCCAAAGGCTGCGACATCGTCATCAACAATTCCACCGGCGGTGGTGTGCATGGCGACATGGTGCGGCCCTTGTCCGCTGACCGCTGGGAGATCGCCTGGGAAGAGCGCATCAAGGGCATGGATGCGGGGGCTGAGATGTGCACCCTGGATGCCACCACCCTGAACCTGAGCTTTGACGGCCGCGAGATCCTCATGGACACCCCGCTCAGCAAAGGGCGCGAGCTGGCAATGGGCATGAAGGCGCGCGGCATCAAGCCCGAGTGGGAGGTGTTCAGCCCGACACACATCCTGCAGGACACCACGACACTGATCGAAGAAGGGCACGACGACGGGCCGCATTTCATCAACCTCGTGATGAACGTGCACCGCGCCTTCCAGAACGCCATGCCGTACTCGCCGCGCTACCTGCAGATGATGGTGGACACCTTGCCGCGCAACAGCATCTTTTGCGTGAGTGGCATCGGCCCCTCACAGCTTGAAGCCAACGTGGCGGCGCTGCTATTGGGCGGGCATGCCCGCGTGGGGCTGGAAGACAACCTGTATTTCCGCCATGGAGAGCTGGCCACCAATGTGCAGTTGACGGAGCGCATCGTGCGCGTCATTCGCGAACTGGACATGGAGCCCGCCTCCCCTGCAGAAGCCCGTGCACTGATGGGACTGCCCCGCGCCGGTAGCGTTCGGCCCGCATTTGCCGTAGATTGAGTTGTAGCGATTTCACCCACCAAGAAAGAGGAGACAGATGATGCAGACACGCCGCCAATTCATGAACCACCTGGGTTATGCGACCGCGCTGGGGGCACTGGCTCCCTGGAGCGCCATGGCCCAGACGCTGGAGCAGGTCAAATTTTTCTACGGCTTCCCGGCGGGCAGCGCGGGCGACAGCGTGGCGCGCCGGGTGGGCGAGAAGCTTGCCGGTTCGTCCTACACGCGCAATGCAGCCGTTGTGGAAAACAAGCCCGGTGCAGGCGGCCGCATTGCGCTGGAGTCGCTCAAGGGGGCTCCCGCCGATGGCAGCGTGCTCACGCTGTCTCCTTTTTCGTGCACCTCCATCTATCCGCACATCTACAGCAAACTCAGCTACGACCCGACGAAAGACTTCGTGCCGGTGTCCATCGCCGCTGTGATGCACCATGGGCTGGCCGTGGGGCCGCTGGTCCCGGCCTCGGTCAAAACAGTCAAGGACTTCCTGGCCTGGGCCAAGGCGAACCCGGGGCAGGCCAACTACGGCTCACCCGCCGCAGGCTCTACCCCCCATTTCATCGGCGCGCTGCTGGGCCTGAACAACGGCGTGGACTTGAAGCACGTGCCCTACCGAGGGTCCATCCCCGGTGTCACGGACGTGGTCGGCGGGCAGATTGCCTCGATGGTGACCCCGAGCGGCGACTTCATTCCCAACCACAAGGCGGGCAAGCTGCGGCTGATCGCGACCTCCGGGCAGGCTCGCTCACCGTTCTCGCCCGAGGTGCCCACGTTTGCGGAACAAGGCTTCCCCGAGCTCACCACCGAGGAATGGTTTGGCTTTTACGCACCCGCCAAGACACCTGCCAGCGTGGTTGCCGCTGCCAACACGGCCATCAATGCCGCGATCAAGGAGAAATCCGTGATCGACAGCCTGGCCGTGGTGGGCCTCATTGCCCGGGGCTCCACATCGGCTGAAATGGCGGCATCGCAGCAAGCAGAATTCGACCGCTGGGGTCCGCTGGTCAAGAAGATCGGCTTCACGGCAGAGTCCTGAAGGGCACCGACATGGTTTCTTCCGTGAAGCGCGTGGCGGTGGTCGCCACCGGCGTCATTGGCGCGAGCTGGGCCGCCTGCTTCCTTGCCCGGGGGCTGGACGTGGATGCCACCGATCCCGCACCAGGGGCCGAGAAACGCCTGCGCGATGCCGTGGCCCAGCACTGGCCGGCGCTGGAACGGCAGGGACTTGCGCCGAGTGCGAGCATGGCGAGGCTGCAGTTTCACCCCCGGCTGGAGGACGCCCTGGTGCAAGCCGATTTCGTGCAGGAAAACGGGCCCGAGCGGCTGGACTTCAAGGCGGATCTGCTGCGAAGGATGGACGATGCCGCCCCGCCGCAGGCCATCCTGGCTTCCAGTTCTTCGGGCCTGTCCATTACAGCCATACAAGCCCAATGCAAACACCCCGAGCGCGTGGTGCTGGGCCATCCGTTCAACCCCCCGCACATGATTCCGCTGGTGGAGGTGGGCGGGGGCGAAATGACATCGGCCCAGGCGATCGCTACCGCAATGGATTTCTACACAGCCATTGGCAAGCGCCCCATCCATGTCCGGCGCGAAATCAAAGGGCACATTGCCAACCGCCTGCAGGCTGCGCTGTGGCGGGAGGCGTTTCATCTGGTCAACGAAGGGGTTGCCAGTGTCACCGACATCGATACCGCCATTGCACACGGCCCGGGCCTGCGGTGGGCATTGATGGGGCCGTTCATGAACCTGCACCTGTCGGGCGGCGAAGGCGGCATCGCCCATTTGCTGGCACACCTCGGCGGCCCCATCGAAGACTGGTGGCAGGACCTGGGTGCTCCGCAGATGACGCCGGCGCTCCAGCGCCTTGTGGCGGATGGCGTAGCCGAGGAAATCGGTGAGAGAACCAGCGCGGAGCTGGCGGCTGCACGCGATACCTTGCTGGTGAACCTTCTGCGCGCCAAGCAGGACGCCCGCGTCCTGGACTGAATCCGCGATGCCACCGTGCGGTCCCGCCGCATGGGTTTTCGACGTGGTGCACCCAGCGTTTTCGGCAGTGTTGCTGCGCACAGCCACGCCACTCGCCAGCGCCGTGTCGTCCATTTTTGTTGTTGCCCCAAGAACACGAGAGACCACCCACACCATGCACCCCGAATTTCTTGGCGATGAAAGCCAAATAGCACCGTCCGCCACGATGCTGGTCCACCAGGACGATGGCTCGTTCACACTGCGTTCTCCCGTGGCGCTGGGCGCCTATGCGCGCTGCATCGGCGAGTGGGTGGAGCGTTGGGCGCGAGAGACACCCGATGCGCTGGCCCTGGCAGAGCGTGCTGAGAATGCCGAGCACTGGCGCACCCTGACCTATGGTGAGTTGCGCCAGGCCATGGGCGCCGTCGCGCAGTCGCTGCTGGACCTGAAACTGCCTGTAGGCCGCCCCATCGCCATCCTTTCCGACAATGCGGTGGACCACGCGGTGCTCATGCTGGCGGCAATGCATGTCGGCATCACGCCCTGTTCGCTGTCGAGTGCCTATTCACGCTCCAGGGACCCGAGCCGCCTGCACAGCATGCTCGCGGTGCTGGAGCCTTCGTTGATCTACGCGTCGGACGCCTCGGTCTACGCGCCCGCCCTGGCGGGCTACGCATCCGATGCCTTGAAGGTCTTCAGCCGCCATGCCGAGATGGTGCCCGGTGCCTTGTCTTTTGCGCACCTGCGGGCGGGCGTGGAAAGCCCGGCCGTGTTGCAGGCGTTCCAGGCCATCGATGCGGATGGCCATGCCAAGTACCTGCTGACTTCGGGCTCGACGGGCCGTCCCAAGGTGGTCATCAATACCCACCGCATGCTGTGCGCCAACCAGCAGATGATTGCCCAGGCTTGGCGGTTTCTGGCCCACGAAAAGCCCGTGTTGGTGGACTGGCTGCCCTGGAGCCACACCTTTGGCGGCAACCACAACCTCAACATGGTGCTGTGCCATGGGGGCACGCTCTACATCGATGAGGGACGGCCGGTGCCTGGGCTCATCGAGAAGACGGTGCGCAATCTGCGCGATGTGAAGCCGACGATGCTTTTCAACGTGCCGCGTGGTTTTGACATGCTGCTGCCGTTTCTGGAAGCGGATGCAGCGTTGGCTACCGAGGTCCTTTCACGCATGCGCCTGGCGTTCTACGCGGCGGCGGCGCTGGCCCCTTCCACCTGGCAGCGGCTTGAAGCCGTGGCAGCACGCGTGCGACCCGCGCTGCCGCTGTGGCTGACCACGTCCTGGGGTTCCACGGAGACGTCACCCGCCGTGACCAGCGCGCACTGGCGCATGGAGGGCGCGGGCTGTATTGGCGCACCTTTGCCTGGGCTTGAGCTCAAGCTGGTGCCCAATGGCAGCAAGCTCGAAATGCGGGTGAAAGGCGTGTCGGTATTTCCGGGCTATCGCAATGCGCCCGCCGAGACTGCGGCAGCGTTCGACAGCCAGGGCTTCTACCGCATCGGCGATGCGGGCTATCTGGTGGACCCCGCGCGGCCGGAGCGTGGCGTGGTCTTCAACGGCAGGGTGGCCGAGGACTTCAAGCTTTCCAGCGGGAGCTGGGTGTCGGTAGGTACCTTGCGGGTGGAGCTCGTGTCCGAGCTGGCGCCGCTGGTGCAGGACATCGTGCTCACGGGCCACAACCGGGACGAAGTGGGCATGCTGGTGTTTCCTTCAGCCACAGGCGCAGCGGACCGCGCGAGGCTGGAACAAGCCCTGCGCGCTGTGATCCAGGTTCGCCGCAGTGCCGGCGCAGGTTCATCGCAGTGCCCCACGCGTGCGCTGGTGATGGCGGCGCCGCCCGACCCAGAGGCTGGAGAAATCACCGACAAGGGCTATATCAACCAGGGGGCGGTGCTTTCGCGCCGGGCTGCAGAGGTGGAACTGCTGCATGCCGGCCCTGCTGCCCCCAACGTGATCACCGTCTGATGGGGTGCGGTGGCGGCGCCTTCTGCGGCTTGACCTATCCACCCCTCCAAAAAAAAGGGCCCCACTGCCTTGGGCAACGGGTCCTCTTTGCGGGGGAAAGGTGATGGAGCATCACCTTGTCACGTCCGTCGCAACGGCTGTAATCAGACCGTGGCGTCCTTGAGCTTCTTCAGCGCGCGGGTCTTGATCTTGACAGCTGCAGGCTTGGCAGGGAACCAGCGCTCTTCACCGGTGAAGGGGTCTTTGCCGAAGCGCTTCTTCTTGGCGGGGATTTGCTGCAGGCCGATTTTCATGAGGCCGGGCAGCGTGAACTCGCCAGAGCCCTTCTTGTGCACCGAACCCAGGATGGTGGCTTCCAGTGCGGCCAGCACGGCCTTGGTGGCCTTGGGTTCCACACCAGCCTGCTCGGCCAGGTGGGCGATCAGCGTGGTCTTGTTGAACGCGGTCTTGATCGGCTTGATGCCCACGGCGACGGGCTTGGCCGCTGGCGCGGCAGCCTTCTTCGCTGCGGGGGCGGCTACCTTCTTGGCGGCAGGTGCCGCCTTCTTTGCGACAGCAGGTGCTGCCGCCTTGACGGCCTTCTTTGCGGGCGCTGGAGTCTTCTTTGCAGTTGCCATGATGGTGGTTCTTCTTTATTCAGAGTTGCAATATGCCTCCCCCCAATGAAGGGAAGGTGCGCAATTTTAGGTGCGTCTGCGGCATACCGTGCAAAAACGAAGACCCGCCAGCGTCAGAGGCTTCTGATGGGGCTGTAGAAAGACGCCGCCAATGAGGGGCTGCGCGCAGCCGGTGTCTGCTGAAGGCCGTGTGTGCTGCGTGCGATCACGCGCTCGCATGCGCGCATGCGTCCGTGTTGCTGCTGCGTCAGCGGTGTGCAGGGGTCTGGTGGCGTTGGCGCCACTGGTGGTAGCGCTGGCGCTGCAACGCCAGCAACTCCACCAGACCCCAGGCCAGTGCACAGCCCAGGGTGCCGCACAGCAGGGCGATACGGTGCACCTCAGTCCTGCGCTGCAGCTGTTGCGTCTTCATACTGGGCCCATCCGTCGGTGCTGGGTAAATCGAAGCTGGGCCAGCCCGGAGCATCGAAGAGTTCATCCAGCAGCCGCTGCAGTCCGAGCAATCTCCAGAGCATGATCGTGTGCCTCTTCGAAGGGTTGTGTCTGCGGCCAAGGTAACGTGGTCATGTGACAGTTTCGAGTCGTTTCGCCGAATTCACACAGAGGCGTGATGGCGCTGTTGGTGCGTGCGTGCCGGAGATATGCTCGTTGTCCATCGCCTTGCTGCGCGGCCCCGTGCCGCGATCGCCATCCACCATGAACACCCTGCCCGAGCTGCTGGCGCTCGAAAAAATCATCGAGCTGGGGGCGCCCCATCTGCAGGTGCGCGTGGTTCGGCAGGTGCCGCTGGCGTCGGGCCACTGCTTTCCGATCCATGCCATTGGCCTGGGCAACCCGTCGCTGGACGTGCCCGCAATCGGTTTCTTCGGGGGCGTGCACGGGCTTGAGCGCATCGGCGCCGAGGTGGTCATCGCTTACTTGCAGAACGTGGTCATGCGGCTGCAGTGGGATACCACGCTGCACCGCCAGCTGGAGCAGATGCGCCTGGTCTTTATGCCGGTGGTCAATCCGGGTGGCATGTGGGCCGCCACACGTGCCAATCCGCGTGGGGTGGACCTCATGCGCAATGCGCCGGTCGATGCCACCGACCGGGTACCGCCTTGGATCGGTGGGCAGCGGGTGAGCGCCGGGCTGCCTTGGTACCGGGGGCGCGCTGGCGATGCCATGGAGGCGGAAAGCCAGGCGCTGTGCGAGGTGGTGGCGCAGGAGCTGCTGGCGCGGCCGTTCAGCATCGCCATCGACTGCCATTCAGGGTTTGGCGCCCGGGACCGCCTGTGGTTTCCGTTTGCCCACACGCGCAAGCCCATCGCGCACCTGGCCGAACTGCATGCACTGCAGGAGATCTTTCTGCAGGCCCACAGCCACCACCAGTACATCATCGAGCCGCAAAGCGCCCAGTACCTGGCGCACGGCGACCTGTGGGACTACCTGTACCTGCAGGCCTGCCGCGAGGCGCCCGCGCACACTTTCCTGCCGCTCACGCTGGAGATGGGGTCCTGGCTGTGGATCAAGAAAAACCCGCGCCAGCTGTTTTCGCGCAACGGCATCTTCAACCCGCTCATCAACCACCGGCAGCAGCGGGTGCTGCGGCGCCATCTGTCGCTGCTCGATTTTCTGGCCCGCGCGGCCTGTAGCCACGAGCGCTGGGTGCCGCTTCCGGAAACGCGCGCCTACCACCGCGCGCAGGCGTTGGCCGCCTGGTACTGATGGAGGCCGAGCGCCATGCACCCATGGATTCTGCTCAGGGGTCTCACGCGCGAGGCAGCGCACTGGGGGGCGTTTGCCGAAGCGTTCGAGCGCGCTCTGCCGGGTGCCCGCGTCGTGGCGCAGGACCTGCCAGGCAATGGCCTGCTGCACCGGGCGGTTTCGCCCGTTACCGTGCGGGGCATGGTGGAGCGCTGCCGCGCAGGTCTGGCTGAGCGGGGCTTGCGGCCACCGTTTAGGGTGCTGGCCATGTCGCTGGGTGCCATGGTGGCGACCGAGTGGGCACGGGTGGCGCCTGAAGAGCTGGCGGGGTGTGTGTTGATCAACACCAGCTTGCGCCCGTTCAGCCCCTTCTACCACCGTCTGCGGCCGCGCAACTACACCGCTTTGCTGCGTCTTGCATTCGGAATCAAGCGTGAAGAACAGGTGGAGCAAGAGGTCTTGCGCCTGACCAGCAACTGTGTGCTGCGTCGACAACCGGTGGTGCCGGACTGGGCAGAGATACGTAGGCAGCGCCCGGTGTCGGCTGCCAACACATTGCGCCAGCTGGGCGCAGCGGCCTGCTACCGCGCTCCAGAGAAGGCCCCCTTGGAAAACATGCTGCTGCTGGCAAGTCGCGAGGATGGGCTGGTGCATGGCCAGTGCTCGCAGGCCATTGCAAACGCCTGGCAGGTGCCTGTGGAGTTCCATCCCTGGGCCGGGCACGACCTGCCGCTGGACGATCCCCGCTGGGTGATTGAAAAGGTGCGGGACTGGACGGCTGCAGATCCCAGGAGTTTATGAAGACAAATTTGCGCGCCCCCTCATTGCCAAGGAGGCCGCGCAATCAATCCATCAAGCCTGGCGAAAGCTGCGCAACCTCCAGCCAGCAATGCCTACCAAGGCCGCCAGAACAACCAGCGCCCAAGGGTTGTTCACGGGAATTGCAGACGCTGCGGCGTTGGCCGTTCCATCCAGCGAATACGCGACCGGGCCGCAGCTCACCCCGGGTGCATTGGCCACGCCAGAAAGAACCATGGTCATGGCGGTGCTCGCCGGGACCGAGAAGGTTTGGTCAAAGGCCTGCGAAGAGCCGAAGGACCACTGATACCCGCTACAGATGCTGGATGGGTTGAAGGCGCCGACGTGGAACGTTACAAACACGCCTGTGCCGCAGGTTTGGGGATCGACGATGGCGCGCAAGGAACCGCTGCCATCGGTCTGGAAGGGAACCGTCGTGTATTGAAAGTTACCCGAACTGAACGTGGAACAAGCGTCGCCAGGCGTACCCGAGCGGAAAAAACGGGGCGACATGGTGGATTCAGCGCCTGTCAGGGACAAGGAGCCCGCACTGATGGCCGCCGCGACCATAGGGCTCGGCATGGACACGCCTCCACCGGATGCGATACCCCCCACATCGTTGACTTGTGCGCTAGCCACCATGATTGGTGCCAAAACCCCCACCGCCAACACTTTGGAAAGCGAATTCGCGAAAGACATACTTGACCCTTTATTTGGACTGTGTAAATAACCTTTGCTTACACATGGTATGGGGTTCTCCTCAAATGCAATAGGAAATTTTTACCAACTCGGCGCGGTCAGCGTGCGATGTGGTGCTGCTATGTCAGAACGGCTGGAGGTACCCAGCTCATTGCTTGAAAACCACAGCTTCCAGCGCCATCGCACGGATCGACTCGGCCGCTGCATCGGCCTGGGCCCGGCTGTCGTAAGGCCCCACGCGCACGCGGATGCGCCGGCCCTTGGTGTTGTTCAGCTCCTGGCGGAAGGCGGGCAGCCCTTCGTTGAGCAGCCGTGCCTGGGCCTTGCGGGCGTTGGCCTCGTCGGCAAAGAGCCCCACGTTGATGTAGTAGCCCGCTGCCGTGCCCACGGTGGGCAGGGCGGCGGAGGCGGCTGGCGCAGCGGCTGATGCGGGGGCTTTGGCCGTTTTGGCCTTGGGTGGGGAGGCCGCGCGGCTGGCGGGCTCGGCGGGGGGCGTTGCCTTTGCTGCGGGCTTGGGTGCCGCCGTGGCGGGCGCTGAGGTCGGTGTTTTTGAAACCGTGGGGGCTGCGGAAGCTGCAGGCGGTGCGGGAGCATTGGACTCGGAGGGCAACGCCTGTGTGCTGGCTTGCGCGGGGGCTTTTGGTGCTTTGGTGGTCGGGGCCGCAGGCTGGGTGGTGGAGGGGGTCACCGGCGCAGACGCGGCCAGGGCGGGCGGCGCCACTGCGGCAGCGGCGGCAGGGGCCGAGGCCGCGGTGGAGGGGGCGGCTGGGGTCGGGGTCGCTTCCGCAGATACCGGTACGGGTGCAGGCGTGGCGGCGGGCGTTGGCGTTGGCGCAGATGCCACCGGGCTGGGCCGGGACGCGGCCGTCGCTGTGGCTTGGGCCACGGTCACGGCGGGTTCCAGGGCCAGGGGCTGGGTGCCTGAAGGGGCCCAGACCAGGTACGCCAGTGCGGCTGCGGCCACCAGCACCAGATTGGCCAGCACCAGCCCCTGCAGCCGCTTGCGTGAGCTGGCCTGTTTCTCCAGCAGCACACAGGCCTCGGGCAACGTGCGGGAGGCGGCCAGCGCGCGGGCCACACGCTTGCGGATGTCGGCATACAGGATGGCGTTGCCATACAGGCCTGGCACCGCAAAGGCCAGCATTGCAAAGGCGCCCAGCACGCCCAGTTCCACGCCCGGCGGCCATTGCAGGAACGTCCTGCCGATGCCGTACACGATCAGCGCGAGCCCCTCGGCGGCCGCCAGGTAGACCAGCGCGGGAGTCCACAGCTGCCGGAACAGCATCCAGTTGAGGGTGGCCAGGCAGGCTGCCCAGTTCCAGGTGGTGGTGGTGCGGCCCGTGTTGTCAAAGCGCTCGAAGACGGCCATGTAGTAGGCCGTGTTCACGGGCCCCAGTGCCAGCCGGGACAGCGCCGTCATGGCGTTGTCAGACGGTGAGTCGAGCGACATGGCCGGGATGATGGAGGCGACAGGATCCGTGTGGTCGAGCATGGGCCGATTCTGTCATGGGCCGATGTTTGCGCCACCTGGTTTGCGCACGGGCACAGCGCGGGCGCAACGCCTCCACACCCCGTGGGTGCACCGCCCGAGCCAGCCCACACCCCGTCAACACGATGTAGACCGTCGAATATTGATGAAAATGGCCTCTGGCGCTTACCTGGAAAGCGCTAAATGCTATTAAAAATATAGCATTTGCTGAAGATGCGGTGGTACGTCAGGCCCCGCGCACCATGGCCATGATCTTGCCGGCGTCCAGCGTGGCGGCCTTCTGCTGGATCTGCGGCAGGTACTGCGACTGCATCTGCTTGGCGGGGCCGAGCAGGCTTTGGAAGGTATCGCGCAGCATGGCCGTGCTCATCACCCGGCCGCCGGCGTAGTAGCGCTTGGCCACCTGGCCCAGCGCATAGGTGGTGGCAAACGAAAACGCCATGCCCGTGGCCGCGCCGCCCAGTCCACCGAGGGTCCGGCCCGCCACCTTGCCCAGCAGGCCGCCCAGCAGCTTGCGGCCAAACTGCTCCAGGTACTGCGACGTCATGCCCACGCCCGCAGCGGCGATGAACTCCTTGATGTGGCCCTGGTCCAGCTCCACGCCGTGCGCCTTGCCAATGCCATACACCATCTTCACCTGCATCGGGATGATGGCCATCGATGCCCAGGACTGCGGCAGCAGCTCCAGCGCACCGTTGAGCAGCGCGTAGTTGAGGATGGACTTGTCGAGCTCGGCGTCGCCGGGGCCGGTGGGTGCGGGCCCGGCAGCCGGCACGGGGACGGATGCGGGCGACGGCGCCGATGCAGCGGCATAGGCCGCAGCGCTCGTGGCCGCGCCTGCCACGCCCCAAGGCACGGCAGAGGGTGATGCCGTCTCGGCCACGTCGACCAACGCGTCAGCCTCCTGGTCAAAGGCTGCGGTCTGTTGTGCACCCAGCTGCAGTGCGGTCTTGAGCGTGGCCAGGAACTGCGCCTCCGCAGGCGTCTGCCGGCCATCCACGTCACACACGCACACGGCCATCTCATAGGCCAGCTGGCGGTGCATGGGCTCGTTCAAGGCCTGCGCGGCCGCCTGCACGCTGGTGCGCTGGAGCAGCACGTCCTGGTAAATGCGCGGGAGGTCTGCCATGCCTGCATCGCCCGCGAGCGACTGGGCAATGCGGCGGATCTCTTCGCGCTCGGCGTCGTCCTTGTTGCCGTCTGCAAATGCGGCCAGGAGGGCGATGGTGAGGATGGATTTTTGCTGGTCCAGGTTCATGGGGTGTTGCCTGCGAAGGCGTTGGGTGAAAACGGTGGGGCGCTCGCCTGGGTGGGCCGGTCGCGGCGCATGAGGATCAGATGCAGTCTAGGCAACCGCGTTTCAACGCCACAGCTTGTGGGGAATTGGACCCGCGTGGTAACCAGGTGCTTCTTGGTCGGGGCGGGGTTTTCCCTTGGGTATTTGGGCGACTGTGCGCAAGCGCCCTGTGTGCCTACAGTGCCTGCATGTCTCCCCGGCCGTGGAGATTGGTGACCCTGAAAACTACTGTTGTGGAGTGCACTCGATGAACATCGCCCACCTGCTGCGCCGCAGCGCTTTGCTGCATGCCCACCAGCCCGCTGTGCTGCAGGGGGGCGACGTGCTGTGGTCCTACCGCGACCTGGGCGCTCGCGCCGCCGCCCTGGCGGGCTATCTGCGCGCGCAATGTGGCGTGGCCCCCGGTGACCGCGTGGCCATCTATGCCGCCAATGCGCCCGAATATCTGGAGGCCCTGCACGCCATTGTGTGGGCCGGGGCGGTGTCGGTGCCCGTCAATTACAAGCTGCATGCCAAGGAGCTGGCCTATGTGCTGGCGGACTCTGGCGCGCGCGTAGTGCTGGCGTCGCAGGTCCTGGCACCGGCCGCGCGGGAGGCGGGGGCGATGGACGCCGGTTTGCTGGTCTTCGGCTCCGACGCATACCGCGCCGCTGTGGCACACGCCCCCATGGAAGTCTGCGATCGCGCCCCCGAGGATGTCGCCTCGCTGTTCTACACATCGGGCACCACCGGCCGCCCCAAAGGCGTGATGCAGACCCACCGCAACCTGCTGGCCATGACGGCCTGCTACTTCACCGACGTAGACGACGTGCTGCCCGGCGACGCCATGGTCTACGCCGCGCCCATGTCGCACGGCGCAGGTCTCTACAACTACGCACAGGTGCTGCGCGGCGGGCGGCACGTGGTGCCGATGTCGGGCGGCTTCGAGCCTGCGGAGCTGGTGCAGCTGGCCGCATCGGTGGGCCAGCTCACACTGTTTGCTGCGCCCACCATGGTGCACCGGCTGGTGGAGCACGTGCAGGCCACCAGCGCAGATGTGACCGGCTTCAAAACCATCGTCTACGGCGGCGGCCCCATGTATGCCGACGACCTGCGCAACGCCATGGCCGTGATGGGCAACGATCGCTTCGTGCAGATTTACGGCCAGGGCGAAAGCCCCATGACCATCACCGCGCTGTCACGCGCGAATCTGGCCGACACCGCCCATCCCCGCTGGGCCGACCGCATGGCCTCGGTCGGCGTGGCGCAGTCGCTGGTGGAGGTGCGCGTGGTCGACGCCCAAGGCCAGAGCGTACCCACCGGCGAGACCGGCGAGGTGCTGGTGCGCGGCGATACCGTCATGCCCGGCTACTGGAACAACCCCGCCGCCACGGCGCAGACGCTGCGTAACGGCTGGCTGTACACGGGTGACACGGGCAGCCTGGATACCGACGGCTTCCTCACGCTCAAGGACCGATCCAAGGACGTGATCATCTCGGGCGGCTCCAACATCTACCCGCGCGAGGTCGAAGAGGTGCTGCTGCTCCACCCCCAGGTACACGAGGTCGCCGTGGTGGGGCTGCGCGATGCGGAATGGGGCGAGGTGGTGATTGCCTTCCTCGTCGCTGGCGGGGGCCCGCCTATCGCGGATACGGTGCTGGACGCCCTGTGCCTGGAGCACATCGCGCGCTTCAAGCGGCCCAAGGTGTACCGGTGGGTGGAGGCGCTGCCAAAGAACAGTTATGGGAAGGTGTTGAAGACAGAGCTGCGGGAGTGGTTGCGCTAAGGAGCGTCCGTGTCAACAGGTGCCCGCCCGCGTGGCGGGTGGACGCCCCGCTGGAAGCTGTCAGGCCGCTTTGGACCAGATGGGCGTCAGTGCCGTGACCTGAGGAGGACCTGCCAGCAACGGCTCCACGTCTTTCAGGTACGCGGCGTAGATGCTCGTTTTCAGAAAGTCCTGGGAGGCTTCAACGCTTGAATACTGCTGGAATGCGCAGATGGAATCCGGGTCGGCATTGTCAAAGCAGTAGAAGTAGGCCGTATGGCCTGGGTTGGACGCAATGGCCGGTGCCATGTGCTTTTCCCAGATTTTTCGGACCTCCTCGCGTTTTCCAGGCAGCGTCTTGTGCTTGATGATGAGTGCAAATGCGGTCATTGCGATCCTTTTGGAGGGTGTAGAAGAAATCTATTTCAATCGCCCCAGCAGCATCCGGGCCTGCGCGAGCCAAACCCATGCCTGTGCATAGAACGGCTTGCGGTCGTGGTGCATCACAAGCCTTCTGTTGCGCTCCAA